>NZ_JAGSOY010000039.1 GCF_018837975.1 Zooshikella harenae | reverse complement strand
GTGCTTTAGAAAATGGCTTTTATAAAGGTAGAGTTTATATGCGATTGCCCTGCTTGAAACCTTGTGGTATCTCAAACAAACTTGAAGGTTGTCTTTCGATCTTAAGATCATGTAATGTAATCAAAGCTCTAGATTGTCCATGAATAGCATTTTCCTTTTTTTCAATTTTCAAAGGAATCCCATTTGCAGAAACCCATAGGTAACCCAGTAAATGTTCTTCAGTTGAAAGTGCTTTATATTTTACCGTCTTAATGCCATTAATCGTTTCATTCCCTACATGCTTTAACGTTGACTTGTCAAAATACCGCTTGTAGGCAAAGCTTGTAGCATTGTTGATATCGATTTCCTGGAATGTTTTATTCTTTGGATTTAATAACCAGGCAACATGCTTATCAGGGCGAACAATGGTGATCATGTTCAGTGTACCCATTTTGGTTTCTGTACGCTCCTTATTACCAGACACATACACTTTACTCACTATTTCCCCTGCAAATGGCCCAGAATCTGATTTAATGGTCTGGGTTGCACTGTACTCTTGTTTGAGTATATCTGTTGAAAATGATGCAATAGGTAATAACACAATCATGGCAGAAAAAAAATATTTCCAGAAATTCTTCCTTGTCATTTAGAACTCACCATTAACTTAGTTATTGTGGTTTTTACCATAGTCTATAAACCCATAGTGAAAGTTATATGGATTAAAAATCTCTGTTTTGACATAAATATAACCATGACGAAGGGTTTTTAGGGGCGGCCGTCAAGTGATGAAGCCCCAGGAGCTTATATTAATAAGTGACTGGGGTGAAGAACGCTGACAACAAACCCTAAAAATGATTCGTGAAGGGTATATGTAAACAAACAGAAACCTTTGGTATAGAAGTGCTTTAGCTTCGCTTAATTTCAATGAAAGCTGAAAGTAAAAACCCAAACCAATGTTCCATTTAGTTTAATATTTTTCATTGCGTTGTAATAACAATAATGTTGCGATAATATTTTATGCTCAAAGATTAGATTTTTGAAACTTTCCCATTTTCAACACAGCGTTTACTTTAACCATAAAGCAATGAGGAAAACGGAATGAGACAAATTCTACTTGCATCCTGTCTTATTGGATTATTAGCGGGTTGCGCATCGCCACAAGTGATAAAAATGAAGGATGGCTCATCTGTCACAACACCTGATGAGGTTATGTTTAATGAGGAAACTGGTTTTTACGAATATGAAGATGTTGATGGTCGTCTTCGTACAATAAATAAAGATGAAATCGTAACCATTGATAACGTATATGAAGATTAAAACCACCTCCGGCTATGCCGGAGATTTCATTATACGTTTTCAGTGTTAAAAATCACCCTATTACCCATAACGACGTCCCTGTTAAAATTTCTTTTTCTTCCGCTAAGATGAACAACAAAGTCCTTGTGTCTTATAGGTATAAACATCATTCACAAAGCGTATAACTGCGAAATTGTGCATAAAAACGATGTGTAAAATATACCAAAGCGGCTGAACTGGCTTCAGTTAACGAATAGCCATCCAAGAAATCCACTATAATCGGCAAGCTTAAGATTCAGCCCATGCTCACCCTTTATAGGTCACATTGAATCAAAGAAGCAATATTCTTTAGTCGTTAACACCTGATGAAGTTATGCCGTTTAAAAAAATCATTAACGAACTCTGGCTTTTTGGCTTAAAGCAAGCCTATGCCAGTATATTTGGTGGGTTCCTGTTATTTACAATGATTGTAACAAGTTACTGGTACCCGTTGGAAAATCTACACCGCTATGACTTTATTTTTATTTCAGCCATCATATTTCAACTTCTACTGTTAATAACCAAACTGGAGACACTTCGAGAATCATTTGTCATTATCGTTTTCCATATTGTAGCAACTGTTATGGAACTATTTAAAACATCAGATGCGATTCAGTCATGGTCATACCCTGAAGAATATCTCTTTGGTATTGGCAACGTACCATTATTCACAGGATTTATGTATAGTGCTGTCGGCAGCTACCTCGCCCGTGTTTGGCGTATCTTTGAGTTTGAATATTCACATTATCCCTCAAAAAAAGCCACTGGAATATTGGTAACACTAATTTACATAAACTTTTTTTCTCACCATTATATATGGGATGTTAGGTGGCTTTTACTTGGGTTAACGATATTTTTATTTTATCGTATAAAGATTTATTTCAAAATTATCAAAACGCACCGTCAAATGCCTCTTGTATTTGGTTGGTTTTTAGTTGCTTTATTTATATGGTTTGCTGAAAACATTGCTACTTTTACAAATATATGGCTATATCCTAATCAATCAGCTGAATGGCAAATGGTTTCGATTTCAAAACTGAGTTCATGGTACTTACTCATGTTAATAAGTTTCGTATTAGTTTCACTGATCAATGACGTCAGAATACGGCAAACAAACGACTTGTAATGCTTAAATCAGGAAAAGCCTGTTAAGGTTTGCTAAGCTATCAGCAACATACCCACAACAAAGGATTTTTAGTGGAGCTAGTCAGATCAAAACTAGCAATAACAACAATCGTTGTTTTAAAAGCGCCGGCTGGGCTGTCAACTACTACTGACCGTCCTGCCTCTTTTATTAGTACTACCAAGTACGGAACATACCTATTTAATAAAGCCTAAAAATTAAATAGCATTCCGCCTTTCATAAAGACAAAAATACCGATACCAACAATTTTTAAAACCTATCAAATAGCCATTAACAATTCATCGAGTAAACAATATACATGACAACTTTAAAAATACTTTTTAACAAAAAACATTTATTCTTTAATAAGTGTTAACCTCTAAAAACCCAACCAATACAATATCACTTAATAAATAAGAAGATATACTAACTATTGAGTAAATAACTTTAATTCAAACCCAAATTAAAACCATATTCAAGTCATCGATGACATTTGCATGAAACGCTCAATTATAGTAACTCTAATTACGTTATTTTATGGAAGTTTGGCTATAGCCAACATAATGCCAAAAACCAAGCAAGAAATAGCACATTTATTAAATTATGTTAAAAAAACCTCATGTAAATATGAAAGAAATGGTAAAATATTTACTGGTACTCAGGCTGCCGAGCATATTCAAAATAAATATAATCACTTCAAAAGCAAAATAAGGATCACTGAAGACTTTATACGTTATAGTGCAACCAAGAGTACACTTTCAGGTAAGTTCTATCATGTCCATTGTCAAGGAGAGATCGTTAAAAACAGTGCTTTCTGGTTACAACAGGAGTTAAATAACTACCGACACAATACCCATTAATAAGCATTACTAGCCCAACACATTATGTAAAAGGTACTGGGACCTTCATTTTGGGCAAGAGAAATTTTTAGGGTGAAAGGCTTGCTATCAACGGGACTTAGCCCCGTACCCTGAGTTCAAATCCTTATCACAAACCAGCTACTGAAAGTAGATGGTTGTTTAGTTTGAAAACTTTACTCTGTGACTTCAATTACGACTCTTTCCAAATCAACTTGACTAGGTAAAGGCTCTTCCATAGCAAAAAAAATAGCAATGAGTAATGATGCCGAAAAGTTACCTCGATTAACTCTATTAGCTAGATTATTAGGTTCAATATCAATATTAGTTTTCTGTTTGATAAGTTCCGCCAATTCACGAAAAGTAAGCTTGTTTTTTTGTCTTGCTTGTTGCACCAAGGCAGCACATACTTTATTCCATACAGACTTATTTCCCAGTGACTTTTTCATCAATCATTTTCTCCCATCAATAGACAGTACTTTTTTTGCCCAATTGATATGGGTTGATGGTTCACACATTTGTCCAGCTTCTTTAAAAACAGCTTTATCTTGGTGCAATATAATTTTTTTCGCTAAATCAATTTCGTCATTTTTAAATGATAAAATTTCTTGAATCAGCGGGACTTGAATGGGATGAATAGCTGTTTTATTGTGAAAACCATAAGCTCGATCAAGCATCAGTTCTTTTTTGAGAAGAGGTAAGTTTTCATCATCAATATATTCAAATACAGGTGCAGATAGTTGATAACCAAAAGGCCTAAATGCTGTAATGCAGTTATCGATAGCAATCCTTACTGGTGTTTCATAAATAGTGACATAATCAGGTCGCTTAATATTTAACAGGTTGAGTAAATCATTACCTCCTATACGAAAACAGGGAATTCCTACAGAGAAAGTATCAATTATTTTTCGTAACCGAATGAGTTCTTGGTTATCAAATGCTACTTCAGTTTCAATCGTTGGCATTAAATAAAACTTGTCTTTACCCGAGTCCTCAATCGCTTCCTTGTATTCATATACATTACTGTGGTCTATTTTAGGTATCACAAATCCCTTAATTTGCCCGATGGTTTCTAAGGATAATAAGTTGGATAATACCTGCGGGGATCGAGCACGAATAAACAAATTGGTTCTGATCTGCGGAAAACTCATCAGCAATTTGTCAATGTTTTTCAAAGCACTCTCTATTTGATGCTCCGAAATCGCATCCTCAGTACAAAGCACGACAGATCCTGCTTGAGTTGTCGTTAAGCGCTGTGCCAGATCAGGCATGATGGCTGGCATATATAGGGTTGCCCCTAACCTGTAATACAGTTGCTCAGCATGTTTCATGAGTGATTCCTTGTTAAATCTTTTATTAGCGCTAATGCATTGAATGGCATTGTGGCATCAATCTCAACTCTTATTTGCTTTTCTTTGGCTAAAATAAGTAAGTGTTCAACATCTTCTAACTGGCTACTCTTTAACATTAATAGGTCTGGAATTCGACGCAACATTACCCGAGTTGCTTCAGCAATACCGGGTTTAACCTTATTAATATCTTCAATCCTCTGGGCTTTCATTACTTTGGCCAAATAGCTGAGCACCACTTGACGCTTTTGTTCTCGAGCTTGCTGGTTCAGTAGGTTAGGTATAGCCAGTGATGAGAGGTTCACCTGTGCCATTTCACTGGTAATTTCGTCAATAAACCAGTTACTTAAATCATCCTGTTGTAGGTCTCTATAAGTGACACATTGATGAAAACCTGATATTTCTGGGTTACGAATTGTTCTTGACACCAAACCAGAAACTGTACTATTTAAAATACCTGAAGGAATCACATAATCTTCATGAGTTGCGACATAGTGTGCTGTATATCCAATATCTGATACGACACATAGTTTATCACTTAATTGAAAGCTAGGGTTTTGCTCATTCCAGTGATGAATGGACTCTTTTAATTCACGGGTAATTGCCCCTTTAGCAGTCCAACCATCAACAAAAACAACAGATTCAGCACTCACATTAATCGCTTTTAAATAGCGTAAAGCGACTTCGTCAATACCCTTTCCACGAATAATTGAAATAGAATAATGTGAGGCAGCCACATCACCTAATATGTGTAAGGCACGTTTTAGTAAAATACCAATGGGTGTGCCTGCACGCGCTAATGAAACCAAGGTGATTGTCATGCCTTTTTGCTGCCTGAGTATCTGTGCCAACTGAAGTAACTCTGTTGCGAGCCGTTTTTTATATTTGGCAGTTAACTTATAAAATACATCAAGGTAAGCTTTACTTGGTGCTTGCTCAATTGACACCATTTGAGAGTAATGAACACCTGCTTGTAACCGTTGCTCTTTCTCGTCTACCGTTAAAAGCTCTACATCAACGGCCTCTTGCAATAGAAATAGACAATCTTCGGGGTGATAGCTACCTGTCAATAATGGTTGATGCTTCATCTTAACCTCTTTGTTTACTCATCAAACGCGCTATCACTGATCTGACTACACTTTGGTACTAATAAATAATCACATGCCTTCATAAAACCCAAGTCGCTTAGACTATCTCCAGCGCCTACAAATAGCGTGTGGCTGTCTATGGCTTGATATTTTTGTTTAAGAAAAGTTACTGCATTGGCTTTTGAGGCATAAGGAGGTAGCAAGGCCATGTTACTTCCATTTATATGTACCAAGGTTTCTTGATGACTGTTCACAGCATTCACAACAGGTGCTAACTGTGAGAGAAAGTCCTCAATCTTATTTTGTTTATTATCTACCTTTATACTGACGTAACAGCTTACATTAAAGTCTTCAATCACTTTTACTCTTAGTGGTAACTTATGTTCAGATATTATTAACTGTACATCCTTTGCCCATTCAGCTAACTGCACCCGCCACGTTGACAATTCGGGGCTGATTTGTTGATACCAGGCTTCATCTAACATATGGTTACTATTTAATACCAACGCACCATGATTGATAATAATCTCATGCTTAAAGTCTAATTTAGTTCGACACAACGCTGCATAGTTGCGTCCAGTGACAGGAATTAACACCCCACCATTGAACAAATTTAATAATTTATGCTGTTGTTCTGTATAAAAAGAGATTACTTTCCCTTCTCTATTAACAGCACCTGGATACAGATTATCGCTTGCTGAACATTTACGCTCTGTTTGTATAACTGTATCGTCAATGTCTGTAAAAACAACATATGACATTATCTCACCTCAGTTGCATCTTTAATGATAGGAATACAGTTAATTTTTCGTGCTAAACCACAATGCTGATACTGCGCATATGTTTCATAAGCAATTATCGTAATACGCTCCTTAGGACGGTTATAAATATAATTTTCATAATTATTTTCAACGCTAAATACTTCTTTATGGAGAATCCCATCTCCTTCTAAAATTGGCGAGCGAGTTGTTGATTGAAATAACACATCAAAACCAGCCTTTTCCATTTTTTCTGCCAGTTTATATGGCTGATACAAAAACTCACCATACCCTAGCACGGTATATTGATCAGCCTTAGTTAAACTCTCAATAGTAAACACTTCTCCCGTAATGGTATAAAAGTGATTATTACTGTGGTTAAAGTCTATACCTGTTCGTATATCTGCTAGCACCGCTTGAGAGGATATGGACAACTGTGTTTTAGAGGGTAACTGACTGCTGTACATCGAACGAGGCGTAAATTGGAAATGACCAGCAACGAGACAGACAAACTCTACTGTCACGCCAAGCAGTTGCTGTTGTATTTCTAACTTACGTTGCTCAGAAAGCCAACTCACTAAACTTACCCAAACAATTTTTTTTAATCCTTCCGTGTAACCAATTAAATGTTCAGCCAATTGCAATAAGGTGTTACCTGTTGTTATTTCATCATCAACCAATACGGCTGTTTGAGCCTGTTTTAGTTGAAACTGATTGGTTGGCTGATAAATAATGTGTGCAGGGGCGTGACTATGACTTTCATCAATACTAAAAATAATAGGTGTATTAGCTAAATGATAACGCGTAGTATGGGTATACAACACATCATGACCACACTGAAATAATGTCTCAGCAACACCAGCGCCAAGTCCTGTAGCCGTTTCTGCCAACCCTACTACTACACATGGCCCTGCTTCAAGCTGAACCTGTTCAGCTAACGCAGTGTAAACGCATGACATTACTGAAGGCTGACAAGGTATATGTTTACCTAATACTTTTGAAATGAAAAGATAACCACGCTTGGGATTTTGTCGAGACCCAAATGTCAATAGATCAAACAGTGCATATTGTTGACTACTGAGCTGATGATTAACCGTGAATGCTAACGAGCCTGACTGAATTTCAACGATTTTTTCCATAGGAGGGAAACAACTTCTAAGGAGAGGAGGCAGGCAGCCACAACCGCCTACCTGATACTAAAAAATTCAAATGTTCCTGTGCAATTAGCCGACACTAACGCCGTATTGGGTTGCCATTGACTTCAAACCACCACTAAAGCCTTGACCTACTGCACGAAATTTCCACTCTCCACCATGGCGATATAATTCACCAAATAGCATAGCTGTTTCGATTGAGTAATCTTCACTTAGATCATAACGAACCACTTCTTCGTTGTTCGCTTCATTAACTATACGAATAAATGCATTCGATACCTGGCCAAAATTTTGATTTCTTGACTCTGCATCGTGAATAGTGACACCAATAACAATTTTTTGAATATCGGCAGGAATTTTAGCTAAATCAACTTTCACCGACTCATCGTCACCTTCACCTTCACCTGTTCGGTTGTCACCCATGTGCTCAACCGAACCACACTGGCTTTTTAGTTGATTATAGAAAATAAAATCTGCATCACTACGCACTTTGCCTGCTTCATTAATCATAAAAATTGAAGCATCTAAGTCAAAGTCAGAGCCATCCGTTGCACGTGCATCCCAACCTAAACCAATGACCGCATTAGTCATACCAGGTGCGGTTTTTTCTAAGCTAACATTACCACCTTTCTGTAATGAAACACCCATTATTTCTCTCCTATCTTTTTATTGGTACTAAGCATTGGATACGCTGTTTTATTACGCTAATCCATAAGTTTGTAAAAATGCACCTAAACCACCAGCAAAACCGTCGCCTTTCGCAACAAAACGCCAATCACCGTCTTTTTTGTATATTTCACCAAAGATCAGTGATGTTTCTGTCGAATAATCTTCAGTCAAATCATAGCGTACAACTTCTTGCTGGTTATCATCATTTAAAATACGAATAAATGCATTTTCAATGAGACCAAAGTTTTGATTTCTAGATTCTGCATCATGAATAGTAACAACAATCACTAGCTTCTCAACCTCAGCAGGGATAGAGGTTAAATTGACCTTAATGACCTCATCATCACCTTCCCCTGCACCAGTGAGGTTGTCACCCATATGCTGAATAGAACCACAGGCAGATTTGGTGTTATTGTAAAAAACAAAACCACCCTCACCAATCCCTTTACCTTGGCTATTCACCATCAGCAATGATGCATCAAGGTCAAAGGCAGAACCATCTGTTGCACGGATATCCCAACCAACCCCTACATGCATTTTGCTCAAGCCTGGCGCTTCTTTTGCCAGATTAACACGTCCACCTTTTTCTAAGCTAATTGCCATGTTCTGTTTTCCTTACAAGTAATAATAAAATGAGGATATTAAACTACGTCAGCTTCATTTGAGTCTTGTGCTTCTTTTTTAGGAAACACAATGGAAGCAAGTACCCCTAAAGCAATAGTGCCCAACACTACGAACAAGCTCATACTATGAGAAATGTTTAAGCCGACTCCCCAAACATGTTCAGCAGCCTGCGCACACAATTTAAATGCGATAAAGAATAAAACAATTGCAACCGCTTTTTCTAAGTGACATAAGTACTTAGCAGCTACGGCTAACATAAAGTACAAGTTACGTAAGCCAAGAATAGCAAAAATAACGGCCGCATAAACTAAGAAAGGCTCTTCAGTCACTGCAATAATTGCTGGCACTGAGTCAAATGAAAAAACAATATCACTAATTTCTATACACATTAAACAAAGAAATAAAGGCGTAGCATAAAAAGCAGCTTTGCCCACTACTTGCAAACCTGAATCTGCTGCTTTCAGCTTTTCAACGTTGGCATGTTTAACAAAGAATTGGTTTCCATTTAAGCGTGGCAATACAGGGACTACCTTTTTAGTCCAACGCACTGACCAGTGATTAGAATAGTCCTCTACTTCATCATCACCGCCTCCTTTCAACATCAAGACAGCAGTCCAGGCGACTATTAATCCAAAGATAAACTCAACCCAAACACTTAAGCCAAATAAAGAGGTTCCCACGGAAATAAAAATTGCTCTAAATAACAAAGCACCAATGATGCCATAATATAAGACACGATGCTGTAAGGCACCTTTAATCCCAAATGAAGCAAAAATGGCAATAAAAACCATCATATTGTCAATAGATAAGGTTTTTTCCAGCACATAACCGGTTAAGAATAAATCTGCCCATTTAGCATCATAGCGTAGATACAAATAAGCATAAAATGCTATGGCAAGTGACACCCAAAACACGGACCACACTAGCGCATCTTTAAATTTAATTTCAGTAGAATTTCGGTGACTAAATAAGTCACACCAAACGGAAGCAATGACGACAACAAACAGCACAATCACAGCTTCCAATGGAAAACCAAATGATTCCATAGTTTACTTCCTAGCCTTGGAAAAATTACAACTCAAACTCGGCGGGATTTAGCCCTAACTCTACTGCTATTTTCTTAGCTACAGATTTTTCATTATCATCAAAGTCACCATCGGAAGATGCAATAGCAATAATGAGTCGCATAACTGTACGACAAGCTACTTCATTGCTTCTCAACTTATTTAATGCTTCAAAAGCTTTCGACTCACCGATATCTTTATCAAATTCAAGGTTATTAATATGATCAGTAAATGATGACACAACCTCAGTAGTTTTAAACACTTTGAGTGCTTCATTACTCTCAATAAATTTGATCATTTTTTGTTTTTCTTCAGCTTGAATTGTTCCATCAGCTAAAGCAATTAATGCAGCACCACCTGTTGCAGCATTTAAGAAGTTTTTACTTTTAAACTTCATTACATCATCTTTTAATTCGTTAGCTTTTTCTTTTAATGAGTTTAAAAAGTTACTAAATCCACCTGCCATAATACCATCCTCTATTCTGGGTTTTCTTGCTGTGAATACCAAGGAAGTTGCCACCCATAAGCTTGATCCATTGCCACTAGCGAATCAAAAAACTCTACCAAGGGTGTTAGTTTATATTGCTGTTCCACTCGCTCTATCATTGCAACAGCACATAACGGCTGGTCACAACGATAGGAATTAATGTTTATTTTATCTAAGTTGTTAAAATCTATACTGGCACCCAATTTATTCCATTGGCTTAAGCCTTCCAGAATAAAGCAGTAAACTAATACACGATAAGATTTATGCCAGTATTGTGTATTTAACTGCAATTGCTGTATCCGTTGATCCTCATTACTAATTGCTTGAATATAAGGCACACCATAATAAGAACCACGCGCTTCACCATAGGATTGTACTAGCCCTCGCTGACCGTTTCTTAACTCATAAAACGCACCTATTCGCATGTCGTTAACAGGTCCAAAGTCAAGCACATTATTGATTGGGTCATGTGGGTTTAGCTGATTTTCCCAACTCAAGGTAATCAGTAAGTCATCCTCAGTAATTGTATTTAAAATAGGGTTAGTATGCTGCTCTGCTGCTGTAAATGGCTGTTTAGAAACCACAGGCTGGGCGGCTTTTTGAGTACGTTGATGAGCATTTTCCGCGGTTTGTCCCAAGGCGATATTATACTGTTTTTCTAGCTGGGCTATACCTTCATTAAACCCCTGACAAACCGACCTTACCTTCCATTTATCCTGGTGACGATAAAGTTCTGACACAATTAACAGGGATTCACTACGGTTGACTAATTCAGCTTTCACCTCAAATAACGGTTGATCTGCAAGAGTATCTGTATATAAGACCGTTAATTGACCAACTGTTGATGCTAAGCTTTGGTCGCTATAAGCAATAAACTTTACCTTGTTGACATGGTCAGCTAATTCAAAAGGCTGAACTAACCACGTCACTTCATTGCTCTGATTGATACCTGAACATTGGCCATGAATGATCTGCTGTTGTTCATCAAATACTAAGCATAACCATTTAACACCTAAACAACCCTCAACACGAAGGGTTATAATAGGGTTTTCTAGTTTGGTATTTTGCCCAGGTATCAAATACTGCATGCCAACCAACCTTAATTGTTAAAGGTTAAATATAAGAGCGAGCAACTGTTATAATTGTTTGCTCTAATCCTTGGTCCTTAGTTGGCTCACCTACAGCCTTGAACTTCCAATCTCCATCTTTTTTATACAAAATGCCTAATACCATTGTAACTGAGCCTGAAAAAGAAGGGTCATTTGCAATGTCATACGTAGCCAAAATATTATTTACCCTTGAAGGAGTACCTTCATATAAGCGAATAGAGGCAAATGGAATGGCTGCAAAGTCTTGCTTGCGGAATGAATTAAGTACAACTGCTACAGCAGAAACCTCATGTGGTACTTGTTGCAGGCTAATGGTAACGACTTCATTATCTAATCCATCATCGCCATCCATGTCTCCGGTTAAGTCATCGCCACTATGATGAATTGAGCCACACTTGCTTCTGAGCTGCCCAAAATACACAACATCAACAGGTTCCTTCTTGTCATTGTACAATCCTACACTGGCATCCAGATCAACAGGCACTTTTTTAGTACCAAAAAAACCTTTCTTTTCTATAGCCCCCCAGTTAACGCCTACACAAATTTGTTGCAGGCTTTTACCCGCCTCTTTTTCAAGGCTAATTCGCTGACCTTTAGTTAATGAAATTGCCATATAGACTCCTAGCCCTAGTCGATGATCATACAATAATATGAATTTCTCACTTTGACATACCCCCTATAGCAAGTCAATAACTATGACTGATTGGAAAGTGGTCGCGTCGTAAAGTTTCAGGTTTTGTCGCAAAAAAATTTTAGCTCAAGCTAGGGGCGTTTTGAGGATGGCTCTGTGCCTATGATATGTTAAATTTTCATTACAATGTCGAAATAATTTGAATCTTGTTTAGTGCTAGTTTAGTGCTATATGTGGTTAATAGAGCTGAAACTATAAAGAGGTGGAAGGGAAGACCTTTATCACTTGCAGATCAACTGATAAAAAAGTAGAGCGTAAATATGATGCTCTACTTTTTTTAAAGGTAACGTTTATTTAATGGCATCAATGCCGCGCTGCATATCAGTTATTAAATCATTGATATCTTCCAATCCCACAGCAACCCGTATTAAATTATCACTAATACCTGCTTGAACTTTCTCTTCAGCAGATAAGCGACAGTGTGTGGTGGTTGCAGGATGGGTGATAGTTGTTTTGGCATCACCTAAATTTGCCGTAAGCGATACCACACGCGTAGCATCAATAAAGTTCCAGGCTTGTTCCTGCCCACCTTTTACTCTAAATGCTAATACACCACCAAACTTCTTCTGCTGTTTCTTAGCCAACGTATGCTGTGGATGGGATTCCAAGCCAGCATAAAAAACCTGTTCTATTTCAGGTTGAGCATCCAGCCATTGAGCAAGGGCTAAAGCATTATCACAGTGGGCATTCATACGTAGTGAAAGCGTTTCCAACCCTTTAAGGAAAACCCAGGCATTAAAGGGACTCATTGAGGGACCAGCAGCCCGCATATAAATATGGACCTCTTCTAATAATTTAGCAGGGCCAACAACAACCCCCCCCATACAACGTCCCTGACCGTCCAAAAATTTGGTGGCAGAATGCACAACGATATCCGCGCCTAATTTGAGTGGTTGCTGAATAATCGGTGTACAAAAACAGTTATCCACGACCAACAGACAATCATTGGCTTTAGCAAGCTGACTTAATGCTGCAAGATCAGCCACTTCACTTAAAGGGTTTGAGGGGGTTTCCAAAAACAACATTTTGGTTTCTGGCTTGATTGCTTCTTGCCAACGGGGTAAATCCGTTAAAGCAACAAAATCTGTGGTTACACCAAACCGTGCTAAATATTTACTGAAAATAGTGGTGGTCGTACCAAAGACACTCCGTGAGCAAACGACATGATCACCTGCTTTTAACAGTGACATACACACACTTAATATGGCAGCCATACCCGAAGCTGTTGCCACTGCCCTTTCCCCCTCCTCCAGTGCCGCCATGCGTGTCTCAAACATATGCACTGTTGGGTTGGTATAGCGAGAATAGACATTGCCTGGAATATCACCTGCAAAACATGCTGCAGCCTCTGCAGCTGAGTTGAAAACATAACTTGATGTTGTATAAATAGGCTCCGCGTGCTCCATTTCTGGACTGCGTTGATGGCCCATGCGAATGGCTTGTGTAGCAAGTTCAGTTGCAGAATAATCGAATTGGTAACGCTCACCTAAATAATCATATTTACTCATGGCTATTTCCACTTATCCACTACACACAACAAACGACTTAATATTTAAGCATCATTATGTAAATCAATAACAGTATTTTCCGCTACTTTTTTCTCTTTAGCGGCATCACTTCGTTGTTGACGTAACTGTTCTAAATAATCTGCCGTAATATTACCCGCTATATATTGACCATCAAAAACTGAACATTCAAATCCATCAAAGGTAGCACCTGACCCTTCTGCCACAGCATGTTGTAAATCTGTCAAATCCTGATAAACCAACCAGTCTGCCCCAATAATTTCAGCCACCTCTTGTTCAGTCCGATTAAAAGCGATTAACTCATGAGCAGAAGGCATATCAATACCATACACATTGGGGAAGCGTATAGCAGGTGCTGCAGAGCAGAAATACACTTTAGCGGCACCGGCATCACGAGCCATTTCAATAATTTGCTTACAGGTCGTACCACGGACAATAGAATCATCCACTAGCAACACATTCTTACCCTTAAACTCCAAATCAATCGCATTGAGTTTTTGTCGTACTGACTTTTTACGCTCTTGTTGTCCCGGCATAATAAATGTACGGCCAATATAGCGATTTTTTATGAAACCTTCTCGATATTTAACACCAAGACGGTTGGCCATCTGTAAGGCAGATGTACGGCTGGTATCGGGTATAGGGATAACAACATCGATGTCATGATCTGGATAGGTTTTAAGAATTTTTTCTGCCAGTTTTTCTCCCATTTTTAAGCGCGCTTTATAAACTGAGCTACCATCAATGATTGAGTCGGGACGTGCAAAATAAACATACTCAAAAATGCAAGGCGTCAATTGAGGCGATTCAGCACATTGCATCTGATGCAGCTCACCTTCTGCAGTAATATAGATCGCCTCCCCTGGCGCAACATCCGCTACCAGATCAAAACCTAAAACATCCAGCGCAACACTTTCAGAAGCTAGCATGTATTCATAGCCACTTGGTGTTTGCCGACGACCATACACCAGGGGACGTATGCCATGGGGATCTCTAAAACCAACAATGCCATGACCCACCAGCATAGCTACTACAGCATAGCCACCTTCACACCGATGATGTACTTGTTTGATCGCTGCAAAAATATCAGCAGGCTCTGGTGTCAGTTTATTCAGCTTTTGCAATTCATGAGCAAAAACATTCAGTAAAATTTCTGAATCAGAGTGGGTATTGATATGACGAAGGTCGGCTTTAAATAAATGTTCTTTTATCTGGTCTGCATTGGTCAGATTGCCATTATGCGCCAGCGTTATTCCATAAGGTGAATTGACATAGAATGGTTGAGCTTCGGCTGAACTTGAGCTTCCTGCAGTGGGATAACGAACATGACCTATACCAATATTACCCACCAGCCGCTGCATATGTCTGGTTCGGAAAACATCTCGAACTAAACCATTATCCTTACGTAAAAAAAAACGGTGATCTGAACATGTCACGATCCCCGCCGCGTCTTGTCCCCGATGTTGTAACACTGTCAATGCATCATAAAGCGCTTGATTGATGTTACGCTTGGCCACCATGCCTACTATCCCACACATGCAGCTACCTCATCAGTTCTGAATGATCAAACTATAGTTTATAATTTCTAGGTCAGAACCTGTTAGAGGCTCTGTTATTGCAAAGCTAAGTGGTTTTTTGCTTAAGACTTACCTGGTCCAGCACTGGTTGAAGCCAGGTCATCAAGGTATCCATAGACCAGTCAGCCATTTCTTTAAAATAAGGGATTAACTGAGATTGTTGCCACCAGGGGTCTTGTTCAACAGGTGCAAAACCAACAATACCCACAAGCAATACCACGACAACAACACCACGAGCCGCACCAAAAAGCATGCCTAGTACACGATCAGTACCTGTCAGTCCTGTTGCTTTGACAAGCTCAGCTAACAGCTTGGTTATCAACCCTCCCACGACTAAGGTAACCAAAAACAGTACACTACAGGCGAGAATTTTTTGAACTGAAGGTGTCGCAACATAATCACTGAAGATATGCGCAAGACTGCCACCGAAGGTCCAGGCAATTATAACTGCCGCCACCCAAACAACCAGTGACAATGCTTCTTGCAAAAAGCCACGTGATAAGCTGATAAGGCTGGAAATCGCAATAATGCCAACAACTAACCAATCCACCCAAGTAAACATCACGGCCATAAAAATATTCACTTCATTGTGTCAGGAAATTGGCGGGCATTGTAACAGATGGTAGCCAAGCGCCCAAGCTTGGCTAAGGGGTATACCTCACAATGATTCCGTCTAACTGCCACTTTTCTTGTAGTGCTTGCACAACAGGTTGCAGTTGTTTTTTCGTAAAACGAGGCCCAACAAAAACGCGTGTTACCAAGCCATGCTTACTACTGGGTAATTTTTGACTATAAGCTTTATAACCTTCTGTCTGTAGTTTTTTCACCAGTGAGTCAGCATTATTACCATCTGCAAATGTGCCTACTTGAACCGTCCAACTGATAGGCAAGCCATTTTTATCCAGGCTAGGTTTATCTTTCTTATCAGCCTGATGATGTACTACTTCCGTTTTAGGTTGATCAAGGGCACTTTGCTCAACCGCTTGTGGCTGAGCACTTTGGTGCTGTTCTGAAGATGAGTCTTCTGACGAGACGTTATCTGTATCTAATTCAGCTAATGGTTTCGACATTTCTTCTGAAACAGGCGCTTCCTGAACCTCATTAACATGCTCAGGATTTGGATTAATTGCGGCTAATTCTTTCTTTGCTTGAGCCCTGGCCTCATCAACAAAATTAGGCTCAGCAATAGCGGGTGGTGGTGGTGGTAGCTCAGCACTCACATGCTCATAGGTCGTCTTTTCATCAAAAAGCCAAGGCAAAAAAATAGCGGCAAACGCCACTAAAACGATGGCACCAACAACACGTTGTTTTAAACCATCATCAATAAACATGAAGATTCCTCGTACTTAAGCCTATTGTACGACGCCAACAGTACACTTAAACCAGATAAAGATTATGCATGATTAAACTTTATTCTGTCATGCTGGCTATTTGATTGTTAATTTTCTACACGACTTACAATGTATTTCTTTTGACAGTTTTTTTCAGCTAAAGATGCATACTAAAGTGCAAGTGCATCCATCGCTGCAGCTACAGTATAAAAAGACCCCATCACTAAAATACGCTCACCCGTAGATGAATGCTCAATAGCGCTCATTAAGGCATCAGCAACAGTTGGTTTTTGCTGTATACGATAGTGCAACTGCATTTCACCCGCTAACTCTGAACAAGGTTTAGCTCGGGGTAAGTCAGGAATAGTACTGATCCACCAGCTATCAACCATAGAAGAGAATGGCTCAACAACACCCAAGCTATCCTTATCAGCCATAATAGCTAATACTGCCTGCATCTTAGTAGGAGATAACTGTTGTAACTGACAACTCAAATTTTCAGCAGCATGAGGATTATGAGCAACATCTAAAATCAACTCAATCGGCTCACCTTGCGAGTTACGCCATGGTATCCGTTGAAAACGACCAGGTATTGTTGTCTCCCGTAAAGCAACACAAAGTGCTTCATGATCTAGAATAAAGGGCGATAGAACCAGCGCTTGTAAAACGTTAACTGCATTGACCATCGTTAACTGTGGTGGTGGCAATGATGACCAGTTAATAGGCTGACCATCAGCGCCAATCCCCGCAAAAGTCCAATGGTTTGCCTGCCTCGTCACATGATAGTCTTGCGCTCGACAATATAGATGTGTCCCCAGATTTTCCGCTTTTGCCAAAATACTATGAGGAACAGGCACCTCTCCACAAACCGCCCACTGCTCTGAGCGAAATATGCCCGCTTTTTCAGCAGCAATGACTTCAGGATCAGAACCTAACCAAGCTTCATGGTCTACACCAATGGATGTGATTATTGCCACATCTGCATCAATGATATTGACAGCATCAAGCCGTCCACCTAAGCCAACTTCAAGCACCACTGCATCCAGTGCTTGCTGAGCAAACAACCATAATGCGGCTAAGGTACCAAACTCAAAGTAAGTTAGAGAAATATCACCTCGTGCTTGATCAATCGCAGTAAAGGCCTTGCAAAAATCTTGATCACTGGCGGGCTGTTGGTTAATAACAACCCGCTCATTGTAACGACGTAAGTGTGGTGATGTATAAACCCCCACTTTATAGCCATTATGTTGCAGTATGCTATTAAGTAAGGCAACGGTACTGCCTTTACCATTAGTACCAGCGACAGTAAAAACCCAAGGTGCAGGCTTACCAAGTGCTAACCTTTGCCAAACAGCCTGAACCCGGTCAAGCCCCAAATCAATCTCTTGGGTATGTAAAGACTCCTGCCAATGTAGCCAATCCTCAAGACAGCTAAACTTCATCTTTCTTTACTGACTCCGGCTTAGGCTCAGCAGACTCAGCTGCATCATCTGTTAGATAAGATTCTGTTGTAGAGACCGACACCCCTTCAACTTCTTCACTTTCTGGAGCATGCTCTTCAGGAGAGTATTCAGTATTTGCAACTGGATCGTTTGTTTCAACTTTTACGTCAGGACGTTCTGCATAGACCAGTTTAGCTATAAGCCCTGAAATACAGTCTCGTAGTTCTGAACGCGGCACAATCATATCAATCGCACCATGCTCAAGTAAAAACTCACTACGTTGGAAACCTTCGGGCAGCTTTTCACGTACTGTTTGCTCAATAACTCGAGGACCTGCAAACCCGATAAGCGCATTAGGCTCAGCAATATTGATATCACCCAGCATGGCAAGACTTGCAGACACTCCACCATAAACAGGATCAGTTAATACTGAGATAAAAGGTAAACCAGCCTCTTTCATTTTTTCCAGCGCTGCACTGGTTTTTGCCATTTGCATCAGTGAAAATAAAGCTTCCTGCATCCGAGCACCACCACTTGCGGCAAAGCAAACCAATGGTAATCGATGTTCAAGACAGATATTCACTGCACGCACAAACTTCTCACCAACAACAGATCCCATAGAGCCTCCCATAAAGGAAAACTCAAAGGCTGCTGCTACTAAGGGGACATCTTTCACTGCCCCCTTCATTACGATAAGCGCATCACGCTCACCAGTTTGTTTTTGCGCTGCACTGAGTCTGTCTTTATATTTCTTACTATCTTTAAATTTAAGACGATCAACAGGCTCTAAATCTGCTGCAATTTCTTCTCGACCATCTAGGTCCAAAAAGTAGTCAAGACGTATACGAGCAGAAATCCGCATATGGTGACCACACTTAGGACAGACATCCAGGTTTCTTCTCGACTCTGGTGCGTAGAGAATGGAATTACACTTTATACATTTCTTCCAAAGCCCTTCAGGAACACTACGACGTTTGCTGCTGTCATCAGGTCGTGAAAGCGATGGCAGAATTTTATCGAGTAGCCAGTTAGCCATGTTTTCTCTCAAAATTGTTGCTAAACAGCGATTAATCGTTCTGGATAATTACTATGAATCCATTGCGTGGCGCATCTCAGCCAAAATAGCTGTCACCTTGGCGAGAGCCACATCTTGGTTTTCTTGTTCTGCACCGATTTGAGACACCAGTGCGCTACCAACCACAACACCATCTGCCAAGGCTGAAATAGCTTGAGCCGATGCGCCGTCTTTAATGCCAAATCCAACCGCAATTGGCAGGGTTGTATGTTGTCGAATTAAATTTAAACGCTCAGCCACATCACTGACATTGAGTGATGCAGCACCTGTCACCCCTTTCAATGATACATAATACAAATAACCACTTGAGGCTTTGGCAATTTGTGCAATTCGTGCGTCTTCTGTCGTGGGTGACAGTAAAAAAATGCTATCAATATGATGTGTATTTAATGCCGTGGACAATAAGTCAGCTTCTTCGGGCGGCAAGTCTACCGTTAAAACCCCATCAACACCAGCTTCGGCAGCAGCAAGGGCAAACGTATCATAGCCCATGTTCTCAATAGGATTTAAATAGCCCATAAGCACAACAGGTGTTAACTGATCGGTTTGACGAAACTCAGCCACCATTGCCAACACTTGCTGGATATTAATGCCATGTCGTAAAGCCCGCTCACAGGCAAGCTGAATAACAGGCCCATCAGCCATTGGGTCAGAAAATGGGATGCCAAGTTCAATAATATCAGCACCCGCCTTAACAAGACCGTGCATTAAGGGTACTGTCATAGAGGGATGACTATCCCCCGCTGTAATATATGGAATTAACGCTTTATGTTGCTTAGCCGACAGTGCAGCAAAACAGTCCTGAATACGACTCATGATAACTCCCCCTATTAAACCTGGACCCCATCAAGCGCTGCGACAGTATGAATATCTTTATCACCCCGCCCTGACAAATTCACCACAATAGTCTGATCAGGCCTCATAGTAGCAGCCAGTTTCTCAGCATAAGCAAGGGCATGACTACTTTCCAACGCAGGAATAATGCCTTCTAATTGTGTCAGCTTATGAAATGCGGCTAGAGCCTCCTCATCAGTAATTGACACATAATTCGCCCGCCCAATATCTTTCAACCAGGCATGCTCAGGACCTACACCAGGATAATCAAGACCAGCAGAAACAGAGTGAGTTTCAATTATCTGTCCATTGTCATCCTGCATTAGGTAGGTTCGATTGCCATGAAGAACACCAGAACGTCCTGCACACAAAGGCGCAGAATGTTTACCCGTAGACAGACCCAAGCCAGCGGCCTCCACGCCATACATAGCGACCTGCTGATTTGCAATAAAGGGATAAAATAAGCCAATCGCGTTAGAGCCGCCCCCCACACAGGCGACTAAAGCATCAGGTAAACGCCCGGTTTGCGCTATACACTGCTGCTTTGCTTCTCGGCCAATAACCGCTTGGAAATCACGTACCATTTGTGGATAAGGGTGAGGACCTGCCACAGTGCCAATAATATAGAAAGTATCATCGACATGGGTGACCCAATGGCGCAACGCTTCATTAAGTGCATCTTTAAGCGTTTTTGAGCCAGACTGAACGGCTTCGACTTCGGCCCCTAACAACTTCATACGGTAAACATTGAGTGATTGGCGCTCAACATCCACCGCCCCCATAAACACCTTACACTCCAGTCCCAACCTGGCAGCCACTGTGGCGGAAGCCACACCATGTTGACCTGCTCCCGTTTCAGCAATGACTTTGGGCTTGCCCATAAATTTCGCTAATAAGGCCTGACCAATTGTGTTATTTACCTTGTGGGCACCTGTATGATTAAGGTCTTCCCGCTTAAGATATATCTGCGCGCCACCTACTGTGCGCGACCATCGTTCAGCATGGTAGAGAGGTGATGGGCGACCAACATAGTAATTAAGGTCACGGTCGAACTCAGCTAAAAAGTCCTTATCCTTTGAAAGCTTCTGATAGGTTTCATTTAGCTCATCTAATGCCGCCATTAATGTTTCAGATACAAAGCGGCCACCGTATTTACCAAAATGGCCACTGGCATCTGGTAAACTTTTTAAAACTTCCTCGGTTATATGCTCAGACACTGGCAACCTCTCTCACAAAAGCCAGAATTTTTTGATGGTCTTTAACACCCTTACTTATCTCAACACCACCACTTACATCCACCGCAAATGGGTGAAGCGTTTGGATGGCTTGCCGGACATTTTCTGGTGTCAGTCCCCCGGCCATGATCAACGGCTGCCCCAAGTCATTAGGAATAGCCTGCCAATCAAAGCATGTGCCTGTACCTCCAGGTACTCCAGGCTGATAACTATCCAGTAAAATACCACAAGCTGTTTTATACTGCCCGATCACCGCGTTAATATCCATACCTGGCTGCACGCGAACTGCCTTTATATAGGGACGTTTGAACTGTTCACAGAATTCTGCAGATTCATTGCCATGAAACTGCAGCAAGCCAAGCGGGATCGCCTCTAAATGTTGCCAAACACACTCTGCAGAAGCATCAACAAATAAACCTGTCACGGTTACAAAACCAGGCACCTTGCTAACAATAACCTGCGCCTGGGCAATTGAAACGGCTCTAGGACTTTTCGGGTAAAAGACTAAACCAATTGCATCAACCCCTGCTGCTACAGCAAAGGCAGCATCACCAGGCTGAGTTATTCCACAAATTTTTATTCTTGTTCTTGGCTTCACCCTTATGCCCTTTTTTATGCCACTGTTAAAAATACAAAAACAGATACTGGATTACCGTTCACAGTCCATCCATTTACTACTCGGGTAATAGCGCTGATAAAAAATAAGGACCTAAAGCTCCACGCTCTAACCCAAATTGGTCAGGATACCCCACATCAACAAAATACAAACCATAAGGTGGTGCTGTCACCCCACCTTGCGTACGATCTTGTACAGCCAAAACGTCCTGAATCCAGCTTATAGCACGCTTACCACAACCAATCGCCATCAACACACCAGCAATATTACGAACCATATGATGTAAAAATGCATTAGCTTGCACATCAATAACCACCAACTCACCATAACGCTTTACTGTGAGATGCGTGACATTTCGGCGAGGTGTTTTCGCCTGACAGCCAATGGCACGAAATGACGTAAAATCATGCTCGCCAACCAAATGTTGAGCAGCTTCATGCATTTTTTTTGCATCCAAAGGCCGATAATTCCAAGTCACACCTTTTGCTAAGGCTGCAGGACGCACTGGCGCATTATAAATAACATAGCGGTAGCGTCGGTAGTCCGCCCGAAACCGGGCATGAAAATCGTTGGCAACAGGTTTCACCCAGCGCACAGCGACCTGTGGTGGTAAGTTACTGTTAGCACCAAACACCCACCCACGTAAACTGCGATCGGCTGGACTATCAAAATGAATAATTTGGTTGGACGCATGGACACCTGTGTCGGTTCTACCTGCACAGACAACACTGACTGGGTGATTAGCGACCTTGGACAGCGCAGCTTCCACTGCAGCTTGTACAGAAGGCCCATGCTTTTGAGTTTGCCAGCCTAGAAAAGGAGAGCCGTCATATTCAACACTGGCGGCATAGCGCTGAGTGTCGGAATCAACGGGCTGGGAAGTTGAATCCGACACTAAAGTTACTTCTTTTACCATTTAACCCATACTATTAATTAATGTCTGGGCTTCCTGTTTTTGACTGTCATTACCTTCGTGCATAACTTCATCTAAGATATCACGAGCACCTTCATGATCTCCCATATCGATGTAAGCACGAGCAAGGTCAAGTTTAGTAGCGGTTTCATCAGCACCCGCTAACAGTGCCATGTCATCTGCACTTTCTGCAACAGGTGCTGCTTTAGGTGCTTCAGGTACTGGCTCAGGTTTAGCCTCTGTAACAGGAGCAGGTTTCACTTGAGGTTCAGGCTCAACCACTTTCTGAGTTACAGACTCTTCTTCTCCTACAGCACCTGACAACTCCGCTGCTAAACTTTCAGTAGCCGCATCCAAAGAAGCCAAATCGTCATCTAATTCAGCGCCAAGCATAAAGTCTTTTTCTTCGGATGTCAGTTCTGGTTCTGTAACAGCTGCTTCTGCAGCAGGTGCAGGTTCATTACCAGCCACCGCCTCATCGCTCACAGAAAGATCAAAGGCCTCATCAAATGCAGCAACATCGGTATCTTCGATTTCAAGGTCATCCAAGCTGAAATCCATTTCAACCTCTTCTGTATCTGCTAATGGCTGCTCAGGCTCAAGTTTCAGCTCTTCATCCAGAGCAAATTCATCCAGAGGACTTTCCACTTCACCTGCGTCCAAATCTGTTGTTTCCAGATCCAGGCTAAGCGCATCGTCTAATGATTCAGCACTTGCAGGTTCAATACCTTCCAGATCAAAATCCAAACCTTGAGATTCTGCATCAACCTCTGCTAATTCTTTATCAAGATCAAAGTCAAGCCCCTCAATCTCAGCATATCCAGCTTCCCGCTCTTGAGGGTGAATTTCTTGAGAGGCTTCAGCAGCTTCATCCAGTGCATCCAAGCTCAACTCACCAGATAACTCATCAACTTCCTTTTCTAAGTCATCAAGGGATAAGTCGAGTTCTTCATCCAAATCTGATGAACCGACAACACTTTCTTCCTCAGGTACTTCAACGCTTGAAGGCTCTTCCAAACCCAAATCATCCAGACTCAACTCTTCGTCCAGATCATCCATGGTTAAAGTATCACCAGACAGTTCTGCTTCAAGGCTGGCCAGATCCTGGTCACCTGCAAAATAGTCGATGCCTGTATCTGTATCTGCGACCCCAAAAGCATCAGAGGGAAACTTCGCTTTAAGCGCATTCGCCTTATTTATGGCTCCATGATCAGCTAACTCTTCAAGCTCAGAAAATTCTCGCTTAAATGCATCAGCATTTTGCATTTCTGCATAAACCTCAAGCAGCTTGACCCGCAAATCAGTCCTGCTTGGTTCATCATTAATAGCATTACGTAAGAGATCTTCTGCATGAGAGAAACGGCCATATGCAATATAAATATCAGCTTCACCTAATGGATCACTGGTTTCAGGCTTCACTGGCGCTGAGGGCTTCTCGTCTTCCTCTAGCGCGGCCTCGGAAATTTTTTTTTGCTCTAGTTCCTCCTCTTCGTCGATCAGCATGGTATCTGCTTCGGCTTCCAAGGATTCCTGATACAGCTCTTCTTCTTTACGGGCATTACGACGGGACAAAAACAGCAAGCCCAGCACCACTAATACCACTGTTCCGCCTGCACCGACCAAGTACATTGGCTCTTGCAAAATACGATCAATCAGGCTGACTTCTGGTTTTGGCTGTGGCGTCTCAACAGTCTCAGTAGGAACGGGCTCAGTTTCAGGCTCTGGCTCAGTAGTAACAGCTGGCTCTCTGACAGGCTCGGGTTCAGATACTGCAGGCTGGGTTGTCGCAACCTCCTGCTCACTCAACTTCGCCTGTAATGCAGCGAGCTGCTCATCTTTCAAACTTAGCAAGCGCTGTAATGTGCCAATCTGATCTTCCAACTCAGTAAGCCTGGATGTGATTTCTTCGTTTTCACGACGGGCTTTGTCTAAATTTTCCTGAGTAACAGACAGCTCGTTTTGTAGCGTTTCAACTTGTTGTGCAGAGGGTCCTGTTTGCCCTGTGTCACCCCCACCTTCTTCTTGTGAAGCAGTAGGCGTAGCTGGCGCTGAAACAATTTTCAGTCGGCCATCGCCATCACCAGCTTCAGCTTCTGGTGCCGCTGAGGCGCGGCGTGTTGCATCAAGCTGAGGTGCCTGTAGATCACCGGCTTTCCAGGCCCGGGTTTGTTCCGCCACCAACGAAACCGCTTCATTATGCGAAACCTGCTTGATTTGCTCTGAGCTTGGCACTCGGAGCACCTTGCCACGTTTCAGCAGGTTGATATTGTCATTGATAAACGCATCAGGATTGAGAGCCTGTATGGCAACCATGGTCTGGTGAACTGTTACATCGCGAGATGGTTTGACTTGTGCAGCAATCTCCCACAATGTGTCATTTGCACGGATTGAGTAATTATCACCATCTAAGCCACCCGTAGTGGCAGGTTGACTGCTCGGTGCAGAAGAAGACCTTACTGGTTGCTCAGCACGGGGTTGCTGAGTAGGCGCACTGGAAGCAGGTGCTTGAACAGTAGTAACTGGCTGCTGGCTAAATGTAGGAGGATCGAGAAGGACTGTATATTCACGTAATAGGCGACCACTTGGCCAATGCACCTCAACAAGAAAATTTAAATAGGGTTCACTGACAGGCTTACGACTGGTGACTTTTATATATGCCCGGCCGTTTTTTTGCACGACAGTTTGAAACTTTAGATTGCTGAGAAAGAATATGCGCTCTACACCCGCACGATTGAAGTCCTCATTCGTTGCCAGATTCGGCAATATCTCAGAGGACCCCAATTCCCGCACTTGTATCAGCTCTATTTCAGCATCAAGGGGTTGGTTTAATGCGGAATTGAGGGTAATTTCCCCAAGTCCAAGAGCATTCGCCACGCCAGATGTCAATAATCCGGCAGCCGCGACTGCTACTGCTAGCTTGCGCACCATAATTCTCAATCCTTTATTATTCGGTAAAGTCTTGCTCTGTTGAGCAGCCAGAGAATTCATACTCATCCCGACCCGTTTTTTTTCTGCCAGTTCCCCAGGTAACCATTACGTAGCTCACATAAGCAGCCTAAAAATATAAAATGCATCTATTCAAGTGATAGCACAAAGTGTCATTTTCTTGATGAGTATAAAACAGAATGGACAGATAAGTAGCCCGCTTACCTGCCCAGCGTCACAATGGAACAAGATATTACTTCACAAAAAAATTGATAACTAGTTAATAACAAAATCTAGAAATTAGATGTAATAACCTTACTAAGTATCAATTATAAATAGTCTTTTATCAATATCTCAGCAATTTGTACACTGTTTAGCGCTGCTCCCTTGCGCACATTATCCGCTACAACCCACAAATTGAGACCCAGATCACAAGAAATATCTTCACGGATTCGCCCAACAAATACTGGATCACTGCCACAAGCTTGCTTCACTGGTGTTGGATATCCTCCATCCTGATGCTCATCCATTAACTCGACACCTGGTGCCTTTTGTAAAAGTGACTTGACGTCATCTGCCGTAATTTTAGTGCGCGTTTCAATATGCACAGCTTCTGAGTGACCATAGAATACAGGCACTCTCACACAAGTAGGATTAACTTTAATCTCAGCATCTTCAAAAATTTTCTGTGTTTCCCACACCATTTTCATTTCTTCTTTGGTGTATCCATTGTCCTGAAACACATCAATATGAGGCAATACATTAAAAGCTATTTGGGTTGGATAGACTTCAGCTTCAGCAGGTTGACCATTAAGTAATTTTGCAGTTTGCCCTGCAAGTTCACTAACAGCCTCTTTACCTGTACCCGAAACAGCCTGATAAGTTGCAACATTAACTCGAGTAATCCCTACTGCATCATAAATTGGTTTTAATGCGACTAGCATTTGAATAGTTGAACAGTTGGGGTTAGCAATAATGTTGTGTTTTTTATAACCAGCAATCGCTCCTGGGTTAACTTCAGGCACCACCAGCGGTATTTCTGGGTCATAACGAAAGTGCGAGGTGTTATCAATCACCACACAACCTGCCGCACCCGCTTTAGGTGCATATTCAGCAGAAATACTTCCACCCGCAGAAAACAACGCAATTTGAACTTTACTGAAATCAAACTGAGCTAAATCTTCTACAACAACTGACTTACTACCAAACATCACGGTATTACCCGCTGAGCGACTACTGGCTAACGCATAAATCTTACCGACAGGGAACTTACGCTCAGCTAAAATGGCCAGCATAGTTTCCCCTACAGCGCCTGTTGCGCCAACTACAGCCACATCAAATGTTCTACTCATCTTGTGGTATCTATCCTATTTTTTATGAACGTTAAAAATAAATGCACCGCATTAAGTACACCTATTACACTACAGATTAATGCAAACTGTCGTAAATCACTATGCGAATTATCAATTTAGTGCCTTGATAACCGCTTCCCCCATTGCTTTCGTGCCAATAATAGCATCACCATCATGAGCAATATCGGCCGTTCTCAAGCCCTGAGTTAACACATCAGCTACTGCTTGCTCAATGGCTGCAGCCGCTTCGGGATACTGCAATGAGTACCGCAACATCATAGCAACTGACAGAATCATAGCTAAAGGATTTGATTTATCTTGACCTGCAATATCAGGTGCTGAACCATGGCAGGGTTCATACATGCCCAGTCCAGACTCTGCAAGAGATGCTGACGGTAACATACCGATTGAACCGGTTAACATAGCCGCCTCATCCGATAAAATATCGCCAAACATATTGCCTGTCACCATCACATCAAACTGCTTAGGCGCTCTAACAAGCTGCATAGCAGCATTGTCCACATACATATGGGTCAATTCGACATCTGGGTATTCTGCAGCTAACTCATTCATAACCTCACGCCACAACCCTGTTACTTCTAAAACATTTGCCTTATCCACTGAGCACAGTTTTTTACCTCGACGCTGTGCCGCTTGGAATGCAACATGACCAATACGTTTTATTTCACTCTCTCGATAACGGTAAGTATTAAAACCTTCCCGTTCACCGTCATTTAAAGTCTCAACCCCGCGTGGTTGACCAAAGTAGATTCCTCCCGTCAACTCACGAATAATCAGTAAGTCTAACCCAGCTACAACCTCAGGTTTAAGGCTAGATGCACTGGCTAATGGCTCAAACAATAAGGCTGGCCGCAAGTTGGCAAACAACTTTAGCTGTGAGCGAATCCCCAACAATCCCTGCTCAGGTCGTTGTGGTCGAGGTAGCGTATCCCACTGAGGGCCACCCACTGCGCCCAGCAAAATAGCATCACTTTGCTTTGCTGCCGCTAAAGTAGACTCCGGTAAAGGTTGACCTTCAACGTCAACTGCTGCACCACCAATTAGAGCAGTTTCTATTTGCAAGGGCAGATCAAACTTTTTAGCAATAGCCTCCAACACACGCGTACCCTGCTGCATAATTTCAGGGCCAATACCATCACCAGCTAAGGTCAAAACACGTTTTGCTTGCATAGAAATATCTCTTCCCAAAAACAGGCAAATACTGCCTTATAATGAATTAGTGCTCAGCAAATAACCATGGGAATTGTTGCTGATGACGAGCTTCAAACCCTTTAATCGCATCCGCTTGTTGAAGCGTAAGACCTATTTCATCCAGCCCTTGCAATAAACAATTGCGACGAAATTTGTCGATATTGAACGAAAACTGTTGACCATCAGGCAACGTAATCAACTGCTGTTGTAAATCAATTGTCAGTTTAAGCCCATCTTTAGCCGCCTTTTCCGCAAGGAATATTATGTCTACTTGAGCTTGAGGCAGCACCACCGGCAAAATGCCATTTTTAAAACAGTTGTTGTAGAAAATATCCGCAAAGCTTGGTGCAATAATACAACGAAAGCCGTAATCCAATAACGCCCAAGGCGCATGCTCCCGACTGGAGCCACAACCAAAGTTACGACCTGCCAGTAAAACTGAAGCCTTTTGATAACGAGGTTGATTCAGCATAAAGTCTGAGTTAACAGGACGCTGGCTGCAATCCTGATCGGGCTGACCTTCATCTAAGTAACGCAACTCATCAAACAAGTTTGGACCAAAGCCCGAGCGTTTAATCGATTTTAAAAACTGCTTGGGAATAATCATGTCAGTATCGACATTGTCTCGCTCTAAGGGTGCGACCAACCCCGTTAATGTGGTAAATGCCTGCATGATTTCCCCCTAATGCCACTGTCTTATATCAACAAAATGACCGGCAATTGCAGCTGCTGCAGCCATTGCCGGACTCACTAAATGCGTTCTGCCACCAAAGCCCTGCCGCCCTTCAAAGTTACGGTTTGAGGTTGAAGCACAGTGTTCTCCAACCCCTAACTTATCAGCATTCATTGCCAAACACATTGAACAACCCGGCTCTCGCCACTCCATGCCGGCATCCATAAAAATCTGATGCAAGCCTTCTTGTTCAGCCTGTGTTTTAACCAATCCTGACCCTGGTACGACCAGTGCCTGCTTGATCGTAGCTGCCACGTGCTTGCCTTTCACAACCTCTGCTGCGGCCCGTAAATCTTCAATACGCGCATTCGTACAAGAACCAATAAACACCCGGTCCAGCTTAATGTCACTGATCGCCATGCCAGGCTTCAGCCCCATATACTGTAAAGCCCGGTGAATACCTTCCCTACGGGCTGGATCTGCTTCCTGCTCAGGGTCAGGCACTTGGCTAGTCACCGATGCCACCATTTCTGGAGAGGTACCCCATGTCACCTGTGGTTGAATATCGGCAGATTGTAAGGTGACTACGTCATCAAACACTGCATCACTATCGGATACCAACGTTCGCCAGTAAGCCACAGCCTGTTCCCATTGCTCTCCTTGAGGCGCAAAGGGACGTCCTTGTAAATAACGAATAGTGGTTTCATCAACGGCAATCATTCCCGCCCGAGCACCCGCCTCTATGGCCATATTGCAGACCGTCATCCGCCCTTCCATGCTTAAGCTGCGAATACTTTCACCCGCAAACTCAACGGCATACCCAGTACCACCCGCCGTACCTATTTTGCCAATAATGGCCAGCACCACATCCTTTGCGGTTACCCCATTAGGTAGTGCGCCTTCCACCCGAACTTGCATGTTTTTCATTTTCTTCGTGACCAGACACTGAGTAGCAAGCACATGCTCTACCTCAGAGGTACCAATTCCATGGGCTAAAGCCGCAAAAGCACCATGGGTGGACGTATGAGAGTCACCACAGACAACCGTCATTCCGGGAAGGGTTGCACCTTGCTCTGGTCCAACAACATGCACAATGCCTTGGCGTTGATCCTTCATGGAAAACTCATTAATACCAAAATGCTGGCAATTATCATCCAGGGTTTTTACCTGAATCTGAGAAATGGGGTCTGCAATACCAGCAATTCCATGCTCACGTTCTTTACTGGTGGTTGGGACATTATGGTCAGGTGTCGCCAGGTTAGCATCAAGACGCCACGGTTGACGTCCCGCTATACGTAGTCCCTCAAAAGCTTGAGGTGAAGTCACCTCATGCAATAAATGTCGATCAATATAAAGTAAGGCAGAGCCATCATCTCGGGCACTGACCACATGGCTATCCCACAACTTGTCATATAACGTTTTGCCAGCCATTTGGCTATCCTCATTATTTAGGCTAAACAGCAGAGCCTGCATGTGTGCACCGCTAAAAAAATAACCAGTGCATTGGGCTATAAGTCACAGGCTACGCAGATAAAGGATTGTGATTATTGGATACCTTTATGCTAATTTTTCGCTTCAAATAAAACAAATTAATAATTTTTAATTATTGCATAAAAAAAAGGAATAGCTTAGTGTTAAACCATGGACCCACAAATCTTACACGCCTTTCTCGCCGTTGCTGAATCCAAGTCTTTCTCACTGGCGGCAGACCAGCTTTGCCTGACCCAACCCGCCGTCAGTAAGCGGATTGCTAATTTAGAGCAATTACTCGATACCCGCCTGTTTGACCGGTTTGGACGACAAATTACCCTGACTGAAGCAGGCAGTGCGTTATTACCACGAGCCTATCGCATCCTTGCTAATATCGAAGACACTTGCCGTGAAATTCGTAATCTCAGTGGTGAGGTCAATGGTCGACTCGCCATTGCAACCAGTCACCATATCGGCTTACACCGCTTACCCCCCGTATTACGTCAATTTAGTCGTACTTATCCTGAAGTCACCCTGGACATTCGCTTCTTAGACTCAGAACAAGCCTACGAAGCCATTCAGCATGGGGAGGTCGAAGTGGCTGTGATTACCCTGGCCCCGAGTCAGGCTGATCAAGCAAGCAATGGATCGAAACTAGTGACAGATGCTATTTGCAGTCAGCCTATTTGGCAGGACACGCTTAATTTTGTGGTAGCACCAGATCATCCTTTGGCAAAACAGCGCTCACTGACCCTCGTGCACTTATGCTCAACAAAAGCCGTTTTTCCAGGCAGTCATACCTTTACCCATAGTATCGTCAAGCAGGTATTTCGCGAGCAAGGCCTGACCCCAACCATTTCAATGACCACAAACTATTTAGAAACCATCAAAATGATGGTGTCTATTGGACTGGCCTGGAGTGTATTACCAGCCACCATGATCGATGATCAATTAACCGCATTGCATCCAGAAAATATCTCGCTTAATCGCAGCTTAGGCTATATTCACCACAGTGAGCGAACCCTATCCAATGCAGCCAGTGCATTTATAAAACAACTTAATGAAAACAAATAGAACCGTGAATTAACAAAATATAGTGCTAATAATGAGGATGCTTGATAAAGGAAGAAATACATGAAGGAACTCATTTTATTACGACATGCCAAATCAAGCTGGAAAGACAGTACGCTCGAAGATTTTGATCGTCCTTTAAATAAGCGGGGAAAAACCGTTGCGCCACAGATGGGGCAAGTATTAGCTGATGTGGGTTGGATTCCACAATATATTATTGCCAGTCCAGCGAAACGTTGCCGATCAACCACTAAACATTTATTGCCTTATTTTAAAATCAAACCCAAAAAAGTTCAGTGGGAAGAAATGATTTACGAAGCACCTACCTCTGCACTATACACTGTCATCAGTGAAGTACCTGATACGATTACCAGCTTAATGGTCATTGGTCATAACCCGGGCTTAGAGATGCTTGCCACCGAACTGGACAGTGCTTTCCCTGGCCATCTAACTACCTGCGCTGCCGTGTGTATTGATTTACCCATCAACCACTGGCGTAATATTGGGCCTGATGTAGGAAAAATACGAGAGTGTTTACGTCCTAAAGACGTGTTAAAGCAAGATCAACGTTCCTGAGGCAAGGCAATATAAATCACCCATAACCCAAATATACATACCAAACTGGCCATGCTGAATGTCATCGTCGCCCCTAAATTATCCCAGCCATAGCCTGCAGCCAGCGCACCGAGCCCTGCGCCCAGGCCAAAGCTAATGCCACTGTAAAGTGCCTGCCCTCGCCCCGCCAATCCCTCTGGGAAATGGCGGTGGACAAATTCAATCGATGCAGCATGACATGCGCCAAAGGATAATGCATGAAGCAACTGTGCCATCGTAATGAGCATTAAGTTGTCCACCCACCAGCCAATCACTAGCCAGCGAAGGACTGCCCCCAAAAGCCCCAGCACTAAGCAGCCACGAATACCGAGCTTAGGTAGCAACTGGTGCATAAATAAAAAAAGAATGATTTCAGCCAATACACCAAGCGCCCACAGTGCACCTATGGCTGTATGGTTATAACCATGATCCTGCAAGTGAATACTAAAAAATGTGTAATAAGGTCCATGTGCCAACTGAACAAGCGCAACCACGATAAAAAAACCGAGTATTGGCCTTAAGAGGAAACGTTGAGCTTTTGCAGAGGACGAAGCCTGCTCAGCTTTCGTCTTCACAGGTTTAGGTAAGGTTAAACTAACTAACCATAATCCCCAAAACGCGGACCAACACACCCATGGCACCCAGTCCAGGCTGACATAGTCCAGCAAACTACCAACCCCCAAGACAGCAATAATAAAGCCAATAGACCCCCACAGCCGTATGCGACTATAAAACTGAGTTTGCCCCTGCAGAAAACGTAGCGTAATCACTTCAAATAACGGCAATACCGCATTCCAAAAAAAGCTAAAGCCAGCCATAACCAGAGCCATAAGCCAAAAGTCATCAGCCCAAAAGACGCCCGCAAAAGCCAGCACACTACACAACGTTCCTAGTCTTATTAGTTTTAATGAGCAAAACAGATAGTCCGCCAACAACCCCCACACCAATGGCGCAATGATTTTGGTGGCCATTAGAATCGCCAGGAGAATACCAATTTCACTAGGAGAAAAGCCTTGGCTTTGTAGGTAAGGCGCCCAATAAGGCACCAAAATCCCTAAAATGACAAAGTACCAGCCATAAACACTGGCCAGAGGACGCACTGGTACAGTGTTTGATGGACTGTCTACAGGCATAGACAAAACAACATAATTACTTATTGTTGTCTGTTAAAGGCACCTGTGCTGGGATCACAGGCGTAGACACAGAAACATCCGCATTTTGACCACGGTGCCTCAAATAATGGTCCATCAGCACTAAAGCCAGCATCGCTTCTGCAATGGGTGTCGCCCGAATACCCACACATGGATCATGACGGCCTTTGGTGACAACCGTGATGGGCTGTCCATGAACATCAATACTATCCCCTGGTAAATGCAAGCTGGAGGTAGGCTTAAGCGCAATATGCGCGATAATATCCTGGCCACTGGAAATGCCTCCAAGGACGCCACCCGCATTATTAGAGGTAAAGCCCTCAGGCGTTAATGCATCTCTGTGCTCAGTCCCCTTTTGGGTGATTGAGTCAAAACCCGCACCGATCTCCACCCCCTTCACCGCATTAATACTCATCAAGCCATGAGCAATATCTGCATCCAATCGATCAAAGATAGGCTCGCCTAACCCAGGCAACATACCCGATGCAACAACGGTTATTTTTGCCCCAATAGAGTTACCTTCCTTGCGCAGATCCTGCATGTAGGTTTCCAACTCACTGACGCGACTGGGGTCGGGACAAAAAAATGGGTTGTTATTCACTTCCGCCCAATTCACATCGCAAAGACTATCAGGCATTACCTTAATAGGGCCTAGCTGCGATAAAAAGCCACGAACAGTAATCCCTTTGGCTTGTAAATACTTCTTCGCCACCGCCCCTGCTGCGACCCGCATTGCAGTTTCTCTGGCAGAAGAGCGACCTCCGCCACGATAGTCTCTGATGCCATACTTTTGCCAATAGGTATAGTCAGCATGCGCAGGCCGAAACTGATCTTTGATATTGCCATAATCCTTTGAACGCTGATCCGTATTTTCAATCAGCAAACCAATCGGCGTACCGGTTGTTACGCCTTCAAACACACCGGATAAAATTTTCACCACATCAGGTTCACGCCGCTGAGTAGTAAACTTTGACGTACCCGGTTTACGACGATCAAGCTCCTGCTGAATATCAGCCTCTGTCAGTGGTAATCCCGGGGGACAGCCATCAATAATACAGCCCAGTGCTAACCCATGGCTCTCGCCAAACGTTGTCACTGTAAATAAGGTTCCAAATGTATTACCCGCCATGAATTGACTCTCTACTGCGTATTTACATTTACTGATTACTTGCTTCGTTTATTGCGCTCAAAAAACACTTAACATGTTACCAAGCACAGTGATCGTCGTGCATTAATTGGTAAAAAGGTATAATTAAAAATCACTCAGTGCCTGCTTAAAATCTGCTTGAAATTGACGACACTGTTCTGCTTCTAATAAAAAGACACCATCTCCACCATGCTCAAAAGCCAGCCAATTAAAAGGCACTTGGGGAAACTTATCCTGCAAAGCCCATTGACTATTACCTACCTCAACAATTAACAAACCTTGCTCTGTCAGATAATCCGCAGCCTGAGCCAAAATCTGTAATGTATGGAATAAACCATCCTCTCCAGAAGCCAACCCGTGTTCTGGCTCATGGTGAAACTCTGGAGGCATATCACTCAAATCTTCAGCATCCACATAAGGGGGATTGCTAACAATAATATCAAACAGCTGCAGTGGTATACCCTGGAACAAATCTGCCTCTATTGCTGTAACCCGGTCATCCAGTTCATGCTTATCAATATTAATGGTCGCCACTTGTAGTGCATCATGATCAATATCGGAAAGCACCACTTCTGCTTCAGGAAACGCATAGGCCGCTGCAATACCAATACAGCCACTGCCTGTACACATATCCAGGACGCGCGATACCGCTTGCTCACCCAACCAAGGTTGGAAATGCTGATCAATTAACTCAGCAATCGGTGAACGAGGCACAAGAACGCGCTCATCAACATAAAAGGGTAGCCCACAAAACCAAGCTTGATTCACCAGATAAGCACTAGGAATTCGTTCAATAACGCGTCGAGACACTAAATCAGCGACATGAGTCCTTTCTTCCAAGGTCAGCCGGCTATCCAAAACGCGTTGATCAATATCCCAGGGCAAATGAAGACTTTGCAAAACCAGGTGAACAGCCTCATCCCAGCCATTATCCGAACCATGCCCATAAAATAATTCAGCCTCATTAAAGCGACTGTACGCCCAACGGATGAAGTCACGGACTGTTTCTAAACCGTCAAAAGCAAGCTTTTGCTGACCTACCACATTCGTCTCCTATTGGCCAAAGCTATTGACTATCATTAACGAGACGCTATGTTAACGCAAAGTTAACGATGATGCTGTTTTTCTATTCAAGTAACGCACTAGGGCAGTAACATTGAGTTTTCATTTTAGTGCTGTAGGTTTTAATGGTTTTCCTCATGGCTGATGCTAAACACCCACCTGATGCAGTACAGGCTGATAGTTCAAATACGCTTAATAATAGCAAGGCACTCAATGAGGAAGATAAAGCAGCCTTTAATGAAGCGATGAAAGGGGTAAAGCGTTACCAGCACAATAAAGTTATCCATACCTCTTCAGAGCCCCACCCCCACCATGCGGCGTTACCTACTCGCCGTCTGGCTGCGGAGCAAGCAATAACCCAAGATGTTGATGGTTTATCTGACAGCCTCTTACTCCCCTTGGGTCCTGAAGCGTCTGTTGAATATCGACGCTCAGGTGTACAACTGAATCGCATGCGCAAGCTCAAGCAAGGTCAGCTACCTGTTGAGTATTGCCTGGATTTACATGGTTATCGTGTAGAAGAAGCACGAACGACACTCATGGCTTTTCTGGGCTTTGCTCAAGCCAATAATATGCGCTGTGTAAAAATCATTCATGGCAAATCACACCGCCGCAAATCGTCACGCCCTACTCTAAAAGACTATTTAAATACATGGCTACGACAGATCCCTTGTGTTCAGGCTTTTTGTACAACACCACCCGTTGATGGTGGAGCGGGCTCAATGTATGTTCTTGTGAACCGTCAACAACACCGGAAAAATGAATAACTCATGAAGGCTAAAAACGGAATAATGAAGCTTCATTATTCCGTTTAATGATTCAGATAAAAGATTCAATTAAAAAAAGTTTAATCAATTAATTAAGACAGGTAGTTAATTAGAACAGATAGTTTTCACCTTTATTGTTATCCCAATAGGTCTTTCCTGCCACTTGATAACGAAGTGCAAATTCAATAGCCCGGTCTTTCGGATAAATATAAGGGAGATAAAGTACCCAGGATTCACGTCCATCGTCTAATGCACCAACGTAGCGGCCTACAGAAGATTCATACCATTGATCACTATCCGCCAAACGGTAAACCATTTGCACCGTTTTTTCGTAGCCTAAGTTGGCAACCGCCACATGAACGGTAAAGTCTGCACACAGTCCATAACAGCCAAGACCTCTTCCCCTTTCAGCCGTAATAAACTGAACAGGTTTACGTTGGAAGTTTTCCTTGGCTAAAAAATTATGACCATAATTATTATCCCAGTGCCATTCACCATTAGCCTGCATCCCCACGGCTAACTGAACAGGAGATTGCCGTGAAGGAATATTCACTTCAAAAAACCAACGCTCCTGGTTGTTATCAAGCGTCTCTTGATAATAGGCATCTCCGGTATACCATGACTGACCGTCAACGGTATATTTCACAACAACCTGCTTATCTGCTGCTACGTTTTCTACTGTCACCGCCACAGATAAATGGCCACACGCCCCATAACAACCTAGCCCCGTACCAATGGTTGCTTTTTCTAACTGAACAAAAGTGTTCGCCCAGCTCATGCTCGACAGCAAGCAAAGTAAGCCTGTAATTAACCATTGATTAAAACGTTTTAACATAACTAGTCCTTTTCCATTGTTGCTCACCTCCCTGTAACCAGCATTGGTGTTATACCACAAATTACAAGACACTTGCTGTTTATTTACAATATTGATTCCACTTACCTCCCTCATTTGCACCAATTTATAACCCAATAAAACTATTCAAACGATTACTTTTAAATCAACCCCAAACAGCTCAACTATGCTAAAAATTAGGTAGGGCTTTTATACACTAAACAAGAGGTAAGGTGTTATTGTCATGAGGTATCGATGGTTAAATATTTTGTTTGCAGCAATAACACTGAGTGTTCATGCAAAAGACTTGATAACAATAGGATTTGTGCACCATGGCCCCCCCATTGATATTATGCAAGACGATACCTTGGTGGGCGGAATTGTCTTTGATATAGGCACAACCATTGCTCACAAGGCAGGCTTTATTGCCGCTTTTCAGTTACTACCAACCAAGCGCGCAGAAGTATGGTTAGCAGAGAATAAAATCCATATGCTTTGTTTATACAACAGACATTGGCTCGAAAAACCTGAACGCTTTATATGGGGACCCGATTTAACACACTATCAGGAATACTTTATCTTGAATAAAGAGGCACCCGATATTAAAAGCTATGAACAGCTACAAGGCATGACCATTGCCGCACGCTTAGGCTATTACTATAGCCCACAACTTGAAGACCTTTTTAAGAAAGAGTATTCAGTCCGACTTAACCGTCAGGATACCGATTCATTGTATCGCTTGTTAACACTGAAGCGGGTTGACGCCCTGATTGACAATACCTGGTCTTATTACTATCGCCAAAAGAATAACCCAAACTTTACTTTACGCCTGGCAAGCCTCAGGGATGCTAACTACCCAGTAACCTGCTTATGTTCAGAGCAGTCCTCTGAGATCAGTAAAACATTAGTGCAGAGTATGAATAATCTGCTTAATCAGGGCAAAATTCGTCAACTCATGGCGAAATACCTGTCGCCTAAATTACATAATTGATAAGTCAGGGCGGTTGGCCATGGCTTTCTCAACAAGATTGATCACTTGTTGCCGCGCTTCGCCTTGTAAAGGGCGACGAGGTGCTCGAACCCACTCAACGCCTTGCCCACACAACTGATCCACTAATTTAATACACTGCACTAGTGTGGGTAATGTATCTAAACGAAGTAAAGGCAAAAACCAACGGTACAATGCTCTTGCTTCAGCAAGCCGCCCAGCTTGCGCTAACAGATACAGAGTGACGGACTCTTTAGGAAAGGCATTAGTGAGCCCAGATACCCAACCCTTTGCCCCTAGCAGTAAGCACTCCAACGCAATATCATCAACCCCACCAAAAACAATAAAGCGTTCATCAAAGTGATTAAAAAGCTCCGTTATACGACGTGTGTCAGATGATGATTCTTTAATTGCCACGATATTTGGGCACTGTACCAACTGAGCCATTACCGCAATAGACACATCGACCCCATAAACCGCCGGGTTGTTGTACACCATAAAGGGTATATCTGGAAAATGGTTAGCGACTGATTGATAGTGGGTTATTGTTTCGGCTTCTGATGCAGAATACACCATGCCAGGTAATAACATAATGCCATCAACACCCACTTGTTTTGTTTGTTGGATATAATCGATAACACCTTGTGTTGTATATTCAGCCGCACCGGATAATAAGGGGACTCGCCCCGCTACCGCCTCTTTAACGGCGGATAACAGTTTTATTTTTTCACTTTCATGTAAAGAGCAATTTTCCCCCACAGTACCCAAAGCAATAATACCATGGACCCCCTCGCGAATAAGATGATCCACTTGCTGTTGGGTAGCCGCATAATTAATGGATTCATCTTGATTAAACTGTGTGGTTATCGCAGGAAAAACGCCTTTCCAACTTATATCCATTTTGGCTTGCCCCTCCATTGGTTAATTATTATAAAATCCATCTTTGTGGGTATATTTTGTATTTTTGTGTATCAAAATCGAGATAATTGATACGGCGTTAAATCAATGTCACTCCGTTTGCCCGTCACCAAATGGCTCACTAATAACGCAGTGATTGCCGCTTGGGTTAATCCTAAATGTTGATGCCCAAAAGCAAAATAAACACCTTTATCTTCATCAATGACAGGTAAAGAGTCAGGTAATGATGGCCGACATCCCATCCAGCATTGCGATGCACCAATTTTCTGTTCAGGTAACCCAGGTAATAACGCTTGAGCATGAGGTAATAGCATCTTAGCGCGCCGCATATTAGGGGGTAATGACAAACCCGCAAACTCTACCGTACCGGCCAGGCGTAGTCCTTCATTCATTGGCGTCATAATAAACTTACGCTCGCCAGAGGTAACAGGCATCGAAATAATATTTTGATAACCCTGTAAATTTAAATGGTAACCTCGCTCTGTATCTAAAGGGACTTTTTTCCCCGTTAGCTGATAGACCCAAGGTTTCGACCAAGCACCTGTAGCAATCACCACTCGGGGCACCCACCAGGATTTTCCTGCGGTTGTTTTAACCTTAATGCCCTGATGTTTACCATTATGTTTTCGCGTAAGCTCAAGTACTTCTGCTTGTTTAAATACCCCACCCTCTCGGCGAAAATAATTAAATAATTGTGTCGCAAATTGCCAAGGATTAACGGTATGCCACGTATCCGGAAAAAAAATACCTGCTTTTATATTAGTATTTAACGCTGGTTCACTTTTTAAAACATGAGCGCCAGACATTAATTCATACTGAACCCCTTGTGCCTGCATGGCCTCCAATTGGTTCAAGTAACTAAAATAGGCCCGTTGTGTTTCAAACACTAACATTGAACCCTGGCAACGGATTAACGTTTTCAGCCCTGTGCGCGACAGTAAATCTCGATAGGCTAGCAACGCATTATTATTTAACGCAGCAATGCCTTTACTATTTTGCTGATATTGTTGTCTCGACATTTGTCGTAGAAAACGTAACCACCAGGGCATGACCTTAAAAAAATAGCGCCACTGAATGGCAACAGGTCCAAAAGGATTCAACAACATAGAGGGAAGCTGCCAGGCAAGTTGTGGCGAGGCTAAAGGCAATACCTGCTCCGTCGCAAAGTGACCAGCATTGCCTTTTGATGCCCCCATAGCAGGCGGTTCACGATCCACTAAAACGACTTTAAAACCTTGCTCCTGCAAAAAAATTGCACAACAAATACCAATAATTCCCGCCCCTACAACGGCAATATCACCTTCTACTGGCATATTTATCATTTTTTTAACAGCCAAATCAAAAACAGGTAGACATTAATAATACATGCTTGCTCGTTTGATATTCCCTTAAAATAATGACGTTTAAATGACGTAAATTATTGCAAGAAAAAAGGAATGCATATTTTTGACTTTTAGATCAACCCCTTTTACAGTGAATTCAAAACAAAATAATAAGAGAAAAGCTATGCGCAAAGGGACTTTTTTTTGTATTGATGCCCATACTTGTGGTAATCCAGTCCGTCTGGTCACTAGCGGACACCCCCACTTAAAAGGGGAAACCATGAGTGAAAAACGTCAGTATTTTCTTCAGCATTATGACTGGATTCGACAAGCGTTAATGTTTGAACCACGTGGACATGCTATGATGTCCGGCGCTTTTTTATATCCACCTTGTTCTAAAAGCGCCGATGCCAGTATTTTATTTATTGAAACCAGTGGCTGCTTGCCCATGTGTGGACACGGCACGATTGGTACTGTCACAGCAGCATTAGAATCTGGCTTATTACACCCACAACACCCTGGAAAATTAATCCTCGATGTTCCTGCCGGGACAATACACCTCAATTATAAAACACAAGGTGAATATGTCAGTGAAGTGACCTTATTTAATGTTCCCGCATTTTTACTTCACCAGGATGTCGTCATTAACTGTCCAGAACTGGGTGAACTCTCGATCGATATTGCATTTGGTGGAAATTTTTACGCTATTATTGACCCCCAACCTAATTATCAGGGACTAGCATCACTTTCTGCCCAGCAAATTCTACACTACAGTCCACATATTCGTGAGCTGCTTAACCAAGCAGTCACCTGTCAACACCCCCTTGATAAAACCATTTCAGGCGTAAGCCATATACTCTGGACAGGCGCTCCAACCCAACCTGAAGCCAGCAGCCGTAATGCCGTATTTTATGGTAGTAACGCCATTGACCGTTCCCCCTGTGGTACAGGTACCAGCGCCCGAATGGCACAATGGGCAGCCAAAGGCCGGCTGGAAGCAGGAGATCAATTTGTTCATGAAAGTATTATTGGCAGTCTATTTACTGGACGTGTAGAAGCTATGACTGAGGTGGGCCACTACCCTGCCATTCTCCCTAGTATTACTGGCTGGGCTAAAGTCACAGGTCATAACAGCATCTGGGTTGATACTGATGACCCATACTGGCAAGGTTTTGAAGTAAAATAACCTGTCATCAATCAAGGATACTATAACAATATCCTTCGCGAATGGTTTTATACTCCTAGGGCACAAAGGCTTTGTTATCTTCATTCTGCACCTCAGTCAGTCACTTACTTATTTATAAGCTCCTGGGGCTTCACCACTTGATGCCCTCCCCTAAAAACCATTCGCATTGACTATATGTTTAGCTTTTCAACCTAATAACACGCAAGGATGCACTTATGCCACAAATATCCCCTAACTCAACCCTCCCCATACTGCCATCACTCACAGGCTTGTCTTATATTGCTGGAGAATGGATCAAACCAAAAGACCAGCTTACCTTTAATGCGTATAATCCAGTCACTGATGAACGCTTACCCACCCATTACTTTGAGGCTAACCAAAAACTGGTCGACTTAGCCGCAAAGAAAGCACAGTCTGCCTTTACAGATTACCGTGCATTTTCAGCAAAAGAACGTTCAAACTTGTTAAGCGCTATTGCAAGACAGCTTCAACAACTTGGACCTGGTATTATAGAGCAAGCCATAAATGAAACCGCTCTTCCTGAAACCCGCCTTACCAGTGAACTGCAACGAACCATTAATCAACTCAAGCTGTTTGCAGATCTTCTTGAACAGGATCAAGGATTACACCCTATTATTGATCGAGCCAATCCTGACCGTCAGCCTCTCCCCAAACCGGACATACGACAAACACAGCTGCCCATAGGACCAGTAGTCGTATTTGGCGCCAGTAATTTTCCTCTGGCATTTTCTGTTGCGGGTGGTGATACAGCATCGGCCTTAGCAGCTGGTTGTCCTGTGATTGTTAAAGGCCATCCCTTGCATCCAGGTACGTCCGAGTTCGTCGCTTATGCCATAGATCAAGCCATCAAAGAAACAGCCATGCCTGCGGGAATTTTTTCCCTACTGCAAGGACAACAACATTCGTTAAGTGAAACCCTGGTCAAACACCCCACCATTAAAGCCGTTGGTTTTACCGGCTCTCTACAAGCAGGTCGGCATTTATATAACCTTGCCTGCCAACGCTCAGAACCAATTCCTTTTTATGGCGAGTTGGCGGCCAGCAACCCTGTTTTTATCTTGCCTGATGCACTTAAACAACAACATGAAGTCATTGCAGAAAACCTATGTAAATCATTCACCCTGAATGCTGGACAGTTTTGTACGAAGCCTGGTTTAATTTTAGTGATTGATGATGAAAATCTATCAGTATTTATTGAAACGCTAAAAAATCTGTGTATACAACAACCCGCTCAAACCATGCTGTCTTCAACTATTTATCAACATTATATTCAGCAATGTGATAAACGACAGTCGATACCCGGTGTAATTACTCTTGCATCTGGTCGACCCAGCCAAGGGGCAAATCAAGCCCAGGTACAATTACTCTCAACTTCAGCAAAACACTTTTTAAAACACCCTGAACTAGAAAAAGAGTTATTTGGACCAACAACATTACTCATTAAATGTTCAACACAAGATGAATTAATAACACTGGCTAATCAATTGTCAGGGCAATTAACGGCTTCTATTTTTCAGCAAAATAATACGCCACTAGTTCAGCAATTACTGTTTATTCTACAGCAACATGTAGGTCGAATAATATTTAATGGTTTCCCGACTGGTGTGGACGTTAATCATGCCATGCACCATAGTGGTCCTTATCCAGCCACAACCAATAACCACTTTACCTCTGTTGGCAGCCAGGCTATTCAACGCTTTCTACAACCCTGCTGTTATCAAAATACGCCAGATGAACTGCTTCCGCCTGAATTACAAAATGCTAATCCATTAAAGCTCTGGCGTTATGTTGACGGTAAATTAATGCAAACTGGGTGGTAAAATAAAATGTACTATCCCTCAACCATAATCTGTGATAATTAGGGCATATTTATCTGTATGAGTTAGCATCCAGAAGCACATAAATACAATACTCAACGGTTGATTTTATAGCAGTATAATTTAGTCAACTGTTGAGGTTTGTTATCAGGGTTAATAATACAAAGCGTTTAAGTCTGAACGCCACAACCCCATTTTATGGATATCTATACATAATCTATTGATTTTATTACATATTTATATTTTTTATGCAGAATAGTTTCAAATATAAAACACATAAATATCAATAAGATAAAGTGTAGCTTTGCCAAAAAGTATACAACTAACATTGTATACTAAACTGAATGCAAGAACTGCTCAAATAGGTTTAAGTGATTTAACGCTTCCGCTTGAGCGACTGGTTATCTTGCCAATGTTTGGGTTAACTCCGCAACGTCGATTCGATCAACGTCTCTGTCGAGTACTGATTTATACGCAACAAGAGCAGGAATCGGCATGACTGGAACCTCATCACCTTCATAGATGCCATTAACCGAAACCCCATAATCGATTTCTAACTCAAGCCATTTTGAGGTGCGCTTATCGAAAATCTTGGTACCGGGCGACAACCCAATTTCAATTTTTTGCCCCTCGTAAATTAGCTGGAAGTACTCAAGATCCCATGCCTCTTCAACATAGTGAGTGAGCGGCTTAGATATGTAAGGCTGAACATGTTGGAGCAATTTACTAGCAGAGCTCTTTGGGATGTAAATATCGATGTCTGCAACAGGGCGAGTACCACCATGAATGCGCACTGCAAGCCCACCAACTACTTGGTATTGAATGCTTTCACTCTCAAGTATGCCCCTTATCCAGATAAGGGCCTTTTTTACTTTCTCACTCATTCCACACGCTCGACTTCCTGATAGGGTTAACAATTCTTGAGGCAATATAATGTTAGGCACAATGGCATATATTGAGAGCCACAAATAACTTACTTAAAATACTTTTTCTCTATCACACATGATAAATCAATTACACAGATATTGAATTTTACTGTAATACGCTAGATTTAATTTCATTTTATGAGTCCAGCTCCATACCTCCATCCTCCTCAGTTCATAAGCTATTGCAGCTATTAACTACCTAATAATTTTTTTCGCAATTTTTTTATGACACGAAACACGCAGGGGGCGAGGAGGAGTGCATTTTCTCACCACTTTAATTACAGTTAATTTAAATGTCATTTATAACCAAATAATTTCAAGGATATTGAAGTTTGACAAACTCCAATTATTTAAACTCAGTCAGCTGGATTAATTACTACGGAATAGCCAATGCGTATCAACAATGTGTTG
>NZ_JAGSOY010000038.1 GCF_018837975.1 Zooshikella harenae | reverse complement strand
CTATAGTTGTTTTTATCATGTTATTAGAGAAAGGCATGGAAAAAGAACCATTAGTGTTGGCAATTGACTGTGGTACTCAAAGTGTCAGAGCAATGGTTTTTGATACGTTCGGAACACTTTTGGCAAAGCAGCAAATTGCGTTACAAGCATACATATCACCACAGCCTGGTTGGGCAGAGCAACAACCTGATTACTTTTGGCAGCAGTTGTCGACGGCTTGTCAACAATTATGGCAAAAGTACCCAGAATATCAGTCTCAAATTTCAGGATTAGCACTTACTTGTCAGCGAGGTTCGGTTGTTTTTCTGGATCAACAAGGTATACCACTACGTACTGCTATCTTATGGCTGGATCAGCGCAGAGCGACACAACTGTTACCTTTGCCAGGTTATTTAAAATGTGGTTTAGGTCTTTTGGGGTTATCGTCAACACTAACGTATTTACAAAGTAAAGCACAAGCAAACTGGGTAAGGCAGTATCAGCCAGAAATATGGAATAAAACGGCATATGTAGTCTATTTGTCTGGGTATTTACTGTATAAGTTAACTGGGGAGTGGGTAGATTCAACAGGGGCAATGGTTGGTTATTTGCCTTTTGATTATAAACGTTTACAGTGGGCAAAAACAGGGTCATGGCGCTGGTCATTGGCGGGTATTACGACACAACAGTTGTCAACGTTATACGAGCCAGGTGCATTATTAGGTCATTTATCACCGCAGGCAGCTAAAGCCATAGGCTTAAAGGTTGGATTACCTGTATTTGCTGCTGCCTCTGATAAGGCTTGTGAAGTATTGGGGGCGGGTGCATTGGCATCGGAAGTTGCCTGTTTAAGCTATGGTACCACTGCAACCATTAATACCATTCAGCAAAAGTATGTTGAGCCCATTCGTTTTATTCCTCCGTATCCTGCCGCCATTCCCAAAGCTTATAATACAGAAATAATGGTATATCGTGGGTTCTGGATGGTAAGTTGGTTTAAGCGTGAATTTGGTAAGGAAGAGCAGCTTCGTGCAAAGGAGCTCGGTGTTCCCGCGGAAAAATTATTCGATGAGTTACTGGCAAAGTCTCCTCCCGGTGCTATGGGCTTAACTTTACAGCCTTATTGGTCTCCAGCATTAAAGCAACCTTTTGGTAAAGGTGCAATTATTGGTTTTGGTGATGTTCACACGAGAGCACATTTATATCGTGCTATCGTTGAAGGGTTAGCCTATGCGTTACGGGCAGGAAAAGAACAAATGGAAGCACGTAGTGGGACCGCTATTAAGTCTATCAGGGTATCAGGTGGTGGGGCTCAAAGTGATGCCGTACTCCAGTTGACCGCTGATATTTTTGACTTACCCGTTAAGCGTCCACATACCGTTGAGACATCTGGGCTTGGAGCCGCAATTAATGCTTATGTTGGTTTGGGGGTTTATTCAACCTATACAGAAGCGGTTTCTGCTATGACACGGCATGATAAATCATTTTTGCCGCATACGGAAAATGTTAAGTTATATAATGCACTTTATGGTAAAGTCTATAAAAAAATGTTTGGCAGGTTACGGCCATTATATAAGAATATTCAGCAGATTACAGGTTACCCGTCATACTGAGCATATGAATCAATAATCGATTTTTTTAGCTTCAATCTATCTAGCTTTTGTTACTTAAAACTTCACTATGGGTATATAAATTTTTACCCACAGTGAAGCCACTGAATGTTGACATTAATACTTGCTGAAGTTCTTGAAAACTTCACTGAGACTTGTAATTAACACCGACGTTTTTTTCTGTTAAACATTAATCCTAAACCACCCAGCATTAATAAGACAGGTGTTGCTGGAGTCGGTACTTGGGTAAAAGACAGTGCATCCATACCCCAAACGGTAGGTGAATGGGTTTTGATTACAACTTGATCAATGTTGGTCCAACCTAATTGAATATGGGTGGATTGAGCATCACTTAATGTAAACACCTCACTGGAAATAATCTGCTGGCCATCACGCCATCCTTCAAAGCTTATTAGGCTATCATTGCTATCACTTACCCAGTAGCCGCCATTAAAATTAATTAAACTATTTCCTAGCCAACGCATAATGATGTCTTGGCCAGAAAAATTTAGCACTGCATTAATTCCGTCAATAGCTGCATTTTTTAAGCCCTTTGCTTGCTGGCTTGCATTAAATACTAATGAAGGTCCATCTCCACCAAAAGAAAAACCGCCGTAATTATTTATAACTTCTAAATTACTACCAGGATTAATATCTTCAAAGCTTAGTAAGCTTGCTTGAGCTGAAGTGGCACAGATCGCAAAGGTTAATCCAGCAATTTTTTTATAGATTGACTTCATCCATGACTCCTTATGTATATTATTTAAGTACCTAGCGTGTTTGTTATTGTAGTAAGGGTTTTATCCTTGACCACAGCAGTAGTGGATTTGCTTCGTTTAAAACCCTACATTTTTGGTGTCTTATGTCTTTGGTACAAGACATTTATATCATTATTATTTACTACAACCAGGTCAACTAAAATGGTGTAAAGTATTGCTTTATATCGGTTGTTTTTTATATAAGCTGTTTTGTATAAGTCGAACGTTTTTTTGTTATTGAAAATATTTGCTGTGGTTGATGCTGAGTTACTACTTGTTTAACATTCACTCACAGTATACCCTTCACGAATCATTTATATCCCCCTAGGACGCAAGGGGTTTGTTGTCAGTGTTCTTGACCACACCAGTCACTTGATGGCCCAGCTAGCGCTTTTAAAACAACGGTTGGTGTTATCGTTAGTCTTAACAAATCAGGCTAGCCCCACTAAACCCCCTCGTTATGGGTATATTCTCTTGGAGAACGGCTACTTAACGTATTTAAAAGTAATTGCACTGGAGTCAGGACAACCTGTATAAATATTTTAAGGCATATGTTGTGAGTGAATCTTGTACGATAATGCAAATTTTTTTGGTTGTACAGTGATATAATTTTAAGTAAGTAGAAGACAGTTGTTTGATGTTAAAACAACAAAATATAAAAATAAAGTATTAGGTTGGTATTGTGTGTGAAGTATGGCTGGTATAAATTGAAGGGGTAAAAATAAAACTACAAAGTTACAGAAGGGATGTACCCGTAAAAAGCTTTTTAGAGCAATAAACTAATAATAGCGAGCATTCTCTTAACTAAAGCGATTAATTGTTAGTTTGGTGCATTTGGCCATCATATTCAAATTAACAAAATCACAGAATAGATTCTTCTGTCATGCTTTGAAAAAAGGGATGTTGAGCAATAAAAAAATCCGCGCAACGATATGGAGGACATCATGCGCAAAAAACTTCTTCCGGCAATGATTGCGTTATTAGGAGGCACGTCAGGCCTAGCAGCAGCTGACTCTACAACCACTACCGCTGTGTGTGATCAAGGCATTAATAGTATGCCTTGGCAATTGATGGAGTGTGTTAATGCCTATGGTGTAAAAAAACATCTACAAATGTTTCAAACGATTGCTGATGCTAATGGTGGTACCAGGGCATCAGGTACCAGTGGCTTTGATCAAAGTGTAGATTATGTTGTTAATTTAATGTCATCTGCAGGTTACGATGTTAAGGTTCAACCTTTTGCATTTACTGCATTTGAAAAACTTGGTGCTTCGACAATGGTACAGCTTGCACCAGATTCAAAACAGTATCAGGAAGATACTGATTTTAAAGTGATGACGCATTCTGAACCAGGTAATGTGAGTTCACCTGTTACACCTGTCGATATTCATCTTGGTCCCAATAATAATTCAACCAGTGGTTGTGAAAAAGAAGACTTTGATAATTTCCCTGCAGGAACTATTGCGTTGATTCAGCGTGGTGCGTGTACTTTTAGCTCTAAGGCTGAAAATGCAGCAGCGGCTGGCGCTGTAGGTGTTATTATTTTTAATCAAGGAAATACGGAAGATCGTAAAGGCTTAATGAGTGGTACATTAGGTAGTGACTACAGTGGAGGAATCCCTGTTATGTTTGCTACTTATGATGTGGGAGAGTCATTAGTCCATACCCGCACTCCCCAGCTACAAATGTTTGCCAATGTTAAACGTATTGCGACTGAAACATATAACGTAATAGCAGAATCAAAGGGCGGGAATGCTAATAATGTGGTGATGGTGGGTTCTCATTTAGATTCTGTGGATGATGGACCAGGTATTAATGACAATGGATCGGGGAGTGCTGGAATTCTTGAAATTGCATTACAAATGCAATATCTGATGCCAAAGAATAAATTACGGTTTGCTTGGTGGGGGGCTGAGGAGTCAGGCTTAGTGGGTTCTACCCATTATGTACAGAACTTATCTGAGGAGGAAAAAGACAAAATAGCCTTATACCTCAACTTCGATATGATTGGTTCACCTAATTATTTTAACGGTATTTATGATGGTGATGGTTCTTCCTTTGGACTTGAAGGCCCTCCAGGTTCTGATGTCATTGAGCATACGTTCGAGCGATTTTTTAGTTTATTTGGTCAACCTTACCGGGGGACTGAAATAAGTTTCCGTTCAGATTATGCTGAGTTTTTTAATGAAGGTATTGCTTTTGGTGGACTGTTTACAGGTGCAGAAGGTATAAAAACTGAAGAAGAAGCAAAGCGTTTTGGTGGTGAAGCAGGTAAAGCTTATGACCACTGTTACCATCAAGCTTGTGATGATATTACTAATATCAATGATCGAGCACTTGATATCAATGCTGATGCTGCAGCCTTCACCACATTGATCTTTGCTTTCTCAACCAAGTCTCTCGAAAATACGACAATTCAACCTCCTTTACGTGCTAATACTATGCGCCGCACAGTGCCCGCTCAGAAAATCGAGCCAGAGCGTTGGGGGAATGACTGGTTAAAATAGTCACACCCATTGACAATATAAAAGAAAAAAACGAGCGGCTATTAAGGCCGCTCTCCTCTTTTTAAGCGTGCTTCAATATCTTCTAAGCACGATTGAATGTCACTGACGGTGTCTACAACATAATGTGCTCCTGCACGGTAAAGACTGAGCGTTGCTTCACTACGAATTTTATCTTTTTCTGTATTGCTTAGTTGATTCCATTCACTCATTGAGCGGTTATTGTATTCTCCGCTAATGGCTGTCCCTACTGTCCACATGCCGGCATTAAGACCTTCTTCAATCCCTTTGAGACTATCATCTACTTTGACACATGCGGCGACACTCATAATATCTAAAGCAACCGCACAGGTGAGGGCGAGGTGAGGTGCTGGCCTAGGCTGGCTAACATCAACGGCACTTACCCAGTGATCAATTTTTAAACCTTGTTCAGTCAGCTGTGGAATTAAGTCACTAGCGATATCACGACAGTAATGTGTACAGACTCCGACCTTATAACCTTGTTTTCGTATAAATTGGAAGACAGGTTTACTGTCAACAGGCAATGAAAGTTGTTGACTAGCATACTCTATTTGATGTGTTCTAAACTGCATAATCAACTGCTCGAGTTGCTTTTCATCTGGAAGGGAACTGTGATGCTGTTGCCACTGGCTTTTAAAGCCCTCCATATTAAACAGATACGTTAACTGGGCTAAGTCAGGTAAATCTGCAATGGCCAGTAAAATATCGGGTGATAAATGTATCTGGCAGTGACTAAAAAGCTGTTGAAGTGCTTGACCATTAGCTTTAACACCAAAATCTACCAGTGTACCTGTCATATCAAAAATGACAGCTTGTATTTTGCCGCAGTATTTGCGGTGATAATTGAGATGCATTGGGGCTCTCCCATTAGCGTGGCTACACAATCCGATGTGTTGTCGGGCATTCACTAGAGCCTTAGGGTGCGTGAATTGTGTTGTTATTATGATCTATTTTTGAACATTGCATGCTTACTAAACTCTATAATAGACGGTTTTATGTGAGTCGGCATAAACAATAATTACCTAAATCAACAATAAATTATGATTAGACAGTCAGGTAAGGCGAGGAAAATGTTATAAAAGCTGGCATGCTGTCAATAGGTTTGGGATAAGTTAGTTAAAATATGAAGTAATTATGAAGAAAAATTGAATCCTGTATGAATGAAAGCACTTTTATGACTCGATATTCAAAGTAAAACAATCTGTCTAGTATTTAATATACAGTTTCTTAATAATAGGTTCTATAGAGTGAAATTTGAACAGTATCAGTTGACTCAGAAAATGTTAGCTGAAAAAAGTAGTAAGGAGGCTGAGAGCTTTAGTTGTGATTTTTTCTTATACAAAGCCTACTAAATATTTTTTTAATTATAAGGGAATTCTTTACCTAATATCTAACAATTTGGTAATGTAACTACGCTAGCCTTTGTGCCGTGTTTTTAGCGATGTTGGTTAAAAATACGACAAAATTAGCATTTGGTAGCGATTTTTATTAGGTTGCATGCCTCAAGTTATGAAACGACAAAAAATATTAAAACGCTAGCACCTTTAACGTTTGTTTAGGAAGAGAATTTTTGAAGGTACAGGTTAGGTATAGTTGTTATCATATGAAATAAATAGGTATGTATTGATTAAAAACTGTAACTCATGTGCAGTAGGTTTTATTTAGCTGATCGTGTTTTTACTCTTTCACTGCTCGTTTAGTATAAGAGTCAGCTTCTTAATCAAACTAAAAAATGCTGACTGAGTTATAAATTTAAGCTACAAATATTTTCAACACTGTTTATCCCAAAGTTAGTATTGAGGAGATTATGAAAGCCAAAAAAGGTTTATTCGCAGGATTGATCACGGCGTCAATGTTAACAGTTGCGTCTAGTGGTTATGCAGAACAAAAGATCAAAAATGTTATTTTAATGATTGGTGATGGCATGGGGCCCCAACAAGTAGGCCTATTAGAGTCGTATGCACGGCTTGCACCTCATTCAATCTATAAAAACAAGCAAGGAAAAACAGCTATCACCAGAATGGCTGAAGACGGTGTCGTTGGACTATCTATGACTTATCCTGCTGGCGGGGTTGTTGTTGACTCAGCATGTTCTGCAACGCAGTTATCATTAGGAGTTTCAGCAGGCTCAGAAATGATCGGGCTGGATGATCAAGGCAATGTGGTGGAAACAGTGTTGGAAAAAGCTAAAAAGCTTGGTAAAGCGACGGGCTTGGTTTCTGATACGCGTTTAACTCATGCTACGCCTGCTTCCTTCGCAGCACATCAACCTCACCGTTCACTGGAAAATAAAATTGCCGTGGATATGTTGAATGTGGGTCCTGATGTTATGCTTTCCGGTGGTTTACGACACTGGATACCAGCATCTGTGAACTCTGATGATGCCAGCAAAAAAGGTGTTGCAAAGTTGGTTGGCAAGAATGTCGCCATCAAATCAAAACGTAAAGATGAACGGAACTTGTTACTTGAAGCCCAGAAAAAGGGTTATCAACTTACCTTTGATCACGATCAGTTGAGTAAAGTTAAAGAGGGTAAGGTGCTTGGATTGTTCAGTAATTCAGGCATGATGGATGGTATTGCTTACACTCATAATAAAGATAGCAAACAGCGTCATGAGCCATCGTTAAAGGAAATGACGACTAAAGCAATTGATGTCCTATCTAAAGATAAAGATGGCTTCTTCCTGATGGTTGAAGGTGGTCAGATTGACTGGGCTGGTCATAACAATGACGTGGGAACTATGCTTCATGAAATGATCAAATTTGATGAGGCAATAGGTGCAGTGCTGGAATGGGCTAAGGGACGTGATGACACATTAGTCGTATTGACGGCTGACCATGAAACAGGCTCATTTGGCTTCTCTTATTCAGCCAATAATTTGCCAAAACCACGGAAATTACCAGGTGCTGGCTTTAAAGGCACTGACTATGCCCCGTTTTTCAATTTTGCTAAGCGCAGTGTGCTAGATGATATCTATAGTCAAAATAAGACATTTGGTGACATGATTGCAGATTATCAGGCATTACCAAAAGCCAAGCAAACGCCTGTAGAATTGGCAAAAATAATCAGTGATAGTACTGGTTTTCAAGTCACTGAGGCCCAAGCTAAAGCGATTCTTGCAGATCATTCTAACCCCTTTTATGTAAAAGGACATGATTACCTTGGCGCAAAAACATTACCTAAGGTTAATGACTTTACGGCATTTTATGTTTATGGCGAAGAAATACGCTATAACCTGATTGGCCGTGCATTATCTCAACAGCAGAATGTGGTTTGGGGAACGGGTACACATACTCATACACCGGTTGCAGTATTTGCTTATGGTCCTAAGGACGTTACACGTAATTTTTCATTGTTACAGCACCATGCTGATGTAGGCCAAAAACTTAAAGCTGCGCTACAGTAAGCGTATACTTGCTTTAATAGATGTAAGGGAGTGTCTTGACTGTTTAAGGGGTCAGGCATTCCCTTCAGGTTAGTAACAATGAACTATTTAGAGATACAATATGGGATATGTTGTTACCCCCACACCTTGCCTTTCTTCGTTTAGCTCTGTTTGTCCGACGTTATTAGTACTGTTTTTTCAATGGGATGCTTGCTGAAACTGGTTATTACTGGGTAAAATCACCGTTAGTTTGTGTTTGGGTTATCAGTTTGAGCTTAGTGTTTGATAATTGTCGATGCATTATCACTTAGTTATACAAAATTCATAGTATGTTATTAGCTGTTGCTTGATCGTCAAATGATGTGCGCTGTGTTTTTTGCTAATCTTTTTTAACTTAACTGGCATGAATGTATAACTGCAGAGAGTGGCTGAGTGCTGAAAATTTTATAATGGTGTCAGTTGCTTTATAACGCACTGATTTGACTGTTTAAGTTAAGTATTTGTAGTAGCAAGAATTGATCAAAAAAACATCAAGCTCATGATTGGTATAATGTCGAAGCCTAAAATGAGCTTCAGTTGTTTGGTATTTATGCAGTTCGCATAATAATAGCCTGTTAGTAAGTGATAACTGATCCACATGTGTGAATTAGTTTAAAGCTAACAACGTGCGTGATAATGACAAGCAAGATAAAATACTTCCATGAGAGCAAAAAGATTATTGGTTGAGGATTTCGAATGTTAATGGTGTTACGCAAAACGGCTTTTTCCCTGCTGCTTAGTATGTGTGTAATAGGGCAGAGCTTTGCAGAGCATCCTGATGACCCATGGGAAGGTTTTAACCGATCTGTTTTCCAATTTAACGAAACAGTGGATGAGAATTTTTTTAAACCAGTGGCTAAGGGATATCGCTATGTGACGCCTGATCCTGTTGAGCAATTGGTTACTAACTTTTTTGGTAATATTGGTGAAGTACCCAACATCATTAATGATTTGCTGCAGCTAGAAGGAAAACAAGCGGCTAACGATACGGGGCGCTTATTGGTTAACTCAACTGTTGGTATGTTGGGCATGCTTGATGTAGCTGAACACATAGGGCTTGAGAAAAACTATGAGGACTTTGGTTTGACCATGGGCCATTGGCAAGTACCACGAGGTCCTTATTTGGTTTTACCTTTACTTGGTCCCAGTACTGCTCGTTCTGCAACTGGAATGGTGCCTGATAGTTACATGAACCCCATTCGATATGTTGATAATGTGCCTACCAGAAACGCACTATATGTTATGAAGGTCGTGGATAAGCGAGCAGGGCTATTAAAGTCAGAAGATTTGATATTGGGTGATAAGTACACATTTATTCGTGATACTTATATACAAAACCGTGAATTTCTATTAACGGGTGAACAGCCAGAAGACGACTTTTAATAAAAGATCCTACCTGATTTTGATAAATATCTAGTTGCGGTATGTTTTTCATACCGCTTTTAAGATAGTCATCATGTCTGTTATATAATTTTCTCAATTCTTAGAGCTACTTCATATAACTCATTTGCTGGTTTTTGAGTTACCCGAATTACTGTGCCTTCAGCAATAAAATCAGGAAAATCCTCACGCTCAGAAGGTATAGTAATTTCGAGTGAGCTGCCTTCCACCATAGGTTGTGTAGATTCAATGAGTACTCCGGTACTACTTAAGTTGATGCACTTTACTGCCATTGATGCCTGTGAGTGGTTACCCTCATTGTCTGCCAGGTCCTTGAGTTTGGCCTGAGTGTCCATTTTCATCCGAATAAAGCCACGTTTTTCTGTATAAAACTGGTTACTTAGGTTCATGGATAACCTCTTTCTATAACACCCCGTTAGTGTAAGCATAGGCGTTAAAAGTACGGTTGGTTATGTGTTATTGCTTGAGTTTGACTGACTGTTAAAAATTGTTGCCTATTTTAAAATCACTCTTGCTGTCTCCTATATAAAAGAGTAATGTTGCCCCCCTCATGTAATGCAATTAGTGATTAGCCAGATTTATAGTGAGTAAAGTCACATAACTGGATTGAGTAACATAAGAAAGACCTATTCTGTAAAGGATAGACAAAGCTTGCGAAAAGCAGGTATTGCAAGGTCCGTTTATGAATACCAACAGTAGTAAGCTTTTGGTGATTGATGATGAACCTATTGTCCGAGAAAGCATTGTGGCTTACCTTGAAGACAGTGGATTTGCGATCATTCAAGCTGAAAATGGTGAAGAAGGCATTCGGGTTTTTAAAGAAAAGCATCCTGATCTTGTGATCTGTGATTTGCGTATGCCTAAATTAGATGGTTTAGGTGTTTTAAAAACCATTCGAGGTATATCACCCAATACACCTGTGATTGTGGTATCAGGAGCGGGTGTTATGTCTGATGTAGTTACAGCATTGCGACTGGGTGCCAGTGATTACTTGATAAAACCAATTGGTGATCTAGAGGTGCTTGAGCACTCCATCAATCGGGCCCTGATAAATGCGCAATTATTGCAGGATAATCAGCGTTATCGGGAGAACTTGGAAGAAGCCATCCAGACATTGCGTAATAGCTTGGCGGAACTACAAGCAGATCAGAAAGCGGGCCGTCAGGTTCAGTTGAAAATGCTACCGCAAAGCCCATTCTCAACAGATGATTATGTTTTTGCTCATCATATCAATCCCTCACTCTATTTAAGTGGAGACTTTGCAGACTATTTCCCAATGGGGGAGCATCGATTTGCTTTTTATCTAGCAGATGTTTCGGGTCATGGCGCCTCTTCAGCATTTGTCACAGTATTGTTAAAGCATATGACTATGCTTTTTGTAGAGGAGTGTGAAAAGCAAGGTCGGTTTGAGCAAACAACGCCTGCTGATTTATTGGATTATCTCAATCAGGGACTGAATAGTGCAGATCTTGACAAGCATGTCACTATGTTCTGCGGATTTCTTGATACGAAGTGTCATCAATTGACATATAGTTATGGGGGGCACTTCCCGTTCCCTTTGTTTGCAACACCTGATACAGAGTATTACCTAGAGGGGCATGGCCTACCAGTAGGATTATTTGATGATGCGACCTATGCTAATACTGTAATGGATTTGCCAGCGCAGTTTTCATTAACTATCTTTTCTGACGGCATCATGGAGGTTCTACCTCAAGAACGCCTTAAAGATAAAGAAGCGTATTTGCTGTCTATTATTAGTGAAGGAGCATCAACGGTTGGTGCAATTGTACAAGCGTTAGGCTTGGATAAAATGCAGGATGCACCAGATGATATAGCCTTACTGGTGTTGGCTAGGAATATGTCATGACAGCCGGAAAAATACAATTTGCTGAAAATGAAGGAACGTATGTTCTAAAATTTGTGGGTGATGTGAGGTTAACGCTTTGCTCAACCCTGGATACGTTTCTAGACAAAATGTTTGCTCAGCCTGATTTTAAATCAGTGATTGTTGATTTAACAGAGACTGAGGGAATTGATAGCACATCACTTGGATTGTTAGCAAAACTATCTATTCAGGCTAAGAAAAGGCTTGGCTTGGTGCCCACCGTCGTGTCTACAAATGAGGATATCACGCGTATTTTACTGAGTATGGGGTTTGACCAAGTATTTATTTTGGTTCGTGAGCAGGCTCATCCTTCTCAATCCCTCCAAGAAGTGCCTGTTGAAGAATGTTCAGAAGAGTCAGCTAAGCAAAAAGTGCTGGATGCGCACAAAGTGTTGATGAGCTTGAACGAAAAGAACCGTCAGGCGTTCAAGGATTTAGTGAAGTCGCTTGAGTGTGACGGATAACGCAAAATATCCTTTCTATTTAATGTAATAAACAGCAGCAGATTTAGATCATTCCTGCTGCTGTTGGCTTCAAAGTATTAATAAAGCTGGTTTAATTTATTTTCCAACTTAACTTGGTCAATGGCAAAGTTACGGATACCTTCGGCCAGTTTTTCTGTAGCCATAGCATCTTCATTCATAAACCAACGGAAACTTGTTTCATCAACAGCTGGTTTAGCAATTGAATCACCTAAGTTTTCTGCGTTGAGCTTTTGCTCAAGTGATTCATTGGTAGAGGCTAACTCATCAAGCAGTTGAGGGCTGATTGTTAGCCGATCACAACCTGCCAGTTCTTGAATCTCACCAATATTTCTAAAGCTGGCTCCCATGACGATGGTTTTATAGCCATGCTGTTTGTAGAAGTTGTAGATTGTTGAAACTGACTGTACACCAGGGTCTTCTGTGGCTGAGTAGGTCTTGCCTGTAGCTGCTTTATACCAGTCTAAAATACGACCAACAAAAGGAGAGATGAGATAAACACCTGCATCAGCACAAGCGGCTGCTTGGGCAAAGCCAAACATCAGTGTAAGGTTACACTGGATATCCTCTTTTTCTAATATTTCTGCAGCACGTATACCTTCCCAGGTAGAAGCGATTTTAATCAGAATTCGATCGCTGCTAATCCCCGCATCAGCGTAAAGTGCCATTAACTGCTTTGCTTTAGCGATAGTTGCTTCTGTATTGAAAGAAAGGCGAGCATCTACTTCGGTGGATATACGGCCAGGAATAACCTGCAAAATCTCATTACCAATGCTCACCGCCAGTTTGTCACATGCATTAGCAAGCATTTCCTGCTGGCTTCCACCTTGAACTTTAGACCAGCTAATAGCATCTTGAATGAGAGACTGATATTGAGGAAGTTCAGCGGCTTTAAGAAGTAGTGATGGATTGGTTGTCGCATCCACGGGTTGGTATTTTTTTATGGCTTCAATGTCACCAGTATCTGCAACCACTGTGGTAATTTGCTTTAGTTGTTCCAATTGGTTCTGCATACAGATATAAACTCCGTGAGTGCAAGGGTTTGTAATGTGGGTGGGTAGTATAGCATGCTAGTTAAGAAATGTGGTTACCTAACTAGCCGTTAGTGCTGCAGCTGCTTGCAGAGTTTGTAGATTACTTTCTGGTTTGCAAGCATGTTCACTTAAAAAACGGCGAAAATTTCTTCCTCCTGGCTGCCCCTGAAACAAGCCAAGAATATGTCGGCTTAAGTGATGTAAGCGGGTACCATTATTCAACTGTTTTTCAATATAAGGATAAAATCGGCTAAGGATTTCATGCCGAGATAAGACAGGATAATGGTCATTGAAGCAAAGTGCATCTGCTTGAGCCAATATATAAGGATTTTGATAGGCTTCACGGCCAATCATGACACCATCAACATACGATAAATGCTGTTGCACTGCATTCATGGTATTAACACCACCATTTAAAATAATTTCCAAATGGGGAAATTCTTTTTTGATGGCATAGACCCAGTCATATTTAAGGGGGGGAATATCTCTGTTTTCTTTGGGACTTAATCCTTCCAGAATTGCTATGCGGGCATGAATAATAAAAGTTTCACAACCTACTGCGGAGATTTTTTCAACAAATTGGCAGAGCTGTTCAAATTCTTCTCGGCCATTAATACCAATTCTGTGTTTAATTGTCACAGGAATAGAAACAGTCTTCTGCATTTGTGCTATGCAGTCGGCAACAGTGTCTGGTTCAGCCATCAGGCATGCACCAATACGCCCATTTTGTACGCGATCACTTGGACAACCTACATTGAGGTTAACTTCATCATATCCCCAGTCTTCAGCCATCTTAGTACACAATGCAAGCTCTTGAGCGTTAGAACCTCCAAGCTGTAAGGCTACTGGGTGTTCTTCAGGGTTGAATTGTAAAAAGCGCTCACGATCTCCGTGAAGTAAAGCGCCTGTTGTGACCATTTCGGTATAAAGTAATGTGTGACGAGTAATCAGGCGTAAGAAAAAGCGTTCATGACGATCTGTCCAATCCATCATGGGCGCAATGCTCAGAGTTCGGTTTAGCTTTTTACTACTTTTATTAGTCATATCAACTAGTTATCGATCACTCTTAAATCAAACAAATGTTTTAAAAAACGCTAAAATACAATATATTTCACCTGTCAGTGCAGCAAATGGTGTAGCATTTGGAGTATGCTGCACCATGCACAGGAGGGAACCAAATGTTGACCATTTTAAAACGTTCTAGGGCAAATGGAAGTACCGCTTACCAGGCGTTGGTGAGAGTAAAGCGTAAAGGTAAGATTGTCTATTCCGAATCAAGAACGTTTGATCGAGAACGGCTTGCTCAGGCATGAGGAAAACGTCGTGACTTGGAGTTACAGAGTGCTGAAGGGCTAGAAGAGTTAAAAGCTGCTAAGTTGCCTTAGCTATATTGCCGAAGCTGGCCAAATTAAACCGCTTGGTCACAATGAGAGGCTCAAGAGGGGGCAATTTTTAGTTGCTACTAACAGAGGTGATTGAACATTGTAGAATCTGTTAATCCAGATCCTCAATCTACTTGGGTTACTGATAAGTCGGTTTGAAGAGGTCGTCGGATTAGCTTTGAGGAAACATCAACAGTTGATGTCTGGATTTCGTGGCCAGGAAGAAAGATAGACAACAATCCAATATTCAGATATGTAATATTTTTGAATTTGCTATTGAAACAGCTATGTGGCAAAAAAAAATTTGCAGTTTGTGGATTTTATCCTAAATATTTTTAACTACACCATTCAGTGGAATAACTGTTTTTCCATGCGTTGCCATTAATAATTAAATTATATTTAGTTTAAATGCCATTTTGTCCTTTCCTTATATTACAAATTCTTAACCTAGGTTTTTTTACGGCATGAATTAATGATCTTGGCTATCGCTCGGTTAGCAATAGACGCGAAATATCCATTTGCGTGGAACAAATAACGGTTCTAAAGATTTGGGTTAAATGTTCAAGCGTAATAAAATTAATAACGCGCTAATTAGTCTTTCATTTTTTTTCATTACTATGCCGTCCTGGTCGTTTATATTAAGCTTTTTGAAGTTAATTATTTCTTCTGAGCCAGTTTTCGAGGTTCATTATCCAACCTTTGTCTGCTAATGCACTACATCGAAATACCACAGATATGGTAAGATCACCATCGACCTTTGGCACAATGATTTTACCGCTACGAGTCGTCAACGACCAGAATATCTCCATTATTAATCTCCGTATAAATCATAGAATGACCACTGGCATGTAAGAAGAGAGGCGCTGTGTCTAAGCATTCTGTTTCATAGCTATAAAATCACTATCTGTATGTATATACAGCATTGTGGTCTGCTGTATGGCTTTTAATCAAGATGGCTGCATCAGAGATTTGAGTGAGTTGTTATTGTCTGGAGATGACATAAGCATGCTTGTCTAAACTTATTACGTTAGCCTGGCTACATACTAAAGTGAATAGTGCTACTGGATTATATTCAAAAGGGCAGAGCGATGTTTATGCAACAAAATAAATGCAGGAAAATTTGGGCACCATTAAGGTTTGCAATTGTTCTGTTTGCAGGAGCTTTGATGGCGCCAACGCAGACCCAGGCACAACAGGGAGGTTCTCTTTATGAGCGGTTGGGAGGGTTAGCGCCTATTTCTGTTGTGGTCAGCGACTTTATTGATGCGCTTGTACCTGATGCCACTCTCAATCAAAATCCTGCAATTGACGCCGCTAGAAAACGAGTTCCTTCTCCTTATTTGAAGTACCATGTGACTGCGATGGTGTGTCAAGCTACAGGTGGACCATGTCAGTACCATGGAAAGGGTATGAAAGAGGCTCATGCTCATTTAAATATAACAGGACAAGAGTGGGATCGTATGTTGACTATTTTTAAAGGGGTACTTGCTAAACATCAGGTGCCAGCAAATGAGACCAAAGAGCTTTTGGATATTGTAGAGTCAACGAAAGCAGACATTGTCACTAATATTCCTTAGGGACTGTAATGGTAGAATTTGTGCATGAGTAGACCAGGGAAAGACTGCAGAATCACTATATGAGAACAGGAGTGCTGTGTTTAAGTTTGTTTGTTGGATGTTTTACAATACTGTCCACAGTATTGGAGTAGGAATTGGCATAATAAAGGCCAGAAAACGTGGTTTTTAGTATTAAATAATAATTAATTGCATTTACCTTTTAGAATTTAAGCTCTCCCCTAAAAAATTGAAATTTTGGTTCAATTTTTAGAGGTGCCCTTTAGTTGAAGTGGGGGGTGGACAGGCATCGGATATTAAAAATTGGGATCTTGAGCGGTTTACCGATATGTTTAGTGGGTAACTCTTTTGTGTGACCATTAGGTTTTATTTGTTGTCTGTTGTTCATGAAAGATTAACTGAATCCCTGAAGCTTTTTAAAAGTAATGCATCTGGCTGGACATCTAAAATGGTGGTAATTAATATAGCTACCGCCAATAATTATATCTCTAATGGAAGAGATATAAAACAATAATAATAAGCGTACACTTTATGTTCAGCCCATAGTGAAGAGGCTTAAACGCGCAAGACAGCGTGTCATGAAGTAACCGCTGAACTGGATTAGCCTGATATAAGGAAGTTATGCATTGTGTGATTGGTTAATCATGCAGTGTTAGATTATTGAGATTCAAATAGGGATACATCATGAATCGTTTTAAAAAGGCAGCCATTCAGGGTAGCTTGTTGTTGTTTGTGTGTAGCTTAGCTATTTTGCCATCTGTGCATGGTGCTAGCAAAGGATCTTCTGTTGATCATAGCATTGTTGTAAATTCAGCTGATGAATACTTGAGAGCAGATAGCTCGGGTATTTATCGTATTCAACATGCTGTTTATGCAGTCATTCATTTAAAAAAAATACTTCCTACTGATGCACGTTTTTTCTTGAATGGAAAAGCCGTGACTTTTCAAAACGTTGATACTTCAGGATTGGTGTTGAAGGTCGAGGTAACAAATCTTCGTGATACTTGGTTAAAAGTCAGGTCAGCGCAAGGATCGATTCATCAATTATTGACGTTGAAAAATGGATAAGGGAGTTCTGGGCATGAAAAAACAAGTAATGGCTGTTTTTGGTGTTTTACTGTTCAATGTGTCGTTAGTTTATGCTGCACCAGGTGAAGTCTTTGGCTATTTACGTATGTCTGTTTTTGACTACCATACTCGTTATTTTGATGAGGCTGGTAATGTCCGTATTTATCCAAAGCACGCTCAGATTGACTTAACAGCAGATCAACCAGAGCCTCAGTATTTATTTGTAGATGATACACCTTTGGGAAATGATATTGTCATTTCCTTTGCAGCAGATGAGGTATGGTCTCAGGCGATTTATAAAGTGGCTAAAACAGAGACTCTGGGTAATCCAGCCAATGAGCGTGAGTTAATATGGCAGTTGCAGGATAACGCTATTGTGATTGATGCTAAGTCAGCAGCACTTGAAGGATTTAATGGCTTACATGAAATTGTGGTGAGAGCTCACAGTTATAAGCCACGTTTTGTTAACGTGCATTTAACCAAAAAAGCACCGAAGATTTTTGTTTCGAATGGTCGTCAACCTACCGTAGGGCAGGATCTTACCCTTAAACTGAAGGATTTAAACTACCGCTTTAAAAATCCTGTCTATGAAGTTGCTGTTGATAATCAAGTATTGGCTGACAGCGACTATCGTGTTGTTGCTAACTTAGTGACCATTAATGATCATGTTGTGACGACACCTGGTGTCCATTTTTTACAAATTAAAGCTTGGGGGTATGAAACAGCTAAGCGGGCTTTAAAGTTTGCCGCAGGATATAACAGCACATCATCAGTTATCTCTGAAGAAGAGAGTGACTCAAACTCTCTTGCAACAGGGCCTTATATGAATGCTGCCGTTGTATTTGATTTTGACTTGGTCGGTAATGCTTATATTTTACAGGCGCTTGGATATAAGACTGGTGTCGTAGCGCGTATTATTGATGCCTGGGAAAATACTGAGAGAACGATGGTTTGTGGTAAAAAAGGCAATATTAATGCTACTTCGGGTTTTTACAGCTGGGAAGATTATACCTATGCAATAATGGAAGCCGAGGTTGAGGGTCAGCATTTAACTTTTGACGACTTTTTACAGTCAAATCCAGTTGAATATCAAGGACGGCCTTATCAAGTGAAATTTATGCTGGCAGATGGGCACTTTGGTGAGGCTGTTGCTTTTAACCAAGCTATTGCTCAAGAAGCGCCTAAGCTTGAGGCTTCGCTTAATGAATCGACAGGTGACGTAATTATTCGTACAGAGCAGCCTAGTGAAAAAATACAGGTTTGGTTGAATAACCTGGAACGTGTCAAAGTGGCTGCCACCGAATTATGGCCTAATGAATACACAATTGAAGATAATGTATTAATCATTACTGATAGTGGACGTTTTATGTCTGGAAAAAATCGTATTGCCTTGGTTGCTAAAGGCTTTAGAGATGTGACTCTGGAAGTATGGAAAGGTGAGTAAGGGCTATCCATAAGCAAAACGTTGTCTGCTGCAGATTATGTAGCAGACGATTAAATAAAATTTCAGTTTGCTGAGTGAAGGCTGCCTGTGGCGTTAGAGTAACCAGTCTCTTAACTGGTAATACAACATTCCTAGAGCTAATAGCGGTGACCTGAAGCGTCTTCCGCCTGGGAAATGCATATGTTTTATTTTTTCAAGTATGGCAAAACGTGTTTGGTCACCATTAATGGCTTCAGCTATTAATTGACCTAATAAATGACTCGCGCTGACACCATGGCCTGCATAGGCTTGTGCATAAATAATGTTATTGTCAATAATCCCTAATTGCGGCATGCGATTCATTCCAATACCTAAGAAACCACCCCAAGCATAATCGATCTTAATGCCTGCTAATTGTGGAAAAACCTTTAACATGGCAGGGTAGAGTGACTGTTGAATATTTTTGGGATGCTTCCCAGAGTATGTACATAATCCCCCAAACAGTAGCCGGTGATCAGCGGATAGTCGAAAGTAATCCAGCACAGTACGTAAATCACACACGGCCATATTATAAGGCAGTAGTTGTTTAGCTCGGAGCTCGCCCAATGGTTCTGTCGCAATCATATAGCTGCCAGCGGGTAGAATTTTACCACTGATTTCAGGAATTAAATTACCCAAATAGGCATTACCTGCTGCAACTAAATAATTTGCTGTAATTTCACCATTTGGAGTATGAATGATTACTTTTTTACCACGGCTGATGTTGAGTACAGGGGAGTTTTCATACACAAGTACGCCTAATTCTGTCGCTGCTTGCGCTTCTCCTAAGCATAAATTTAAAGGGTGTATATGGGCGCCCCCCATATCAATGAGTCCCCCAACATATTTTGGAGAATTAATATATTGTTGGATGTTTTCTCGATTGACTTGCTGTAAACGGTGAGGGTAGTGGTAGTGTTCGCAGGCTTCAATATGGTCTGTAATTGCTTTCATATGGCTGGGTTTTAAGGCCGCTTCAAGAAAACCCCAGGTAAGGTCGCAATTAATATCATATTTTTCGATGCAGTCAGTGACTCGTTTTACCGCCTCATGCCCCATATCCCACAAGAGTCGTATACCCGTTTCACCAAGGGTTTTACGAAATGGTTCTAGCCCATGACCGATGCCAGTTAACACTTGACCACCATTACGGCCAGAGGCGCCCCAGCCAACTTGATGTGCCTCTAACACGGCAACGTGATAACCAAGCTCGGCAAGTGATAGTGCGGTACTCAAACCAGTAAAACCTGCACCAATAACACACACATCAACCGCTTGCATACCTTGAAGTTGAGGCCAAGTCCAGGGTAGGCGGGTTGCTGCATAATACGACAGAGGATGGTTTTTGGTGTGTATTATAGGATCATAGTTGAAGCCATCAAGCATGGGCGCATTATCCTTATTATCAGTATCTCCGTCACCTGGAGATACTTTTATACCTTTCGTTGAGGTTATTCATCAAGCGGCTTTTAGATTATTAAATTTGTCGGCGTTTTAATCCTCTTATTAAAAAGCGGCTTGGATGAATGGCTTGTAATACTTCAGTTGATAACGGTATAGGTTCTCCCGCTAGGTAACTTGCGATAATTTCACCAGCCAGTGGTGCTGTAATGAGTCCTCTGGAGCCATGAGCTGCGGTAATCCATAACCCTGGCTGATAAGGCGGAGGGGTGGTAAACGTTGTATTGCCGTTCTGCCGTAGTAGAGCATAGTGCTCGATAAAGTAGGGTTGATCAGGAACTGGCCCGACAATAGGTAAGTAATCAGAGCTGCTGCAGCGAAAGCCGACCTTGTCATTATTTATAGCGTCAGGGTCTAGTGTATTTTCTGCACGCTCATAAAGTTCAGGTATGAGCTGACTGAGTCGTTGAAGGTTTTCATGTCGATCCTGCACAGTACATGTACTATCGGCATTGTCATGAGTAAAGGTTGCCCCTACATGGAGTACATTATCTACCATGGGTGAAATATAACCATCACCACAAATGACTGTTTTGGGGCTTAGGCCTTGGAAAGGTAACTGACTGACTTGACCTCTAATGGCTTTCATAGGCAGCTCAACGTCAGGCAACAATGTTTGGCAGGTATGGCCTGCAGCAATGATAACGTGAGGTGACTGCCAGTGTTGATCTGCCGTGGTCACATGCCAGCCTTGTTCAGTATCTCCTGTCTGGAGTACTAATGAAGTTACCTGTTGATGATAATAGGTTGTGATATTTAGATGGGCCAGCATGGCTTCGCACAGTGCCTGTGGCCATACCCAACCGCTGGTCGGCCACCATAATCCTGGGTATTGGATATGACTACCTGCTTTTGCGGTTAATTGCTCTGCAGTTTGGAACTCAAATAGTTGTGCTGGAAATAGCCCACTCTCTACTAAAGCTTCCTGACGTTTGGCTTCTTGCTCATTGAATGCTAATTGAATTAATCCGCAGTTATCCCAACTTTTTCCTTGATGGACTTCAGAGGGGAGTAGTTGGGGTAGAAGACGGGTGGTGTATTGATAACCTGCTAAGATCAGTTGTGATAGTGGTGTCTGGTGAGCGGAGAGTTTGGTATAAAGCATGCCCTGGCGATTACCGGATGCGGCTTGAGCTGGACCTGCGTGTTGGTCTAGCACCTTAACTTGCCAGCCTCGTTGTGCGAGGGAATATGCAACACTGGCCCCAGCCAGCCCTGCACCAATAATAATGGCCTCTTTTTTTGGCTCGATACTTGTCGTTTTGGTTGATACTTTATTTAATGAGTGGTTAAACATAGCGGGGGGAGGTTGCCACCAAGGAATGGTGGGCATGGTCGATGGGGTATTGGTGAAATGGCCAATTAACATATCTCGCTTATGACCAAACCCTTTCGTTTTTTCGACATTAAAACCAGCAGCTTGTAATCCCCGTTTGACAATACCTGCGGCAGTAAATGTACTTAATGTGGTGCCTGTTTTACTTAAGCTTGCTATTGTTGTAAATAATTCAGGTTGCCACATTTTAGGGTTTTTGGCGGGCGCAAAACCATCAAGAAACCAGGCATCAACAGACCAATTATTAAGGCCTGCTTGCCCCTGTTGTAAAGCTAAATGGGGCAGTTGCTCAAGTGCATCGCCAATTAATAATGTCAGTTGGACACTGCCATGTGCAAAATTAAACCGGTGTATACCTTCAGTAAAAAAAGGTGGATATTGACGAAGTAACGCTTCACAAAGTGGTTGCAGTTCAGGCCATAATTTGAGTGCTTTTTCTAAATCAGTTTTAGTCAGCGGGTATTTTTCAACAGAAATAAATGATAATGATTGAGTGGGCTTACAAACCTCAAGCCACTGTTGCCAGGCACATAAAAAATTAAGGCCCGTGCCGAAACCTGTTTCTGCAATAATAAAATGTTGATGATCACTCAGTTGCTGCCAGCGTGGGAGCAATTGATTATGCTGTAAAAAAACATAGCGGGTTTCAGCTAAACCTGATTGACGTGAAAAATAGACGTCATCAAATTGAGTGGATATGGGTTGTCCGTCCTCATCCCAGTGAATCGTGGCGGGAAGAGTTTTTTGTTCTGGATGCTCAGTGGTCAAAACTACTTACTCCATGGTATCCAGCTTCTGTATTCTCTTTAGAAATCCTTCGTTATGGATATTGACACAGAAGTGGTACGTGTTTTCAGCTTCATCTATGCCCATTTAGGAATGGCTTTATTATAGGTTTTGCTGAGTACCTATTCATTAAAGGGCATTTCTAAAAATCACTATTTTTAGCGATGCCCTAAAGTATTCATTATGGGGATATTTCATAAAGTGAGTACTTTTCCTGTAAATAGATTTTTTTGCAACTAAATAAATCGTTTGGTATGTGAGTTATAGAATAGTATTGAAGACAAACTACAAAACAAATAATTGACAGTTTCTTTGTTACTTTGTCAATAATTTCTGAATTTGTGTTAAAGGTTGACGCTTTTTTTTTACTTAACTATTGCCCGATAGCAGTGCTGAACTACATTTAGATTAAGGCTTGGTCAGCCATGGAAGGTTGAGTCGTGTGTGGCAGTTATGTCGGCTTGAAGTATTTATAAGCTGGGTGGGTGTAGGCTTTGTAATTTAGCCCATGTCAGACGTTAAGCAACCTTCAAGGGGGTGGAGTGATAGCTAATTTTATTGTTATCACGATCATAATGCAGTTGTTGGTGCTGTTCTGTTTTCGATTACGGCATCATTTGAGCTTAGCCATTACCTACAGCATGTTAGTTATTTTGAGCGTGCTGTTATGGCGATTTGGCTATGCTGATTTACGCTTATCAAAAGATCCTCAGTCATTGTTATTAGTAGATGTTGCTATTTATAGCAGCATGATGTTGCAAATTCTGCTGCTATATATTTATGAGGGGGACTTTGCTGCTCGTGTAGGTATTGGCATCTGTGTTGTCAGTGCGCTAGTACCCAGCATTAACCTACTGCTTATTTCACTTTCTGCAGAAAAAATTGTAGTTGATCCTATGTTTATGGTGCCGTTACTAGGGCCAGGATTATTGAGTGCGCTGGTAACTATTGTGACGTTTATTCTTACGGCAGTAACCTGGGAGTGTATACAAAGGCTTGAACAGTGGTTGCCATTGGTGATTCGAGTAGTCATTACACTCATGGTGGTTTTACTACTTGATCTCATGCTCCGGGAGCTGACGGCATTTACAAATTATCTATATGCTCAAGATATTACCCATATTGGTATCCTTGGTGTGGGCACCGCTGTTTTGATCGCGACGTTAATGCTATTGGTTTATACCAAATGGGAACAACGCCCTGTTCATGGTCTGGCCGAAAAACAGCTTTTTTCCCTATTCTCTGGTCAACAAGAAATGCAAGAGGAGATGGACCGACTGCGAGAAACCTTGGAAAGAATGCATGCCCCCGTAACATCTGCTGAAGGTATCAATGCCGCCAGCAGCCAAGTGCAAGCAATGTTAAATAGCCCTGTTATTCAAGTATTTTCATTGGACTTGGACTTTCACTATACCCTCTTTAATGAAACCCATCGTGAGTTGATGCAACGTGTCACGGGTAATGAAATTGGGGTAGGGATGGAGTATTTGGCCCTAGCAGAAAAAATAATCAATAAAGAAGAAGGATTACGTTTTTTTAACCAAATTGTGCGCGGCGAAACCTCGCAAAAACAACAAGAATACTTATCGATTGAAGGAGAACGTATCGTTTATGACATGCGCTATTATCCAACGCTGACATCCGATGGCTACATTACTGGGGTTACGGGGTTTGGTGTTGATATTACCGAACAGAAATGGGCCGTAGACCGTCTTAAAGAGTCGGAAGAGCGCTGGCAACTCGCGTTAGAGGGTAGTCAGGATGGTATTTGGGATTGGGATGTCGTCAATAATGATTTTTTCTATTCGCCTCGCTGGTATGCCATGTTTGGTTATCAGGAAGGCGATATGGATAACAAGGGACAAGAGTGGCTGTCATTAATTCACCCAGATGATCGAGAAAAAACGTTAAGGGAGTTACAAAGTCATACCAGTGGTGATAAAGGGTTTTATATCAGTGAGCATCGTAAGCGTCATAAAGAAGGATTCTACCTTTGGGTGTTGGAGAGAGGAAAAGCGCTTATTAATCGACAAGGGTTTCCAGCACGATTACTGGGGACAGTTTCCAATATTAACCCACGGAAAGAGGCTGAAGAGCGACTTAAAGCCAGTGAAGAACAGCTTCGCTATGCCTTTGAAGTGGCGGATGAAGGCATTTGGGATATCGATCTGCAACAAAAGAAAGTCTTTTACAGTCCACGCTATATCACGATGATGGGATACAGCCCGGATGAATTTGGCCATTCGTTGGATGCCTGGGTTAAGTATGTTCACCCAGATGATCAGGAACATGCCCGGGATTTCTTGCTGCATAAGGTGATAGAAGAAGGGGAGCATGAAGCACAGTTTCGTATGATCCATAAAAATGGGGAAGTCATACACATGTTGTCTCGTGCCAAAGTGGTTGCCTATGATACTAATCAGCAACCTGCCCGTGTTATTGGTATCCACAAAGATATCACTGATCGTGTCTTGCGTATGGAACAAATTGAAAACATGGCCTTTTATGATTCATTGACTAACTTACCCAACCGTCGATTGCTTCTTGAACGCGCACAGCAAAGTCTCTCAATTGCCAAACGCCACAATCACAGTATGGGGGTTATGCTGATTGACTTAGATAAATTTAAGCATATTAACGATACACTGGGCCACGATGTGGGTGATGGTGTTTTAATCGAATTAGGACGGCGCGTTAAAAGTTGTTTGCGGGAGATGGATACCTTGTGTCGGCAAGGGGGTGATGAGTTTACCGTGATTCTTCCTGAGTGTAACTCAGTACTAGCCTTCGATTTAGCCAATCGTATTCATGATACGTTTCATGAGCCATGTTATATCCTGGGGAATCAAGTTCAATTGGAAGCCAGTATAGGTATTGCTTGTTTTCCGGAAGATGGTGATACGCTTTCTGAGCTCTTTAAAAATGCTGATGTGGCGATGTATCAAGCCAAACATAAAGGCCTTGAGGTATCACTCTTTCAAGAAGAACAAGCAGAGGTTATGCAGCGTCGTGCTAGGTTAGAGAAAGATTTGCAGCATGCGATTGGTTCTTCACAAATGTATTTGCTTTATCAACCACGTTTAAGCTTGATCAATGGTGAAGTTACTGCGGTTGAAGTCTTAGCACGTTGGCATCATCCCGAATATCAAATGATTCCTCCTTCAGAGTTTATTCCTATTGCAGAACAGTCAGGTTTGATCCATCGATTAGGTCGGTGGGTGGTTGAGCAGGCTTTTGTACAAGCAACTTGTTGGAAACGTCAGGGATATTCGCTCCGTGTGGCGATCAATGTATCTGCTTATGAATTGCAGAATCATCAATTACACACCAATATTCGTGATTTGTTACAAAAGCATCAATTGCAAGGCTCTGATATAGAGCTGGAGCTGACTGAAACAGCGGTTATGTCTAATGTAGAAAGCTCCGTTATGCTGCTTAATGATATTAAAGAGCTTGGATTAGGTATTTCTATTGATGACTTTGGTACAGGTTATTCTTCTCTTAGTTATTTAAATCGGCTACCTATTTCTTGTGTCAAAATTGACAAGCAATTTGTGCATCAAATTTCTTCATCAAGCACTGAGGGGGAAGATGATGTGGTCATTGTTCGTTCAATTATTACCCTGGCAAAAACAATGGGTTTAAGAACAGTCGCTGAGGGTGTTGAAACTATTGAGCAGCAACAATATTTACAACACTTGTCATGTGATGAAGCGCAAGGTTATTTGTACTGTAATCCTCTCGACCCTGATGACTTAGAAAAATACTTAAGGACTCATCAACCTATTAATAAAATTGCTTAATCAAAATTTGAAGAGAAAAGGCCAAATAATATCTGTCAATAATAAATGTGTTGGGTATTTTGGCTCAAATAGACTCTTTAATCTTTAGTAAATGGCACCTCTAAAGTCAGTTACTTTGTTTTGATGTACTTGCTTTCAGTTGAAATGGATCTTGTTTTGGCCAAACACGTTTTCCTGCAACAAAAGTTGCCATAACTTGAGTTTGCCAAATACTATTATCTGGGATACTAAATAAATCCCGATCGATGATAATAAAGTCAGCGTATTTTCCTGGTTCAAGGGTACCCAGAATTTTTTCCTGAAACGCGGCATAAGCTGCATTTTGGGTGAAGAGTGCCAATGCTTCTTCACGGCTAAGTCGTTGGCTGGGTAGCCAGCTTGCGCGAGGTTTTAGTGCTCGCTCTTGACGTGTAATGGCGGCATGCAAACCATAAAAAGGATTAGCAGGCTCAACAGGAAAATCAGAGCCACCTGTAAGCACAATCCCATGTTGTTTTAAGCGCTGCCAGGCATATGCACCATCAAGGCGTTTTGGACCTAAACGCTGTTCAGCCATATCACGATCACTGGTAGCATGAGTGGGCTGAACAGATGCGATTAAGTGAAGTTTATTGAATAAATCCATATCGTTAGGATCAACAATTTGCGCGTGTTCGATGCGGTGGCGTCCTGGCTGCTTGTGCTTCAACTGTTTTATATTGGTTTTAGCTAAACGTTGATAAAGTTTGAGCGCAGTGCCATTGCCACGATCACCAATCGCATGGGTATTTATTTGCAGGCCTTGTTGAAAAGCAGACTGTACTTTTTTTATTGCCTGGTCTAGAGAATATTGTAGTAAACCTTGCTGTCCAGGTGCATCAGCATAATCGTTATAAAGGGCTGCTCCTCGGCTACCCAATGCTCCATCAAACATCAGTTTGATACTGCGCCAGGTGAACATATTGTCAGTAGAGAAGATAGGACCTTTCGGCAGCCATTGTTGATAATCATCAGCACTCGCTGAAAGCATGGCATAGACTCGAATGGGTAGCTGATGTTGCTGGGCAAGTTGTTGGTACAGCGCAAGCGTTTCACCTGACACCCCAGCATCATGCACACTGGTTATACCCAGTTTGGCTAGCTGCAGTAGTGTTTTTTTCAGCAATTGTTGTTTTTCGTTAGCTTGTGTTTCTGGAATATGTGTTCGAACCAGGTCCATGGCTCGATCGATAAAAATACCCGTTGGTTTGCCTTTTTCATTACGGAGAATCTGGCCGCCTTCAGGATCTGGCGTATTGGCATTAATACCTGCAATTTTCATAGCTTTGCTGTTGGCCCAAGCCGCATGACCATCTACTCGACGTAACCAGATGGGACGGTCGCTAATGACTAAGTCTAAGTCATGTGCTTGTGGATAGGTTTGAGGTTGCCAGTGCATTTGATTCCAGCCGCGGCCGATCAACCACTGCTGTTTAGGATGATCAATAGCAAACTGTTTGATTTTTTGCAGGGCGGCATGCTTGGAGCGGCTGGCCGTTAAATCAATGTTTTGCTGTTTGTAGCCAAGGCCCAGCACATGACCGTGAGCATCAGTTAGGCCTGGCAGAATGACATAGCCTTGGCCATTTACTTTGGTAATTGTGGAAGGTAGCTGTAGCCATTGGTTGGATGTTTGGTAAATAGCTTTGACTTTGTCATCGCTGATATGCAGTGCTGAAAATGTCTTTAACTGGTTTTGGGCTGTTAATGTATACCCTTGTACATTGTATATCAGCCACTCTGAAGCATACGACAGTGTACAGGTAAGTAGCCAAACACATACCAAACTTATTGTATATTTACAGACCTTGTTAACAATCATCCTTTATATAACCTTATGCTCCATGCTGGTTAAAATGATCTTGCCTATAGTTGATGACACTTAAATGACAGGCTAGGTGCTATGAGTTTATTAAGTACCATGAATCTATTTAGATAAAACTTGTTAACCCCCAGCGACTCAACATAAAAACACTGATTCCTGCGACCAGGGTAAATAGCAGAGAGTTTTTCCACCAGGCAACAATGATGGCTGCGACTGCCGCTATTAACGCAGGGTTGTGAATAGAAAGGTTAAGCGTTTGCTGCTCTGATGACAGAATCGCTGGCGCAATAATGGCACTGAGTACGGCAACAGGCACAAAGCTCAGTGCTTGCTGGGTATTTGTTGATAGACGAACTTGTTGTGCCGCTAAAAAAAGTAGACTACGAATGAGGTATGTAACAGCACACATGCCAGTAATTAATAGTACTTCAAACACGTTGACTTCTCTCCAGTAATTTAGTGGTACTAATACCCATCATTACACCTGTCACTGCGGCAGCAATCAGCCCTAACTGATGAGGCCATTGTTGGCCAATAATAGCGACCACAGCGGCACTAATAGCGGCAGTGAGCATAGGTGCTGATCGTAACTGGGGAATAAGCAAGCCTATAAAGGTAATAGGCATAGCGATTTCTAAACCTAATTGATCAATGGCTGGGAGTGTCTGGCCTAAGTGTAGACCCAAGAATGTAGCTATTTGCCAGCAAAAATACAGGGTAAACATTGAGCCTAAGTACAGCCAGTGTTGGTATTGGTTTGTTAAGGCATCACTATTAGCAACTGATTGCAGCTGATCTATGTTTTGTAATTTGGCTGTATGGCTTGATACCACCGCAAACGTTTCATCTGTGAGACCAAAAGCCATTAATGCCCGCCAGCGAAAGTTTAAGGACTTAACCATAGGCAACAGGGATGCTGCATAGAGTAAGTGCCGGAGATTGACGATGGCTGTAGTGAGAATAATTAATTCCAGACTAACACTACTGGCCAGGAGTCCTATGGCAATAAACTGACTGGAACCTGCAAACACAAAGAGGGACATAGCAAGTGTAGCCCATTCACTCAGGCCACTTTGCAACGCAAGTGTTCCATAAATAATGCCAAAAGGAAGTGCACCAATTACGAGTGGGATGGTTTGGTGCATGCCTGATATAAAAGCATGCTTGTGATAATTTGTTTGATTGGTAACGAATGAGTTGGTTGTGTTCATAAGATTTACAGCTCAATTAACAACATTGTTTTTTGATTTTTTAGCGTAAGGTTTTTTTCATATAAATATCGGCTCTGGGAAATTCAGGTAGGCCATCAATAGGACCTGTTTCTTTGAAGCCTAACTCTCGATATAAGTGAAGTGCTGCTTTAAGCTGGCGATTGCTTTGGAGCACCAGGCATTGGGCACCGACCATGGTTGCCATGCTGATAGCGTATAACATGAGGCGGCGACCAATACCCAGCTGTTGATGTGTTTCTTCAACAGCGAGTTTAGAAAGCTCAAAGATATCTGAAGTTATTCTTTTTAAAGCTACGGTGCCAATGGGTTGGTAATCTGCTGCAGCGAACAGGATATAGCCACCATCATTCAGGTAATACTCTTCTGGGTGGAATAGTGCGTATTTGTCCAGCGCGGTGACAGAGAAGTAATGTTCTAGCCATTGTAAATTCAGCACTGCAAACGGCTCACGCCATTCAGGCTGCCAACCAGATAGTTTTATTTCTGCAGGGCTGGAATTGGTTTGGGATACGTTATCTTGGATATGATTGAGTTTAGCAAGCCAGGCTTGTTGCAAAGAGTTTTGATTGATTGCCTGTTCCATTGCAGAAATCGCAGGTAACAGTAAAAAGCCTTGCTGACTACCAAATTGTTGCAGTGTTGAATGCATTGCTTGCCACAGTGGTATAAGTGATTGATAAAGTTGGTTGGCTTGTGGCGTCAATTCAAGTAATTGTCGTCTTTCATCGTTTGAGTCTGGTTGTTTGATAGCTAATTTTGATTTCACCATCATGTTAGCCATTTGACTAACCGCAGCATGGGTAACGCCTAATGCTTGACTGAGCTCGCTGATACTATTGGGGCCATGACGATAAAGCAGTTGTAGTAGTGGAAATAGACGAGGGTTAAAGTCGATATTTAACGTTTTATAGGTTTGCGTTACTTCGCTAATAAGCTGATCACTCAGCCGCTTTAGGCGGCTACCTAGTGCTAAATAATCCAGTTCTGCAAGGAAATCCATATTACTTACCTTTAACCCTTCTTTGATGTGCTCACTACTTGGTACTTATCAAAACAAAACGTGTTACGTTTGCGAGCTTTTTCATTCGCTTATCCGCATTTTTGGGACTATGCTTCATGATGTTAAAGCAATTACGTAAGTGCTTATATAATTACTTTAATTGATTACATATCATTCTGCAATCTTACTCAGGCAAGGATGCAGATGTTTTTCGTTGTTTACGTAAACGGTTCCAACCATCGAGGGTAAACAAAGCCAAAGCAAACCAGATCAGGCTGAATGAAAATAAGCGTGTGAGAGATAAAGGCTCCTGGTAGATTACAATCGCTAAAAAGAAGGTAAAGGTAGGTCCGATATATTGTATAAATCCCAATGTACTAAGTGGAATCCGAGTTGCTGCAGCGGTAAATAATAAAAGGGGAATCGTTGTAACCACCCCTGCTAAGCTCAGCATAAAGCCATCGTAAAATGAGGATGTAAATACTGTTTGGCTGGTGTAGTTGGAGTATAGGCAGTAAGTCAACGCAACTGGCAGTAATACCAAGGTTTCCACTGCCAGGCCTGCAACTGCGGGTGCTTGTGCCTTTTTACGAATTGCGCCATAGCAGGCAAATGAGGTTGCAAGAATCAGGGCAATCCAGGGCAATCGTCCTAACTGAATAAGTTCAATAACAACGCCTAAGCAAGCAATCGACACAGCAATCCACTGAGCTTGAGATAACTGTTCACGAAACAACATAAAACCAAACAGCACGGTTACCAAAGGGGTAATGAAGTAACCTAAGCTCGTTTCCAATATTTGTCCATTGGTGACAGCCCAAATAAATATTAGCCAGTTCCCACCTATGAGTATGGCTCCGCCTACTAATAGCAGTAACTTGCGACGATCGTTGATGATTTCTTTTAGTGTGTGCAATTGTTTTTGAATGACCAATACTAATGTCAATAAAAGAACTGACCAAATCACACGGTGGCTAATGATTTCAAAAGAAGATGCGTGTCCAATTTGCTTAAAGTAAATAGGGGAGAGTCCCCACCAAACAAAGGCACTAATAGCACACAGTGTTCCTGTGCGTGATGCAGCCATAACAATAACTCCTAAGTACTACAAACCTATATTCTATATCCTCAGAAGGATTCATCAGGGAATATTGCCATAACCTTCTTGAGTTAAGCCTTTTATGCTTAGTAGGCTTTTTTGGCAAGACCCTAAATAATGACCGTTGAGGGAGTAATCAACTGTGGGGGTATTTTGTGCATCAGATGTCAATGGTTTTATACAGGAAAAAAGCCTGTAGTAGCATACATAACCATTTGTGTATCTGTGCTAATATTCTTGACCTTATGATGATATCATCACATTGAATATACCTTTGTATTGAATATTGTTTAATTAATTGAATGGGGCTAAATAAGTACTTGTACTAAACTCTCATAGGATAGCTTTTCATTGGCTAAGATTTGACTATAATGGCGCCGCCAAAATAATCCAAAGCACAGGTTTGTGCTCAAAAATATCTAACTTAACAATTTCATATATACATATATTAAATGGCTGCAACTAACCCTTGGTTTTTTTGCTCATGGTGTGTTCCGAGCTGGTAAAGCGTAGTGTGCCCGGATAACTCATTCACAAGGGCGTAATATCACTAGCCAGCGATAAAACCAGGCAAGGGGTTGTTGTTTAAAAATAGTTTCTTCGAGTTTCTGTATTGCTATAGCGATCCATTGGAAGGCTTTTTGCGCTCAGAGAGCCATAGGTCTTTTCTCAATGAGTCAAGATAAAGTCACTACGATGTAAAGTGTGAAGCATAATTTTGAGCCTTTTTTATACGTAGTGCTTATTCAAAAGGATCTCTTTAGCAACCTGGGTGTTTGGATTACACCTTTATAAACATGTGCGATAGACATTAATGCGTTTTGCTATCTTGCATTCACAGTGAGTGGTTTAACTCCCCATGGAGCAGGATATAAGTATTTGCGTCACCTGTAAACCGGGTATTTAGGTATTCAGCTATGGTATTGGATCAGTTGTCGTATAATGAATTATTAGAGTTTGTGCTGCTTTGCATAACCTCGTTGTTTACTATGATAAACCCGCTAAGTATTACGCCCATTTTTGTAGCGATGACTCATGATCTTGAGCCTAGTGATGCTCGTCATGTAGCTTTAAAAGCCACAATTACTGCTGCGGTGATATTAGTGTTGTTTGCGTTAACAGGGCAGTTTATTTTTAAAGTATTTTCAATTTCAGTTGATAGCCTGAAAATTGTGGCTGGTGTACTGTTTTTTTTGATGGGCTATGAAATGGTTCAAGCTCGGCTTAGTCGCACCAAGTTTGATAAGCGTAGCCTTGAAGATACTGAAGAGTATACGAACGACTTAGCAATTACTCCTTTGGCGATTCCATTGATTTCGGGGCCTGGTGCAATTGCTACGGTGATTATTTTAATGAGCCAAAGTAATCACATGTTGTATTATAGTATTTTATTTTTAAGCATTATGGGAGTATGTGGGGTTACCTATATCTTCTTATTATTTGCTAAACCTATCATGAAGTGCTTAGGGGAAAGTGGAAATAAGGTTTTAATGCGTATTATGGGATTGATAGTGATGGTGATTGCCGTAGAGTTTTTCTTTGGTGGACTTAAACCCATTTTACAATCAATCCTAATGATTAACCCACAAGCTTAATGTTTTCACCATAAAGGCTTTCCCATATTTGAAAGAGTGGGCTATTTCCATTGAGATGAGCCCACAAACAATCCTTCTTCTCATCTTAATCCGCTGAAATGTTGGTCAGTCCGGATATTCCAACCCCTTTATTTACATATCAATTCAATGAATGATACGAAGCTGCTAGGTGTATTAATTATCTTTCTTAACAGGATACAGCCGTGTCATATGGGGGGAAATATTTATCAGGCGACGATGGGCTAATGGACCATGGATAAACTGTAACGCTTCTTCAAGTTTGGAAAAGGTGAACTCATGATAACGGCAACAGCGATTGCTATCACGAAATTCTACAAATACTTGATAGCGAGGGAGACTAAATTTTTGGGGTTGTTTAAGCCAGGCTTGGGAAATCCAGACAAACAATGAGCAATCATAATGCTGGTGATGGATAAACCAGTTCATCGACGCTTGATCGCGAAGTGTTAGGACAGGTGTCGTCTTTTTGGGATGTGGTGCGTACTGGCTTACCACAAAATCACACTGCATGGTGTTCTCCTAGCCTATTAGAGAACTGACGCTGATTAAGGGGCCTATTTTAATTGCCTAAGGGCCACATCTCCGCATTACGGAATCCACCTTGCCTAGGAATAGCAGGTTGGCGAGGACGTCAGTCCTACTCTTGATGTTACTTACTGGTCTAAGCATTACATTGGTGACACCATTACATTTAGGTACTAAATGATGTCACAAAAAATTGTTGCTATAAGCAGCATTTAATGATCGCTAATTAAATCAGGGTTCTTAAGTTCTGACAAGTTATCCTTGTTAAGAGTGATGTTTCATGTGTTGCATTTGTCACTTTGGGTGTGGAAAGGTAAAAAAGTTTTAGTGAATGGCTGAGATTATTTGCGTAGTGTCTACGCTTGAATTTAGTCAAGTGTTTACCTGGGAGAGGGTGCAATTACAAGGGTTCTCAGCTAACATACTGGGTTTGGCTTAAATAGCCTCTATTCAATTCAAGAAGTGCACAGCGGAAAAATCTTTGCATGAGTTATCAGGTACTGGCACGTAAGTGGCGACCACGCACATTTAAACAACTTGTAGGGCAATTGCATGTGCTTAAGGCACTGGTCAATGCGCTAGACCATGATCGCTTACACCATGCCTATTTGTTTACAGGTACGCGAGGGGTAGGAAAGACTTCGATTGCCCGTATCCTCGCTAAAAGCTTGAACTGTGAACAAGGCGTTAGTTCTGAACCCTGTGGGCAATGCGACGCCTGTCGTGAAATTGATGAGGGCCGTTTTGTTGATTTAATTGAAGTGGATGCAGCATCGCGGACCAAAGTCGAAGATACCCGTGAACTGTTGGAAAATGTTCAATATGCCCCCACCCGTGGCCGCTACAAAGTCTATTTGATAGACGAAGTTCACATGCTGTCTGCCCATAGTTTTAATGCGTTACTGAAAACTTTAGAGGAACCACCGCCTCATGTTAAGTTTTTACTGGCAACAACAGATCCCCAAAAATTACCTGTCACTATACTTTCTCGTTGTTTGCAGTTTGCGCTGAAAAATATGTCGCCTGAGCGAATTGTGGGCCATTTACAGTTTATTCTGGCTGAAGAAAATGTGAGTTTTGATATATCGGCGCTTTGGCAGTTGGCTCGGGCGGCAGATGGTAGTATGCGGGATGCGCTTAGCTTAACTGATCAGGCCATCGCATTTGGTAGTGGCGAAGTTCGCGAGTCAGAAGTTGCTACTATGTTAGGGACGATTGATCCTCACCAGGTTTTTCATGTTGTGGAAGCGCTTGCCGAAGGCAATATACAACAACTGTTGAATACTATTGCGCATCTTGCTGAATTTGCACCTGACTACACAAGTGTACTAGCGGATTTATTGTCTGTTTTGCATCGTATTGCTTTAGCGCAAATGGTTCCGGATGCGGTAGATAATAGTCAAGGTGATCAACAGCGGTTATTAGCATTAGCAGCAAAAATGACTGCTGAAGATGTTCAGCTTTATTATCAAATTGGCCTCCTAGGACGGCGTGACTTACCATTAGCCCCTGATCCTCGAGGAGGGTTTGAAATGGTCATGCTCCGTATGCTGGCATTCCGTCCAACACCTGTAGAAGGACCGCCTCAACAGGCATTAGTGAAGACCTCGGATGGGCAAACAGCAGACGCTCATGTCGCATCAATGGAGGTTTCAGCCACATCACTCGTTGATGATGTACAGCAGGATTCCCCTACTGCGGAGATACCGCTGCCCCCAAAGTCATCACTGAGAAGTCATCTGGTTGAACAACCAGAGGCTTCACCAGCACCAGAAGGTACTTTCAATCCTCTTGATAACGTTAATGCATCAGAAAATCGAGATGCTTCTCAGAATAATAGTAGGTTACAGGTTCGTGCTGCAACGGCTACAGAGACGGCAACGACTCAACAGGTGGGTCTGCATGATATTGAAGCCAGTGCGCCACCATTAGGTGAATCTTCAGAACAAACATCTTTTCAACCTAATCCTTTACAGCAACCTGTAGATAAGCTCAGTGCTGGAGAATCAGGTAGATCTGAGTTAAATAAACAAGTTGCCCAGACAGTAGCGCAGCACGTCAGTGAAATTCAGATCAATACGAGTGTGGCCAGAGCACTTTCGAGCATGTCACCTGAGCAATGGCCTGAACTCTTTTGGCTGTTAGGGCTGGGTGGTGTGACCCAAACCTTAGGTTCTCATATGGCGCTCATGAGTATGGATCAAAATCTGTGGACATTGGTGTTAGACGAAAAACAGTCCATGCTATTTAGTGATACTCACCAGTCTCGTATTGAGCAAGCTATCAGCAAGTGGTTTGGTGAATCCGTTCGTTTACAGATTTCAACTGATGAAGTGACAGAAATGACACCTGCCCGCTGGGCGCAGGAAAAGAAAGCCAAGCGCCTGGCAGAGGCCAAACAAAGTATTGAAAATGATCATATTGTCCAGGCGTTGTTAGCACAGTTTTCTGCTACAATCGTGGAACAATCGATCACCCCGATAGATGAGAAGAATTAAATACTTACCATAACCCGTTTATTGAGGTACGTATGTTTAAAGGTGGTATGGATAATCTAATGGGCCAGTTACAACAGGCTCAGGAAAAATTGCAAGAGCAGATGAAAAAAAACCAGCAAGAGCTGGAGCACTTGGAGATAAAAGGTGAGTCTGGTGCTGGTATGGTCGCTGTGGTTATGAATGGTCGTTATGATGTGCGCCGAGTAACAATAGACCCAAGTTTACTTAAAGAAGAAAAGGAAATGCTTGAGGATCTTATTGCCGCAGCAGTAAACGATGCCGTTCGCAAAGTGGAAGCAGAAAGTCAAAAACGCATGGGTAGTTTAACCGATGGACTTGGGCTGAATATTCCCGGTGGCTTTAAGCCTTTTTAATGAGTGTTACTGGCGATTTGCTTTTAGCTTTTGGAATTAAAAAATGGCTTTTAGTCCCCTGATTAAACAATTAATTGATGCATTACAGTGCTTGCCTGGTATTGGGCCAAAATCAGCGCAGCGTATGGCACTTCATCTACTGGAACGTGATCGTAAAGGTGCAGAAAGAATTGTGGCCAGTTTGGCCACTGCATTGAGTGAAGTGGGTCACTGTCGTTCATGCCGAACCCTGACAGAGCTAGACTACTGCTCAATTTGCGCTGATCCCAAACGTGATGAAAGCATATTATGTGTCGTTGAAAGTCCTGCAGATATGCTAGCGATTGAACAGGCAGGGGGATATCGAGGCCATTATTTTATTCTTCAGGGACACCTTTCCCCCATTGATGGGATTGGCCCTGAAGAAATTGGTGTTGATGACTTATTAACTCAGCTTCAACAACGGGCTGTTGGGGAAATGATATTAGCCACCAATCCAACGGTTGAAGGCGAAGCAACTGCTCACTTTATTGCTCAACAGGCTATGTCATTGGGCATTAAAGTGACTCGAATTGCACATGGTGTTCCAATGGGTGGTGAACTTGAATACGTTGATGGTGGCACATTACTTCATGCTTTTGCGGGACGAAAACAAATGGGACTGGGTGAATGACAAACTGCCCAGTACATTGGGTTGATACGCCTGCAGCGTTGGCGGCTATGGTCGCTGACTGTTTAGCGGCTGACGTCATTGCGCTGGATACTGAATTTGAGCGAAGTCATACTTTTTTTGCTCAGCCTTGTCTTATCCAGTTATGTGATGGACAGAAAGTATACTTACTTGATCCCATTGCTATTTCTGATTTAACCCCTTTAGGTGCGCTTTTGGTCGAGCCTCGCATTATTAAAGTATTACATGCGTGCTCTGAAGATCTGCAATTGTTACAGCGCACGGTACAGCAGCTACCTCAACCCCTTTTTGATACGCAGTTAGCGGCAGCGCTTGTCGGACTTGGTCATAGTGTGGGGTATCAGCGATTGGTAGCAGAGATGCTAGGCATGTCGTTGGGTAAAGCGGAAACCCGGTCAGATTGGCAGGAGCGTCCGCTTACACCTGCGCAACAACAATATGCGATAGATGATGTATGGTATTTACACCAGTTATATTATGCTTTGTGTAAACAGTTAGATGTACTAGGTCGTACGCAGTGGGTTTTGGATGATGGCACCGCACTTTGTGCCGAATATCAGGTAGTGACAGCAGTTACAGAATATTACCGTCAGGTAAAACAGGCTTGGCGTTTGTACCCTCGAGAGTTAGCAATATTGCAACTGCTAGCAGCCTGGCGTGAGCAGCAACTATTAGTTCGTGACATTCCGCGAAACCATTTGTTAAGTGATCAGCTGTTATGGCTAATTGCCCGTCGGAAGCCTCGCTATAAAGCGCAACTGGCAACATTTAAAGGCATCAAGGCGAGTGTTATTAAGCGAGATGGCGATGCTATTTTAAGTTGTGTTAAGCAGGGACTGACTAAGCCTGAAAAAAATTTACCTGACCGTCTCCCTAAACCACTTCCCCCTTCAAGTAAGCGTTATGTTAAGAAAGGTAAGCTGTGGTTAGCCACTAAAGCGGAAGTTCTGCAGATTCCTGTAGAAGTGTTAATGCCCAAAAAAGCCTTTCAAGCTTTAATTTGTTCTGGGTTGTATGATGATGACTTTCGTTGGTCAATGGATTTCGAAAATTGGCGATATCATTGTTTTGGCCAGGAACTGGTGGCATATTTAAATGAGATTAAACAAGGTTTAGAGTCGTGATAGTGGATAAAGTCATTGTTGCTGTTTACAAAAGTCGTCGCAAAGATGAAACCTATCTTTATGTTAAAAAACAGGATGGATTAACAAAAATTCCTGAGTCGCTATTAACCATTTTTGGGGATCCTGAGCCTGTGATGACGCTGTTATTGCATTCAGGTAAAAAACTTGCTCGCGTTAGTGTAGGTCAAGTACTAGAAGCACTTACTGAACAAGGCTTTTATCTACAAATGCCGCCTCCAAAAGATGAGTATTTAGTGACGTTACCTGATGAATTTCTGTGTTTTAATGATCCGGAATAAATATAAATAATGACTGATGTAATGATTCCATTCTGGCAACAGAAATCATTAAAACAGTTTTCCAAAGAAGAATGGGAATCTGTATGTGACGGCTGTGGTCTATGCTGTTTACACAAGCTTGAAGACGAAGATGATGGGCAAGTGTATTACACACAAATTGCTTGTCGACTTTTGGATGACGATAGTTGTCGTTGTCAGAAGTACGAACAGCGTACTCATCATATTCCTGAGTGTACAGTACTCTCGCCAGAGTACATCGCTGAGTTTCACTGGTTGCCACCCACCTGTGCCTATCGCTTACTCGCAGAGGGCAAACCTTTACCTGCCTGGCACCCATTAGTGACAGGGCGCGCTGAAAGTATTCATGAAGAAGGTGTTTCTGTTAAAGGGAAAACGCTTTGTGAAACACAAATTCCTGAAGAAGACTGGCAAGATTACTTAATTCATTGGGTCGAATAGAAAGTATTAATATTATTTATTCTTATTGCCTGCCTATGATACACAATATTTATGTAGGTTATTTCTGATATTTTTTTCTTAGAAATTTTTCTAATGCTGTCGAGTCTTATCGTCAGCATAAAATGCTTATTTCATATGTTTTGACTTTAAAGTCGTATAAATACCTTCAAGTATGCATTAGATAACTTGTTATCAGCGCTTAGTAGTTAAGCTTTCAGGGAACGATTCCAATTATAGGAAAGCTGAGTAGACTATTATAAAAAAGCCAAGAGGCAATTATTACTCTTCAATATGTAATGAATTTATTGTTAGTTGTTAACAGTATTTAAGTTAGTTTGGGAAATATTATTAAGCTTATTATCACGGGTGTTATAGTGGGGATTAAATGGAATTAAATGCTATAAAAAACACATTGGTCAGTGTTTTAGCCTTTAGTGCTTCAATGTTTGTTTATGGTGAAAATAATGCGCTTTCGGCTAAGCCTCCATATGCCATTGTGGACAGTGGAGTGACAGATTTTTATAACAATCATGCGATGATATCCAAGCCTAAATCAGGTGAAGCATTTTATGGTCAGGATGCTCATTATCAGATTAATACACCTAACTACACTGATAACGGAGATGGTACTATAACTGATAATGTGACGGGGCTTATGTGGCAAAAAAATATGGGGGAAAAAATAATATTTAGTGACGCTTTTAAGTATGCTAAAAAACTAAAGTTAGGTGGATATTCTGATTGGCGAGTACCTACAATTAAAGAATTGTATTCTTTAATTCAGTTTACTGGCAGTGTAAGAGGGCAAAGAGCCATTAAGCCTTTTATCGATACTCGTTATTTCAATCAGCCTCTGGGTAATAGCCGTAGGGGGGAGCGTGAAATTGATGCACAAACCTGGAGTTCCACTGAGTACGTGGCTAGGACGATGGGTAATGACGAAACTGTGTTCGGTGTTAATTTTGTCGATGGTAGGATAAAAGGGTATCCTAAATTTCACCCTCGACGGCGGCAGGCAAATAAAATGTATTTCCGCTTTGTGCGCGGAAATAAAGCATATGGTAAAAACAACTTTGTTGATAATAAAGATGGAACCGTAACAGATGTTGCTACTGGGTTGATGTGGCAAAAAGACGACAGTAGACGTGGTATGGCGTGGGGTCAGGGGTTGCAGTACGCTGAAAATTTAAAGTTAGCAGGTTATGATGATTGGCGATTACCCAATGCAAAGGAATTGCAAAGTATTGTTGATTATTCGAAATCACCTCAAACACATGGCTCTGCAGCGATTAATTCTGTTTTCAAAGTCTCCAAATTGAATGCATCCAGGGAAAAAAATCAGTTTCCTTATTATTGGACAAGTACAACCCATTTGGATGGTAGAAATTTGTATGATTCTGCTGTGTATATAGCCTTTGGTGCTGCATTAGGCCGTATGCATGGTCGTATTATGGATGTCCATGGTGCAGGGGCGCAGCGAAGTGATCCTAAGTCAGGAAATGCTAATAATTATCCGCGCTACTTTGGGCCACAGGGCGACTTACAGCGAGTCTATAATTATGTAAGGTGTGTCAGGTCAGCGTATTGAATGTGAGATTTTCTTGAATATATTGCCGGAAAATAAATCGATTCTGGCAACAGGGCACCTCTAAATTTTTAGAGGTGCCCAGCAATTAATGATGATTTAAAATGACATGATCTTGGCTTCTTAATAGGATGAACTAATTAAGAATAAGGTTAAAAATAGTCAGGAGTATCAGTTGTTGTTGTGTGAGTTGAATTCATATTACATGCTCTAAACTGAATACCATACTGATGGGTAAGTTTGCCATCTATAGTATCTGTAGTAATTAAGCCTCTAGCATTGGTATTTCCATTATTATTAACCCGCAGCTCTGTTGATACAACCACTGGCTCTTTGGCTCCACAGCTTGACCAAACAACAGAGTGTAAGCCTAAACGATCACTGATCAGGTAATTATCATCATAAGGACCATTAAACTCGGTCTTTAAACGGGCTTCTTGAGGGTAACCAGCAAAGAAATAACGTGATTGCTGAAGCGCGTTTACGCCCTCTTCAAGTGCAGCATATCCTCGATAATTGACATCAACGATAGTAAAAGCGTAGCCATTAGGAATATTAAGTTGTGCGGTAAGCGTACAATTTTTACGGCCTTCTCGGTTTGGGATATTAGGGCCTACTTCAGCAATATAAGCATCAAAACCTAACACAAATGATTTTCCATCAGGTGCAACTGTGGCTGCGACGGTTCCAGATGGACAGCCTGAGCCAGAGTTTTTAACTATATCGATAGTGACAGGGATGTTGTTGCTGGCTAAAGCTGAGGTTGCTAGTGCTAATGCTGGTAATAATAAAAAGGTTTTGTGGATTAAGTGTTTTGATATTTTCATGGTCATCTTTCCTTGATGTAGATGTTAATAAAGTTCTATTGTAGGTTGATTTAAACTCTACGATAAACTAAGGGGCCAGGGAAATGGTTTTTCTGACTGATTAGGAAAAAGTTGGTTGTTTCGTTAAACAGTGGTTAACAAGTATCGTTACAGCATCACTTTTTAAAACCCATTGTTTAACTTGGGTAAGAGGTTACAATAAAATATATGTAAGAATTGAATGAGTGAGGTGAATTTTGTATTGAAGATTTATTAGTATTTAATGTTTTTGATGTCGTAAATTGTCGTAGTTAATGGGATTTAGTAAGGGTGAACGATAAAGATGTTTATGGAATAGTGTTTTAAACAAGTATTCGGTTTTTGTAATATGTTTAATAAAGCTATTCTTAGTTTGTCAGAAGTGTTTACTAAGGGTATTTTGTTAAAGGTGTATTAAGAATGCTTCAACCACAAATATTAATATTTCCTATGTTTGTTGGATTATTATGGACAACAAATGTGTCTTATGTATACGCTAAGGAAGTAAAAATATGTGACGATGATGTTGAATATCCACCTTACACTTATTATGAACGAATAAATAACAAGGTTTCAAAAAAAATAATAGGTATTACCAATGATACGTTGACAGTTGTTTTTGAAGCACTTAATTTGAACTATCATATTGATCATATTCCTTGGAAGAGGTGTTTATTTGAAGTTGCTAAATTCAATAAACGAAAACGTTATGAGATGTTTTCTACAGGTTCGTATACGTTAGAAAGGGCTGAAAAGTACTACGTGACTTCTCCTTTTAGTGAAATTTATCCTGCTGTTTTTTATTCTAATGCACATTTCACTGCGGATATAAATGTTGATAATATAGAAATATTGCAAAAATTTGATTCAGTATGTGGTGTTTTGGGATACTTTTATAAAGAGTATGGTTTAACCCGTGAGTCAGATTTTATCCGCGTGCCAACAATAATCGCTGGTTTTAAAATGCTAGAGTCAAATCGATGTCAAATTATGCCTTTAGCAATACAAGTTGGTTATGGATTAAAACTTATCGAAAAGCATAATGTACCTGAGACAATTAGAGCAGCACGAATTAAAGTGATTAAGTCTGAAACACTTCACTTTTTTATATCAAAAAAATCTCCGCGCGCTTTTGAACTTTATACAAAAATAAATCATGAATTATTACGTTTAAAATATGAAGGTGTGTTGGATGAAATTCATGCTAAGTATGAAACGTTATATACGCAATGAATAAGTATGCTTTGTTAAATCTATGTTTAGAATACTTTTTCTTGTGATATTATTGCTGCTGTATCATTTTTCCTAAATAGTGAGAAAGAATATTATCAATGGTTCCATCTTGAATCATTGCTTGATGAGCTTCGTCAAAACGTTTGACGAGGTCGCTGGCATGTCCGAACTTAGAAAATCCCATATGGCTTGGAATGCGTTCAAGATCCACCAAAAGCGATAATTGATCACTCTGTCCTAAGCGTTTCAATAAGTAAGCTACAACGTTTTTATCATCAACTAAAATCTGACAACGGCTATGGAGTATTTTTTGAATATTTTGTAATGAGGAATTTGCAAGATCAACGTAAGGGAGGGTGCCATTAAGCTCCGCCTGATCAAAAACAGGGCCTGAACTGTAACCACGCACACGGCAAAAATGATATTGTCCCAAAAGCGCAAGGTCACCATCAAAATGGATATCATGATTAGCGTGTATGAATAATGATTTATATTCATATGTTAAAGGTTTAGCTGAATACGCTGTGAAATAAATCCGGTCATCAGTAATAAACATAGGGAATAACCCATCGCCTTTACCTGTTTTCATCTCATGCAGGGAGAGCCCAGGGTTGAACGACTAACTCGTATTTTTGTTTCATTCTCGCCATAGTTTCTTTAACTATATCGACGACAAAACCTTTAACTTCACCTGACTCAACATAAGCGTATGGAGGAAAGGACAAGGTTAATAAACGAATCGTTTCAGCATGAAGTTGACAGGAGAATATTAGGGTAAAGAGTAGCAATCGTTTTAACATTGTGTATTTCCATTATTTAATACTTATACACGTAATTCACTTAGCTAAAGTTTCACCATTTCAGTATCAAAAAAGGGGCTTTTTTGTTACTGAAATGGTGAAACTTTAGTTGCATAGATACTTGCACTAATAACAGGAGACATCAACATGGTCAGTGCGTTAAAGCTGCTGAGTAGACCATTGACCCTAACTAAGTGCTCTCTGGGCACCATTAAGGGAATCATTGCATTAACAGCAGGGGTTTGAATGCCTGTGCCTAATGAGCGGAAAATCAAGGCAAGAAATAATAACCAGATTGATTTAAAGCCCAAAATAAATGAAATAAAAATCATTGCTGTTGCTAATGCAATTAACCCATCAGACATCATATTGACTCGTTTTTTATCAAACCGGTCTAACCATGGGCCGGCATAAAAAGAAATGGCGATTTGCGGGAGGAACCCGCAAATCGTTGAGATAGCCACCATAGCGCCTGAAGAAGTATTGATGACAATATGCCAAATGATGGCATGCTGAACAATGGATGATCCTAACAGTGATATAAATTGAGCAGAAAGAAATAACACTGTAGTTTGCTTCCAATATGATGAAATTGGAATGTTTTCGCTCATAAGTATTACCTTTGTACAAACTCAGTGATATTCAGCTCGTGGTCGATCCATGCAGAATAAAAGTCCACTTCGTGACAAACCAGAATTACACTACCTTTAAAGTTTTGTATGGCTTTTTTAAGGTTCTCTTTGGCATGTGCATCAAGATGCGTCGTTGGCTCATCAAGAATTAATATGCTCCTAGGAGAAGCCATTAAATGACATAATTTAACCCGTGTCTGTTCTCCACCACTTAGAGAGTGAACAGGTTGTACCGCTTGATCGTCCTTGATTCCACAACGAGCAAGTAAGCTACGAATTGCACCAGGCTTAAGGTTTTGATGCCACTGAGCTATTAATTGTAAGGGACTCAACTGAGGAGAGTCCCAGTGTAAATCCTGTCTGAAATAGCCAATGACTGTTTGCGGACCATACTGATATGAGCCCGACAGAGCTGAAACTTGATGGACCAATGTTTTTAATAATGTTGATTTACCAATACCATTAAAGCCTTTGATTGCCAGCTTTTCACCCGTAGCCAGCGACAAGGTTATCGCAGGTAAAAGAGAGTGGTTATAGCCTACTTCAAGTTGTTTTGTCGTTAACGCTTCGTGTCCAGCAAGTTTGGAAGCGGGAAAGTCAAAATCAAGCTTTTCATGAAGAACAGGGTGTTCTTGTAAGGTAATTCTTGCTAGCATTTTCTTTCGGCCTTTTGCTATTCGAGCATTCACTCCGGCAGCATTTCGGTTTATGTAGTTTTCAAGTTTAGCTTTTTTCTGTTTTAATTTTTCATGTTTAACAACACTGTGTTGGATCGCTTGTTCTTTTTGAGTAAGAAACGCTGAATAATTCCCTCGATATTTTGTTAGTTTACGGTTGTCGATATCACATATTGATGTAACGATTTTATCCAAAAAACGTGTGTCATGTGATACCAGAATTAATGCGCCTTTATATCCAGTGAGGAAAATTTCTAACCACTTAATATGCTGCACATCGAGGAAGTTTGTGGGTTCATCGAGCAGCAGTACATCAGGTGATTCAATCAGCAATTTCGCTAAAATAACTTTCGCGCGTTGTCCTCCGCTTAAACGACCTATTTGAGTATTTAGCCCAAAAGCATTGAGACCTAAGCCAAGAACAACTTTGGCAATTGTATTTTCAGCGGTGTAATAACCTTCTTGCTCAAGTAAAAGCTGAATATTCGCTGCTTTTTTATAAGCTTCATCTGTCTTATTGGTCGGAGGATTAGAATAAAGTTCGATCATTTGGTCTTCAAGTTTTGCCAAATGAGCAAACGCAGTGTGCAAGTATTCAATAACAGTTAACGAATCATCGATTTGGGCATGTTGATCAAGATAGCCTACTTTACTATTGGACTGCCAATGTACATTGCCACTATCAGCCGTTATTTCTGCAGTGATTATTTTTAATAGCGTACTTTTTCCTGTGCCATTTTTACCGACTATGCCCATATGTTCATTTTTATGTAGTGTCAGGCTTGCTTCGTGATATAGCATCTTACTTGCTATCTGGTAATTAAGTTCAGTTACACATAAAAGGCTCATTTCAACAACTCCAAAAAAAGCGAAGGGTTTGCATTATCTGCAGACCCTTTGCTTTGAATTGCTTAAAAAAAACAACTGTTGCGATTCCTTTTCAGGAATAAAAAAAGGGTCCATGACGAAACGTCATGGACCCTTTTTAATCTCCTTTTTCAAGTCAAACACAAGCCTACACAATAGTGCATTCCAAGTGTATGAGTTGATGAAGATTATTAAAGCTTTTTGCTTTCAGGCTCCGAGCAACGCTTCATCAGGCATTTGCGCGGAGCAACGTCGAGTGACGAAGCATTTGAAAAGGATATAAAGCATATTATGTTGTAACGATTTGCTAATTAGGTTGTTTTATTATTTAAATGGTTGTTTATTATCTAAACAGCGACAAAAATTTTCGCAATTTTATATCAAAGCCATTTAAAATAGCAAATTTTTAGCTGATAGCTTAAAAATTAAGCTGCATGTAATAGCATTTGCTTTCTCATGTCCGCAATCATTTTGTATCCCATCGCCACTAATGTCAGCGTAGGATTGGCTGCAGGTAAGGTGGGTAGAATGGCATTACTCAAAATATACACGTTATTAACACCATGTACTGTAAAGTCTGTATTTACCACACCTTGCTCAGGCGAGTGAGCCATACGACAGGTACAGGCTGCATGATCCCCACGTTGTGGGTAAGTACCTGTACGTATATTTTCTAGCCCCATTTTTTTTAGGACAGAATGCATCTGTTCTACATAAAAATCAGCAATATTAGGGTCATACATTGCTTTTGGTGTGTCGATAATCGTTTTAGGGAGAAAATGTTTTGTCCACTCTTTGTCTGGATAAACACGGTTTTCCCAGAAGGGAAGTGGTTCTAGATTGCCAAAGAGCTGTAATGTTTTCTGACCTGAGATTTGTGCTTGAATAGCTTCTGGTGATTTACCTGCTAACATGGATGTCACGAAATCAATACGGGCGCTATCATTATCCATAGCCATAAAGAATTTACCTTGTGTTTGAAAGGCTTTGCTATCAAAGTGCCGACTGGCAAAGGTAGGAAAGCCTAGTTCACATTGGTAATGGTTGGCTGATGTTGTTTGTCCTGCGGCATAGAAAAATGGATTAGCTGAAAGGTAACGACCCACTAAATCATGGTTATTACCTATCCCTTGCGGCCAGAATTTATTACGTGAGTTGAGTAGTAATTTAGGCGCCTCCAATGCTCCGCTACAGATAAAAACGGCATCTCCTTCCAGATGTTTTACACGTTGTTGCTTAATATCGTAATAACTTACACCTTGTACTGTATCTTGGGCAGACATGAGCAACTTGATGACGGGAGACTCAAGACGAAGCTCAAAGTTACTTTGGGGGTCCAGTGTGCGAAAGGGTTGCATGCCGTTAAATTTACCGTCTACAGGACAGTAATTACAGGTTCCTGCTGTTAGGCACTTGCCATGTCCATTTTCTGCTTTACCGTAGCGGGTAATGGGTAAGTGTTGATAGGATAAACTTAAAGTATCAAAAGCTTTAATAAAAGGCTTTGCAACCAAGGGGTAAGGTGCTGCTTCATAAGGAAAAGGGCGACTGCGTGGTGGGTTTTGATTTTGAGAGTCACCCGTGACTCCTAAATAAGTTTCGGCTTCGCAGTAGTAAGGTTCAAGCTCATCATAGTTAAATGGCCAGTCAATTCCACGCCCAGTATTTTGATGAAGCTCAAAATCTTCTGGTTTAAACCGCGGTAACCAGCCGCCAAAATGTAATGTTGAGCCGCCTTTGCCAAAAATACGGCTGCCATTTAAGTACCAAGGCTGGATACCCTTGGCAGTGAAGTCTTCTTCGGTATCGTAATGGGACTCGTAGGGTGCTGATCCACCAGTAACGTAATGTAACCACTGGCCATAATCGCCCATTTTAAATTCTGGACCTGCTTCCAGCATAATGACTTTTTCATATAGTTTATACTGCAACAGTTGTGTAGCAATAAAAGTACCAGCAACTCCAGAGCCAATCACAATAGCTGTTTTCTTATACATCATCATTTATTGTCCTGTAGGGGGTTGGCTGATCAAGATAGCCTCTTGTAATATGACCATTAATGTTCAGTAATCCATAAGCCTGGTAGCCTGTACGAGTGATATAAAGTTGTAGTAACTCTTTAGCGGCTAACTTTAGATGTGAGTCTTCTTTGGCGTCATTCGCTATCGACAGCAGTTTGGTCACAGCCTTTGTGTTGTCATGATAAGTGTTAAATAGAATTCGATAGTGATTGATAAGTGACTGATAAATTTCATAATATTTATTGTCGATGTCAAGTTTAACATTGATAAAGTACTTAACCGTACTAAGGGTAATGGTTTCACCTCCCCAATATTGGGTGAAGTAATTTACAATGTTTTCAATGATACAATACTCTTTTTCATTAAAGCGCTTAGCGTTTGTTTTTTCTTTGCTTATTGCTGGTGGAACTGCCAACATACTCAGTAAAGTTATTGACGAAGCATTAAACTGTCGCCTAGTAAATTTCACTGTTCTTCTCCTTGCACCATTTTAAAAAGTAATTTGTACATATCGTTTGTTCGTAGTTATTATTGCTTTCTAACCTCGAAAATAGTATGTGAAATGGATAATTAGTATATAAACCAATGTATCAGGCTAAAGTAAACATCCAGGTCAGGCGTGAATATAGCTTTGAGCTGAAAATTGTTTACATTTTGGTTTGCAATAGTAAAAAATGCCAAATAGTATTGACTAAATATCAGGCTGTTTAGTGAGTAAACTACAGTATATTTATTGGCTGAGTATGCGATTATTAATATACGACATATAATGAATACCTCTGAATATGATGATGTTTAGGGATTAGATAAATGTCAAGACTTGATAGGATATATTTTGGGTTGGCTATGATTGAGGAGAGCATATCAAAAGTTAATGATACGTAAAAAATACGTATTTTTTGCTTGTTTTAAGAGTTTTAATGCTACTAAGTTATTTGATATTAGACTTTAGTATAATAGTCAGATATATATTAATTGT
>NZ_JAGSOY010000377.1 GCF_018837975.1 Zooshikella harenae | reverse complement strand
ATCATGTCTTACTTGAATAACGAAACGGCACCGATCGGTGTATCCGTTGAGCAACGTAATACACGACAAGAAACCTTCAATTTTGATTTATTTGAAGCGGTATTTAATTCCTTAAACCTTCAGCGCGCCTGGAAACAGGTTAAAGCGAATAAAGGTGCTCCAGGAATAGATGGCATGACGATCGCTGAATTCCCTCAGTGGGCAGTAATACACTGGGAACAGTGCAAACACGACCTTCTTACGGGGAATTATCGTCCTCAACCCGTCAAGCGCGTTGAAATCGATAAACCGGATGGTGGTAAAAGGCCGTTAGGTATCCCTACCGTCATTGATCGTGTTATTCAACAAGCTATCGTACAAATACTGTCTCCTTTAGTGGATAACACCTTTTCAGAAAATAGTTTTGGTTTTCGTCCTAAGCGAAGTGCTCACCATGCGATTAAGCACGTACAGAAAATCATTAAACAAAAACGGCCAGTAGCCGTTGATGTTGATTTATCG
>NZ_JAGSOY010000376.1 GCF_018837975.1 Zooshikella harenae | reverse complement strand
ATATAAGTATTTGGCTGAAGGTGGAGAGCTTATTAATAATAAAATAGAAGGCTATAAAATTAGAAAATATACAACAATAGTTATTAAGATTAAATCCAAAAATATTCTAGGTAAAGAAATCTCCTATATCTTAGTTCCATATGGAATTTTTACACGTCCAGAAAGATTTATAACTTACGAATGCTCAGATATTAATAAATTTAAATATTTACCCATTAAAAAATCGATTGATGCTTGGGTGTTTAATAAAGAGTAAAAAACACTAAAACTAATTTTTAGCTGATTTTACATCAAGAAGTATCTAGTTGTTTTATCAATGAATGGATGTTCATCAATGAGTGAAAATAATCAAATTAATACAGAAAAAGCCTACCAAGCAGCACTTTTAGCGGACGCTGCATATATTAACTTTAAGAAAGGGAAAGATTACTGGGGGTCAACCGGTATAATAAAACCTTCTATAAATAGCAAGGAAACTGCTGATAAATTCATTGAAGACAGAGGTTTTACC
>NZ_JAGSOY010000375.1 GCF_018837975.1 Zooshikella harenae | reverse complement strand
CATCTTTTATCTGTACTGCGAGTCCAACTTCAAACTTAGCTTCAATTATTTTTATACAAAAAAGTAACTCATAATAAAGATATACTTCAGGTTTGTCTTTATATTCTTTATTCTGCCATTTTAAATGTAACCCACCTTTAAATATATCAATATTAACATCCGCGTAAAAACCTAACTTAGCTGTTGACAGTGTCCTTAGGGCGGTTATAAATCCCTGGATAACATCACAAAGTGTAAAAATGGGGTTAAGCTCTTGTAAACAGTCAAACTTAATTGGTTCTGCGCCAAATCCATTATCAACGGTTAAACTCATATCAGGGTAAGCAAGATCAGTACCCCTTGATAACGTTCGTGACTGCTCAATTAAAGTTTGGGGAATACCATCTTCTGATTCAGAAGTAACTTCTTTTCTTTTCTCCTCAAGCTTATATGACTTTACCTCAGCTTTTCTTGGATCATAATTTTTAATTTCATCTGTTTTTAGAAGTTCCTTATCCCTGAATATTTTCTTTATA
>NZ_JAGSOY010000374.1 GCF_018837975.1 Zooshikella harenae | reverse complement strand
CTGGGTATTTCTGATATTCAATTCCAGCGGATTGCGCTTTTCAATAAAGCTCTATCAAGCTCAGAAATTTCTATGCTCTCGACATTGTCGCAGCCAAAAGAAAATAAAAATAGCGACTTCGATCAGGACGGTATGCCTGACCAGTTTGAGATTAAATATGGTTTAAATATTTATCAAAATGATGCCAATGACGATGCGGATAATGATGGGCTTACAAATTTAGAAGAATATAAACAAGGTCTTGATCCCACCATTGATGAAAATGCTAGCCTAGAACTCAATAATAAAATCAAGGCATTATCACCCATTAGACATTTCGTAGCTGATGACATTGTCGGCTCATCAGTACCTGATCGTTCTGATCATAAAAAAGATGCCTCTCTCGTTTCTATCTCTGGTCAACAAGTATCGAATTCAGGCTTATCAACCAGTGATGTGCCCAAAGTAGCCAGTAAGTCTTTTGATTTGAATGGTTCACATTATCTTGCCATAGGACCAGTTGAAGCAGAGATGGTA
>NZ_JAGSOY010000373.1 GCF_018837975.1 Zooshikella harenae | reverse complement strand
GTATTCATATGAGTCAACAGGTGAAGTATGGATCAATAATAAAACGGAAGGTTATGAAATATATAGATCTGTAGATAAGGTTTCAAACATAAGAACAGGCAAATTATTAGGTAAGGATACGAGCTACTTATTAACTCCGTATGGCATATTCAAAACACCTGAAAGTTATATGACGTCTCGGTGTTCTCGCATTAATAAATTTAAATATTTACCCATTAACAAATCGATTGATGCTTGGGTATTTAATAAAGAGTAAAAGATACTAAAACTAATTTTTAGCTGATTTTACATCAAGAAGTATCTAGTTGTTTTATCAATGAATGGATGTTCATAAATGAGTGAAAATAATCAAGTCGAAAAAGAAGATAACACAGAAATCAATACAGAAAAAGCCTACCAAGCAGCTCTTTTAGCGGACGCTGCATATATTGACTTTAAGAAAGGAAAAGATTACTGGGGGTCAACGGGTATAATAAAACCCAAGAGAAGAGAAACAGCAGAATTATTCATAAAAAAAAGAGGTTTTACT
>NZ_JAGSOY010000372.1 GCF_018837975.1 Zooshikella harenae | reverse complement strand
AATAAGTAATTATATTTACGCATCTAAGCCCCACTAAATTGTATAAATAGAACTTGCCCTGTTGATGTAGATTTTGCTCTTACATAGTAGCAAGTTCCTACTCCAGGGCCATAAGCCGCTTTATAAGTACCAGGACCAATAAACTGCATTGTCTTTGTACCTGTCCCTGATGCCGATGTTGTTTTTATTTCTACAATAACAATAGATGGTGCTTGGCTTTTGGTTGATATGTTCATACTAAAGCCACCGCCGTGCTGTTGGCAGGGTGAGGGCATCCAAGGGCCAAGAAAAGAGGAGGTGCTCATACTTCCATGACACTGTGTTGTTTCGTTGGATTGTTACACTGACCGCCAAAAGCGCACTTTAGTGAATTTATATCCATTAAGTTAATCCTTTCTACTACTTCATAAGCTAGTGCTTATGTTAGCACTGTCGCTTAGTTTGTGGTGTGAGAAAGGCCGCATGAATACAAAGGGTTACGTAGAGCTACATAGAAGGGGGGTTAGGTGGTCCATTTAGGGTACACCTATA
>NZ_JAGSOY010000371.1 GCF_018837975.1 Zooshikella harenae | reverse complement strand
TTGTGCTGGGCTTAAACTACCTAAATAAGCCTCACCGACACGGCGCTTCATCATCGGTTGAGGTTTAACCGCATTTTTCGGTTTGATATAGGCGGGCTTAAAGCTTTTCACTTCATAGCCTTGATCAGGCAGTGGTCTACCTTCCAGCATGGGCGAAACAAACGGCGCAAGACGTCGTTCACCAAACACTAATTCAAAATTAATTTGCTCTTCCTGTGATTCATAAATCGAGGAAAAGTATTTATTTAAATAATACGGAAACGGTTTTTTCTTGAATTCGATCGTACGCACCAGCGTAATCGTATCGCGGTCGATATTCACGGTCATGGCAGTAATTACCTATTAAATAAGCGATGTAAGAAGTGTGTTCAGAAAGGCGTAAAGCGAATAATTAAAAGAATGACTTATTTATAGCTGGGTGTTTTTAAAAATATTCCACGCTCACGAAACGGTTGCATAAGGGTTTGTTCCGTATGACCATTACCTAAATACAGTGCAGCAGGATTAAAACAACCGGCAGCATACACCCCGGCAGAT
>NZ_JAGSOY010000370.1 GCF_018837975.1 Zooshikella harenae | reverse complement strand
ATCCATAAAGGCGGTAGGTCGCCAGGTCAATGGGCTGAAGGTAATAGATAGGAATAAATAATGTCAGAAATAAAATATGAAATAGGTCATCGTTATGGTGAGCGGGAATCATTGTCGAAAGAGGGTGTTCTTTCTAGCATTGATAGCCTTTTTAATGAATTGAGTAACGAAATATATTCTCAGCCTGACGATGAGCATCGGCAAGTTTATATTCTGGATGAAGACGGTGACTCATTCACGGTATATGTGGATGGCTATGTTTTAATAGAATCTAAAATGTCCGGATCAATGGAAATGCATTTTAAAGAGGTTAAGTCTTTAAGTGCATTAAAGGCAGATGCGTTAGGCTTTTTATCGGATAAGTCCAGCCTTATTAAACAGGGTGGTTGGGTTAAGAATGTTTCTCTTTTAAATTTGAAAAAGCCGAGCTTATTTAGACAGAGTAACCTCCCAGCTAATGGTGAATTGCATGAGGCTTCATATCAAGAAAAAAGAGGACAGCCAAGATTTGACTGTGATCAAAAAATAGCCAGAGGTGTG
>NZ_JAGSOY010000037.1 GCF_018837975.1 Zooshikella harenae | reverse complement strand
TATCAAGGAAGCTTCGATAAAAGCACAGCAAACGGTAAACAGCAAGGTTAGTAATGGCTAAAGCAATTAAAGATCCTAATACTGCAGCATATCAGGCATCTACCCAGTCGCCAAAACAAAGTGGCCAAGCTTGTCCGTATACCTATGACCATATTTTTATTTATCCATTACGTTATGCCTTAGTGGAAGAAACAATTGACATTCATCCTGCGTTTCAGCCTGGAATAAATACTAAAATCAAACCAATGGGGCTGCGTTTAGCAAGAAAAGGTTACTTTTATTATATACACTCAAATAAACCAGATAAGCTACGTTTAAAGATTATTACCAGTAAGGGGGCATTTGCTGGAGAAAGTCCAATTAAATTTCCTAAGCAGGGTATGTTATGGTTTTATTTTTCGGAAATAAAGTGGACTGAGAAAAAGGAGACAATGATTGTCACTAATGAACAGGGAATGCGCGATAAACTGATGCAAAAAGTTTTTTTAAGTGGTTTTTCTGCATGTGATGGTTCTGACCATTTAATGCCATGGTCTGAAGGTTCTCAGCGAATTGCAGAGTGTAAACCGTTAATGCTTAGTGATCCATTAGCTAAACAAACATCGAACAAAACTCAGCAGAAATCACAAAATATACAAAATAATTCTCTTATTAAGTTTGAAAAAAAAGGTTTTTACTGGTCTCTTAATCAAGTTGATTCACCAGGAGGCCATCACTTAAATCTTTTTGATAAAACGCCGCCAGATCAATCAGCATTTATATTAATGTTTGATGTTTTAGGGGTACTCAAAGACTTAACAAACTATCAAGGCTATTTGGCTGAGTGGGAGGAATATTGGCGAAAAGAAGAGCAGCATAAGTTTTTTACTGCTGATTTTATTGAAGGGTTGTATACCTATAAATTTGATGAAGCTAAGCAAAAGATTGCTAACGAAACCCAGCAAAAGGTGCAGATTTCAGAACAACAGAATGAGCTGTTAAAGAAAATGCGCGCACTGCGAACGAAAAAAGAGGAGATTCAGGAATTATTGACATTAGAAAGAAGTTCTTTTGGGGGGGGCTCAGCAGAGACGTTAGAAAGAGAAATTGAAAAAGCTCAGCTTGAGAAGGAAATTAAAGATATTGAACACCAACTAGAACGCGAGATAGGCTCTGATTATGAAGCCACTATTGATGCCTTTGATGAGTATGGTGATGCCAAAGACGCAATGAAATCCGATTGTGGTGGGTTAGCCCCAAGAGTAAAAGCTTTAACACGCTTGAAAGAAATGACAAGCTATCTTGCTGAGCAAAGACAATGGTTACAACGTCATGACAAACTAAGAGAAACTGTTGTACAAGATAGAGCTAAATGTATTCCAAAATTTTATAAAGCTGCTTGGTATTTTGATACAGAAGATAAAGAGCAACATAAGCATTACGGAGAGGTATTATTTGGTTGTGTAAATTATATTTGTGATACTAAAGTTGGTATAGAGTTCGCGAATGATTATTTTATTGCACAAAGTGGTATCCAAAACATTCTTGATGCGATGCCAACAGATGATACTGACTGGCTAAGTATTAGCTCGCATGCACGTAGAGCCGTTTCGCTTATAAAAAGGATAAAATCATATAAAAAAGGGTTTGAAGATGCTAAAGAATTATCGAAATTATTATTAATGGAAGGAGTTGATACTGCACTTACAAAACGTTTAAAGCGAATAACGTCATCAGGTCAGAAGGTTCGTAATATTTTGGAGCCTGCTTATCGTTATGAATTAGAAAAAATATTTAGGTCAGAATTGAAGAGCTTTCGTGATTTAAATCAAGCTAGAGTGAGTGAAGTATCTAATAAATTCATCAGAGTTATGGAGAAAGCTGGTCCTGGAATGCATAGTTTATTTTTTGAAGGACTTACGAATGGTAGTGGAGTTGGGATAAAACTTGCTTCGCAAGTAGATGTTGATTATTTTGAAAAATTAGTGCAACAGCTTAATAAAACACAAGTTGTTTTAAAAAACCATATTCAGGCTGGGAATCAATTAAAACAACAATGGAAATCTACAACAAATCAACCCTTGCGTAAAGAAATTATCGGTGAGTATAAAAAGCTATCATTAAAAATAAAAGAAATAAAGCGTCAGCAAGGTAATATTTTACAAAGTATTGCTGATATGACAGACCCACTTAACTCCTCTGGTAAAGGTGTTATTTCAGTATCACTAACTCATCCAGAGTTAGATGAACTTAGAGTGAATTATAAAAATCTAAAGCAAGGTATTTGGAAAGGGTATAATACTAAAGATACAGGTGAAGCAGCAAAAAAACTATTAAAACCAGGTAACTTAGCTATAAGTATTTTGGTTGCAAATATTGTAAATTTTGTACAAGTGAATGAAGAGGTTTATAGTAAGACAGAACAAAGTTTCAAAGACTATAAGCTTTTTTACGGTTCATTATTTGGCACGCTCGCTGCAGTTAATACCTTTATTTCTGATATGTGGCGTAAGGGTTTACAAGATGCTTTAGAAAATACCAAAAATCCTTTTTTGGCCGATAAGTTGGCAAAAGTGACTGTGCTTAGTGGAGGGGTTAGCTCAATTTTAGGATTTCTTTCTACACTCAGTTATATGTTTTATGAGTTTGATAATTTTGAGAAAGCAACCAAAGATGGTAATACTGGAGCCAAAGTAGCAATAGTTACCAAACAGATTGGTCATTTTACTAACTTAGTAAGTTATGGACGTCAAACTTACGTATATGGCGATATAGTTTATACTGTATTGTTTAAGCAAACTGAAAGTTGGAGTGGAGCTTTAGCCAGTCGGGCTACTATTCTAGCTAGGGTTAATCTATGGTTATTGGTAGGGTCACTCATTGTTATAATTGGTTCGCTTATTTATGAATACTATAATCCAAAAAAAATATTTAAATGGGTAAAAGAGTCACTTTGGGGTGTTGGAAATAGACAGCACACAGAGTTAGAGTCGAAACAATTATTAGCAGAAGCTATTTCTGCGCCTCAAATAATAGTTCAGTCTGTAAGATTAAAAAAACAAATCAAAACATCAGGATATGGTACAGAAAATATAGTAACTAATGTAAAGTATATCATCAATATTATGGGATTTTCTCCAGTGCGTCTGCTTTACCTAAAGGATAATGAGCCTTCACCTATCGCATTAGCGGTTGCTGTAAAACTAGAGAAAGCTTCCGGGTGGAAAGTTAATGAGTTTGACTGGCAAGATATTACCAATGATGTAATTTTGGGGAGCAGGTACACTTTATTAGAGCAAGGGCTAATCATTGAGTTTGAGCTACCAGATTATTTAATGACTTCAAAAGGTAAAATAGAATGGGTATTATCAGTAATACCTGATCTAGCGTATAAGCCACTTAATAGTGAGGAAGGATATATACGATTCGGTAGTTTGAACATACAGCGAGTAGGGGCAATGACGCAACTTGAATCCTCAGATCGATTGGGCTATGCCCATTTCCTACCTCTCATTGATTTACGAGCAGAACACATTGAGATGACAGGGGATAATACATGATCAATCGTCAAAAAATGATGGCGGGGAAAACCTTTGAAGATAAGTTAAACCGTATTCTGGTATTATCCCCATTACCTATTGTTACGAATAACCCTTGTATGGATGGGCAAGGAGTTATAAAAGCAAAAAATGATGTCTATTTAGATATTGGTCATAAAAGTGTGAGGGTAGGGGCGCAAAATCTAGCTCTTCTTTGTTGCTTGGTTTATGTCGTGTTGGGAGGAGTTCAACTATTATTTTTTATATTTATGCCTCAATTTAGATCTGGATATCAGACTCATCTTAATGTTTTTTTAATGGTGTTTTTGGGGTTACATTTATTTTATTTTCATATTATAGCAAGAGGTTACTTTGCATTAAAAAAACAGCGTTTTATCCGCTTTAATCGCCAGCGTAGACAGGTCGCTTTACCGTTTGGTGAAAAAGGCCAGTTTATAATTATTCCTTGGGAAAAAATATACGCATGGGCTGGCACTACACTGATGTTATCAGATACCACTGCTATACCCTTATCCACATTAACCGTTACGATGGCCAGTCCTACAGATGTAACTAATTTTAGAGGACGTTATGAAGTTGCGTGTGGAGCTGAAATAAACTGTATTATGCAATGGGAATGTATTCGTGCATTTATGGAAGAGGGGCCAGATGCTTGCCCTTCACCTAGTAATCTTGATACTTTAGAAGAATATAAAGATAGTCGGCGTCGTTGGAAAGAAAATGGTATTTTAGTTGGTTGGCAAATATACAAACAAAAAATTTGGGACTGGATGCATTATTCATACTTTGCATACTGGCTGAGTGACTGGCATGAAAAAAGAATTCCAAAAGTCACATTATCAGATGAGCTTAAACGTTGGTCTGAACCAATCCCCGAAAGTCAGTGGCGTAAACCCTCACCAGAATTAGAGAAAGCCAATGCACTAGCTATGGCTCATTATGAGCAGGGAGGTAAATTGGGTGATGAAAATATGCCAGTGTATGACCCTAGAAAAAAGGTCAGGAGAGATCAGATAAAAGAATAAGTGAATGCTGAGAAAGTATGTGATTAGTGTTAGTACTGTTAGCTGTTAAGCGTTATTTGCTCCACACCCATCATGGCCTGCAATGGGTACGGCGCTCCCGGCGCTTGTTTCACAAACAACCCTCAACGGCCTCATCCATCCTTGTACTAACACTTTTGGCAATGGTGGGTAACGTATAGTGCAAAAGGTAAAGTATATTTTGGCATACCCACAGCGAAGGTGTTTTAGGGGCGGCTGTCAAGTGATGAAGCTGCGGGAGCTTATATTAATAAGTGACCGTGGTGAAGAGCGCAGACAACAAACCCTAAAATTGATTCGCGAAGGGTATAAACCGCTGAATAGTGAAGAAGGGTTTATTCCGTTTAGCAGTGCTAATATCCAACAGGTTGGTAACTTAAAGGCTCTTAAAACCTCCGATGTACTCCTCAGTGCCGATCGACAGCCCCTAAAGGCTTTACGCTTGGAACATATTGATACCACAGGTAACACACCATGATCAGCCGCCAGCAAATGATGGCGGGTAAAGTCTTTAAAGATAAATTAAACCGGATTCTGGTGTTATCCCCTTTGCCCATAAAAACCCGACATACCGCGCATGATAGTGCACGTATTATTAAAGCCAAAACTGATGTTTATTTAGATATTGGCCATAAGAGTGTGCGGGAAGGGGCAGAAAATTTAGCGTTGATCATTAATATTTTTAATTTAATTTCAATAGTGATTTGTTCATCCCCCTATTGGATGTTTAATAGCAGTACTGATAGTTATTTTCTTATATATTTTCTGCTTTCGATTTTAGCTGGCACTCACTTTTTTTATTTCCATATCATCGCCAGGGGCTATTTTAGATTAAAACAATTTAAATTCATTCGCTTTAATCGCCAGCGCCGGGAGGTCGCGTTACCCTTTGGTGAAAACGGTGAGTTTATCATTGTTCCCTGGGAAAAACTCTATGCCTGGGCGGGCACTACCATAGTGATAATGGAGTCAACCGCGATTCCTTTATCGACGTTAACCATCACCATGGGCAGTCCAACCAATCCCATGGACTTTAAAGGACTTTATGAAGTTGCTGGTGGTGAAGAAATCAATTGTATTATGCAATGGGAATGTATTCGTAGCTTTATGGACGATGGGCCAGACGCTTGTCCTGATCCCAGTAAAGACAATACCCTGGCAGAATACAGAGCCACCTGTAAACGACAGTGGAAGGAGTTGAGCCTTTGGGCCTGGATAAAACGCAAACTCATTGATTGGCTGCATTATTCCTATTTTGCGCACTGGTTGAGTGACTGGCATGAAAAAAAACTACCCGAGGTAACCATTCCAGAAAATATTAAACGTTGGTCAGAACCCCTGCCCGAAGATCAATGGCAACAGCCTTCACATGAATTTTTGGAAGCCAACTTTAGGGCCTTGGACTTTTACATGGACGGAGGTCGTTTCGGGGATAAAAATATGCCAGTGTATGATCCGCGTAAAAAAGTAATATTTAACTCACCGGAGAATAAGCCCAAGGATGAATGACATGTGTTGTATAGGCAGTTGGACATTATTTGTTCCACACCCATCACAAGTCCGATCCCTGGCCTGCAATGGGTACGGCGCTCCCGGCGTCTGTTGCACAAACAATCCTCAACGCCCCCATTCACCTTGTGCAATTTTCAAACCTAAAAATCAGCCTTTAAACGGGTATGGTATATACGCTGAAGGGTAAAGACGAATTGATCTGCGCAGAACCATCTGCCGCAAGGAAGCGGCAGTTGAGCTTCCAGGGAAGGATTCACTGGATTAAGTCGTCTGTATACCCCTTATGGCCGTCTGGCAACGGGATAATCTACTACGCTAATAAAAAGTACAAAAAATGTATGAATTTATGGGATGCTAAATCAACAACTGCTGAAGGCTTTACGCTTGGAACATATTGATACCACAGGTAACACACCATGATCAGCCGCCAGCAAATGATGGCGGGTAAAGTCTTTAAAGATAAATTAAACCGGATTCTGGTGTTATCGCCCCTGCCTATTGAGACCCAACATACCCCTCATGATGGTGCCCATATCATTAAAGCGAAAACCGATGTGTATCTGGATATTGGGCATAAAAGTGTACGTGAAGGGGCAGAAAACTTGGCATTGGTCATTAATATTTTTAATGTATTTTCAATAGTGGCGATTTTATCATCACATTTTTTGGTATTTTATAATGGTGACGATTCTTACTCTTTATATTTTCTGCTTTCGATTTTAACCGGCACCCATGCCTTTTATTTTTATAATATGTACGAAAGCTTTCGGGATTTAAAAAAATATAAATTTATTCGTTTTAATCGCCAGCGCCGGGAGGTGGCGTTACCTTTTACGGATAATCAGGAATTTGTCATTATCCCCTGGGAAAAACTCTATGCTTGGGCGGGCACTACCATAGTGATAATGGAGTCAACGGCAATTCCCTTATCAACCCTAACCATCACCATGGCGAGCCCTACTGATGCGACAGATTTTAAGGGCCGTTATGAAGTTGCTGGCGGTGAAGAAATCAATTGTATTATGCAATGGGAATGTATTCGAGCCTTTATGGACGATGGGCCAGACGCCTGTCCTGACCCCAGTAAAGCGAACACCCTGGCAGAGTACAAAGCCACCTGTAAACGACAGTGGAAGGAGTTGAGCCTTTGGGCCTGGATAAAACGCAAACTGATTGATTGGCTGCATTATTCGTATTTCTCTCATTGGTTAAACGATGTCATCGAAGCAAGAATTCAATATGATACCGTCCCAGAAAATATTAAACGTTGGTCAGAACCCCTGCCCGAAGATCAATGGCAACAGCCTTCACATGAATTTTTGGAAGCCAACTTTAGGGCCTTGGGCTTTTACATGGACGGAGGTCGTTTGGGGGATAAAAATATGCCAGTGTATGATCCGCGTAAAAAAGTAATATTTAACTCACCGGAGAATAAGCCCAAGGATGAATGACACGTGTTGTATAGGCAGTTGGACATTATTTGTTCCACACCCATCACAAGTCCGATCCCTGGCCTGCAATGGGTACGGCGCTCCCGGCGCCTGTTGCACAAACAATCCATCACCTTTGTACTAACACTTTTCGCAATGGTGGGTAACGTATCGTGCAAAAAGTAAAGTATATTTTGGCATACCCACAGCGAAGGTGTTTTAGAGGCGGCCGTCAAGTGATGAAGCCGCGGGAGCTTATGTTTATAAGTGACTGTGGTGAAGAGCGCAGACAACAAACCCTAAAATTGATTCGCGAAGGGTATAAACCGCTGAATAGTGAAGAAGGGTTTATTCCGTTTAGCAGTGCGAATATCCAACAAGTGGGCACCTTAAATGCGTTCAAAAATTTTCCATTGCATTATTATTAATAATGAAGGTTTAATTAAACTACTAAAAAATTATTGTTGCTGCTGAATGTAAGATTGTAGGTGAGAATACGGGCTGGTTTATAGAGTGTTTATATTAGCCATATATCAAAAAAAAGTCAGGGTTGAAGTCATTAAAAATTATGACTCATACGCTTTTTGTCTAATTTATTTACATGGTATGGTTTTATTGCTTTTCTGCTATGAGGTTACTGATGTTATATTTGTGATTTTACCTCAGATGTAGCAGATAGTATAAAAGATTGGCATGTACCTTGAAGAAGCTTTTACATAAATTCACACATGGAGATGATTTTATGAATAGTAGATGGGTTCAGTCATTTAAGTATTTATTTCTTACGACAATACTAGCCACAAGCTTTTCCACACATGCAGTTATTACTCAAGTGGGTTCAACGGCTGGAATGAGTCAAGGTCCTTATGCGTTAGAAGATTTTGAGGATGCTAGTTTTGTATCTGGGTTCACTGCTTCTGCTTCGTCTGGAGTTTCAACAGTCAGTGCTGGCACTTATGCGAGTGGGGGAACACCTTCAGGTACAAGTGGTTTATCAACTGGTACTTTTCCAGATCCTATTATGGTTGCCTTTGCTACACCTGCCTCCTCTGTCGGAATGTATTTTGGTAATGACGACACGTGTTGTAGTAGTACCTTTACAGCCTTTCTTGATATCTTTGATGTTGGTGGGCTGATTGGAACAATTGGTGTTGTAGCCAATATGAATGACTTTGCAGATCAGTTTATTGGTTTTATTAGTGACGAAGCTGTCACTAAAGTTACTTTACGGTATGGTACTGGCAGTGATGTGGGGTTATATCATTATATTGATGATTTACAGTTTAATAATGCAGGTACGACTCCAGAGCCAGACCCTATTCCAGAGCCTGGCACATTGGGGCTATTTGCGCTACTGGCAGGGGTTTTACTCAGACGAAAAACATACTAGACTTATACTTTTGTAATTATTAGTAAAGCATAAAGATCAGTTACTTCTTATGGCAATCGTAAAAGTAACTGATCTTTTTATTGGTTAATATTTAAGTAGAACTATATTGTATGCACCAACGACGTTAATGCACTATTAAGCTGTGGTGCGTCATGAGTAGTGGTTCCTTCAATGTCTGTTTCACTCATTTGGCTCGCCATTTGAATGAGTAAATTAATATCGACTGAATGACTTGTATCATTTTTGTCAATAATGTTTACGGATAATTCTGATGAGTCTCCCGTTTTATTTAAAATAAGCGCTTGATCAGAATTTTCTTTATTAATTAATGATAAATCACCCTCTTTGTATAATACTTTAAAATCATTCCAGTCGAGATTTTCCCATTGTACGGTTAGTGTAGTATGTGATGATTGTTCTAAGTAAATAATACTGGAATTCTTGTTTATATTAACAGTGTTATTCCCTGAGCCAAGGTTGGCAATGAGTACACCATCATGGTTACCCGTATAAAGCGTATTATCTCCATTGCCAGTCCATAGTTTAAACAACGACATTAATGGGGATGAAAGCTCGAATCTTGCTGTAGAAGATTGATATAGCTGTTTACTCAAATTAATGGTGTAGTCACTATTAGTTTGAGTCGTTAAATCTAACTCTGAAAGTTGGAACTCATGGTTTTGATTAAATGTACCGTACAAGATACCTTGGCCTGGTTGTGTTGTTGACTGGAAAGCAAAGGTGAGTTTTTTATTGATATTTTTCTGGTAGCGATTCCCTAGGATAATTTCTGTGCCTTGATAATTGAGATAATAACGACTTTCTTCTTCACTATAACGGTGAGAAAAACCGTTAAAACCATTTTGGAAACTGATGGTATCGCGTTGATTATCTGTGTCATCACTGGTAATAACAACCATATTCTGATTGGCGCCAATCATATATGTATCATGACCATTACCACCACTTAGTTGTGCACCATCTGCACCTGATACAAGAATATCGTTACCATCTTCACCAAAAAGCTGATCAAAGCCAGCACCACCATCAATCAAGTTATCAAGGTTATTACCGCTAAGGATGTCATCTTCTTTAGAGCCAATGATATTGGTAATGTTTGTAGAAAGTACACTAAAGCGTTGTTGTACATCGCCATTGAACAAGTGAGTATAACCTTTATTCAAGTTAACTTTATAATGTCCCTCATCTGCAGCACGGGTTACCAAGGTATCAAAAATAACCTGGCCATCAGTTTGAAGAGAGGGAATATATAAATGACCCGCTAAATCTCGGAATTGAATATGCTGGTACTGTTTACCTTTAAAATAACTCGTTAGGGTAATGACATTAATACGTGTTGGCGCATTTTGTTGATAATGATCTATTACAGATTTAAAGCTTTCTGATGTTAATAATTCCCAATGATCTTTTGTGGTTGCAAGGTCTGTTTTTATACGCTCAAGATCGTTCTTTGTGAGAGGAAAATCATCCGTGAGCTGTAGTATATCATTGCCCGCTTGGTGACGTGAAAATAGCTTTTTCGCTAAGCGAAGAGCGTTTAACCAACCTTGACTTACAGTGAGTTTAAGGTCTTCATTTTCTTTATAGCCGCTTAAATCACCAAAGTTTGTAATTAACTGATCCGTTGCTAGAGATTTTGGCGTATGTTGATAAGCATATAACTTTGCTTCTTCATTTGACACATCGGGATGTTCGGCTAGATAATCCAGTTTTACTCGGTAAAACTGTTCTCCTGCCTCTACTTTATTATCAATGGTGTCATGATCAGCGTCTGTTTCCCAATCATCAGCCGTAATTGTATACGTGTCAGTGCCTTCACCACCACTTAAATAATCGCTGCCTTTTCCTCCTACTAAATGATCATCACCATATAAGCCGCTAATGACATCATCACCTTCTGAACCTTGTAAAAAATTACTTAAACGGTTGCCAGTGATTTTATCATTACCTTCAGAGCCGATAACATTTTCAATATTTTCAATAAGGAAAAAGTCCTTTCGGCCATCACGAATTTGTACAGTTCCTTTATTGCCAAAGTGGCTATGGGGATCAAGACTAATTTCTACGCCTTTTTTCTTCCCAGTAAATGCATACATTGAGCGGAAAGATATAGTATCAATGCCCGCACCACCATCTACAATTGAATACTCTGAACTGGTAAAACGCTGAAGTGCATTAGGAGAGCGAATTTCAAAAGTATCCGCTTTATTGCCCCCTTTGTATCGCCGTTGAAAGGCACTACGGTTGTGATCAATCAGAAAAATATTTCGACGATTTAAATCACCATTTGCCCAGTCAAACCCTTTGCCTAATTGGATAAGCGTGACACCATTATCTTCATCATAATTTTCGAGTTTTTTTACTTGAGCCTCTTTAGCTTCTTGCCGAAATACCCAGCCAGAATCGACTTCACCTGGATTATTTCGATGATATTCTCTCAATTCAGCGGATGATAAATTATAGTAATCATAACCTTCACTAATATTGGTCAGTTTTCCGTAGGCAGTAAATACCTTAGGTGTACTATAAACCAGTTTATCTACACCAAGTTGGGCATACATCTCCAAGCGTTTTTGTTGCATTTCATTCCATTGGCGTTCGCCAATATTCGTTGCTGCTTTATTGGCAATATGCTCAGGCACAGGAAAACCAAAAAAGACAGCGGCACCAGCTAGGTCAAGATCAGAACCAGTAATACCCGCTTCTGCAAGCTGTTGCCTGACCCGAACAGTGTTATAGATACTGGCAGCAATACCAATGGCTAAACCAATCGCTGCGCCTATAGGCCCTGCGGCAGCCGTAATTAATGAGGCAATACCAGTAGCAATAGAAACAATGACACCAGCCACTGCTAGCGAGCCATTAACAATATAATCAATACGCTCATCCGTATTTGTCGTATTGGCAGCCGCACTAAAATTATCTACGGCAGACCAAATACCTAAACCTGCTCCTGCAAAGTTAGTGATAGCCCCCAGCTTGGTTGCCACACTGGCAAGACGTGTAGATACAGCCTGAACTTTGGTGCTGTTCGCTAACACATCTAGTGTAATATCAAGATTATCAGTCAGTGTATCTGCTAGTGACTGTACAGCATGATAGGTATCGCCTTGGGCAAATGCGTCAACGATTTGGTAAAGATTACCTGGTAACCGTATAACGCTCATGGCGGTATTTACGCCATTAATTTTACTGGCCAGCCTATTGAGTTTTTGATTCGGTACAGGTGTTGAGCCAAATAGACGTTGTTGACGATCATGTAATTCAGATACAGAGGCTAAAGAGCGATTTAGTTTTTCATCTAATGATGATAGTAGTGGTAATTGGTGATCTAACCAGTTAATGGCTTCAGCTTGTTTGCGTAATTTAATGATTTCAACAGAGTTTGAATTCTCGGGTAACAAATGAGGTGAGGCTGTTAGCCACTGATTCAGTCGCGCTAAAGCCGTATAACGCTCGTTACCATCTAGCTGTTTCATCCAACGTTGAGTTTGCTCCGCATTGAGCGTCAGTGAACCATCTATCGTTGTCAGTGAAATTAAATCTTCAGTGGTTAACGTTGTATTGTTGAGCTTGGCTCCTGCTAGCCAGAGTTCTATACGACTGATGTGTTGTTCACCCATGGATAACAAGCCTAAATTTTTGTCGGCTTGTGCTAATAAGTCCAGGTCGGTGACATAAGGGCGGCTAATCTGGGTAATAAGATCATTACTTAAAGTTTGGTCTAATGTGGTGTGTGCAAGTGACCATGTTTGTTGTTTTAAGTCATATTGAGATGAAATATAGTCAACGGCTTTGCGAATAGTATTTGTGGTTACGATTTCACTGGTGGTTGAGTTAAATAAGGTGACTGTTTTATTTTTTATTAATAAAGCTAAGTCATTACCATCAACCCGAAGCTTTAATACACCTGACTTCGCGAAGGGTTCGAGCGCTTTTCGTAAACGTTTGGCACCTTGCCCGCTATTTACGCCCTTAAAATAAAGGGAAGGTAACTGTTTAACGCGTTCAGTCAATCCACTTGCTTGAACATTCTCCTGATCGGGTTGCAGCCATTGTTGATAACCCAAGGCTAAAATATTTCGGGTATAGCTGGTTGCAGCGCTGATACCTTTCTGTTTATAAACCAGCAAGAAGCTGTCTAATAAGTGTTGATCATCAAGTGTTAATGCTTTGGTTAAAGCTCTTGTATCAGTCAAATTTTGCAGTGGTAGTACAGCATTACTCTTTAACAGCTGATTGAAAGAGTCTTTTACTTGGTCAGGAAAACTCGATAAACGTTTTGTTAGCTTTTCTAAAAAGCTACGTTTGGGTTGAAAAGGAAGATCTTGCCAATGACTACGGTGAGCATTCCACCAAGGTGTTATCTGCTCACTCATAAACTTATTAAAAACTTGTTTTGCTGTAGTAAATGTATGTTCTGAGCTATCTTCTCGATAGGCATTCATTGCCGTATTGAACTCTTCCATTAGCGTCTGGAAATAGGCTTGTTTATCTGCATCTGCTGTTGTAATCAGCTCTTGTAACCAATGCTGAGCTTCCTGATAGGCAGTAGCGTCTGTGTTACCTAACTGTTTAAATAGCTGGCTAAATTCGATTTTATGATCATTAAAGTAGTCTTGCCACTCACCTTCAGTTTCTTTGTTACGAAACCAGCGATTATATCGAGTAAGTACGTAACTGAGGGTATCGGCTGTAGGTGATTCTTTCAAAACCTCAGTATTGCTGTGAGCGATACCAACTTTTCCACCCACGCTGGCACCACCACCAACGGGTACTTCACCATTGACACCTAAGTTGGCTGAGTGGGTAAATAAATAACGAGAAAACTGTTTATGATAGTGATTATCGCCATAATCATGTTGATAGCCTGCTTTAAAGTAGCGTAACTGTAAGGTAAATTTACCTGATGCAGAGGCATCTATATGATTATTAATAAAGTCGGAGAGGGTATTTTTTATTTGCTCAGAATCAACGGTGGCATCATATTGTCCTTTAATTTTTGACACCATGTTATCAATAAAGCCTGTGACATCACCACTGGTGATACCTGCCTTAAAGCTAAGGTAAATATCAATATAGTCACCGTGGCGTAAACGGCTGGGGTGTACTCGGTTTCTATGTAAAACGGTTGCTTCAAGCCCAAAATTACCAACAGAACCACTTAAACTAAGGCTTTTATCTGTGATACTCAGTCTAATCAGCTGTTTAAAAGAAGCGATATTTTCTAGTTTACTTTTAGAATATGTAATAGTGGGTTGTGTGATATTTTTGCTTATTGTATCTAATAGTGCTGTCGCTTGCTGAAATTGTTCAGGTGTTGTATTTGCATTCCAAATACGGTCAGCCAGTAGTGTGTAGGAAGCGTGTATTGCTTGAAGAAACTCATGCCGACCTTGAATGCCCCAGCGTGATTCAATGGCGTGTTTTTCTACACGAGCAGATTGATCACCCGCATCATATTTTTGCACAACGGTCATGTAACGATCAAAATCGTTATTAAGCGTCTCTAGTGCCAAGGTAGACCGGTCAACGATCGATTTGTTGGCACTGTCTTGATTTAACAATGTTTTTGCATAAGCCGTTAACGCTATGGGCAACTCTTTTAAGCGTTTAGCATTTTCAGCAATAACAGTCCAAAAATAAGCAGGTACAAACTCATAGATTTCAGTTCGACGTAGGGTGACATTAATGCCTGCTGAAGCGGCAAGCGGTAATTCAGTACCTTTAATTCCAGTGCTAGCAGAGCCTGTTGCGCTGGCTGAGGTACTGTTAACGTAGCCACTGAGTGTTTCTGGAATAACGGGTAAGGCCACATTGACTTTACTGTCAATACCAAGCTGTTCTGATAATAATGTATTGAGTTTATGTTGATTATTGACGGCAGCTTGTAGTTGTTGATGGTACTGCTTTAATTCTGAACCTATTGCACGATGTTGAGGCCCTGCAAAAACCTTGCTGATAATTTGCCAGGCAAGTTGCTTGGATGTTTTTGTAAGTGAGGTATCATCACGATTTAATGAGGCTAAATTGCTAACCTCCATGTCCACATAGGTCTTAACATTATTGTATTCTTTAAACGTGGTATAGGCATGGCTGCCTGTTAAGTTTCCACCAAGTTTTGCGGCTATAACCTTAAAACCAGCAGTTAACCCCAGGCTAGCAGCTCGGGTTTTTGAACGGAAAAATAATCCTTCATCATCTGAATCTAATGTATCTGTATGACTATAGCCCATACTGCCGCAAAGATTAGTAGCAACGATATTACCACCACCTTTCACTTCAATTTTTAGAGTGGTTGAGTTAGCTGCTCCTGGATTACCAATGCCTTTTAGTTTATTGAAAACATCTGTTTTTATATCATTACGTGCTTGGTTTAACCAGCTAGCAAAAAAATACTGGCCTAGTAATGCTGTGAGTGTTTTTGTTCCGGATTTCTTAAGTAATTGGCTGGTCTTTTCCAGTTGGGATGATAGAAAAGCGGTATCCTTTGTTGAAAGCGAACTCTGTTCACCCTCTATTGTAATGAGTGAATTTAACTTTAGTTGAACATTTTCTAGAAGAGAAATTGCTTGTGATATCTTTTTGGCATTTTTTTTATTATGTTGGCTTAGCGCCGTTTCCCTAAGCGAAATAAGCTGGTGGGCCAGCTTGTTAATAACCATTAATGTTTCGCCGGTAATTGGCTTTCCTTCCATGGAGCTTAATGATAAAACTGAACGTGGGTTCGATGGCGAGTTACTATTTACTGCTGATGGCTCCATGAAATACACCACAAAAAATTATAATAGATGGACTTTAAAATAAGTAAATAAGAAACTTAAATAATCGTACTAATATTGGCTGGCCGTAATAGTGGATATATTACAAGTTACAGCAAGTACGATGTTTATAATTAATATTAAATATATACCCATAACGAAGAGGTTTTAGGGGCGGCTTTTTACTTATTTATAAGTGAATTATAAATTAATGTAGCCAATAGCTTACCCTTGAGAAACCTGTTAATGGGCATCATCTTAAAAAGTATTTTTATTTTTAACGCAAGGGGTACTGCGTTTGGTGATGCTTTGTTGTAAACATCACAGGTACTGCCATTTATTTAAAATTATGTACGACAATTTATTTTTATACACATATGGGGATCTGCCCGCTATGTGAGAGCAAAATATAACTTCTTATAAAAAGAGATCTTTGTCAATCTCTTTTTACGTATTAGTACATATATGGAGGAAAGGGAAGAATAATGAATGATTTATTAAAAAGTATGAAAAAAGTGCATTATTTAAAATTCAGCGGTTATAAAGTACAGGTTTCTCAAGTAATGACGAGTAGTATAACCCCGCAAGGACGCGGCAGTTGAGCCTCCAGGGATGGATTCACGGCGTGTTAAAAGGGGGTAATACAGCGTTTAAGCAAAAGAACTTTATAAAATGCTTTTTATAAAAGCACAGTTAATGTAGGTTTGCTCTGTAACCCCCTTGCAAAGGATCTACTTAATTAGATGTGCCTGATGCTAATTCAGTATCTGTACATTGGCGAAACTTTTTCATCAGCAAAGCGATATAGCGCTGGTTATACTCAGTACCGAATTGAAAAGCCTGTTTGGCCTCGTCAGTCTCTATATTGTATTGTTGAGCAAGGCTTGCTATTTCGCTCCATTGCTTAAATTTACTTTGTTGATAGAGCGTATGAAGTTGGTTGTTACGCTCTAAACATTGAGCTAGGGTATCTTGTGGTATTAACTCTGGGTTTACTTGGGCCTTTTTAAGGCATCGAGAGTAATAAGAGGCGATGAAACGTGAGTGTTCTTCTTTTTCAGGGCTAACATTGTAGTACTCATTGAGCATTTCTTTCATCAAGTAATAGTCAGATAAATTATTACCCTGACTTGCAATTAATTCGTCTTCTGCATCGATCTTTGCTAATTGATATTGGTTGATTTTATTAATGAGCTCATAGGCAATACCACTGCTAATAAAGCATTGGTTAATAGAGGAGTCGGCGGCCAGTAAATCCTGCTCAGACACGGCTGGTTGTAAGTAGGGGATAGAACCTGAGCAACCGGTCAGAAGCATGACGTACCCAGTCAGTATGAGTAAGTATTTATTTATAAAACGCGTTTTAGATAAAGGCGTATCAGCGTATTGCTTTATATCCATAATAATTTAGCTTGTGTCTATATCATGTGTGTATCTTAACAATAGCTAATAAAGTAAAAAAAGGTAACCCTAATCTTGTTCTTTTGAGGCAATGATCAATGCATAAAGAATTGATTTTGCCTCAAAAGTGAAACGAGTATCGACTGAGAAGACGCCTGGGAGGTAAAAGATATTTATAATGAAAATTGATAGAAGTCTGGGTGTTGATATACCTGTTGAAAAATCCCTCTTAGCCATGTTATCAGGCGCACTCTAGCTTCAGAAATAATAGGGTGGGTAGGCTGATTATCTTCAGGGTTAAGTAATGTGTTACATCGTTTAGCAAAGAGCCATAATGTTGCAGCAACAATGTCAGCCGCTAACTGGAAGCGGTTTCGTTTAAACTGTTGATTGTAGCGTAAGTAATTGTCCGCAGTTTGTAGGCATTGGTTAAAAGAAGGCCAGTTGGGTTGTAAGCAGGCTAAATCTATGGCTGGACTACCTAGACTAACGTGTTCCAAGTCCATCCGATATACCTCACCAGCAGTACTACAGCACCAGTTATCAAGGCAGTTGTCGCCTGTAATCAGCCAGCCAGGCGCAAAGAGATGTTGAAATTCATAATAAAAGTTATCCAAAACACTACGTAAGCAGCGCTGTTCGGACGATGGTGCAAGCTGTAAAAGTAAATAATTATCCTCAGGTTGCCAGTAGTGGTTAGCCAATGAGCCAATATTGAGATTCGTAAGGTTTGTTTGATGAAATTCGACTAAACGTTGAAAGAGTTCATGTTGATTAATATCTTGGTGGGCGTTTTTGATAAACTCTAAAACAATTATAGTTTTATTATTTAATTTTAGGCTGTGTATTAGACGGGGAAAGTTAATTTGAAAGGACTGAATGTGGTGTGGCAGACTTATGTAACAAAACAGCTCAACCTGAGACGTTTTCTTAACAATTAATTGCTGATTTCCAGTACTTATTAGAGAAACTTTATGGCTAAGTGACTGGCAATTATCAATTGGGCCTATATCTTCAGCCAACTGCGTAAACAAGTTATCCATGAGGTTCACTATTATCTGTTTAAATCACTCCTTTAATTTAAATTTATGTTATCAGAAAAAACTGGTGATATTAACAATTTTTTTAGCAGGACAGTCTAACAGCGATAATTACAATGAAGGTGTCATTGGCTTAAAATGCAGTGTTAGAAGTTGTTTGCGAGGCCGTTTTCTGGCGTCTTAGAGAAGGAGGTGAGAGTGCCTCCTTCATTTTGGTTTCACCTGTATTATTTACAAAACTCAGTGCCGTTAAAGGCATAAGTGGATGGCCCTGACATGGATTCTTCTACAGCCGAGGGAATACCGTTTTTATCCCATTGTGTAACAACTGTATTACTTTCGCCAGCATATTGCTGAGTAAATTGATAGTAGCCCCCTGTTTTTAGTCTATTGCAAACGGCTGCATTCATAGCATTTAAAATTAAGCCATTATCTGTTTGTGCTTCCCACATAAATAAACCCGCCAAATTGTATTCTTTAACAAGTTCACCTTTAGCAATGACACTTCTAGGAGAGTCGAATGTTTCAACTTTTGCGAATTGATAAGTAGCATCATTTAAATTATGTGGTTTCCAGATGTATGCTGATTCAGCTTGAGTATCATAATATAATTGACTGGCGTTGCTTTTCATAAAGTGGTCATAAATATCCCTAAAGTCGCTCACGCCAAACTGAAAAGTACCTGCAGCCCCCAAGCCAGAACCACGACTGTTGCGCCAATGCTGCGCTTGTCCATGCCAGAAAAACTTGCCGAATGATTTACGGTTTTTTAAATATTCCCAGCCACGACTGTAACTGGCCACCCCAATAACCAGTTTGTTCGTAGGGAAATCTGGATATAAAGATTGAACTGTTTCGATAGCGCCACGGGTACTGAAGCCACGAGCAACTTCACTATTGGTTCGGGTTTTTCCATTGAACAGAATAGGGTTGCCTAGTTCATCAGTAGCGATACCTGATAAACTATTGTAAGTACCCATGACGGGTTTGGCATTGACTGCAGCATGATGGCTTGGGTCTTTAGCCCAGGCGCCGTATAAGTCGTAAGTCATCAGGTTGATGAAAGTGAATTCATCCCGTAATGCATTTAAGTCAACGGCAGCAAGTTTGGCTGGAGAGGCTGATAGTGCCGCTGACAATTCAAACTTGGCCCCGAATTCAGCTGTTAATCGTGCTCTTAGTAATTTAATTAAAGTGGTTAAGTTTTCTCGGTCTTGAACATAGCCTTTGGTTAAGTTGGGACTGAGTCCACTTCCCCCTGGAAACTCCCAATCAATATCTACACCATCAAAAACATTATCATGGCGTGCTATAAAAGCTACAACTGAGTCTACAAATGTTTGTCGCCATTCTGATTTACTGACCATATCGTAAAAAGGATCACTGAGCGTCCAGCCGCCAATGGATAACATGGCTTTTAAGTGAGGATAGCGCTGTTTTATTTTTTTTATTGCTGCGACTGAGTGTGGAACGGCAATATAGTCGTATTCTGAAACTTCAAAGTCATTATTGCGTTCGACGACACCAAGCTTAACCAAGTCTCCTCGTTCGTTATTGTTGACGTCTGGTGCTAATCCTTTGCCACAGCTGGCTCGCATGACTTTCCAACTACGGCTTACGCCACCATCGGGACTAAACTCTCGATTTAATCCATCATTTTTCGTGGCGTTAGGACGATCGTAGTCGCAAATTGCAGCAAACGAGTAAAATAAATGCGTTATATTATTTGCTGCGATGAGTTCTGCAGGAAAGGCGCGTTCCCAAACACCCCATTCGCCCATGTATAAGCCAACAATTTTACCGCTGGATGTTACATTAAAAGGGCGGTGGTATTCTTTATTGGCTTCCCAATTAGTATCACTGTCAGTTGCTTTATGTTGTTTTTGATATTGAATTTCATTTTTCCAATCAACCCCTGTACGTTTAGCAACGTAAATATTGTAATCAGATGGCCTAAACCCTGCAAAATTTCGATCAGGATCATTATTATCCCAAACCCAGTCATAAAATAATTTGAGGTGAACACGTTCGCCAGTATATTTACTGGAAATAAGATTCCAAGGGGCAGATATTTGTTGGGAAGATATATTACCTGATTCCTGCTGTGAAATTTCGACTGCATAGATCTTGGTAATAGGTAATATACAAAGACTCATCAATACCGTACTGACTGAGGTTATACGTTTACCTGTAAAAATAGCGCTTATTAATGATGTCATGACCGACTCCATTCAGTTTGATGACACTAAAATGAATACTTTCTTTTTGATGCGAAATTAATAGATACACTTTCAAAAAATAAATTTAAGTGTGAATAAACTGACTCGCTATTTTTTTATTATGATTTTTTGGAATAGGAACACCTCCTTTCAGGAATAAATTATGTAAAATTGTAAAAATAAAAGGACTTTCTGAGAGAATTTAGGGGGAGCAAGTCCTTGGTTGAAGGAATGAAGACAGAATACCAAGAGAATATAGTCAGGCGAAAGTATACGTATACTGTTAATGCTATTAATAGTTTTTAACATTTAAATCAAGCTAACCGCTATTTTGCTGTTTATATAGGCACTCGTTAGTTTTGGAAATAAAATAAGAATCAAGTGCATTTTCTTTTGTACAGAAGTTTTAGTTTATAACCAATTGCTTAACAAAAGTGCAATGGTTACAATTTACCAAGAATTCAGGGTAATATGATTCACCAGGGCTGAATGTATACAGTGTCTGGCCGGCAATCAGCCTTTGGCATCATGGATATTTTGCTGGAGATGGAATACGGACGCTGTAAGTAGTCATACATTCCCAATAATAAAGAGACCAATGCTATGCACGTAGTAAAACGCTGGTTTAGTTGTACAATAAGTGCGCTGACATTACTGGTTACCTCCTTTTCTGCTAACGCAGTTGATTCGTACGTACTTCCTATAGTGCCTGCTCGTCTGGAAGATGTTAAAGAGTTGTTGACACAAGCTCTGGAAATAACAAAAGAAAGCCATGGTGATTATGAGGTTAGTAGTACTCGAGCGAGGTTAACTGAAGAAAGAATGCTGGTTGAAATTGAGAAGGACCGTCTTATTAACATCACCTGGAGTTCAACCAGTCAACAGAGAGAAGAACAGTTATACCCCATTCGCATACCCCTTCGCAAAGGATTACTTGGTTATAGGTTGAGCTTAGCAAACCCTGAAGGGCAGTTAAAAGCTCAGCAGGTGCAAACATTAGCAGATTTGCAGCAGTTAAAAATTGGCCAAGGTCAGGACTGGGGGGATGTGAAAGTTTACCAGGCTAATGGTATTGATCCTTATAAAGTATTTAAATTTGAGTTGCTCTTTACTCAGTTAGCAAAGAAACGGTTTGATTTATTACCTCTGGGCGTAAATGAAGCTCATGGTATTCTGGCGCGTCGAAAAGACAAGTATCCCAATTTGTCTGTTGAACAAGACCTGGTATTGTATTATCCATGGCCTTACTACTTTTTTATGTCGAAGAAAAATGCCAAGTTGGCCAACCGGGTTGAAATAGGGCTTAATAAATTAATCGCGAATGGAACCTTTGATAGAATATTTTATAAGTATCATCGTGATAAAATTTTACGTGCTAATCTTAATAAACGCCGCTTGATTAGGCTGGATAACCCAGAGTTGCCTGCTAAAACACCACTATCTAATCGGTCATTATGGTTTGAACCAGGTGATATTTTAACTAATATGCTTTAATTTGTTTTTAACGCTATCTAGTAATATTTCTAATCACCACCGAGCTCACCTGTAAGCCTTATCCTAAGGTTTTCTGTGGAGAATGCTTCGGAGGTGATTAGCTGGTTTTTCATCTCATACAATTAACATATACCCTTCACGAATCATTTTTAGGCTTTGTTGTCCGCGTTCTTCACCCCAGTCATTTGACGGCCGGCCCTAAAAACCCTTCGTTATGGGTATACAAAAGCCATTTTCTAAAGCACCTTTGTCCAAAGCCTGCATAATGCAAAAAGTTGATTTGCAGTGGTTGAATTTTTAAGAATAATGGTGACTTATTAATAATGCTTGATTAGGTATGAACTGATGGCTATGCGAATCAAGGGTTCTGTTGGTAATACGCCAATTGATTTGACAATAACATGTGATGAAGACTTGCTTAATATGGCATCTGAACTACTTGATTTTTGTAACAGACAGAACAAGACTACAACTACTTGTGAAAGTGAGTTACACAATACAGTACCAACATCAACCCATAGTAAGACCGCTAGCCGTGAGACACCTCTTTTAAAGCGAGCACTAGACTATATCGAAAAGGAAAAGCAGGTAACTAACTATCAGTTGGTTGACTTTCTATCTGGACTGGAGGGAAACGAGCAGTCAGTTAAGCAGACCATCATGAGGTTAAAACACCACAGTAATGTTCGTTTAACTACTGAGTCTGCTACTCATGCACGCACTGATCACTTGGTATTTCATTGGGATAATACCACTACTGAAACTTAAGAGTATGACAATATGCCCGTGTGGCTGTTATAAAAAGTTTCCGATAAAGTATGTGGGCTTATTGAGCTAACCCTTCACTCCTAGAGCGTCTTCCTATATTCTCCAAAGATTACTCTAAGTAATAATAAAAATATTATTGATTTTACTTTTTATTGCTTTGTTTGCATATAAAAAAATAGGGATATAAAAATGGATAATAAGAATGCTGTAGAACGACTTGCTAATGCTAAACATGAATTTGGTGAACATGGCGGCGTTAACATGTCAATTGAAGCCAGTTCTACATTTACTGTGATGGAAGCTAATACACTGCCTGAAATCTTTCAAGGACAAAAGGGACCTCAACAAGGGGGCTGTTATTTGTATGGGCGTCATTTTAACCCAACAGTCTATAATCTAGCGCAGCAACTGGCGTGTATAGAAGGTAGTGAGTCTGCATATTGTACGGCTAGTGGCATGGCCGCTATATCCAGTACGTTACTCCAGCTTTTGAATCCTGGTGATGAGATTATTGCTTCTCATACAATATATGGAGGGACTTACGCACTTTTACATGATTACTTTCCTTTAAAGAATAATATACATACACATTTTGTCGATATTCATCAGCGCTCGTTAATTGAACAAAAAATTACTGAAAAAACCAAGGTTATTTATGTTGAGTCAATAGCGAATCCTACACTTCGTGTTGCTGATATTCGATCATTAGCCACGCTCGCTAAAAAGCACCGATTAACACTTGTAGTTGATAATACCTTTTCTCCTTTAATTATTGAGCCGATTGCCCTGGGAGCTGATATTGTTATACATAGTTTAACTAAGTTTATTAATGGGGCTTCTGATACAGTAGCGGGGGTTGTTTGCGCATCGACTGACTTTGTCAGCCAGTTAATGGATTTACACACAGGGTCTTTAATGTTGCTTGGACCCACCATGGATCCAGATGTTGCTTTTCGTATTAGTGCGCGCCTACCACACTTACCATTACGTATTCAGGCTCACAGTCAAAGAGCAATGGATATTGCAGAGAAACTGCATGAAATGGGGTTACCCGTGACGTATCCTGGTTTGTCTAACCATCCAGATCACCAGCTATTAAAAAACAGTGGAAATGTAGATGAATATGGTTTTGGTGGGTTGTTTACATTGGACCTTGGTTCAGAAAAAAAAGCAAATGCATTAATGAATATTTTGCAAAATGAACAGCATTTTGGCTTGATGGCTGTTAGCTTGGGCTACAGTGATACACTTATGTCATGTTCTGGTAGTTCAACTTCGAGTGAAATGACTGAGGAAGATAAACAATTTGCTAATATTTCATCAGGTTTAGTACGATTTTCAATGGGGTATACGGGAAGCTTAACTCAGCGTTGGAATCAACTAAAAACAGCATTGGCTGCCTGTCAAATGATTTAACCTATCAGGCAGTCCAGTCCTCTGTTTTTATTTAGCTGCCACCTGTAAGGTGACAGCTAATTAGCTTGCAATAAGTGATCATTAGGATTTTATGAAGTCATTAACCGTTTCAATAAATTTTATGGGTTCTTCAAAGTGGGGGTAATGACCAGATTTGGAAAAGACACAGGCAGTGTAATTGTCGTGATGCTCAGATTGAAATAGATCGCCTGCCATAAGAAAGTCGTTGCTGCCCATAATATGTAATACCTGCTGTTTTAATTTGGCAATATCATAGTATGGGGTACTGCTACTATCCTGATGAATGCTGTTGACGACCGCTTTAAAGATATCATCATTGTCGGTTAGCGTGCACTGTGCTTTTATCGCTTCAAATGCTTCCATAGCATCAAAATTTGACCAATTAAATAAGCTGCGGATGCTTCTGTTTTTAAGTGTATCTTTAAACTTTAGCTTGACCTCCCATAAACTTGTAGGATCGTTTACGTCAAACTGTGTAGATGCCATAATAGCTTTATAATCCTCTTTTTGAAAAAGTTTCATGAGGATCATATCCATCATAAAGTTTCTTTTGGCTGGAATATCGGCTCGTAATGAACGTCCTAACAAAATTATTTTTGTGTTAATTTTGGGGTTATTTACTAAGGCATCATACACAAGCTTTGCACCATAACTATGGGCGGCAATAGCGGATATATTAATACCACTATCTGCAAACGTTTCCAGCATTAATAAAAAGTCATCAATATTAGCGTCATGAATGTATTCATCATGTGGCTTGGATAGTCCACAACCTCGTTGGTCATAGGATATCCAGCCAAAGTGTTGCGAGAAATGCTGATGTTGGCTCACCCAGTGTTTAAAGTAGTGAGAGTGGCTTCCTGGCCCACCATGCACAAATAAAATAGATTGCTTGTGTTGTTTGGGATTAACTGTCCACCAGTGTAGGGTGTGTTGCATAGTATGTTACTTCCTGTAATTGTACGGCGATTTATGCCTTTTGCGAGTAGTATAACAAGCTTGGGAATGAAAGTTAAAAACTGGATATTCTGCTTGGAATAGGGATACCTCTTAGAAAGAACGTTTTCATTTTAAATAAGCTTAATGACGGGCTGGCTTTAATCGATCAAGACGTAATCGTTGTCGTTTATCAAACAGTTGTCGTGCTGTAAAAAATGTTGTAATAAGGCTTCCCAGCCCAGTAGCTATGGCAATTAAGATTAAAATGACAATTTGGTAACGTATTGCCTGTGATGGATCAGTGCCCGCAAGAATTTGCCCAGTCATCATACCGGGTAAACTGATGATACCGGCTGCAGCCATCGAATTAATGGCGGGGATCATGGCATTGTGTTGAGCTTGTCGACGAAGGAAAACAGTTGCTTGTAACCAATTAGCGCCTTGCATTAACTGTCCTTCAATACGTTCCTGAGCATCATGTGCTGTGACTGTCATATACTCTCTTGCTAATGATACGCCATTAAGACTGTTACCAAGAAGCATACCTAGCAATGGAATAAAGTACTGTGGGTGATACCAAGGGGTTGCTTGGATAAAGGCCAAAAGCATCAGCAACAACATGCTCGTTGTTGCAATAAATAATGCAACAGTACTAATCCAGATATTCCAACGTGTTACCCAAGAGTAGGTTTGTCTTGCATTAGCTTCACGCCCTGCAGCGAGTATCATCAGTAGTGCAATCCCTAGTATCCAGCTGAGTTGAACATGGCTGAACAACCATGTTAAAACCAGGCCAATGATGCTCAGTTGTAGTAACATCCGTACCATACTGATGAATAGCTGTCGTGTAAGGCCAGGGGCAAGATTTCGCTGAAATAAAGCAAGCATGCTCAGTAGTAGGATACAAAGTGCTAAATCAGCGTAACTGAGTTCAATCATCTCCACTTAAGCAACCTCCATGTAAAGTGAAGTTTTGTGCTCGATCAACCAGCCAAGGTGATGGATGATGGGCAACCCAGATGATACTGCGATCTGTTTGTTGTAAAAAGTTGTCAAATAAAAACTGTTCCAGGCGTGATTGACTAACAGGATCGAGGTTAGCCGTGGGTTCGTCCAGCAATAAGACGTAGGGATTATGTTGCAGTGCTCTTAAAATTGCTAATCGTTGTTTTTCACCTGTAGAAAGCGTATGTATAGGTTGCTGTACGATTGAATGAGGTAATCCCAGTTGTGTGAGATAGTTATCAATATTGCAGGAGAAGTGCTCTCCAGCCGTTGGATGCCACCAGCTTGGCATAGCGGGTACTAATGTGACATAGCGACGCCATTGCGATGGCTCAATGTCAGTTTGTTTTTGATTCTGTAATAATACTTCTCCTTGTGCGGGGATTAAGTCTGCCAGTGCTTTTAAAAGCAGGCTTTTGCCCGTTCCTGAAGCACCTTGAATACACATACATACCTGGGCGAAAAGGTTGAAGCTGATCTGTTGTATTGTGTGTACAGATAAATGCTTGACCTGCAGTAAGGGAGTAAAATTATTCATGCTTAGTTTGTGATTTACACAGCAGTTAATTTGGTTTTTACGAATATAAACCATTTGCAGTAGGTGTACTAAGACTTAGAAGTTTTGTGGATGTTTGTCACATTTTAATCAGGAAGCAAGTCGCTGTGTGCCAAGCAGAGTTGTATTAATCATTTACTTAAGTATAGCCAACAGGGCATTCTAGGTAATCATAACTTGAGTCTGGTTTAAGGGCACCTCTAAAGCTTGCTCTCACAAAAAAAAACACTATTTTTAGAGGTGCTCTTAGTAAACAAAATGATAACTGGCTAGAAGGAGATGTAAGAACATTAGGTTTATTACATTATAAAAACAGAAAACTGGAAGTAAATTATGAAGTTAATCAAAAATAAACCGGTATATGCTAAAAAAAATAAAATGCATTTTGGTCTTAGCCTTAAGCTTTTTCTTATCCTTTCTGTAACCCTAACTGTATTTTTTGGTCCGTCTTCCTGGGCATCAAATGTCAGTCATCATGAATCCCTTAAGCTCAATCAGCAAGCCTCAAGTGTGCTTCGTGAAACGCTAGAATCAGCACTTTTTACATTACCTCCCCGAAAACAAGGACACTTTGGAATCCGTTTATACCGGTTAACAGGCAGTAAAAAATATTTAGCCACAAGTTTATACGATATTTATGTTGTCGCTGATCGTTTGGACTTTATTGCCAATCATTTAGATGATGAAAACTATATTAAAAAATATGTAAACCATTATCGAAGAAAACAGCCAGATCATTATAAAGGAAACTTAAGGCGTCAGGTGCTAGCCAGGAACGGTGAGTTTATATTTTATAGTTCGGCTATTTTGCCTTTTATGAATCGATTAGATGAATTAGGTTTAAAGTCAGTTCACAATGCACAATTATATGCAGCACTTAAGAAGTATGATTTTAGGTCAACGCTTTTAAAACCTGAAGTCATACGGGCATGGGCAGCACAGTCCGCTAATTGGGTTTATTGGCTGCATCAATTAGATATTGTTGATTTAAGAAAGTCCTATAAAGAAGCTTTTATAAAAACATTTGAGGATGACTTGGGATTAAAAGGTGATGCTTACACCAACAAAATTTATGGGTTAACGCATTTTATTTTTGCTGCAAGTCGTTACTACCAGCAATCAGTAGATAAAAAAGAATTTGCCTGGATTTATGATTATTTTGAAAAAAATATAGCACGTATTTTAAGAGAAACTAAGCCTGATGTGATCGCGGAGGTGGGCGTAAGTTTTTTACTCGCGGGTGACGCTTATCATCCTGTGGTCAAGCAGTGTCGTCAGTCTATTCTGCAAGCGATAGATAAAGAGCATAAAATGATTCCTTCTGTAGATGGGGAGTGGGATTTGGCGCGAGGGGAGCATCGTAATGTACTCGCATTTATGCTGTTCTATTTACCGAGGCCATTGCATCCTGGACCTTATTTGGCTAATGATGACAAGTTTCGTTCGTATTTACCCAAAAATGTAGTTATTAAATCTATACAGCGATGAATGTATGAAGCTATTCAGTAGGTATAAAGCGAGTTTACTTATTTTATCGTGGCTGTTAAGTAATGGAGTACAAGCAGCCATAGCAACAAATGCCGAGCAGCAAGCTGCAAACAAGGCGGCACTTAAAATTCAAGAGGTTTATGATTCAAATCAACTTCACTTAACACCTAAACGTAAAGCACATTATGCTTTGCGAATGTACCGTCTGACGGGACAGGAAAAGTATGTTGGTGAAATTATTAATCATGTATATCGTTTAGTGTCTCGTGTCAGTTGGTATGATGCTCATATAAGCAATGAAAAGTTTAGGCTGCAGATAGTCGATGATTTAACATCAGCATTTGGCCAGAAAAGTCGTGGGCTTAAGCGGAGGCTTTTTTGGCAGCAAACTAAGTATAGAGCATTGCGTTTTGAGTTACATAGTATTTATCTACTGGCGCAACTAAATCAATTAGGCATTAAACCAACACATTTTTCTAATTTATTAAATCATTTACAAAAGCAATCAATCGCTAATCTACTCTTAGATGAAGCCTTTATTCGTGTTTACGCAGCGCAAGCTGCAAACTATGTTTTTTGGTTAGAGGAACTGGGTATTGCTAAGTTATCAGAAAAGTTTATAGCTAAATTTCAAGCGATTTACCCAATAACAAAGGATACTGAACTGTCACAGTTGGAATATCAGAATAAGCTATATGGTTTAACTCATATTATTTTGTCTGCAAGTCGTTACTATCAGAAGCCTGTTTCTGATGAGCGGTTTGCATGGATAACAAAGTACTTTGTGAGTACATTAGATACCATTGAAAAGCGGGCTAAAGCGGATGTTTTGGCTGAAATTGGTATATGCTTAAAGTTAGTTGGCTTTTCTGATCAAGTGGTTTTACATCGGTTGAAACGTCAGTTGTTGGCAATGATTGATAAGAAACACCACATTATCCCCGGAACTGAAGGTAATGTTTCATTAAGCTCTGGAGAGCATCGTAATGTGCTTACCTATGCTTTTTTTAATTGGCCGAACCAGTTAACACCTGGACCAGATCTAACGCAAACATCAACCTGGCGTAGACAGTTGCCTTATCGTTTATCTCTGGATTAAAACAGCAATAAAAGCGGGGGGATTTGGCTGTCAGTTTCATGAAAATAAGTAAGGACGTCAGTTGTATCGTTTTCGAGGAGATCATTTTAGCTCTTGATGAAATAGCTAAAATGATCTCCCGCTATATGCCAAGAGTTTAACTGATAAGCGCTGCTTTGAAGTGTTTCCGGCACAAAGATACATAGCGCTCTTCTCCACCAATTTCAATTTGAGAGCCCTCTTTAATGGCTTTGCCATGCTCATCGAGCCGTGCAACCATTATTGCCTTACGACCACAGTGGCAGACCGTTTTTAATTCGCTGATTTTATCTGCCCAGGCAAGTAAGTAATGGCTACCCTCAAATAACTCGCCTTTAAAATCGGTACGAAGTCCATAACAAAGCACAGGAATATCCAGTTGATCAACGACTTCTGACAGTTCTGCAACATGTAGCTTAGTGAGAAACTGAGCTTCATCGATCAGAACGCAGTGAATGTTTTGTTGTTGGCTTGCCTGTTGTATGGTAACAAAAAAGTTATCTTGGCCCTGAAATAAATGAGCATTTGCTGATAGGCCAATACGAGAGCTGATTTTTCCCTTGCCGAAGCGATCATCGATGGCAGCTGTAAATAGAAGAGGTTCCATGCCTCGTTCTTTATAGTTATGTGCTGACTGTAGCAGAGCCGTTGACTTGCCCGCATTCATTGCTGAATAGTAAAAGTAGAGTTGTGCCATTTTATTTTTTGCTATCAGGTGTGCAGAGCCCATACAGCGTATAGCCACGATGACAAATGGACACACGTTGCTTAGACATGACTTAATGTACTATGTTACAAGTACCGTTATTCAATGTGGTAGTACATTGTGACAGTACATTGTGGTAATACATTAGAACTATGCAATGTCTGAACATAATAAGTCTGACAGACATTGCATATTAAAGTAGACCGTAACGTTAAACAGATACGGTAATCAATTAATGGCCTTTTAAAGCAAAAATCCCTGGTGCGTTACGCCAGTAGCTTTTGTAGTCCATTCCATAGCCAAAGATATAGCGGTCTTCTATTTGTAGACCAATATAGTCACTATTTAAATCAACGCCTTTACGGTCATGCTTTTTCTCAACCAGTACAGCAGTTTGTACATCTTTAGCGCCTTGGGCTTTGCAAAAGTCAACGATTGCTGCCAGGGTATGACCTTCATCAAGAATATCGTCCAGAATGAGCACAGTACGGTCTTGCATTGATGTATTTGGGCGAACTTTCCAATCTAACGCTCCACCAGTAGTTTCTTGGCGGTAACGCGTTGCATGGATATAGTCAACTTCAAGTGGAAAATTCAGTTTAGTGAGCAGTTTGCCACTGACAACCAGGCCACCATTCATGATGCAATAGACTAATGGGTTACTGTTTGCGAGTTCAGCGGTAATGGCTTGTCCCATGCGCTCAATCGCTGCTTCCACTTCAGCTTCAGTGTATAAACAGTCGGCTTCGGCATAAACCTGTTTAATATGCTCAAGATCTGCAGACATGAATTGGGAACCTCGTATTTATGTTTGATGAAACCTAAGATGATTCGCTTTGGTTTAGCACCTGGTGATGTAGAGTGTATATGAAGCTGTTTGCACGATTACTTCATACGAGCAAGCAAATGGCTGATGAGAGGCTATTTGTTTACTGAACTTCAGGTGACCATCAATTTTGCTACCATTAAGGGCGGGAACAATACAGTGACTCACGTCTGAGAGCAAGCCCCAAATGCCTATTGATGCACTCCTTATTCAGACTACACTTAGCAGACACATACGTCGTGGCTAAAGATACAGGTTTTTGGCTAGTACTCATCTAGAGTGTTAACAGACCCTTATATAGGAGTCATCTGCCTTGTCTTTTTTGTAAAACAATAGGCAAAAAATAATGGGTCATTATAAAAGGAAAACAAAAAAGCGGTGGCTGATTGTAAAGGATTAGGCAGATGTTTCGTTACAAGGTAGAATACGGCCAATTTGCCTGTAGCAAATGAAGTAATTTTGTCATATGTCAGTTATACCTATCGCGAAGAGTATAAATATATGACCACACTGTGTCTGCTAGGGGGGCTACTAACAGCAGCATATGCTAAAACGCGTCGTTTTAACACCTTATGTTTGCTGTATGTACCTTAATCTGGCGATGCTGTTTCGTTGATGTTGATTTGAGGTTATCCATGAGCGTCTTTGAAATAAAACATCCTCTTGTACAACACAAGCTGGGGATTATGCGAAATAAGAACATAAGTACTAAAGGGTTTCGCACACTGGCAAGTGAAGTAGGATGTCTACTGACTTATGAAGCGACAAAAGATCTTCCTCTAGAAGACTACGAAACAGAAGGCTGGGCAGGACCCGTTAATGTAAAACAGATTAAAGGGAAAAAGATAACCGTTGTGCCCATTCTGAGAGCGGGCCTAGGCATGCTTGATGGCGTAATGGAGTTGATTCCAAGTGCTCGGGTCAGTGTTGTAGGCCTGTATCGTAATGAGGAAACCCTTGAACCTGTCCCTTACTTTGAAAAACTGGTGAGTGATCTTGATGAGCGTATGGCGTTGGTTATTGATCCTATGCTGGCAACAGGCGGTTCAATGATTGCGACAATTGACATGCTGAAAGAAAAGGGCTGTAAGGAAATACGCGTACTTGTATTGGTTGCGGCTCCAGAAGGTATTGAGCGTGTTATCAAGCTTCATCCCGATGTGACTATTTATACGGCATCTGTAGATACACGCTTGAATGAAAAAGGTTACATTCTTCCAGGATTGGGGGATGCAGGTGATAAAATTTTTGGAACCAAATAAAAAAGAAGCCAGTAGGCTTCTTTTTTTTGAGGGGCTAACGGAATAGCGACTAAAGCCTGAGCGAATTATGTTGAGCAGGGTTGGCCTGATCCGAAGGGTTAAGTACTTAAAGCGTTTTCATGAAGGCTTTATCGTCGAATTTAACAGCTGGCGCTATACTTTAGGATCGATTAGACAATCTATTGATTTGCCATGGAGGGTGTTGATATGCAAAAGTTTGGGCTGTTATATATTGGATTGCTTTGGTGCTTGTCATCAGTTGTTCAGGCTGACATTGCGTTTCGCGTAAACGGTGAAGACCTCGTTGCTAACAATGATGACGTTCTTTTTGCTGAACTAAATAAGGATAATTTTAATGGTCCTGTCATTGATATAGAATTATCAGACGAGTTTGGGCAAAAGTTAGCTCACTTCACAAGGAAACACTTAGGGCAACGGATGTCGATCAGTATTGATGGCACGCTGGTAAGTGCGGGTACTAAGATTAGAGAAAAAATAGGACAGAAACTCACTGTAACAGGTTTGTCTGAGCAGGAAGCATCTCGTATTGTGCAATCACTGCTTACGGCTTCAGAAAGTTAATGGGTATTGATAATTAACAGAACAGCTATTAATAGTTAATTGTCATTGGGCGCTAACCCTTAATGTAAGTGTTAAGTCATTTGCCATTAATAGTGCCCTTCGAACACGTCGTGAATCCTTCCCTGGTTCTTCCTAGCGCTAGATAGATGTTATGCTTCCAATTTTTGTTTATAGTGCAATATGAAGTTGTTCAATAACAATAAATTCCCTTCACTTTGTGTATAAAAAATAAAAGGCAATAATGCCATGGAAGAAAAAAATAAACATAGCAAGCTAGAAGCTTACTGGATGGGTTATACCGCAAATCAACATTTCAAAGCACATCCTCGTCTCCTGGAAAAAGCTAAAGGGATGTATTATTGGACCCCAGAAGGAAGACAGATTCTTGATGCTACTGCAGGGCTTTGGTGTGTAAATGCAGGACATAATCGTGAAAAAATTGTTGCGGCTGTACAACAACAAGTGGCTACACTGGATTATGCTCCGGCTTTTCAAATGGGACACCCGAAAGCATTTGAACTTGCTGAAAAACTTATAGCGATAACCCCTGAAGATTTAAACCATGTATTTTTTACCAATTCGGGTTCAGAGTCCGTTGATACTTCACTAAAAATTGCGTTAGCTTACCATCAGATAACGGGTGAGGGGAGAAGAACCCGCTTAATTGGTCGTGAACGAGCTTATCATGGAGTGAACTTTGGTGGAATGTCTGTGGGGGGAATTTCGGTTAATCGGAAACTGTTTCCTAATTTATTAGCGCAAGTTGATCATTTACCTCATACCCATGATTTAGCTCGAAACCAATTTAGCTTGGGTCAACCTGTTTATGGGGTTGAAAAAGCGGACCAGCTTGAGCAATTACTCCTTTTACATGATCCATCAACCGTTGCTGCTGTAATAATAGAACCTGTAGCAGGCTCAACAGGGGTATTAGTCCCACCAATAAACTATTTACAACGAATACGTGAAATATGTGATCAGTATGGTGTGCTTTTAATTTTTGATGAGGTAATTACGGGATTTGGACGATTAGGTGAGCCTTTTGCGGCTAACTACTTCGGTGTTACCCCTGACATAATGGTGACAGCCAAAGGTTTAACGAATGGTTCAGTGCCTATGGGAGCTGTGTTTGTCAGAGATAAAATTTATAATGCCTTTTATCAAGATGATGCCACGGCTATAAACATTTATCATGGTTATACATATTCTGCGCATCCATTAGCCTGTGCGGCTGCTTTAGCAACATTAGAAACCTATCACGACGAAAACTTATTACATAGAGCTGCAGAACTTGCAGATTATTGGCAGGAAGGTTTGCATAGTCTGGTTAACTCACCCTATGTGATTGATATACGAAATCTTGGCTTGGTAGGGGCTATTGAATTAGAACCAAAAAAAAATAAACCAACTGAACGTGCTTTTAAAGCTTACCTTGATGCTTTTGAACAAGGCGTTTTGATTCGTACGACAGGTGATATTATTGCGTTGTCTCCTCCATTGATTGTTTCTCGATCAGAAATTGAGCATATAATCAGTATGTTAAAGCAAGTATTAAGTAAGCTAAAGTAGACTTAAAGTATGTTGTAATAATGAATACATTCTATTAGTTTTATAATGATCTTTTATTAAAGAAAGACTATCTCGCTAAAAAAGGAGAACTATTTGAAAAAACAAAAGTAATTTGGGTGAAGTATGGGTTTATAAAACTAGAGGCAGTGTATGGTGTGGCACAATATTATTTATAATTATACCAATATCATTATTGCTTCCTGTCTGCGAGGAAAGTGAAAGTATTTTGTTTGATGCTGATAATAAAGCAAGTCAAGTTTCCAAGAAAAAGTTACGTGAAAGAGGCTTTGTTTGCTCGCCTTTGCTTCCGATTTTTGGCCATTGGGTAGGCCATCATAGTGATGTTGATTTTTGTAAAATAAATATGGTCAGTTAACACTAAGTAACTGAAGTTTTATTCTGGCCTTCGTTTTTATGAGGTTTAGCTCTTCAACCTATTTTGTCAATTGAATAGACGTTGTCTATTACTCTTTCTTGCGAAATAAACTGCTGAAATGTGTATTCAGTGGTTTGATTAGTTTTTTCCTTTAGAACTCTCTATACTAACTCTGAAACTGTACATAGTGATCTGATAGGACATAAGAAACCCAAAAGGAATTGGATGATGAAACCAGTACCATTTATCCCTTTGACCTTCACTGAGTACTCACCAGAAGACATGCTTTTGCGTTCTCGTGAGTTTTACCAAATGATTAAGCAACGTCGTACCGTCAGGGATTTTTCATCAAGACCTGTCGCTCGAGAGATTATTGATAATGCAGTTTTATCTGCCAGCTCTGCTCCCAGTGGTGCCAATAAACAACCCTGGCACTTTGTTGTTGTAAGCAGTGATGAACTCAAAAAGGAAATTCGTCAGGGGGCTGAGGCTGAAGAGGAAGCCTTTTATCAACATCGGGCATCTGAAGAGTGGCTGGAAGCTTTAGCGCCTTTAGGTACAGATGAACATAAACCGTTTTTGGAAACTGCCCCTTACTTGATTGCAGTGTTTCTTAAGAAGTTTACTTATCATGAAGCGCAAAAAAAGAAAAATTATTACACGGCGGAGTCTGTTGGTATTGCATGCGGAATGCTTATAACAGCCTTGCACTTTTCTGGTCTGGCTACGCTGACACACACACCGAGCCCCATGAAGTTTCTTAATACCATTTTGCAGCGACCAGCAGATGAGCGCCCCTTTCTTTTGCTGGTAACTGGATACCCTTCAGAACAGGCTGAAGTGCCCAATATTCAAAAATATTCTTTATCTGAAGTGTGTGACTATATTTAATGCTTATCACCTCTCTCAATAATCACCCTCTCATGTTTTGCAGAAAGGGTGATTTTTTACGCCAAGCGGATTTGTTTTATTATTGTTAATCACCTCTATTCTGTTGTGACGTTTTTTCTAGCTTACCACCAACCAATGCCAGCTTAATGTATTTTAACCAATCCTGACGAAATAAAGCATCAATTAACTCACCAAATAATTGGTATTTTTTCAATGTATACGGATACCAGTTAGGTTCTTTTTTTCCACTTTGCTTATCAATAATAATGGCTTTACTGCGAGTAAACGCCAATAAGCCTTCTTCGCCTTTTCCTCGGCCAAAACCACTTTCCTTAACACCACCAAAGGGTAAAGCAGGGTTACCTTCTGTTAGCATGACATTGTTAATCGATACGGCACCTGTTTGTAGCGCATGGCTGACACGTTTAGCGCGTTTAAGGTCTTTGCTCCATACACTGGCACTTAGTCCATAAGGACTTTGATTCACTAGCCGAATAATTTCATCTTCACTATCGAAAGGGATGGCACAAACCACAGGACCAAATGTTTCCTCTTGCACAATTAACATATCTTCGTTGACATCCGTGATGAGGGTAGGGGGGATCAGTCGGCTGGATGCAGAAATTGCTTGCCCAACACTAAATAACGTTGCACCTTTACGTTTTGCGTCGTCTAAATGTTCTTGAATAATTTCCGCTTGAAAATTCGTTGTGATAGCGCCTACATCTGCATTTCCCTGGTCACCCGTATTAATAACCAATTGCTCCATTGCTTGCTTAAATTGGGTGATAAAGGGGGTAAAAATAGAACGTTGTATATACAGTAATTCTACTGATGTACAGGATTGGCCCGCATTGGTCATGGCTCCCCAAAGCGCACCTGCTACTGTGCGTTGAAGGTTAACATCTTCAAACACAATCATTGGGTCTTTGCCTCCCAACTCAACATCTACCGGAACTACCAGTTCACTGGCATGACGCAGAATTTTTTTGCCGGTCACTGTACTACCCGTAAAGAAAATTTTATCTGGTCTAGCATCAATCAATTGTTGACCAATCGCGCCATCACCATAAATAACGTGTATGCAGGACGCTAATAAAGGTGCAGTGGAAAAAATACGTTCAAGTAAACCTGGCATCGGTGTATGTTCCGAGGGTTTTATGATTACGCTATTCCCAGCTAAAAAAGCCCCAATGGCAAATGTTAAACTGATATGTAATGGGTAATTCCAGGGGACTATTAATAGAATTACTCCATAGGGTTCGTGTCGGATGTGTGATGATTTACCAAGCAGTGTAATAGGCGTATGTACTTTTTTTTCAGCGAAAATGCGTTTTGCGTTACTACAATTCCAGTGTAAATTATCAAGAACACCTAAAATTTCAGATACGAGCGCATCAGTACGTGTTTTACCTGTTGCCTGGGTTAATTCATCAGTGATACTTTCTCGGTTTAAGCGAATATACTCAATGACACGTTTAACTTCTGCAATACGTTGTTTGATGGAGTAAATTTGATTATGTTGAAAAGATTGACGAGCTTGTTGTATAACTTGATCAGGTGATAGCGTTGTTCCATCTTGAGCGGTTGTAGATGAAGAGTATTTAAGCATTGAGCAATCCTTCGTTATGGCTATAGATAGGTTTAGTCCTATTGATGAAGGGTAATGTCCTCTTGATTATTAGTTTTCGGTGGCTCTTCAACAGGTCTGGGTGGTGTGACCTGATAACCTATTTTGCTATGGACACTACTGTATTCATTGAACTCTGTCGATAAGCCTGAGTAGTATAAGGACATAAGTAGTCCTTTTGTGGCAAATTCAAATTGTCGAAAAGGGGTTCCTAATACACCAGGAAGTTTGGCTAGTTTTAAAATTCCGGGGAGCAATAAATTTAATAATTGTTTAGGGATTATACTAAAGACAGTTAATAATTTACGTAACGCATTGACATCATCAGGGTGTGTTGCTTGTAAAACAGTATCAATTTGGTATAAGCAACCCGTTGACGAAAAGCTAGGTAGACTATTATCGCCAGGAATTAAAATGTCACCCATTTTTTTAAGCGTATTCAGTTGATGTTGCTGTAGGTACTTGGATGTCATTAGTCGTCTTCTGTATAGTAGTATGCTGACTCAGCAGGAACTGACTTGCTCGGTGAGCAAGCGCCATAATGGTTAGTGATGGGTTAATGCCTGGGGCAACAGGAAAAATAGAGCCATCAACAATAGAAAGGCGTTGCTCACCCCATACGCCAAATTGTTCATTTACCACTGATGATTGAATATGATGACCCATAGCACAACCGCCCATTAAGTGTAGTCCAATAGGGTAGGTTGGTTGCTCTTTGAGTACAGCATTAATTTGATCGAATATTTCAAAAACGACTTCTTTTCCGCTATTAGCTTTTTGTTTATCGCTATCATTTAATGTTTTGTTGATAGCAAGTCGATTATTTTCTAACGTAATAAGGCCTGGAAACTCATCACGAATAGCTACTTCTATACAGGCTAAATGCCGAAACTTTTGCATAAAGGCTTGGTGATCAAGACCATAACCCGATTTTAGTAGTGCAATGCCAATAGGGCGTGCAAAAACATTTTCAAGCTTAAAACCCAATTTACGAAAGCGGGTATCGGTTGATTTAATGCCCTGAAAGTTTCCTAAATGCGCATCTACAGGCTCTTTGCACTGGGCTAAATACATAAACTGAGGATGACAGTAAAATCCTTTACCAAGCGCAGGTAGTTTTTTGGCAAAGCCCGTTCGTAAAAGCACTTCAGTAGTACCTAGTGCTCCTGCCGCTAATATACAATGACGTGCGTTAATAACTCTGGGACCTGTTATATGATTTCCATAAATAGAAATCATGTTTTTCCCTGGAATAATATTGGTTACATAATACTGGCTTATTAGCTTGAGTTTTTGTCTTAAAGCCAGTTTAAGAAAGGTGGTCGGCATACTTTGCTTTGAGTTTCTGTTACATCCACCCAGACAAACAATACAGTCCATATTATTACAATGAGATTGTCCGCGTTGTAGTGGAGCATAATCAAGCTTTAGTTTTTCAAAACCATTCGCATAGAGTTTTGCATTGTGATTCCAATGCGATTCGGTAATCGTTTGTATAGAAAGTTGTTGTTCTATTGCCGAGTAATGCGAATGCATTACTTCATTAGTGAACCAGGTAACGTCACTGCTTTGTTTGAACAGATTCCAGGCAAAGGTATCAAAACGATCTAGCAAACATTGGTTTATGACTGTACCTCCACCAACCGTTTTCCCACGTAATAAAATCAGGTTAGCTTGCGTATTGAGGTCAGCACCACCATGCCACATAAGTTGGCTGTTAGCGGTAAGTTCATCAGTAGGGTATTCACCAGGAAAAAAAGACTTGCCTGCTTCAATTAAACAGACGCTTGCGCCAGCTTGCGTAAGATAAAACGAAAGCACACTTCCAGCAGCGCCAGAACCTACGATTACAAAATCAAATATCTCATTCATGAGGCTAATGTCCTTATTTTTATTCTTGGTTGAGGACATTGGAGGATATTACTACAGCTTTATTAAATTAATAAGTTGAATCAATAAAGAATAATAAAGTGATTGTGAAGATAATAGTTAAAATATATTTAATTTTTATTAAGTGGGGGTCGTGTTTTTTTGGTTTATCGGTTGTTTTTTTGTGTTTTTGATAAAAAATGTGTTTTGAGTGCTTATCACAAATAGCGTGACTACCTGGTTTTTTGTTTTTTGTTTTTACTATCTGTATGAAAAAAAAAGAGAAAAATAAATTGGCATTATCCATGCGTTCTTAGCCAGTGAGAATTGCTTTTGGATATTTTTTTTGTGTTGATGGGAGGGTTTGATGAAAACGTTTAAGGCACTGGCATTATCTTCTGCCATAGGTTTCTCTGCAATTGCAGGGCAATCTGCAGTGGCTGGTTTTTTGGATTTTGATTTGGTAGATGATACCGGTATTTTTCAAAATCCTGTGGTAACAGCACCAGGTATTCCACCAGCAACTATTGTTAATGATTTTGCTTATAATGGTGGTTTGGATACACGTAGTACATTGTTTTGGGGGGAACCTTCTAACTTGAGTGGGCTTAACCCTGGTTTAGAGCAGAGTAATCTGGATTTAGTAAGTCACAAGACTATTTCAATTGATGCGCTTGGTGTTCCTTATGAACTGTCGGTTTTAACACATAATAATAATGTCGTCAGTGTAACAGCTGCAACCTTGGGAACTGCGCAAATTTTAGGGGCTCTATCTGTTAGCAGCAGTATGGGTGTATTAGGTGATATTTTCTTGAAAACTGAAGGTGGTGATGTTCCTTTGAGTTTATTGAGTGGTGGTTTGGTATTAGATCCTGATGTACCAGGTGATATTGTACCTCCAGCTGAGTATCCCACAACAATTATCAGTTTATTTGATATTGGTTTTACTGAAACACCCAATTTTATTCCTTGTGATCCACCTAATCCATTCGGATCAACCTGTGATGATTTCTTTAGTTTGATGACTGATGGTGGCTTTCCACTGCACTTTGATGTGTATATAGATGATAAATTACATGATCTATTTATTTACTCATCATTTGATGCTGATGGATCAACTATTGAATCAGGTCCGTTGTATTATACCCCTGAGGTTGCTGCAACTGATTTATACACATTTGGGATTTTAACACTTATTCCTGAACCAACAAGTATAGGAATGATGTTAACAGGTTTATTTGGAGTTATGGGAAGCTTAGTAGCAAGACGCCGTAAAAAACATTAAGTCATATCTGTTTTTTCATGTGGAGGAGGTTATCTCCTCCTTTTTTGTCTGTTTGTTTTTTTTGCAATTATTAAAAGAGTGAGTTTAAGTTAAAAAATTAAGGTTTTGTTTCAGTTTGTTTTTTATTTTATGGCATTTTTTATGCTCATGATTTTTCTGTTTCTATTGCTTACTGAAATGGGGAAATTCCATGAGACTAATGACGTATGTCGGGATGCTAATATGCAGCACGACAGTTATGTTATCAGTGGCTGCACAGGCCACGATGCTGAAGCTGGACCTGATACCGAGTAGTGGTATTTTTCAAAATCCTGCTTTAACCCCTGATCCTGGTCCCCCTGCTGTCATTGTGACTGATCCCATAGCGGAAGGTGGTACAGCGACAATGAGTTCATTGGTGTGGGGAGAGCCATCTGATGAATCTGGTCTTAATCCTGATTTGTTGCAAAGCTCATTGGTGCTAACAAGTTATCATGACATTTCATTGAATGCAGATGGAGCACCTGAGAAAATTTCCCAGTTAGTCCACAACAATAATGTACTTAATCCTGCTGCGGCAACATTATTGTCGGCTCAAATTTTAGGTGCATTAGGTTTATCAAGTACTGACGGCCCTGTGACAGATGTGTTTGTCAACCATAATACTTTAGGACTGCTTCCATTAACTGATCTAACCTTGGCTCTGCTTGCTAGCCCTGATGTAGCAGATGATTTGGTTCCTGTTGGTGAGGAAGGCACTACGTTAATTAGCCTTTTTAATCTGGCTTTTAATGAGACATTGAATAACCCTGGGTTTTGTATTTTTGGCAATCCAAGAGGTTCTTTCTGTGATGACTTTTTTTTACTTACCACTGAAGGAGGGTTTCCTGTTTTTATTGAGTTATTAATTGATGGACTCCCTCATGAGTTACTGATTTATTCATCATTCGATGAAACAGGTGCTTCAGCTGAACCAGGGCCAAATTATTTTACAGCAGAAAATGCCAGTACAACGTTATACACCTTTGCTCGATTAAGTCCTTTAGCTGTCCCTGAACCTAGTGCCGTATTATTGATTGGGTTTTTATTAGTACTGTTAGCGAGCTATAGACTGTCACGTTATATTCGTAAGCGTTAACAACCTTTTACAGTAATTCTCATGCTACCAGCTCAATTAGCAATTGAGCTGCCATTAAGCCCTCCAGGCCACAAGGATGTGTTTTTTTTTCGAGAGCCCAAATCACCATAAAAAGTAAGTGATTTGCTGCATAGTATCCTTTATACTACCGAAATGATAATGAATAGCATTTGATTGATGCGTATCAATATGGCTATTTAAGGCTTTTTAAGGCTTTGTTAGAGTGACAACATCATAAGTTTTATATCTGCTCTCGGTTGAGCAGATTTTTTGGGTCTTTTGGTGAGTGTGATTCTCATTAGCTCCTTGATTCTTATTTATTGATTCCGCGTAGTATTTTTTAGTATTAGTAAAGAGTTCAGCACAGCATGGACACAGCAACCCTTCAAGACCTTTCTGTAGGACAGCGTGCTACAGTATTGGCGATCAGCAATGACAATCCTGCTTACCGACGACAGCTATTAGCCATGGGGTTGATTCCGGGTACCTCATTAATGCTTGTTCGTGTTGCCCCATTGGGAGACCCCATGGAGCTGGAAGTACGTGGCTTTAAATTGAGCTTACGCCGGGCAGAGGCAAAGGCTATTAAGGTGGAGGTGAATTCATGACCGTAGCTGATCGTTCACAAGCTAAAGCTACTGTATGTGTCGTTGGTAACCCAAACTGCGGTAAAACCTCTCTATTTAATGCGCTGACCGGTGCTAGACAAAAGGTTGGTAATTGGGCAGGTGTTACTGTCGAAAAGAAAACAGGACAGTACTCTTTTAATCAGCAGACAATTGATCTGGTTGACTTACCTGGGACATATTCTCTGGACGTTATTGATGAAACTGTGTCTTTGGATGAAAAGATCGCCCGGGATTATGTAATTTCTAACGAAGCTGACCTGATTGTAAATATTATTGATGCGGCTAATTTTCAACGTAATTTATATTTAACATTACAACTGTTGGAAATGGGGAAACCCGTGCTAGTAGTGTTAAATATGATGGATATGCTTAGCCGTGATGGTAAACAGATTGATTGTGCCAAACTGGCTGAGCTGCTGGGTTGTCCTGTTATTCCTGTGGTTGCTAGCCGAAAAAAAGGCATAATAGAGCTGAAACAGGCGATCAATGATTACCTTGCCAGCCCTAAATCTTTTGCCACGACATTTTCGTTTTGTCAGCCCATTGAACAAGCAATTGAGGCGCTTGAGCCAAAGTTAGCTGAAGTATCTGCAGAATTATCTGGATCTATTTCTCGTCGTTGGTTGACACTAAAATTATTAGAAGGGGAGCTGGCATTACCCGTTCGCTTAGATCATACAACACATGACTTGCTGCTACGATATCGTGCAGAAATAACTGAGAGTCAGCAAGAAGACCTTGATATCTTAATTGCCAATGACCGTTACCAGCATATTGCCAGACTGGCAGAACAAACCATTACCACAACACGGCCAGCTTCGGCGCGGGTATCAGAGTTTATCGATCAAGCGGTTTTAAATCGCTGGCTAGGGTTCCCCATCTTTTTGCTGGTCATGTATGTCATGTTTATGTTTACCATCAACATTGGCAGTGCGTTCATTGACTTGTTTGATATTTTGGCGGGTACGTTATTCGTTGATGGTACTGGTTATCTGCTGTCATCTGTCAGTGCGCCAGACTGGTTAAATACTCTGTTGGCACAAGGCGTTGGTGGTGGTATCCAAACCGTCGCAACGTTTATTCCTATTATTGGTTGCTTGTTTTTATTTTTATCCATACTGGAAGACTCTGGTTACATGGCGCGTGCAGCCTTTGTCATGGACCGGTTGATGCGATATTTAGGTCTGCCAGGCAAGTCATTTGTGCCTATGCTGATTGGCTTTGGTTGTAATGTGCCATCGGTAATGGCCGCACGTACCTTGGAAAATGAGCGGGATCGTTTTTTAACCATTATAATGGCGCCTTTTATGTCCTGTGGTGCCAGGCTGCCAGTCTATGCATTGTTTGCTGTTGCATTTTTTCCGGATAATGGTCAGAACATTGTCTTTGCATTATACCTCATTGGTATTATAACGGCAGTCGCGACAGGACTGTTGATGAAAAGAACGCTGCTACCGGGTGAGAGTGTTCACTTTATTATGGAGTTGCCCGATTACCACATGCCTTCGTTTACCTCAGTATGTATTCGAACCTGGGATCGGCTACGTTCTTTTATTACCAAGGCCGGTAAAATGATTGTGATGGTGGTAATGGTGTTAAGTATGTTGAACTCACTTGGCACAGATGGCACTTTTGGTAATGAAAACACTGAGCGTTCTTTGCTGAGTCAAATTGGACAACAAATAACACCTTTATTTAAACCTATTGGTCTTACTGAAGAAAACTGGCCTGCAACTGTCGGTATTTTTACCGGGATCTTTGCTAAAGAAGCTGTAGTGGGTACGTTAGACGCCATGTATACCCAAATGGGTTCAAATGAGGCTGGAGAAGAAGGTGCCGAATACGATCTGATAGCAGGAATTCAGGAAGCTTTTGCTACGGTACCTGCAAACTTGTCTGATGCGCTAGATACTTGGTTGGACCCACTCGGTTTAAACATTGGTGATACCCATGATAAAACGGCTGCTGCAGAAGAGCAGGAAGTTAGTACTTCTACCTATTCAGTAATGCAAACACTCTTTGGCAGTTCAGCAGCGGCATTTGCTTATCTACTATTTATTCTGCTTTACACACCTTGTGTTGCCGCGATTGGTGCTATTTATCGAGAAACCAGTGGCCGGTGGTCATTATTTGTCAGTCTATGGACCCTTTTAATGGCTTACACTATTGCCGGTGTTTACTATCAAATGAGTACTTTTGCGGGCCACCCGGAAAGTTCTCTGATGTGGTCATTAGGTTTGGTCATCGCTTTTCTGGTTACTTTATTTGGCATGCGTTACTACGCACAAAGTCAGAAAGACGTTTCAAGTTATCGGGCTGAATCGGTAGTGGATTAAACCATGTTACTTGGGGTTAAACGGTGTTACTTAATTTAAGAAACTACATTAAACAGCGTGGAACAGTTTCTTTGCTGGAATTAAGTCAGCATTTTTCGACACCTGCTGATGCCTTACGTGGCATGTTACAACATTGGTTACGGAAGGGTGTTATTCAGAAAACAGATAATGCAGGTTGTCAGCAAGGTTGTTGTGGTTGTGACCCTGCACAAGTGGAAATCTACCACTGGCAAGGAAAAGACACGAATAAAATAGCCTGCTGTCATATCGAATGATGTTTTAAGTCTGGCGCTTATCTATATAAGGGGTACATACCCATAAAGAGATAAGTGCCAGGGTTCAATCTTCCTTTCAATTTATACCTTCTTTCGTGGGTATATTTTCAACATAACTCTTTATTATCTGGCTAATTCATCATTGATTGTGTGGTATAGTTTATCTATCCAACGGTTGTAATTTCGGTGAATTTTGCCATTTGCGTGCTTAAGGTTACGGCTATCCATGTATCGAATATTGACAGAGCGTCTATTGTAAGTAATGCGTACTTTTGCGAAATGGCTTCTGACGTTGATACTGGCGATGATACTTCCATCGCGTTGTATAGATGGATTCCAACCTCGAGTTTGACACGCACGAATGATAGCGCTTCTTACTTTGTGTAATTGATAAGGATAACCTTGCATGGTGGTAGGTAGCGCACCACCTTCAATATTGTGAACACGTGCAGATGTACAAGAAATCAGAAAAATAACAGAGATAATGGTTAAACATGTCTTTAAGGTTTTCATTGCTTCTCCTTTTATACTTCATTACATACTTCGCTAAAATCAGCATGCCTGTTAGTACTTGTGATCACTGATTCTAATGAAGAGTTTAAAAAAAAATGACAAAGATTGTTGGTAAGCATATTTAATAATTGATATCTGTCACGAATATCTACTTCAAAAATAGTTTATGGAAAAACGCGGAAACACTGTTAAAACCTATGCTGTGGTTTTAACTCATGCAGCATGGTTTTGGGGAAGTTAAGTAAAGGGCACCTCTAAAGACGTTAAGACGAGTAAAAAATACTGTGATAAATGTCTTTTATTTGCATATACGATGAAATCTGCTGTGGGTGTAACATGGGGTTGAAAATTTTTTCTCGTTAATAGTGGGCATAGCATGGTTGTATGCGGTAGCAACATGAAATATGGTGTATTGTTTTGTATTTTATTGTTAATCAGTGCATGTTCATCGAAGCCATATGTGGTTGATCCTAAACAGACCACTTATCAACATGAGGAAAGAACAAACGTTTCTCAGTCACCATCAGACCAGCCTTATGTCATTTATGTGGTGAGTAATAGTTGGCATACAGGATTTGTTATTTCTGCCAAATCACTTCAGTCAAAAATTCCTGCGTTATATGAACGTTTTGGAGAATCCCCTTATTTAGAAATTGGTTGGGGAGATAAAGGGTTTTACCAAGCTAAAGAAATCACAACGAGCATTACCTTAAAAGCTATATTTTGGCCTTCTGGATCGGTGGTTCATGTTGTTGCTGTGCCTGATGATATAAAAGGTTATTTTTCAGGTAGTCATATTGAAAAAGTTTGCTTAAATGAACAGGGTTATCAGTCGCTAATTCAGTTTATTCGTAATAGTTTTGCGCGTACTAAGCAGAATGATGTGATTTCAATTAAGCATGGTATTTATGGTAACAGCCAGTTTTACGAAGGGGTTGGTGATTATTATATGATGAATACCTGTAATAAATGGACGGCTAAAGGACTTAAAAGTGCCGGTTTTGATATTTTTCTAACATTCAAACTAACAGCTGATAGTGTGATGAATACGGTTAAAGATTATAACAACCCGTCAAGGCCAGAGCACGACGAGCGTAATGTTGGTTTAGATGTGAATACCATGGAGTCAATAGGCGCATGCAGTTCACCATAGTCTTCATTACACTTAGGGGATAACGAGGTATAAATCACTTGAAAAAAGAATATACTTAGAAATGGATAGGTTTTAATAAGTGTGACTGGTGTAATCCTATGGAGCGTACAATACTCGTCGTAGATGATGATTCTCATATTCGGCAAGTGATTCTATTTGCGTTAAAAAAAGCTGGAATGCAGGCTGTAGAAGCTGCAGATGGTCAGATGGCACTTGATGTATTTACGCAAACGCAACCCGACCTGATAATTCTGGATATTAATATGCCTGAGTACGATGGACTGGAGGTCTGTAAGGCTATTCGTAAGGTATCAGAAGTGCCAATTTTGTTTTTATCTTCGCGGGATGATGAAGTTGATCGTGTTGTTGGCTTAGAGATTGGGGGGGATGATTATGTGACGAAGCCTTTCAGTCCAAGAGAGCTCGTGGCAAGGGTTAATGTTATTCTAAAGCGCGTGCACTCAGCTGAGGTGAAACGCGTAATACAAGAGAGTGCGAAAGATGATCAAGCTCGAACTGAGGATACACTCAGTGTTGGTAAGCTCTGTTTGAATGTGGAAAAGCATCTTGTGTTTTGGGGTGAGTCTCAGGTGAAATTGACTGCAACAGAATTTGCTATTATGCACACATTGATACGCTATCCAGAGAAGGTGTTTGACCGCGACAATATTATGAATCAGGCTTATTCAAATAATATACATGTAAGTGGTCGGACCATCGACAGTCATATCAGGCATATAAGACATAAGTTCCAACAGCTAGGGTGTGCCATGATTATTGAAACTGTGCATAGTGTTGGATATAAGCTGGGTTCATGCAATTAGGCGATTGGCGTTATAAAGCGATACTGCGTTTACGCACGGTTTTTTTTATTGTTGGCTTAGTTATTTTATGCCTGCCATTAGGAAGCATTGTTTTTTTCCGCATTTATGAAAATGATCTAGTACATCAAACAGAATTATCATTAATCTCGCAAGCGGCCGTATTATCTGCTACCTACAAAGCAAAAGTAAGTAATATTATTAGCTCCAATCAAGGTTATGGAAAAGCATTATCGCTGCCACAAAAGGCACTCGTTGATCATTATTATAATCCTATTCGCCCACAGCTTGATTTGGCTTCACATGATGTGTTACCGCGTCGACCAGATGGTATAAAGCCTAACCAGGTTCCTGATGTTGTGGCAACAGAAGCGGGCACATGGATGCTACCTGTGTTGCTGGAAAGTCAAAAAAATACCTTGGCTGGTATGAAAATATTGGACTTTAAAGGAACTGTTATTACCGGCAGAAAGGAAGTGGGGTTGTCTTTTGCTCATTTACCTGAAGTACAAGCAGCGCTGCAAGGAAAATACAGTACGGCTATACGACAACGAATTTCTGATGAGGCTCCACCTGCACTGGTTTCAATAAGCCGTGGAACGGGTATAAGAATATTTGTGGCTTTACCTATTATTCAAAATGAGCATTTATGGGGAGTGGTTTATTTATCAAGGACACCTAAGAACATACTTAAACATCTTTATGCTGAAAAAGACAAAGTGGCTGTTGCGGGCGCAACAATTCTAGGATTAGCGCTCATCATTACCTTATTTACTTCCTATACCGTCACGCAACCCATTTATCGGTTAATAAATAATGTGGAAAAGGTATCCACAGGACAAGACCAGGTGATGGCACCATTAGCGTTTCCTGTCACTCATGAAATCGCGTTATTGGCGGATAGTTTTAATAAGATGGCAACTTCATTACACGAACGTTCTGCTTATATTCGTGAGTTTGCTGCACATGTTTCTCATGAGTTAAAAACACCGCTTACCAGTATTCAGGGTGCAGTAGAGTTGATTATTGATCATATGGATGAGATGGATCAGCAGACACGTTCTCAATTTTTAGCCAATATTCTGCAAGACACAAACCGGCTTAAACAGCTTGTATCAAGGCTACTTGACTTAGCCAGAGCTGATAATGTGGCGATTACTCATGAAGCAACATTGCTGCAATCAGTGCTTGATAAGTTGGCTGACAGATATCAGCAAGAAGGAATACAGGTTGTTGTACCTACAGCGGATACTTTAGGTATCAAGATTGCGAAGGAAAATTTGGAAACGATTTTTATCAACTTGATTGAAAATGCTCGACAGCATGATGCCACACGGGTTGTAATCAATATTAAAGAACAACTCAATATGATGACACTAACAGTCACTGACAATGGGGCTGGCATCTCTCCAGGAAACCAAGACAAGGTCTTTACACCGTTTTTTACCACCAGAAGAGAGCATAATGGTACAGGATTAGGGCTGAGTATTGTAAAGTCACTTATTGAAGCCTATGGTGGTACGATTTGTGTAAAGCCTTGTTCACAAGGAGCCTGCTTTGAATTAACGGTAAAAAAAGTATCTTCTGCACAAAATCTGCACACTCTTTCCTGAAAACCTCCATTGTTTCCTAGCGGCTTGTGCACATGAGTCCTGTATAACGCTATCTATAATAAGTATGGGTAGCGAGAAACATGAGTATTGAGCACAACCACAGCATTGGCACAACGTTATCCAAGGATCAGCTTGTATCCAAACCATTGTTTGTTAACTATTGCTATAGCATTATTTTAATCACTTTAGTAATAACACTTTTTAGTAGTACATTTGTTTGGATAGGCAAACAATTATTATCGGCACACAATGTATTTCATATTATTATCAGTCTTATTTTATGTTTAATCGTTGTTAAATCAGTTATAGACAACAAAATTAAACTAAGTAGCCTATTTTTTTTTAGAAAGCGCCCTTTATTTGTTCTATCCGTTGGCTGTTTAGGCTATTTGATTAATGAGCACTTTATCAGTATCAATATTTTTTCAGCGGTATGGGTAATGATCGCAGCCTATGGGTTGCTAGGTTTTTATATTCAACCTGCTGTATGGACAAAAGTGTTATTGCCGCTTGTATTATTGATTTTATTACTACCATTTGAAGGTTATTTGGATATTTATTTAGGTTTTCCACTACGTTTATTATCTGTTGAATGGGTGGAAAGCTTGATGTCAGGGGTAGGTATTGACGTTGCTGCTGATAAAGCGGTTATGATGGTAGAAAATAAATATTCACTTGTGGATCTAAGTTGTAGTGGCCTGAAAGGTTTGTGGGCGGGAACCATTTTTTATGTATTATTAACCTGGATAGACAATAAAGCCATAACCTGGCGTTGGTTTATCTTGTTAGTGATTTTTTTATTCATTTAATACGCTACGAATATTATGTTTGGTTGTTTTAGATTCAGTACTTAATAAACCGATTATTGCTACTCAAGTTCATACTTTGTTAG
>NZ_JAGSOY010000369.1 GCF_018837975.1 Zooshikella harenae | reverse complement strand
TTTTTTTTCCTTCGATTAAATGTTCAGGCCTTCACCGTGTCCTATCCATTACGATAGGCGTTTGGCTACTATGCCTTCTGCTGACTTCCAACAACCCCTGAACAAATTACTTTATTCAGTGCTTCCTGGCTTTGCTGTGGGTGCTGCTGTTTTTGCTCGCATCATTTGCAGCGAATGATGCGCCAAGAGTTGATTAACCAGCCTCTTATCTGGTATTTTCCGCAGCGAAGCGAAGGACGCAGGCATGTTGGATCTCCCCGGATAAGAGCATGAACCTTCGTTGCACAACTGCATCATTTACGGTGGCCGTTAGATCACATGGCTTCGATGTCTTGTGCCATCTCGCCTCCAGCCTACGCCTCATATGATGTTCTTGTTCATCAGCTCGCAACGTTGTTAGCGGCTTCCTCCAGACCACGCCTTACGGATAGGCCCTTGCCATTCACTCGTAGTTAGCCTTTAATCGTTTAAGATTGATTAAAAGGTGATCTTCCTACAGGGGACTTTCACCCCATAAGTTCAATGCCCATGCCGGGCGTACACAA
>NZ_JAGSOY010000368.1 GCF_018837975.1 Zooshikella harenae | reverse complement strand
ACTAAAACATCCCAAAGCTAATGAGGAAAAGCGGGAAGCCTTTCAAGGGAAAATTAACGCCCATAAGTCAAAAGGTCGGCTCATGGTCTATTTGGATGAAAGTGGGTTTGCCCAGGATATGCCGCGTATACATGGCTATTCCCACTCTGGCAAACGTTGCTATGGTGTTCATGATTGGCAAGCAAAGGGTCGTATCAATGCAATAGGCGCTATTGTCGGTATGACCTTTTTAACTGTTGGGCTCTTTGAAGGGAGTATCAATAGTGATGTATTTTATGCTTGGTTAACTCAAGAGTTGATTCCAGTGCTGCCTGAAAATGCTGTGGTTGTCATGGATAATGCCAGCTTTCATAAGCGCAGGGATATCATTGATGCAATTGAGCAATCAGGTGCTTTGCTTGAATTCCTTCCGCCTTACAGCCCTGACTTCAACCCGATAGAAAAAAAATGGGCGCAAGTAAAATCCATTAGGAAAAGGGAGCGTTGTGATGTTGATACGTTGTTCGTGGAGCATATAGACTATGACAAATTATAATACGCCAGCTCTA
>NZ_JAGSOY010000367.1 GCF_018837975.1 Zooshikella harenae | reverse complement strand
TTAGGTATATTGTGAATATTAATTGTAAAGAACAATTTGAAATTACCTCTTCTTCAGGAGGGTTTTGGAGTTTTGATCTTGATAATCGTGAAGTTACCTTTTATGGTGGGGAAGGGGAGGTTGAGCAGCAAAGGAATATTGATGCTGACCAACTAGAAGGTAAGTGTGACGTTATCTTTAATAGTGATGAAACGGCAGCTCTACTAATTAACCCAGATTCTAATACAATTTTTAAAGTTCAAAGTGTTGCTCCAGTTTTTTTGGACTATGTAAAAATGTCCCGAACTGATCTAGTTAATGAGGGGTATGATTATCTTGAGTTACTAAATGTTGATAATTTAATTGTTGTGTTATATGAGCATGGCATATTGGTTTTTGATCAACAATTAGAGCTGGTTAGTGAGGAAAGCTTTGAAGAGCTAATGGTAAGACCTAACGTTGAAGGTAGTCAGCTTACCTATGAAGAATTGAACAAAACTATTGTCTATGGTAAGAAAGGTAAGAAAAGGACACCCTAGATTTGATGTTGATTAGGAAAAAGAAGAAGAGAGAA
>NZ_JAGSOY010000366.1 GCF_018837975.1 Zooshikella harenae | reverse complement strand
GTTGGATAGGGTGATAGCCCAGCAGCATACCTTGAATGCCTTTGGTCAAATCCTGAGTTCGACACAAGCCGGCGTCACCACCACCTTTAGCTATGATGCATTGGGCAATAAGATCAGCGCCACCGATGGCAATGGTAATACCACCCACTATGCCTATGACGCTCAAGGTCGGTTGATCGAAGAGACCTCCCCGGAAGTACGTGTGGTGACCGATGTCGAGCAAGGTCTGGTTAGCACTCAGGCCATCATTACCCGTCATCAGTACGATCAACTGGGCAATAAAACCCAAACCATCGTCGGTGCCAACAGCGATCAGCCACGGGTCACTGAGTTTCGCTATAACGCCCAGGGGCAGTTGATTCAACAGCGTCAGAATGCACATCAGGTTGAAGGCCAGCCACGCCCACAAGTCGCGATGGTGAATCGCCAATACGATGCGGTGGGTAACATGATCCGTGAGACCGATGCTAATGGTCAGGCCACCACCTTTTACTACAATGCCCGCAATCAGTTGATCACTCAGGTGGATGGCGACGGTGTACTGAAAACCTTT
>NZ_JAGSOY010000365.1 GCF_018837975.1 Zooshikella harenae | reverse complement strand
ATTGGATAGGGTGATAGCCCAGCAGCATACCTTGAATGCCTTTGGTCAAATCCTGAGTTCGACACAAGCTGGCGTCACCACCACCTTTAGCTATGATGCATTGGGCAATAAGATCAGCGCCACCGATGGCAATGGTAATACCACCCACTATGCCTATGACGCTCAAGGTCGGTTGATCGAAGAGACCTCCCCGAAAGTACGGGTAGTGACCGATGTCGAGCAAGGACTGATGAGCACTCAGGCCATCATTACCCGTCATCAGTACGATCAACTGGGCAATAAAACCCAAACCATCGTCGGGGCTAACAGTGATCAACCACGGGTCACCGAGTTCCGCTATAACGCCCAGGGTCAGCTGATCCAACAGCGTCAGAATGCGCATCAGGTCGACGGCCAGCCACGGCCACAGGTCGCGATGGTGAATCGCCAATACGATGCGGTGGGGAATCTAATTCGTGAGACCGATGCTAATGGTCAGGCCACCACCTTTTACTACAATGCTCGCAATCAATTGATCGCCCAGGTGGATGGTGACGGTGTACTGAAGACCTTC
>NZ_JAGSOY010000364.1 GCF_018837975.1 Zooshikella harenae | reverse complement strand
CAGGGAGGGCTTTCTGACATGGGTGGAATAAATGAGCCTGTTTCAGCACCGATGCATGATATTTATTGAATAAAACATTACTCATTAACCGGCGTATAATAGCGTCCCTCAGCTTTCGCCTCGGCAATACGGCGTTCCATATCAAAGAATTTTTCACGACGTTTGTAGCGTTGTCGCCACTTTTTTTCGAATTCAACTAACTCTGCAGAAGGCTTAGCCCATTGCTCTTCCGGTAAAGGTTTAGACCACTCTTCCGCTTCAGGCGAAAATTCAACACTGTATAACCGTTCTTTTAAGGCTGCATATTTAAATGCCCAAAAGCGGCCCATAAACCAATCAGCAATAACGTGCTTAATCCAAGATTTCCATTCTCCCTGAATACGCAATGCTTGCCGTTTTTGGTAATGTAGTTTTGGATCTCGCTGACTCATATCCACATCAGGTATATGATCAGGCCCTAGCTCCATAAAGGAACGGATACATTCCCACTGCATAATCCCTGAGAGTTCGACACCACAAGGCATACGCCATACCCCAATAAAACCATGAGGGTCATC
>NZ_JAGSOY010000363.1 GCF_018837975.1 Zooshikella harenae | reverse complement strand
GCCTATCAACCATTACCTGATGGGGTAAAAGAACGTTTTCAACAAGAAATAGATTCACTGTACACGCTATTTGTCGATACGGTGGCCCGCAATCGTCAGTTAGAGACGAGTGCGATTCGTAAAACAGAAGCCGCCATTTACTCCTCCGAACAAGCCAAAGAAATGGGTTTGATAGACCAGATTTTACCCGCTAACCAGGCGTTAGCGGTATTCACTCACCACCTGAACGATACAAGGGCCATTATGACTACACCCACTGAACCCCAAGTAAAAAGCACACAACCTGCCGTAGAACCCGTTGATACGGATGCCATTAAAGCCAGTGCGATCCAGCAAGAACGGGAGCGTTGTTTAGGTATTTTGCAGTGTGAAGCCGCTGAAGGCCGAATGACTACCGCAATACACCTAGTAAAATCCGGAATGGCGGCGGATGATGCCAAAGCACTGTTGGAAACGCTGCCTAAGGCTGAAGCGGCTACCCCGAAAAAAGAAAGCACTACACAAAATGCCTTTACCCAGCACATGAATAACGATGAGCAGCCGAATATTCCCTCGGAAAA
>NZ_JAGSOY010000362.1 GCF_018837975.1 Zooshikella harenae | reverse complement strand
GCATTCCCACTGCATAATCCCTGAAATTTCAACACCACAAGGCATACGCCATACCCCAATAAAACCATGAGGGTCATCGTAGGCTGGTGGCCCCATACCAAGCAAAGCACTCCGATAAGCGACACTATCGCCAACCGTACTGGCGCTACTGACCCACGCTTTAAACGACTCCCAAGGGACAAGATGGAGCTGTTTTTTATCATCCACCCAAGCGACTTCACGGCGCTGCCGATTGAAGCGGGTCTGCATGTTTTCTTTGCCATGTTTAAAGTGAGAGTAAATAACATAGAAAATAAAAATAAGTGTAATTAATAACCATGCCCCACCTAATACAAAAATTAGTGGCCAATCAATTGGCTCATAAGATGGAGCAATTACCCTCATAAAAAAATATAAGCATACAAGGACTAAAGCAGTTACAGAAAGCCCAAAGTACAACAGCTCAAAAGCTGCCTTGGCGTTGCCACTGCCAATATCGATATACACGTTATTTTTTTTTATCAGTACGTTTAAAGGATCTGCGGCCTTATAACCTGTCCAAACAGGTAACGGAGACAGTATC
>NZ_JAGSOY010000361.1 GCF_018837975.1 Zooshikella harenae | reverse complement strand
AAACTCTTTTGACTTTAATGGTATAAATAGCTCTTCTATTGGCGATGACTTCTTGCACTTACTACAGCTTTTCATATCCTGACAGCCATGTGTGATTCCCCTTAACCCTTGATTTCTGAGGTGAGGGGTTGCATTTCTTTGTTTGAACTAGGCACATCTTTTACCAGAAAACCTTATAATCCTAAAGTTCATACAGTTCATTACCTTCAATGTAGAAGGGAACAATCAATCTAGCACCATATGAAGAGACTCTGGGGAGAGTTAGTGGGGTTACTGTAACCTACCTTGGTAAAGCGGCTAGATACAATAGACCGAGCCGATTAAAAAGCCAGCAAATACTAGCCATTGGATTATTACCGGTACTTTAGGAAAATGATTATGTAGGTTATAAAGCGCAGAAGCATCACCCGCTTTTGCTCGCTTATAAGTGGTATACCTTTCGACCCCTGACGCCACTAACAAGACAAGTATCATTATGTAGGCGGCTGGTTTTGAATGCACTTTTGCCACATATAATGCTAATCCAACCCAGGCAACGCCTAAGATTGAAGCAATCACTTCTTTT
>NZ_JAGSOY010000360.1 GCF_018837975.1 Zooshikella harenae | reverse complement strand
ATGTACTACCTAAAATATGACTAGTATTTAACCAAGAGGGATAACTATTGGTTTTTTTTGGGAGTGCTTGAAAATGTGTTGGGAAAAATATTTATATTCTTCTAAAGGTGTTGATACTCTATCTGATTATGACCGTGCGTGGTTTTTTTGTGATCACATAAACTTAATTGGGCAACTAGATGCTATAAAAAGTTTGTTAAAAAATAATTCGCAAGAATATAAGAAATTGAATAAAAAAATTGATGATGCAAATTCTGGTGACGATTTTGCAGACCTTGTGGAACATAGCATTTATATACTATCAGCACACAGTATGGCAGCAGTTGGGATGCTTGCTCCTTTTACTGAGTCACTTTTTTATACTTCATTTAAAAAAATAGGTGAATATTATCAGAATTATGACTTAAGTCTGCCAAATGGCAGGCGAAAAAAAATAGAAGAAAATAAAATGTGGGATTGTCATTATTACTTAAATCAAAATGGAAAGACAAGTAAAGGTATTACTAAAGGAATTTTACAATTAGCTGACTATCTAGAAATGAGATCAAGTTGGCCTGATCCTAATAACTTAAG
>NZ_JAGSOY010000036.1 GCF_018837975.1 Zooshikella harenae | reverse complement strand
AATGTATAACAGACATTATCGAAAACATATTAAACAACAATGGCTTGAGTGCCTAACGAAACTGACGTTAAGTGATTTAAATATTCGTGTATCAGGTTCACCCAGCTTTGATCTTTATGGACTCCTCACCGGGCAACTTGGTGGAATTATTAACCTATCCCCGCACGCTTTTGATGCACAACCGATTATTGCATGTTTAGCCAATTCATCAGATGTGGTGCTACGAAAAATAAATAATAGTCAAGGTGGATATGGTTACTTTGTAGGACATCCAGCAGTGGTTAAACAGTGGGATTTAGTGATGGAAAATAATGATGAAAAAAGTAGGCATAGTTGATACAGCATTTTCACGTGTAGATATGGCCAAATTTGCAATTCAACAAATTGAGCAAGCAAAGCAAATTTGTAATAGCGAACTTACCTGGTTAAAAACAACCGTTCCTGGACACAAAGAAGTGGCTGTTGAAGCACTTCGCTTATTGGAGCAAGAACAGTGTGATATTTGCATTGTTTTTGGTTGGGTTGGACCTAAAGAGTTAGATTTAACTTCAGCACATGAGGCTGCAATAGCCTTGGCAATGGCTAAAGTTCAAGCTCGAAAACATGTGTTGGAATGTTTTATTTTTGAGTCTCAACATGAGCAGGATGCTTTGTTTGAAGTGGCTTCACAACGTGCGATTGCTCATGCCAAAAGTGCTATTTCTATGATTACGGATGATCCTGCCTGGGTGGTGCATTCGAGTATTGGGGATAGAGAAGGTGAAGCTAATGCCAGTGTGTTGGAAGCGATAGATTAATGGAGTAAGAAGCCCATGAAGACTCATACTACTGATGTGGTCAATTTTACCAACATTGAAGTCGCCAAGCGGTTTGTCGTTGAAGAAATGATCTCTTTATTTGACGGTCAAGGTGAAACGCTGATCATCAGTTATGACGGTGAACCCTATGTTGAAAATGTTGTTAAAATGCTTGCAGAAAATGGATGGGCTACAACTGTCTCTGTGGTGACATTTGACTCTCTTGCATCATTACAGGCGAGTTTGGCAAATCGTGAATATCAACACCGTTATCAGGCGCTTTTTATCTTTAATAGCCTACATCGGTTAACCGATTTACAGGCGCTGGATGAATGTTTTAAGCAAGTGTTGGAGGAAAAAGGTAAACTTCATGTTTCCTGGCCTGCAAGTGGTGCTGTACCTAACACAAAGCGTTTGTCCGAAAAAGAAATAGCAGAAGAACTCACGGGCTCTACATTACAAGCGTTTGATGATCTGCGAAAAGATGATCATAGTTATGTGAATGCGCTACCTTCTTTTCAGTGTCAGCGAATGGTGAAATTTGATTTTGGATTGGCTTTTCAAAATATTGAAGGCTTAAAAAGCTGGCATAAGGGTGGGGCAGATATTCTGTTTGGAGCTGACTTAACTGAAGATGTGCAAGCGCTCAAAGAACGGTATTATCACCAGCTTTATACGTTGTATTTACGTGGTCAGTATCAGGCAAGAATGGCTACTACAGTAGCAGACTTTATTTTGAACTGAGTTTGGATAGTAGATGAACGACGAAGCATACATGAGACGTGCGTTAGAGCAAGCACGGCAAGGACTATGGTCTACATCACCTAATCCCAGAGTAGGGTGTGTGTTTGTTAAGCAGGGTAAAATCATTGCTGAAGGATTCCATCAGCGAGCTGGGGGGCCTCATGCTGAAGTTGCAGCAATTAATCAGGCCAACGATGATTTAGCAGGTGCTACTGCTTACGTGACATTAGAGCCTTGTTCGCACTTTGGTCGTACCCCACCCTGTTGTCAAACATTAGCAAAGTTGAAACTGGAACGTGTTGTAGTGGCAATGACAGATCCTAATCCTGTGGTATCAGGACGAGGTCTTGCGGTGCTTCAAAAAGCAGGGTTTCAGGTGGATGTAGGGATACTGGAAGAGGAAGCTTTGCAGCTCAATCGCGGTTATATCAAGCGAATGAAGCAACAGGGGCCTTGGTTATTTGGGAAAGTTGCGATCAGTATTGATGGGGGTATGGCGCTCGCGTCAGGTGAAAGTAAATGGATTACAGGTGATAAAGCACGCCAGGATGTGATGACGCTTCGAGCGCAAAGTTGTGCCATTCTTACTGGCGTAAAAACAGTTATTCAGGATGATCCGCTGTTAAATGCTCGGTTAGAGCATTTGGGGGAAACCAACAAACCTATGCTTCGTCAGCCAGATTTGGTTATTCTGGATACCCGTCTTTCTATGCCACTTGATGCTAGGTTATTCGGTACTCAAGACAACAGAAACATTGTGGTGGTTGTGGGTAAGGGATTGGCTGATAGTAAAAAGCAACAACAGTTATCTGCTATGGGGGTGGAGATAATTACACTGCCTGTCTATGCAGGTGGTGTTGATCTTAAAGCACTGCAACAGTGGTTAAAAACAACGGAATATAATGAAGTCATGGTAGAGTCTGGACCTACACTAATGAGTCAGTTTTTACGGCAACAGTTGTTGGATGAGTTGGTCGTGTATCAGGCTCCTATGTTGATGGGTAAAGGTTCACAAACAATTTATCAGGTGCAGACTACTCATTTAACAGATGCTGCTCGATTTAAGCTGATAGACAGTCAAGTATTAGGTGACGATATTAGGAGTCGTTATCAGCGAAAAGTTGAAGCTGAGCTGGAAGTTTAATGTATCTACAACCGTATTTCCGTCATCCTCAAGCGATTAGTTTCGACTTAGATGATACCTTGTATGACAATGGACCTGTTATTGACACAGCTGAAGTTGTCCTGATGGACTGGATTCGAAATCAATGTCCAAAGGGTGATGCTCATAATGTTAGCTATTGGGCAGCTTACAAACGACAGGTGCAGGCGGTTCAGCCTGAGTTGGAACATGATGTCACTCAGTGGCGATATGAAACCCTTAAAGCGGGTTTTGAGGCGCTGTCTTTTAATACAAAGCAGTCAGCCAGATTTGCAACAGATGGTGTGGATTTGTTTCTTGTTGAACGTAATAAGGCCAATGTTCCAGTAGAAACCAAAGCATCGCTCGCCAAGCTAAGTGCATGCTTTCCTCTGGTTGTCATTACCAATGGCAATGCTGATGTTGAAAAAATAGGGTTGAAACCATTTTTCACTCACGTATTGTCGGCAGGTATTGATGGTCGTGCTAAACCTTATGGGGATTTGTTCCTGCGTGCTCAAACATTGCTCAACATAGATAGTCAGTATATTTTGCATGTGGGTGATCATTGGCAAGCGGATATAATAGGGGCAAATCAAGCTGGCTTTCAATCATGTTGGTTAAACATGCATCAACAACAGCAGGCAGATACACTACATAAGCCGACTGTTGAAATAAGTCATTTATCAGAATTGGTTGATTTGCTGATACATCAGCAAAGGGACGCTACCCTTTAAAACTGGAGGCAGTTATGTTTACTGGAATCATTCAGGCCGTTGCAACAATAAAAAGTGTGAATGATCACGACAGTATTCGCACATTTGAGATTGAATTTCCTGAAGGTTTTTGTAAAGACCTCACTATAGGTGCCAGTATTGCAGTTGATGGGGTATGCTTAACGGTCACTGAAATGCTTAGCGAAACGGTAGTGAAGTTTGATGTTATATTACAAAGCCTATTAATAACCACTTTGGGTGAACATGAAGTGGGAGGCCAGGTCAATGTCGAACGAGCAGCGAAAGATGGCGCAGAAATAGGTGGGCATCCTTTATCTGGCCATGTGGATTTTCGAACGGCTATTGTTGAAGTGAGTGAATTAGAAGGAAATTGTCGGGTTCGTTTTGATCTGCCTGAATCATGGCGTAAATATATTTTTCCAAAAGGTTATATTGCAATTAATGGTGCTAGTTTAACCGTTTCTGAAGTGAATAAGGAAAAGGGGTATTTCGAAGTCTGGTTGATTCCTGAAACACGCCGAATGACAACTTTTGAGGAAAAAACGACAGGTCACAAAGTCAATATTGAAATTGAGCGTGGCACTCAGGTTGTTGTTGATACGATACAACATACTTTGGAGGACAGTTTAGGGAAATTGTATCCATTGTTAGAGCGCTTGCTTGAGGAGAAAGGCATAGATCTACAAGCGCTTACCACGTCAAAGCTTGCTTTACTTCAGAGTGAAAAGAAAAAAGATTAATAATAGTTCATGCTATTAAAAAAGCTTTATTTAACCGATACCTATCGTAAACCACATTAGCTGTTAGAAACGTAGCATGAATCCCCTACAGTGAAGCGTACTTACACTTTACTGTAGGGGTGTAATTGGACCTGGGTGTGGTGCTGAATACAAAAAAAGAGACTCTTTTGAAGTGCCCTATATACAGGATCGTTCTCTTCCTCTTTAAGAAAAAAATCAATGTCTCACAAAAAAGTATTATTTAGTGTTGCTTTACTGATTTTTTTAGGTTCACTAGAGAAAAGTATTGTCACCACACCGTTGCCTGTTATTGGTCAAGTCTTAAATGCGACAGAACACCTAACGTGGGTGATTACAGCGTATTTAATAGCCGCTACCAGTATTATTCCCATTTGTGGTAAGCTCAGTGACCTTTGGGGGCGTATAAAAGTGATCAACGTAAGCTTGGTCATTTTTATAGTGGGTTCATTGTTGTGTTCATTTGCCACAACCTTAGACGGTCTAATCGTTGCGCGAGCGATTCAAGGTATTGGTGGTGGAGGATTAATATCTTTAGCCTTTATTGTTATTTCGGACGTGATACCTGCACGTGATGTAGGGAAATATCAAGGCTATATTTCATTAATCTATGTTGTGTCAAATGTAACTGGACCGATTCTGGGTAGCTTGTTAACAGAATATATCTCATGGCGAATGATCTTTGCGATAAATCTTCCTCTCGGATTATTAGCTATTTTTATTATAACAAAGACGATCAAACCTTGTACTTCAACAATAAAGCGTAATCTGGATTGGTTAGGCGCAGCATTATTCACGACTTCTACTGGGTTAGTTATTTTGTTAGTCGGTGGGTCAATTAATTTAAGCCCTTTATTACTGTTAATTGCTCTAGGTTGGATTCTGTTTTCAGTAATCTATTTGGCAGTTTCCAAGCGTCCATCATTAATTCCCTGGCATATGTTTAAACTGGATAATTATCTGGCTTGTTTATGCCTAATGGGGGCATCACAAATTATTATGATTGTTGGTCTGGTTTATTTTCCATTACACATGCAATGGCAAGAAGGCATCAGTCTGGTTAATAGTGGGCATGCGATGATTTTATTTACTCTTGGAATCTGTGCTGGTGCCTATGTGGCAGGGAAACAAATTGCTCGTACGGGTTATTATAAAACCTATATTTTTGTGGGTTTTTTATTAAATATAATTTCATTTGCCTTGTTATTCCAAAAGATATTGTTAATACCATTGTTTCCAATTATTGGGTTTGGACTAGGGTGTACATTACCCGCATTAACTTGTGCTGTACAGAATGTCTTGCCTGTTTCAGACCGTGGTATAGGTATGTCATTTTTTGGTTATGTGCGTGAGTTAAGTGGTACATTGGGAATTGCAATGTTTGCTTCAGTGGGTGAGTTGGCTACAGGGTTTAATTTGAGTGTTTATGCATTTATTTATCTTATAACAGCGATCATTACGGGCATTGCATTAATAGGTACTTTGTATACAATTAACGACCGCAATATGTTGTGTAGCTCAGTTAATTAATTGTTATATGCCCACAACGAAGGATTTTAGAATCATTTGTTAAGTGATATTTGGTATTCAATACAGTCTATCTGTAGGCCATTTACGATAGCTTTATTGAGTATAAGTCTTTTTTCTTGGAACCCATTTTTTATCAACACATTTCGGGAAGGCTTGTTTACGATTGAGGCTAGCGCTTTAATACACTTAATATCTTTTTGTTGGGCTAACGTGAGTATTTGTTTAACTGCATATGACGCTACGCCACAGTTAACACTCGCCTGTCCTACGCGGTAACCAAGATATGCACTACCTGTTTTAGTACATATTTGGTGTAAATTAATTCGTCCAATAATTTCATTGTTGTCGCTTATAATAAGCAGAGGTAAACGTTGACTTTTACGATATTGTGCAAGGAAATTTCTAATATGCTGTTGGATACCTTCTGAGCTATAAAATGTAGGTTCCCTTGCTTCAATAAACGATTCAAACCAGTTTTTGTTTTCAAGCTCAAACGTCAGTAAAGCCTGATCATCCTTTTCATTTAACAAACGTAGATGCATTAAAAGATCCTTTATTTGACGACAATAGCAAATAATACGTTATCTGTTAGTGTTTAGGCAAACTGTTCGATATGCATTTAATCGTAATTGAAATATGGCAACATGTGGTGCTGCAGTGCTTGGATGGGTTGTGAAACAGGTGCTGGGAGCACAGTGAGCAGTAGATAACAGGGATGGTCTTCTGCTGCAGGAACTTTGAGAAAATTAAGAAGTTCAGCGTGATGGAGTAAGAGGAGAGAGAGGTTAAGACGTAAGTGTTTTTCGATTTGATTTAAATGGAAGAATATTTTATTAATTTAATTGTATTAGTTACAGGGTAACTACCCTGTAACTAATCAGTGCTAGTGCTGCATTTTTAATTAATAAGGCAGTCTTTCAATATGGGTAATGCAAGCTGAATCTTTTAAAGGCTTATAAACTGTAACCATTGCGGGGTATGTAGGCGCTCCAGGATAAACAGGTGTTGCATTACAGAAATACGCATAATTTACACCAGAGACAACTTGAGAGGCAACTGCGACAGGTTGGTATTTCACGCCTGCGAAATGCTCCACTGCTTCACTAAAAGCAACTTGAGCTTCTTTATCAATATTTGATGAAAAAGGTCCATAGGCGCCAACCATTGAATTAACATTAGCCATTTATTTCTCCTTAAAGAAACTATCATAATTAAGTCGTTGTTTGTCAAATACTCTCATCAAGTAATAAAAAACTTTATGAGGTGAACTTCATTTATATCGGGAGTACATTACATTGATATGTTTTCAAGAACAGAAAAATTATTATTGCTGTTGCTCAGCAACGACATATGTATACGCAATACCAACAGGTGAACCAACAGCGATAAAACCAGAATCAACAACTTTTGCTGAAATGTGTCCAGAAAATTTGTTGTAAAGTTGGTTTACGGCATTACTAAAGGCTAGGTCCAGATTACTTTGGTTGTAAGCATAGCCAACCACTTGGTTTTCATTTAAAGCTTTTACTGATGCAGGTACTGTTTGTGTCTCATTATTAGAAAGTAAATGTGTAACTTTGTATTTAGTAATACCTACAGAAGTTTGTATTGCAATTTCTTGTAAATCTGGGTTTACGCCTTCAAAACTGTTTTTAGCGGTATAGGGGAAGTAGCCAATAGCAGGTGTTGTATGAGCTATTACTTTGAATACGGGTACTTTGGCGTTCAGGTCCACAGCAACAATATGAGCGCCTGTAATTCCCTCCGCATACCCTTCAGCATTTATGGTTAATACTGCATTACCGTGTTGGCGAGCTAAAACCAGCTCAAATTCTGTTGCAGTGACTTTGGTTGGAGAAAGTACCACTTCTGTTGAATGCGCTTGAACGGTCATTTCATTATCCTTTGAAGATGAAATTAATTATCCTGTGAGTGATTTGGGTAAACATTTATTCGTGAAGTAATTAACTAATCCCTCCATCTTGATCCTGGCTCTACGTCAATATGAAGGGGGTATTACTTAAAAAGTGCACTGTAGATAACCTGAAAATCAGCTCAGTATCAGCTTAGTCAATCCATTTTATTTCTACCACTGCTGGAGCATTAAACCTTAATGACTATTACTTTAAGCATTGATGTATTAAATTGTGAATTATTTGTGGTGGAATTTATTGAGTAAGTATGTATTAAAAAACAACAGTTAACACCTTTTTGTGCGCTTGATATATTTATAGGAATGACGGCTCTCACGGAAAGAATAAACAGATTTGACCCTACTAATAGCCCTCTCTAGACTTCAGAAAGATTGAACTCAAATATTATTGGGAGCTGTTATGTTCAGTTATCGTCGAATTAAACGTGTTGTGGCACTGTTTTTATCTGCTTGGTTGGTTGTTTTTGGTTTTCAAGCAAGCTTGGTTCAGGCTGCAATGGTTGCTACAGATAATGTCATTAGCACAGAGCAACACAACGTTGATAAAGAAGCGTTAAAGGCAATGCTGGCAGATCAAGCTGTCAAAGATAAACTTGCAAGCCTTGGTGTTGATCAAGCTGATGTAGAAAATCGTATTGATTCATTAACACCCAGTGAGTTAGCACAATTTAATGCTCAAATGGAAGAAATGCCTGCAGGTAGTGGTGTTGCTGAAGTCGTTGTGTTATTCCTTGTGGTATTTGTTGTTACTGACATGCTATGTGCGACAGATATCTTCTCATTTGTGCGTTGCATTAACTAAAAATTGTAAAAATTGCTTTTTAAACGACATTTACCTGTGTAAATGTGTGCCTTTCAGAGAAGGGTAAAAATAGCGTCAAACGTTTTTCGTTGGTTTAATATGAGTATTAAACGTTATGCCCAGCTTTGGCTGGGCATTATTTATTTGAGTGTTCTATCAGGTTGTACCACAAATCCAGTTCTTCGTCAGTTGGACTCACTGGATGAATCAGTGCTTCAGCCAACAGAATTGAATCAAGTCCCCTTTTTTCCTCAAGAAGAATATCAATGTGGTCCGGCGGCACTGGCGACCGTATTGGCCTACTGGCAAGTTCCTGTAACACCGAATGATTTAGTTAGCAACGTCTATGTGCCTGATAAGCAGGGCAGTTTTCAAGTCGAAATGGTGGCCACTGCACGTCAGTATGGCATGTTGGCTTATCCGCTTAACAAAGATTTTCAAAATTTGTTGCAGGAGATAGAGCAGGGCTTTCCTATATTGGTATTTTTAAACCTTGGGCTTGATTGGTATCCACAGTGGCATTTTGCAGTCGTTGTAGGATACGATTTGGCAAATAAAGAGCTCATCCTCCGTTCGGGCACTGAAAAGCGTTATCGGATGCCATTTGAGACATTTGCGAACACCTGGGCACGAGGTCGCTACTGGGCAATGGCTATCTTACCACCGAATAAGTTACCGGCTTCTGCTAAACCTCTCACGTATTTACGTGCTGCACAGCAACTAGAAGCTGTTGGACAGCAGCAGGCGGCAGTTCAAGCCTATCAAACGGCACTAGCAGCATGGCCAAAACACCCAGTTGCCTTATTTGCAATGGGGAACTATCAGTTTGCAGTAAAAAAATACCCTCAAGCTGCAGGCTATTTTAAGCAACTTGTGTCGACTGAACCGAGCCATAGTCAGGGTTGGAATAATCTAGCGTATACATTGAAAGCGCTTAATTGTCCTGTTCAAGCAAATAAAGCAGTACGTTGTGCTTATGCACTCGCACCTGATGACAATAATATTCAAAGTTCTTGGCAGGAATTACAACAAGAAGGCAAACTGTCTAAGCCTGAACAGGTTGTATCAGTCGGAAAGAAGACAGTTTGTGTCATTCCCCAATGTCCCGTATTACCCAATTAAATGAGTACAAATGCCAGGTTTTGTATACACTGGCATTTTAATCTTGAGTTAGGTTTTTTTATCAAGCTGTAAGGTTTTTAAAATAAATGCCTGCTCAAAAGCCATTTCTTGAAGCGCTTGGTAACGACCCGAAGCACCTCCATGCCCTGCAGCAAAGCTGGTTTTAAAAATAATCGGTTGGTCTCCGGTATTATGATAACGCAATGCTGCGACCCATTTGGCGGGCTCCCAGATATGGACGCGTGTGTCATGAAAACCTGCTTGTACTAATAGTGTGGGGTAGGCTTGAGACTTAATATTTTCGTAAGGAGCATACGACTTTATAAGTCTGTAAACTTCTGGAGAGGCAGGATTACCCCATTCATCGTATTCTGCAATAGTGAGTGGTAGGGATTCATCCAACATCGTATTCAAACAGTCAACAAAAGGCACGTCCATAATTGCGCCTTTAAATTTTTGGGGAGCGTTATTGAGTGCATAGCCGACTGCCATGCCGCCAGCACTACGCCCAATAATCATTAATTGTTTTGGGTTGGTATAACGTGCTTTAAATAAATACTCAACGCATTGTATAAAGTCAGTAAAAGTATTTACTTTGTTCTGTTGTTTACCTTGACGGTACCAGTGTTCACCACAATCACCACCACCCCGTACGTGAGCAAAACCAATCAACATGCCACGGTCAAGAAGGTTGAGTCGAGATATAGAAAACTCTGGGTCCAGACTATGTCCATAAGCACCATAGACCTGCAGTAACATGGGGGCAGGATGATCCCAGGTTTGTTGTTTACCTATCAGTGTAAGTGGGATTTGTTCTCCATCTCCAGCTGTCACATACATGCGTTGACATCGGTAGTGCTCTGGATGATAACCACCTTTGACCTGTTGGGTTTTGATACACGTTTTGTAGTGTGTATTGAGGTTTATATCTAAGATTTGTTCGGGTTGGATAAATGTTTCATAGTGAATACGCAGTTGCTGAGCATCAATACTCACATTGTCACCGAAGTTGATTTGGGCAACAGGGTCCGTAAAATTGACAGGAGAGAGTTCTCCATTGTGCCAAATAGAGAGTTGAAGGAGGTCTTTTGTTCTGGAAAGAATAGCAATATGGTGTCGAAAAACTAAGTAATCTTCCAGTGTAGTATCAGCCTGATGAGGAATAAGCGGATGCCAATGCGCGGGCTGGGGTTGGTTACATTCAGCACTGACCAGGCGATAATTTTCGTGTTGATCATTCGTCATAATAATGAGTTGTTGACCATTGTGGTCAACATAGTACTCATGGTCTGCCTGGCGGGGAGCGATACAGCATAGCTGTTGGTTGAACTGTTTAGGACCATGAAAACTGTCTGCGGGAAGAAAAAAGACTTCTGTTGATTCCTGGCTGCTGGTTTCTATGAAGATGAGATGATCTGACTGACTTCGATAAACGGAGACATAAAACTGCTCATCATCTTCAGTAAACAGAAGGGGGTCATCAACGATGTTGCTGCCAAGACAGTGATAGAAAAGTTTATCAGTACGTTGTAAATGATTAAGTGTTGTATAGTAAAAGCCTTTTGCATCCATTGTCCAAGTAACCTCACCTGATGTATGTGTATGTGGTAAGGCTATTTCTTCTTGGGTTAAGAGATTTTTTATAATGAGTTGATACTGCTCATCACCTGTAGTATCAAGACTGTATACCAAAAACTGATGATCTGGACTGATCGCTAAACTGCCAATCTCACAGTAATCATAGGGTGCAGCGACCTGATTGCCATCCAATAGTAACTCTGGTGGTGGTTGTTGCTTATGCTGACGATAATAAAAAGCATATTCAAACCCCTGCCGACTTTCACTGAAGTATTGATAAGGACCCCATGTGTAAGCAGCTGAGCGGTCGTTTTCAATAATACGCGCTAAGCTTTGTTGGTAAATCAGTGTTTGCAGTGCTTCGCTATCAGCCATTTGACGGGAGGCATAGTCATTTTCGGCATTAAGGTATGCCTGAGTATCCTGCGATGTCGTTTGTTTTAGCCAGTGGTAAGGGTCAAAGCGAGGGTCGGTTGGATGTGTATGGTAATAATCTTCACGCTTGGCTTGAGGAGGAATAATCTGTTGTCTGGTTTGCACTTACAGGCTCCGTTCTGTCAGAAAGGCTGACTTAATCTTGAGATTACACTAGTATAGGGCTTTTGTTGTTTAGCTTGTTGATACTGACACTATGGATGCAACCCACTACTTTTACGCTTGGATGATATATTTGGCCAGCGCAACCGGCTGTTTTTTGGTCTGGTATCGTATGACTCGTATTTGTTGGCGATGGTTACGCTGGCTCTTGCGAGGATTTGCACTCGTTTTGTTGTTTACTCCCTGGTATGTCAATGTTGAACAGGATTATTTAGGCCCTGCTTTTCTTGTTGCCGCTTTTGATGGTTTAACGCTTGGTTTAGAAGCCATCATGAGAGCTGGTCACGTGTTACTTGCTGGGCTGGCGGTAATGATTGTACTTTGGGCTTTAGCATTAGTACTCATTCCTGCTCCTGTTGTTCGTCCTAAAAAGAAACCGAAAGGTAAAGTTGCGCCTGATTCTCGCCCTAAAAAACGGCCTAAGCAAGTTGCTAATAATGATGATGAGCGGATTACACCGACTTTATAATTAGGTTCTATTGATTGCTAGTGTGTTGAACACTTGGCCTGTTGGTTTTTTGTGAAGTAAGAAGATATATGGCACACAGGACTGTGCCATCTCCCTGCCTGATGAATTGACTTTATCTCTATGTTTATTCTCTATTGTGTAACTTGTTGATTTTGACCAAGTATCGCCAGTTGTCAGTAACTGTGTTATGTTTGCATAGCCCATGGATGGCAACCACTGTGAATGAATTCTGGGGTGTTAAAACAACGTGTTAATGGTCAATATTTATACGCCTGAATAACCATTTTACTTTTTGAGCGCTATCAAAAGGCATACTTTGTTTGGCATGAGTAGAGTGTATTGATTATACATATAATTTAACCCTTTACGGTGGGTGTAAATATGGGATATTAATGCGCAAAAGGGATATAAACACGCTACTCTATTCTTAGTAAGTTATTGGTTTTTAATAAGTAGCAAGGTGAGCTACTCCGTTAACTGAATTCCCATGGACCAGATTAAACAACAATAGGGATGTAATATGGAAAGTCATATTTTATTGCTGGCAGTCGTGATGTTAATGGCTGGCGTATTTGGGGGCTTGGTCAACTATTATTTGTATCAGCGACAAGGTTATGATTTAACCCACTTACTTCGCTGTATTATTCTTGGTATTGGTGCTTCCTTTCTTGTTCCTGTCGTGTTGGACTTGTTATCCAGTACATTGGTGGTTGATAGCCAAAATGATCCATCACGCCTGTTAATTTTTACTGGTTTTTGTTTAATTGCTGCCATTTGTTCACGGTTTGTCAATACATCTCACACTGAACGGTTATTGGCTGAAGCACGGTTTGCACAACAGCAGGTGTCGTCTATTCAGCACGAGTTTCGTCGTTTGCAAGAGGAAGTTGTACCCTTACTTGATTTGGAAATAGAACAAGAGCGCAACACTGATAATGAGGGATCTCTCACTGAAGAATTAGAGTTGGATATGACCGGAAGTAAAGTGCTTAAAACACTCAATAGTGGTCAGTATATTTTTCGTTCGGTGGCAGGGTTATGCCGCGATGCAGAAATAGATGAAGTTACTTTAGAGAAAACGCTACATATCTTGGCAAGCCGAAGCCTTGCTGGAAAGATTACCAGTAAAGTAGGTCAACGTTGGTTTGTCACTGAGCGAGGACGTCGTTTATTATTACAACAATAAAAACAATGAAACGAATTTTTAATGCAAAATATACAAGGGCACACCTAAGACTATTTAGGTTGTGCTTTTTGATTGTTGGGCTGGTGTTTTTGGGGTGGGTGGAAATAGGCTATACCAAGGAACCTGATGTCAGACTATTGATTGACACGTCAGGCAGTATGAAAGTCAATGACCCCAAAAATTTAAGAGAGCCTGCGATCAATCTATTGATACGACTGTTAGCTGATGATAGTAAATTAGGTATATGGACATTTGATCAATCGGTTAAAAATCTTGCAGTTTATGACTTAATTGATAATAACTGGCGTGAACAAGCAATAAATAATAGCAAGCAAATTAGTTCGAAGGGGTTATTTACCGATATTGGTAAGGCACTGGAAGTGGCGGCATTTGATAGCCATCGGCAAAGTGATGATGCCCGACATATTATTTTACTGACTGACGGCATGGTTGATGTCGCAAAAGACCCCATAAAGAATGTTGAGGCTCGCCAACATATTCTGAATGATCAGCTACCGCGCTTGAAACATAATGGTTATGTTATTCATACTATAGCGTTATCAGATAAAGCGGATCATGAGCTTTTGCAACAACTGGCGATTAGTACGGATGGATTATCCTCTACTGCAAACTCGGCAGAAGAGCTTAGTAAGTTGTTTTTAAAAGCGCTGGAGCAGGCGGATCAAGCACCTAAAGTGCCTCTACAAGCAAACAACTTTCTTATTGATTCTCAGGTTGAAGAATTTACGTTGTTAGTTTTTAAAAAAAAGACAGATGAAGTGGTTCAGTTATCTTCACCTGATGGTAAAACATATAAACAGGGGAGTCGGGCTTCAGATTTGCGCTGGTACAATACACCACATTACGACTTGATTACTGTTGATCAGCCTTATGAAGGTGAATGGCGGCTTCAAGCTGAGTCTGATCCTAATAATCGAGTAACAATTGTTAGTAATTTGCAAATGAGGTTTTCAGGCGTTCCTAGTAATTTATTTAAAGGACAGCAAACTGTTGCGCGTATTTGGTTTGAGCAAAATAAAAAGCGAATGGTTAATGAAGAGTTATTTCAAATAATGAAGTTAACATTAACCATCGCGCAGGAAGAAAAAACAATTGCTGAAGAGGTTTTTTATACGGCTAAAATGTCTCATGATCAGGGTGCATTTACATTGACGGTGCCTGCAATCAGATCACTGGGTGAATATACTTTAACCATTAAAGCTGATGGAAAAACATTTTTACGTCAAGTATCTAAGGCGCTGTCCGTTAGAGAGCCACTGGTGGTTACTCATGAACGAATAGTGAAAGATGAGAAGGAAGTTAATGTTATTCAAGTTAAACCGCAAAGTTTATTTTTGGATACAGAGGCCACGGTTATCAAAGCAACAATTGCACCGCCTGCGGGTAAACCTTCTAATATAGTTATTCCTTTGCAAGATGATAAGAAAAGTTGGTTGTTACCCATTACACCACAACAACATGGTATATACCGTGTGGTCTTTGGGGTAAATGCAAAAGATAGTAATGGCAAAGAAATCGCTGTAAAACTGGAACCTTTGATTTTTAAATTTCCTGAGAACTATAAGCCAGGGGTGAATAACGAAGATAAAAAGCCCAAGTCAACTCCTGAAGAGAAAGCAGCAGAAGACGTTGAAGATGATGAAAAAGAAAGCGACAGTAGCTGGTTGTTATATGGCAGTTTGATTATTGGAAATATATTGCTGGCAGGTGGGCTATATTGGGCTTATAGATGGTTTTTTACAGAAGAAAGCTCTAAAGATAAATCTACAGGGCAGCAAGAAGAAAATGTTGATGAAGTCGTTGATATTGATCTTGAGGAGGATGACATTGACTTGGATATGCCTCTCGATAAGCTTGAGGATAACCCTGATGATGATGGAATGAATAAAGATAGTGCTAAGAAAAATGGGCAAACAAAAGCAGAAGGGGAAGATAAAAACGACAGTGCGTCAGATCAAAAACCTGAGGCTTAGTATTTTTACGTCGTTTTACTCAAAATACGGCATGTAGTGCACGTTTCAAGGAAAAGGTGGTATTTATTAGTAAAACATCATAGTTTCATTTCTGAAGTTACGCCACAATGTGACGAGGAGTATATGAGGACTAATAGTTTTTAGGAGTAAGGTTAGGAATATGTGCGAGCTCCTTGGGATGAGCGCGAATGTGCCAACGGATATTTGTTTTAGTTTTACAGGATTAATGCAGCGTGGTGGAGGTACAGGTCCACATAAAGATGGCTGGGGCATTGCTTTTTATGAAGGGCGTGCCGTCCGAGAGTTTCGTGATACCAGGCCTAGTATAGGGTCTGAAATAGCCCGGTTAGTACAAGGCTATCCAATAAAAAGTCATATTGTCATTAGTCATATTCGTCGTGCGAATGCAGGACGTGTCTGTTTGGAAAATACACATCCATTTACCCGTGAATTGTGGGGGCGACAGTGGACATTTGCGCATAATGGCCAGTTGCCAGGCATCAAGAAAGCATTGGCGTTAGACTTTTATCAGCCTGTTGGCACCACTGATAGTGAGTTTGCATTTTGCTGGATACTCAGTGAAATACGCCGACGTTTTACCAAGCAACCACGTAGACCTCAGACGCTCTGGCGGGAGTTAAATGAACTGTGTAATGCGATTAAAGAGTTTGGTGTATTTAACTTACTGATGAGTGATTCGAAATATTTGTACTGCTTTTGTAGTACAAAACTGTTTTGGATTACACGAAAAGCGCCTTTTAATAGAGCTGTATTAAAAGATGCCGAGCTTGAAGTGGATTTTAAGCATGAAACCACACCAGATGATATTGTTACGGTCATTGCGACTGAGCCACTGACTGCAAATGAACAGTGGCATCAAATGCAAGCTGGCCAGATGTGTGTCTTTCACCATGGTTTGATTTGTTGCTAAACAGTTATAAGCATTACGGTGACCCAACTGACAATAAGATAGATGCTGTCTGTTGGGTCATTTAAGCTAAACAAGTGAGTCGATATTAATATCTAGTCATTAAGGGTTCATCTCTTTTTCAGTAAAAACACCCTCAAATAAAGCGGTTGAAAGATAGCGTTCAGCAGAGTCTGGTAAGATTACAACAATATGTTTGTCTTCATTTCCAGACCAGCTGGCCACTTTTAGTGCTGCTGCCATGGCTGCACCACATGACATACCCACTAGAATGCCTTCCTCCCGCATCAGGCGATGAGCCATTTGAATGGATTCTTCAGCATTTACCTGCACAACATGATCAATCATGTTTAAGTCGAGGTTTTTGGGAACAAAGCCTGCTCCAATTCCTTGGATTTTATGAGGTGCTGGTGCGAGCTCTTGGTTATTAAGGGTTTGGGTAATTATAGGTGACTCTTCAGGTTCAACAGCAATGCTTTGGATAGCTTTACCTTGCGTTTCTTTAATATAGCGTGAAATCCCTGTAATGGTGCCACCAGTACCGACACCTGCTACCAGAATATCAACTAAGCCATCTGTGTCACGCCAAATTTCAGGGCCTGTTGTACTTTCATGGATAGCGGGGTTTGCTGGGTTTTCAAACTGCTGTGGCATAAAGTATTGACTAGGGTTTGCTGTCGCTATTTCCTCTGCTTGGGCAATGGCTCCTTTCATGCCTTTAGCTGGATCGGTCAGAATGAGGTTTGCACCCAAAGCAGCAAGTACTTTACGGCGTTCTAAACTCATACTGGCGGGCATTGTGAGGGTGAGACGATAGCCTCGTGCTGCAGCGACAAAGGCAAGCGCTATACCCGTATTGCCACTGGTAGGTTCAATAATGTCCATGCCTGGCTTTAATGTACCTTCTTGCTCAGCAGCCCATATCATGCTGGCACCGATACGGCATTTGACTGAGTAGGCAGGATTACGTCCCTCAATTTTTCCATAGATATGGTATTTAGGCGACAGTTTATGTAAGCGTACTAGAGGGGTATTCCCAATTGAAAATGAGTTGTCACTAAAAATATTCACGCGAAATGTCCTTGCCTGATTGTTTACAGGCCTTAAAGGCCAGGAATAAGGATTTGCACAAAAGATAAAGTCTACGATAGAAACTGTGTTGGTAATAAGCTTATCGGTAATTGTGGACTATGAAAAATATTTTTGCGGAATATGCTTGTAATCACCCGTTAGTTGCAGTGTAACATATACCCTTCATGAATCATTTTAGGGTTTGTTGTCGGCGTTCTTGAACACCAAGGATGGTGTGAATGCAGTTTATGCAGGAGCATTTAACTGCCACCCCAGTCCTTGACGGCTGCCCCTAAAAACCCTTCGTTATGGGTATCGTTGGAATCATAAGCCTGTGCATTGGTGAGTCGTTAGTCGTTTAGCGAGGCTAGTTTGATGAACCCTTAGCAAAAGGGATAAGCTAAAAGGAGGAAGCAATGACACTAAATAAATCACATGATGCCTATCAACCCTTTACCAGTACGTCTGAGTATATTGCAAGCCCTGAGCTGAAAATGGCAGTGAATGCTGCCATTAAGTTGGCTCGTCCATTATTGATTAAAGGTGAACCTGGCACAGGCAAAACATTGCTTGCTGAGCAGGTCGCCAAGCACCTGGAATTACCGTTGCTTCAATGGCATATCAAGTCAACAAGCAAAGCTCAACAAGGGCTGTATGAATATGACGCAGTTTCTCGGTTAAGGGATTCTCAGTTGGGGGACGAGAAGGTGCATGATATCAGTAATTATATTGTGCCAGGTAAATTATGGCAGGCTTTTACGCATGAGCAACAAGCTGTCTTACTGATTGATGAGATTGATAAAGCGGATATTGAGTTTCCAAATGATTTATTGTTGGAACTGGATCGCATGGAATTTTATGTCTACGAGACCCAGCAATTGATTAAAGCTCAGCAGCGGCCTATTGTCATTATCACCAGTAATAATGAAAAAGAATTACCTGATGCGTTTTTAAGGCGTTGTTTTTTCCACTATATTCAATTTCCTGATGAAACTACCATGCGTGATATTATTGCGGTTCACTTTCCTGAAATTGCGCCTAAATTAGTGAAGGAAGCATTAGAAATATTTTTTGATATTCGTAATGTGCCTGGATTAAAGAAAAAACCCTCTACATCTGAATTAATCGATTGGATTAAATTATTACTTGCGGATGATGTACCGCTATCAGTATTGAGAGAAAAAGACACTTCAAAAGCTGTACCTCCATTATACGGCGCGTTAGTAAAAAATGAACAGGATTTACATTTGTTGGAGCGTTTAGCATTTATGGCACGGCGTCGTAAATAATGGGGAGGTAAACATGCTGGTTCGTTTTTTTTTAACTTTAAAGTCAGCACAAATTCCTGTTTCAATTCGTGAGTTATTGGATTTGCTCACAGCACTGGAAACGCAGCTAGTGTTTGCAAATATAGATGATTTTTATTATTTGGCACGGACATGTTTAATTAAAGACGAGCGTTTTTTTGATCGTTATGATCAGGCATTTAGTCAATTTTTTTCAGGTATTGCTGCATTGGATGATGTTCTGGCAACGCTCATTCCAGAAGATTGGTTACGTAAGGAATTTATACGACAGCTTACACCTGAGGAAAAACAGCAAATAGCCGCATTAGGTGGTCTGGATAAATTACTTGAAACATTCAAAAAGCGCTTACAAGAGCAGCAATCACGACATCAGGGTGGAAACCGTTGGATAGGTACAGGGGGGACATCGCCATTTGGGGCTTATGGTTACAACCCTGAAGGTATCAGGATGGGCCAACATGAGTCACGCCAACAACGTGCAGTAAAAGTATGGGATCAGCGCCAGTTTCGTAATTTAGATGGGGATGTGGAAGTTGGTACACGCAATGTTAAATTAGCCCTACGACATTTGCGTAGGTTTGCGCGTACAGGGGCTTCAGAACAGTTAGACTTGGATGATACGATTAGTGCTACGGCTAAAAATGCGGGCTTATTGGATGTTCGTATGAAACCTGAGCGACACAATGCAGTTAAGGTTTTGCTCTTTATGGATATTGGGGGCACGATGGATGCCCATGTGCACGTGTGTGAAGAATTGTTTACTGCAGCTCGCAGTGAGTTTAAACACTTAGCATTTTTTTATTTTCATAATTTTATTTATGAGTTTGTTTGGCAGGATAACTTACGACGACAAAGTGAGCGTATTCCAATCTGGGATATTTTGCATCGTTATGGCGAAGACTATAAGGTGATTTTTGTGGGCGATGCGACGATGTCACCTTATGAAATTAGTTATCCTGGAGGCAGTGTTGAGCACTGGAACGAAGAGCCTGGTTCTGTGTGGATGCAGCGCGTTATGCAAACTTACTCAAAAGTTGTTTGGCTTAATCCTTATCTGGAAACCCATTGGTCATATACGCCTTCAACCCTCATGATTCAACAATTGGTAAAAGAACAAATGTACCCTCTAACGCTACAAGGGTTAGAGGGAGCAATGAAATATTTACGACGCTAGTGGTTTACTTAGATGTTGTCAAAGATATATCTGGTAGATGAGGTGCAGGGTGAGTAGCAGCTGTTTCTGGTGCCATCACCTCAGCTTCTCCAGACACAACTTCTTTGCCAGCCTGGTTTGTTACGCTACAGCCTATTATTACACGCCGTTTACGTTCATGCTTTTCTTTAACGGTGAGTGTGACGTTCAAGGTATCACCCACAAATACTGGGCGGGCAAAGCGTAAGCTTTGACCAAGGTAAATGCTGCCTGGGCCTGGTAGTTTAGTTGCTATGGCCGCAGATATTAGTCCCGCAGACCACATGCCATGAGCAATACATTGTTTAAATGGCGTTGTTTCTGCGTAACCTTTGTCTAAATGGACGGGGTTTATATCACCTGATGTATGGGCAAAAAGTACTATATCTTGTTCTGTCAGGGTTTTACTGAAAGTAGCTTGTTGACCGAGGGTGAGGACATTGAATGGAATACTATGAAGCGTTGTCATGTTTTTTCGTCAAAATTAATGGTGAGTTGAAAAGCATTATTAATATTTAAAATCAAGCGACATTGGCAAGTGGTTGCGTATGTTGAGCTAACCACTGGTAAAGTGCTTGCCAGACTTCTTGCTGATTGATTTCATTAAGCATTTCATGACGACCACCAGGGTAGATAGTGGTGGTTACGTCGTGAACACCTGCAAATCTTAGCTGACGGCTCAACTTATGCAACCCATTAGGTAAACTCAAAGGATCTTGATCACCACCCAAAATATAGAAAGGCAATGACGTCGGTAGGTTATTAAAGCTGTCGTGGCTGCTTAGTTTGGTTAAGGCCGACAGCATGTTATACCAAAACTGGTTACTGACTTTAAAACCACAGAGAGGATCTTGACAATAAAGATCAACCTGTCGGGTATCGCGAGAAAGCCAGTCAAAATCAGTACGATTAGGTTTAAAATGCCGGTTAAACCGGCCAAAAAATAAAAAGTCTAAAAAAACGCTACAAGCGTTTTGTCCTTGACGTTTACACTCCAGTGCTGCAAATGCTTTGGCTATTTGATAGAGCCAAGGTGACTGATAATTTGAGCCAGAAAGGATGCAGCCTGCCAGTGGTGGATGATAGGTTTGCAAAAAGTGTAAACAAAGGAAGGAGCCCATACTATGCCCCATCAGAAACAGGGGCTGTTCTGGATACTTCACACTTGTTTCTGTCACTAACTGCTGGATATCACTCAACATGAGTGACCACTGATTTGTTTCTGCCAACCCTAAACGTTGCATGGCTTTGCCTGTTTGCCCATGTGCACGCAAATCCCAACTGGTTACACCAATACCTTGTTGATTAAGATACTGCGCAAAAGATTGATAGCGTTGCGAATGCTCAGTCATACCATGAACAATAAGGAGCTGTGCTGTGGTTTTAACGGGTTGCCATTGATGACCGTGTAACTGGGTTTGATCTGATTGAGCTTGGGAAGCAAAGCGGGTTTCCATAAATAATCAGTAATCCTTGTTATGTTTGTATTTGTTACTTGTCATGGTAAGTAGGCATAGCTTTCTTGTCAGACAGCTTATGTCATATGACCTGGATGGTATTACCTGCCGCTACCGTAGTGAAATAAATGGTGCATATTGTGCTATGTGATTAGCATACAGCTAATCCATATGAAACATAGTCATTTTAATAAACAGGCCGCAGATGTTGTCTTTTTGACGCACTGATGCTGGCTGGTGAAGGGTTTACTTTATCATAGCGAGAAAATACTATGCACCAAGCATAATAAAAATGAAAAGGGTTAGCATTAGCAGGCGTAATTAACGTGTTACCAACTGTTTACTTATTCAGATGTTTTAGTGGCTGAATCAGTAGTATGTGACTTTATCGAAGGAGCATAAAAATAACGTACACTGGTCCTGGGGTTATTAACCCTGGCTGAAATTAAACTCGGATGTTGTTACGACGTTTGCTATCAATGCTTCTCCTTGTACTAAGCATAAAAAAAACATAATCAAAACAGTCAGAGCTGAAAAAATACCCACTGCGATGGGTATAGCGCACTTAGGAGTTTACACAGCATGAACCAACCCAATTGGGCCGAGTTTTACCCGGCAGGTGTGGCACGTACTATTGCTGTAGACAAATATCAGTCAATTCTTGAAGTAATGGATACGTGTTGTCGCCAGTTTGCGGATAAACCGGCATTTACTAATTATGGGTGTACAATAACTTATGGCGAGCTGTATCAACTTAGTGGTCAATTTGCAGCTTTTTTACAGAATAAAACGGACTTACAACCAGGTGACCGTATAGCCATTCAGATGCCCAATTTAATCCAGTTTCCTATTGCTGTCTTTGGGGCATTGCGGGCAGGCCTTATTGTGGTGAACACTAATCCCTTATATACCGAACGGGAAATGGAGCATCAGTTTAAAGACTCTGGTGCTAAAGCTTTGGTCGTGTTAGCTAATATGGCAAGTTTAGCGGAAAAAGTAGTTCCAAAAACTGCCATTAAGCATGTAATTGTGACCCAAATTGGTGACATGCTACCGTTTGTTAAACGGACAGTAATCAATGCTGTTGTTAAGCATGTTAAAAAACTAGTGCCTTCTTACCATTTACCTGAGGCGATTGCTTTTAGGCATGCACTGTCTGATGGCTCTCGTTACACTTTTCGTCCTGTAGCTGTTCAAGCCGATGATGTGGCAGTACTTCAGTACACTGGGGGTACCACAGGCGTTGCAAAAGGGGCGATGCTGACCCATCGAAATATCATTGCTAATATGCTGCAGGCAAAATCGATGATGGGTAAAGACTTAGCCATGGCTCAGGAAACAATTATTGCACCACTGCCACTTTATCATATTTATGCTTTTACCTTTCACTGCATGGTGGGTATGTTTACTGGACAGCATAATGTATTGATTACCAATCCAAGAGATTTACCTCGTTTTGTAAAAGAGTTGTCTTCAATTAAGTTTTCAGTGTTTGTTGGATTAAATACATTATTTGTTGGGTTAATGAATAATGAGCGGTTTCAGCAGTTAGATTTTAGCAATTTGCGTTTAACGCTTTCTGGAGGGATGGCTTTACAGCTGGATACAGCCAAGCGTTGGCAAAGTATTACAGGTTGTGCCATTTGTGAAGGCTATGGCATGACCGAAACATCGCCCATTGTCTGTGTTAACCCAATACAACGACCGAAGATTGGGACCATTGGTGTGCCCGTACCTAGTACAGAGGTTAAACTGATGGGGGACAGTGGTGAAGTGTATCAACCTGGAGATGCGGGTGAACTGTGGGTGCGTGGTCCGCAAGTCATGAAGGGCTACTGGCAACGTCCAGAAGCAACCATGGAATCACTGACTGAAGAAGGCTGGCTAAAAACAGGTGATATAGCAACATTTACAACTGAGGGCTATTTAAAAATAGTTGATCGTAAAAAAGACATGATTGTTGTGTCAGGTTTTAATGTGTACCCCAATGAATTAGAAGATGTATTGGCGAAACACCCTGATGTGATGCAATGTGCGGTGATAGGCGTACCCAATGAAAAAACAGGTGAAGCAATTAAAGCGTTTGTGGTAACTAAAAACCCGCAATTACAGAAAGAAGATATTGTTCAATTTTTTCGGGAACATGTGACTGGCTATAAAATTCCTCGTCTTATTGAGTTTCGTGAAGAATTACCGACCACCAATGTTGGAAAAATTTTACGGAGACAACTACGAGACGAAGAGTTAGGTAAGCTGAAAAAAGCAAGTTAGCGTCTTTCTGCAAGCTAAAATAATGAAATAAGGGCTGGCTATTACAGTCAGCGCTTTCATTCTGCTCTTATTTGATGATTCCTTCCTTAAAAGTCGTGTGCATTGAGTACAATAAGGTTTTCATTAAACGTGAAAATATACTGTAAATAGTTTATTCTCTGCGCCCATTAACCATTCTATTCTTTAATTAAGAAGTTTTTATTTAGAATTACAGTTCGGTTTGGATCACTCAGGCCCTAGTAAGGATTTAAAACAGAGTGAAAAAGTGAGAATAAAAGGTGTATTTATCTATGCCCTTCCTCTTTTAAAGTTGTGAAGGAATAAACGATATGAAAAAAGTAAATACAGTTGATAGCTAAGGCAGTGAGTGGCAGTGATTACATTTGCAGTGCTTAAAGAACAGATTACACAAGCGATGTTGAAAGATCGCTTTCGTTTAAAAAAACGACTAAACCATTTAAGTAAGACTTATCGCGGGAAAAAAATACCTAATGCAGCATTAGCGGCATTACAAGAGCAAATTGTTACATCAACAGAACTGGCTCAATTAAGACAGGCAAATTGTCCGAAACTAACTTTTAATGAGCAATTGCCTATTGCTCAAAAAAGAGCTGAGATTTTAGCGGCCTTTAAACAGCATCAAGTTATAGTGGTTGCGGGGGAAACAGGGTCAGGAAAAACAACACAGTTACCTAAAATTTGTCTTGAGGCTGGGCAGGGTGTTTTAGGCATGATTGGCCATACACAGCCTCGACGTTTAGCTGCGCGCTCTGTTGCGTCACGAATTGCTGAAGAACTACAGACGCAAGTCGGTGAAGCAGTTGGTTATCAGGTACGTTTTACCGATCAGGTCAGTGATAAAACGCATATTAAGTTGATGACAGATGGTATTTTGTTAGCAGAAATTCAACAGGATCGCTTTCTTAATCAATACGACACACTGATTATTGATGAAGCCCACGAACGTAGTTTAAATATTGATTTTTTATTGGGCTATTTGAAGTGGTTATTACCAAAGCGGCCTGAGTTAAAACTGATTATTACTTCTGCAACCATCGATGTGGAACGGTTTTCTCAGCACTTTAATCAGGCCCCCATTATTGAAGTATCAGGCCGTGCTTATCCAGTAACACTTCATTATCGACCTTTATTAGATAATGAAGAAGAAAGCAGTGATGGTAAACGTGATACTGATGAAAATCAGTTGCAAGGTATTATCAGTGCATTAAGAGAAATAGAGCAGTTGGAGCGTCAGAGGCAGAGTACCCGACTGGGAGATGTGCTGGTATTTTTAAGTGGTGAGCGTGAAATACGTGATACGGCAAAGGCGCTCCGCCAAGCAGCTTTTCGAGACACAGAAGTGTTGCCACTTTATGCTCGTTTAACCGCTGCAGAACAGCAACGTGCTTTCCAGCCTCATCGTGGTAGAAGGGTTGTGTTAGCCACCAATGTGGCAGAAACGTCAATTACTGTGCCAGGTATTCGTTATGTTATTGATCCTGGTACAGCACGTGTCAGTCGTTACAGTTATCGCTCCAAAGTACAACGACTTCCAATTGAGGCTATTTCCCAGGCGAGTGCTAACCAGCGAAAAGGTCGGTGTGGCCGGGTGGAAGAAGGGATATGTTTCCGCTTATACAGTGAAGAGGACTTTTTAGGGCGTCCTGAATTTACCGAACCAGAAATTCAACGAACCAATCTCGCCTCCGTCATTTTAAAAATGCTACAAATGCGGCTTGGTGAGATTACAGAGTTTCCTTTTGTTGATCCTCCAGATAGTCGTTTAATTAATGATGGACTCAAGCTGCTACAGGAATTACTGGCAATCGATAATCAGCAGCGGTTGACCCCACTAGGTCGACAACTGGCACAACTACCTGTTGATCCGAGGATGGGGCGAATGTTGGTTGCAGGAGCAGAACAACAAGCATTACGTGAAGTATTGATTATCGCCAGTGCGTTGAGTATTCAAGATCCCCGAGAGCGACCTACGGAAAAACAACAAGCTGCTGACCAGCAGCATGCCCAGTTTAAACATGATGACTCCGACTTTTTAAGCTTTGTTCAATTATGGGATGCTTACGAAGCTCAGCGTCAGGAACTCAGCCAAAACCAGTTACGGAAATATTGTAAGCAGCACTTTTTATCGTATTTACGCATGCGGGAGTGGCGGGATTTACATCATCAATTGATGTTAGCGTGTCGGCAGTTAGGTTTAAAGGTAAATCAGGAACCGGCAGAATATGCAGCGGTTCACCAGGCTTTGGTACCTGGATTATTGGGTAATATTGGTACTAAATTAGAGCAGGGTGAATATCAGGGAGCCCGCAATAAAAAGTTTTATTTGTTCCCTGGATCAGCCTTATTTAAACGGCAGCCGAAGTGGGTGATGTCGGCAGAGTTGGTTGAAACCTCCAAGCTTTATGGACGAATATTAGCGAAAATTGAACCAGAATGGATTGAAAAATCAGCACAGCATTTATTAAAACACCATTATTTTGAACCGCACTGGGAAAAGCGTCGAGGGCAAGTGGTTGCATTTGAGCAGGTAACCCTTTATGGCCTAATTGTGGTACCTCGCCGCAAAATAGACTATCGAAAAATTGATCCTGTAGTGGCCCGTCAGCTTTTTATTCGTGGTGCTTTGGTTGAAGGCAACTTTTCTACGGCAGGTGATTTTTTTGAATATAACCAGTTACAAATTGATGCAGTTGAAAATTTAGAAGCTAAAGCCCGACGACGGGATATTTTAGTGGATGAGGAAGTACTGTATCAGTTTTATGATGAGCGTGTTCCTCAAGATATTGCTGATGCTCGAAGTTTTGAGCGGTGGCGAAAAGCACAGGAGAAAAAAGACCCAGATTATTTGCTGCTTACTCAAGCGTATTTAATGCGCCATCAGGCTGAGCATATTACAGCTGAGCAATATCCTGATCAGTTTGTTTGGCAGGGGGTGCATTATCCGCTGAGTTATCACTTTGATCCAACAGCTGATGATGACGGGGTGACATTACAAGTGCCTGTCGCGGCTTTACCACAGTTGCCACGTAATCGGCTGCAATGGTTGGTTCCTGGGTTAATTGAAGAAAAGTGTACGGCATTAATTCGTGGTTTACCGAAGGCTGTTCGTAAAAACTTCGTTCCTGTCCCTGACTTTGTGAATGCCGCATTGGAAGCGCTTTCACCTGATGATACCCCTCTCACAGAAAAGTTGGGAGGGCAGCTACGAAAAATGACTGGTATAAGAATATCTGAGGAAGAGTGGCAACAAGTTAAACTACCAGTTCACTTACAAATGAATATTCGTGTCGTTGATGAACATGGTCGCTGCTTAGGCCAAGGTCGTGATTTTCAGGTACTGCTCCAACAATTTGCCGATCAGGCAGAAGCATCATTGAAACAACTGTCAGATCACGGCTTGGAGCGTGACGGGATAACGCAGTGGAATTTTGATTATTTACCCGAGGAAATTACTCAGCAGCAGCAGGGATTAGTGATTCGAGGGTATCCTGCTTTAGTTGATGAAAATAATAGTGTAGCGATTAAAGTATTTGCGACTGAGGATAAAGCCAAAGCTGAACATCACCGTGGTGTAACACGGCTGGCTTTGTTAACGCTGCCGACGCAACAGTTGAAGTTTCTGCGAACACAAATGCCACAGTTAAAGCAGGTAGCACTGTGGGGGGTGAGTGTTTATCCCAAGTCTTTACTAGAGGAGGATATTATTTGGTTGGCAGCCAATACTATTTTGCTTGAGGCGCAAGTAGAGCCTCCCCGAAATGAAGCTGAATTTCAGGCATTTATTGAAAAGCTAAGAGCTGATTTAGCCCCATTAGTGAGTGAAATAACATCCTTATTGGTAGAGGTTTTTTCTCGTTATCATTCCATCAATAAACAGCTTAAAGGGCGGATTTCCTTGGCTGTTGCACGTTCATTAGCCGATATTAAATTTCAGCTACAGCAACTGATATATCGTGGATGCCTAAGGGATGTACCTTTATGTTGGTTGAAGCATTATCCGCGCTATCTTGATGCTATATTACAGCGGCTTGATAAGTTGGGAGGACAAATTCCCCGAGATAATGCTTATACCGAGGAGTTAACTCAACTTTGGGAAACATACCAACAACGAGCTTCAGCATTGCAGGGGGCATCCCTAGAGTGTCCTCATCTTCAGCTTTATCGCTGGCTTTTAGAGGAGTATCGAGTCTCTCTATTTGCTCAGTCATTAAAAACAAGTGTACCCATTTCAGCAAAACGTTTGCGTAAGCAGTGGGAACTGGTGTTGCAACCATAGCGCTGTACAGATTCACACCTAGAATAACAACAAGCGAGGCAAATGTGACCGAAGTTGTCATAACTGGAACAGGGCTTTATAGCCCTGATGATGTGATTACAAATGAAGAACTTGTGGCATCATTTAATGCTTATGTCAGTCATTATAATGAACTACATAGTGTGGCTATTGAAATGGGGGATAAAGAGCCTCTGCAGCCATCAAGCGCTGACTTTATAGTTAAAGCCTCAGGTATCAAACGGCGACATGTTTTGGATAAAAAGGGAATTTTAGATATAGCTAGGATGTATCCTCAACTGCCTGATCGTACTGATGATAGCTTGTCCATTCAGGCGGAAATGGCATTACTGGCTGTTCGTCAGGCGTTGGAAGATGCTGACCGAAATGCTCAAGACGTGGATGGTGTGATCGTTGCCTGTTCAAATATGCAGCGAGCTTACCCTGCTATGGCGGTTGAACTGCAAAATGCATTGGGCGTTCAGGGTTTTGCTTATGATATGAATGTTGCTTGTTCCTCTGCCACCTTTGGTATTCAGGCAGCGGCGAATGCAATTCGATCAGGCTCAGCAAAGTGTATGCTGGTTGTGAGTCCAGAAATATGTTCAGCTCACTTGAATTTTAGAGATCGTGATAGTCACTTTATTTTTGGTGATGCATGCACTGCTGTTGTGTTAGAAAATCGAGCTGATGCGATTACATCACGCCCACTCATGATAATGGGCGAGCGATTAGTTACCCAGTTTTCGAATAATATTCGCAATAATTTTGGCTTTCTTAATCGTTGTGTTGAATCAGACACTGATACTGCTGATAAGCTGTTTATGCAGCAGGGGCGAAAAGTCTTTAAAGATGTTTGCCCTATGGTGTCAAACTTGGTGATCAATCACCTACAGCACCTTGGTATTAGTGAGCAACAGATTCGTCGCTTATGGTTGCACCAAGCAAATTTGAATATGAATCAATTAATTGCGCGTCGTATTTTGGGACGTGAGCCTGCGATAGATGAGGCTCCTGTGATACTTGATGAATATGCGAATACCAGCTCAGCAGGTTCAATAATTTGTTTTCATCTTCACCGCCAAGACTTAGTGGTGGAGGATATTGGGGTAATTTGCTCATTTGGTGCAGGCTATTCAGCGGGTTCAATTGTTGTAAAACAGCTAGCATGATTATTTGTTTAAGTTTGGCTGTTTTATAGGGAATGAGGAATTAATAGGGTATTCCTTTTTTTTTATTAAATAACAACTACTATATCGAGTTACTTCAGCCAAACTTGATCTGTGTCAGTTTTTGATGGGATCTTTTCGTTAAACTACATACATAATATTCAGTTTTGATCTGTGAGCATTAAACGATACTAAGTGATATACAATCCATATTTCATTGCCAAACTTATCCTAAAAGTAACGCAACAAATGGTGTAAAAATTAATCAAACTTATTTGATTCTATATACAACATTGATAGGTATATCAGACACCACTTGCAAAAGCGCACACTCACTACTTCAAAGCTGAGCGCCGTTGCGCACCGGTTCTTTGAGCTATCAAGTTTCGCGGCCAAGACAGTCGTCAGATAAACTACTCAGGTGATCCCTGATATTAATGACTCCTGGCCGATAAGGTAGAGAGGCCAGCTACAACTATGTGGATCATGCAATGTGTTGCTCAAACGATATTCAGTTACTTGACCTCTGTGTCTAAGCAGCTTCATTGCTTATTTCAGATTGTTCATTCAAAGTATTCAAATTCTAAACATATTCTGACTATGCTAAGTTTAGAGGGTTGGATATCTGTTTTTATTGTAGCGAAATTAGCTGTGAGTTCCGTAGTAAGAGCTTGTAGGCAACTAGGTCTATCATTTTTCATCACTTTCTTCACCTATGTCTTGAATTCATGGCCTAAGCTCAAAGGCAATCTTTTGCTGTGTTTTATATGTATGCAACGAATTTGGGGTATTACTCACCGTCAGTTGATGAGCAGAGTGATATCAGGCAACTTTTAGGAAAAATACGAGGGTATAACCATGTATAAAGATGATCTTGCTACAGCGAATGTGGGTAGTGATATGCCTGATCCTTGGCAAGGATTTAACGGCGGTGACTGGCAGACTGCTGTTAATGTTCGTGATTTTATTCAGAAAAACTACACACCTTATGAAGGTGATGACAGCTTTCTTGCTGACCCTACTGAACGTACTCAAAAGCTTTGGGAAAAAGTACTGGAGTTGATGCAGCAGGAAAATGCTAAAGGTGGGCCTTTGGATTTTGATACAGAAGTAGTTTCCGGTATTACTTCTCATCCAGCAGGTTACATTGATAAAGACCTTGAGGTTATTGTTGGTCTACAGACTGAAAAACCTTTAAAGCGCGCCATCATGCCAAATGGTGGTATACGTATGGTTGAGGCTTCTTGTCAGGCCTATGATCGTGAGCTTTCCCCTCAGGTTTCTGAAATTTTCACCAAATACCGTAAAACTCATAACCAGGGTGTGTTTGATGCTTATACGCCTGAAATCCTGAAGTGTCGTAAAGCCGGTATCATTACAGGATTACCTGATGCGTATGGCCGAGGTCGGATTATTGGTGATTACCGCCGTATTGCTTTATATGGGGTTGACCGTTTAATCGAAGACAAACAACAGCAAAAAGCTGATCTTAACCCTGATTTCTTTGATGAAGATGTCATTCGGTTGCGTGAAGAGCTGTCTGATCAAGTCCGTGCTCTGCAAGAAATGAAAGAGATGGCTCAAAGCTATGGTTTTGATATTTCACGCCCTGCAGTCACTGCTCGTGAAGCTATTCAGTGGACTTACTTTGCCTACTTAGCCGCTGTTAAATCCCAGAACGGTGCAGCGATGAGTATTGGTCGTATTTCCTCATTTTTAGATATTTATATCAAGCGTGACTTAGAAAGTGGAGCACTGACTGAGTCTGAAGCCCAAGAAATGATGGATGACTTAGTTGTTAAGCTGCGAATGGTGCGTTTCTTAAGAACACCTGAGTATGATCAGCTGTTCTCTGGTGATCCAACATGGGTTACTGAAGTCATTGGTGGTATGGGCGAAGATGGCCGCACCTTGGTAACCAAAAGCTCATTCCGTATCCTGAATACGCTTTATAATTTGGGGCCAGCACCTGAGCCTAACCTGACAGTATTATGGTCTGAACAGTTACCGAAGAGCTTTAAAGACTTCTGTTCAAAAGTATCTATTGATACCAGCTCTATCCAATATGAAAGTGATGATTTAATGCGTCCTAAGTTTGGTGATGACTATGGTATCGCCTGCTGTGTATCAGCTATGCGCATTGGTAAGCAAATGCAGTTCTTTGGCGCTCGCTGTAACTTAGCAAAAACAATGCTGTATTCCATTAATGGTGGTATGGATGAAAAAATTGGTCTGCAGGTAGGACCAAAAATGGACGTCATGGCTGATGAATACCTGGATTTTGATAAAGTCTGGGAGCGTTTCGACCACTATATGGATTGGGTTGCTAATCAGTACGTTAAATCTTTGAATGTCATTCACTATATGCATGATCGCTATAGCTATGAAACTGCACTGATGGCACTACATGACCGTGATGTGTATCGTACTATGGCATGTGGTATTGCAGGATTATCTATTGTGGCGGACTCTTTGGCTGCTATTAAGTACGCGAAAGTGAAGCCTGTGCGTAATGATGAAGGTTTTGTTGTGGATTACCAGATTGAAGGCGACTTTCCTAAATTTGGTAATAATGATGATCGCGTTGATCAGATTGCCGTTGACGTTGTACATCGCTTTATGGAACACGTACGTAAGAATCCAACATACCGTAAGTCTGTCCCTACTCAGTCTATCCTGACAATTACTTCTAATGTTGTCTATGGGAAGAAAACAGGTACAACACCTGATGGACGTAAAGCGGGTGAGCCGTTTGCTCCTGGTGCTAACCCAATGCATGGCCGTGATGAAAAAGGAGCATTAGCTTCATTATTATCTGTATCTAAACTACCTTACAATGATGCAGAAGATGGTATCTCTTATACCATGTCTTTGGTTCCAGCAGGTTTAGGTAAAGACAAAACCGCTCAAGTGACAAACTTAAGTGCGATGCTTGATGGTTATTTCAAAGCTGCAGGTCATCATGTTAACGTTAACGTGTTAAATAAAGAAACCTTGATGGATGCAATGGAACATCCAGAGCAATATCCACAATTGACTATTCGTGTGTCAGGTTATGCTGTTAACTTTGTCAAATTGACACGTGAGCAGCAAATGGATGTTATTTCCCGGACATTCCATGCAAGAATGTAATTTCTGAAGACTATCACGCTCCTAAGAAGCAGGGCATAGCCCTGCTTCTTAGTGTCTGAAGGTTGCATGAAGATGGTATAGACTAATCTTCAGCATAACTTATTTGGCTTTGTTCTCTCGTCGAGAGAGCCGATCAATGCCAGTGGTATTAGGTGGTGAATGACACAACTAATCTATCCTTTTAAAGACGCTGTCAGTGTTGATCCTCTGCAAGTGTCGGGTAACGTCCACTCGGTGGATAGTTTTGGAACCGTTGATGGGCCTGGAACACGTTATGTGGTGTTTTTACAAGGCTGTTTGTTTCGGTGTAAATACTGTCATAACAGAGATACCTGGGATCTTGACGGTGGGCAGAAAAAAGTTGCTGGCGATCTGGTGAAAGAAATTGTTGCCTATAAGCCGTTTATGGAAGCTTCTAATGGAGGCGTAACGGTGACTGGTGGAGAGCCTTTACTGCAAGTACCTTTTGTTAAAGCACTGTTTACAGCACTTAAAGAAGAAAATATCCATACCTGTTTGGATACGAATGGTTATGCAACTAAATATAATCAGGAACTGGATGAATTATTAGCACATACAGATTTAGTGTTGTTAGATCTTAAACAAGTTGATGATAAGCGCCACAAAGCATTGACGGGTGTAAGTAACAAGAGAACATTGAAATTTGCTCAATATGTAGCAGAAAAAGGTATTCCTGCCTGGATTCGTTTAGTGGTTGTGCCTGGCTACACAGATGATGAAAAAACAGCTCGGCAAATGGCTAAGTTCATCCAACCGATGAGTAACGTGGAAAAAGTTGAGTTATTGCCCTATCACGAATTAGGGAAGCATAAATGGGAAGCGTTTGGTGATCGTTATCCATTAGCTGGTGTTGAACCTCCATCAAAGGAAACGTTGCTGAAACTGCAGGCCATATTTTCGGAATATCACATCAAAGCGACGTTTTAAAACAATAGTTTTGCTTTATTTGTGTGATGATTTGGTAAGTTTACTACATAATGACATGTATCAAGTTTGCTGCTATAGAACTGTACTAGACTTGCCTTAAACAAAGCACTCCTGAATGAAACCGCTAGCAAACAGCTCAAGCCAGTGCTGAAAAGAATTTTTTATTTTGCGTTTATAGGAGTACGACATGAGTGTCAGTAACCTCGATAAGCTGGATCAGTTAATTGCTCAAGTAAAAAAAGCACAGCAGGCCTATGCAGATTTTACCCAAGAGCAAGTTGACGAAATCTTCCGTGTTGCTGCATTAGCGGCTAACGACCAGCGTGTTAAGTTAGCAAAAGCTGCTGCAGAAGAAACTGGGATGGGGATTGCCGAAGATAAAGTGATTAAAAACCACTTTGCTTCTGAATATATCTACAACCAGTACAAAGATGATAAAACTTGTGGTGTCCTTGAAGAAGATAAGACTTACGGCATTCTGAAAGTGGCTGAGCCCATTGGTTTGATTGCTGGTGTTGTTCCTACCACAAACCCTACTTCTACTGCCATTTTTAAGGCACTGTTAGCCTTAAAAACACGTAACGGCATCATTTTCTCTCCACACCCTCGTGCTAAAAAATCCACTGCACTTGCCGCTCGTATTGTGCGTGAAGCTGCAGAAAAAGCAGGTGCTCCAAAAGGCATTATTGCTTGTATCGATGAGCCTTCTGTAGAGTTGTCACAGCACTTAATGCGTCACCCTGATATCAACATGATTCTTGCAACAGGTGGCCCTGGTATGGTGAAAGCAGCTTACTCTTCTGGTAAGCCTGCGATTGGTGTTGGTGCAGGTAATACACCCGCTGTAATTGATGAAACTGCTGCTGTCAAAATGGCGGTTAGCTCAATCATTATGAGTAAAACTTTTGATAACGGTGTGATTTGTGCTTCTGAACAGTCTGTGATCGTTGTTGATAGTGTTTACGAAGAAGTTAAGCGTGAGTTCCAAGCGCGTGGTGCTTACATTTTATCTAAAGATGAAAAGAAAAGTGTGGGTGCCAAGGTACTTATCGATGGCAACATGAACCCTGCTATTGTGGGGCAGCCTGCGTGGAAAGTGGCTGAGATTGCTGGTGTTGAAGTACCAAAAGAAGCCAAGATTTTGATTGCTGAATGTGATTCTACTGCAACTGAAGAGCCATTTGCACATGAGAAATTATCACCCACATTGGCAATGTATCGTGCTAAAGACTATGACGATGCTGTAGCAAAAGCGGTTGCTTTAGTTGAGCTTGGCGGTATAGGTCATACCTCTGTCCTTTATACTGATCAGTTTGCTAATACAGACCGTATCAATGTCTTTGGTAAAGCCATGAAGACAGGTCGTATTTTGGTCAACATGCCTGCATCTCAAGGTGCGATTGGTGACCTGTATAACTTCCGTCTGGCACCTTCATTGACATTGGGTTGTGGCTCTTGGGGTGGTAACTCTGTTAGTGAAAACGTAGGGGTTAAACACCTTATTAACGTTAAAACAGTAGCATGTCGGCGAGAAAATATGTTGTGGCACAAAATCCCTAAAGACATTTATTTCCGGAATGGTTCACTGCCTGTTGCTCTAGAAGAGCTGAAAGATCGTAAGCGCGCTATCGTTGTCACTGACCCCTTCCTGTACAACAGTGGGTATGTTGATCAGGTAACTGATGTACTAGACCGTATTGGTTTAGAAACTGAAGTTTTCTATGAGGTTGAAGCAGACCCATCACTGATTACAGTGAATAAAGGTGTTGAAATGATGAATGCCTTTAAACCTGATGTAATCATTGCTTTGGGTGGTGGTTCGCCCATGGATGCAGCGAAAATTATGTGGGTTATGTATGAATACCCTGAAGTACGCTTTGAAGACTTAGCGTTACGCTTTATGGATATCCGCAAACGTATTTATACGTTCCCTAAACTGGGTATCAAAGCGAAGATGGTTGCTATTCCTACTACTTCAGGTACTGGCTCAGAAGTAACACCTTTTGCTGTGGTAACTGATACAACAACAGGTATTAAGTATCCGATTGCTGACTATGAGTTAACACCAGACATGGCGATTATTGACCCTGATTTGGTGATGAACCTACCCCCTGCATTAACTGCATTTGGTGGTGTTGATGCTTTGACTCACGCACTTGAGGCTTATGCGTCTGTATTTGCTAATGAGTACACTAACGGTCAAGCATTAGAAGCGATTCGCTTGTTATTTAAATATTTGCCAGACTCTTATGCAGAAGGTGCTAAGAACCCTAAAGCACGTGCTAAAGTGCATTATGCGGCTACAATGGCAGGTATTGCTTTTGCGAATGCATTCTTGGGTGTTTGTCACTCAATGGCACACAAAATTGGTGCAGCTTTCCATATTCCACACGGTTTGGCCAACGCGTTCTTAATATCTGAAGTTATTCGATATAATGCTTCTGATGTACCAACTAAGCAGGGTACTTTCCCTCAGTATAAATATCCACAAGCTAAAGTACGTTATGCACGTGTTGCTGAGTACATTGGTCTGGGTGGTGCAACTGATGATGAAAAAGTTGAGAACCTGATTAAAGCTGTGGAAGGTTTGAAGAAAGCTGTGGGTATCCCTGAGTCTATTCAAGCTTATGGCGTGAGTGAGAATGACTTCTTAGCAAAACTTGACAATGTTGCAGAAGAAGCATTTGATGATCAATGCACGCCTGCTAACCCTCGTTATCCGCTCATTGCTGAAATTAAAGAGTTGCTGACTAATGCCTACTATGGCAACAGTCAGAAAGCATCTCTAAAGTTAGTGAAAGACAAAGAAAGTAAAAAAGGTAAAAAAGCAGCGTCATAATCCCTGATACAACACCCTCTGTATAGGGAACATGGCCAGCCTGAAAAACGGACTCAAAGAGTCCGTTTTTTTATGGAGAAAATTTTTTCATTAATAAAAAAGGTTGAATATAGAGATATAAATTTAGTATTGATGTGACTGTCTTCAAAAACTATCAGTGATTAGTTAGAATGCCCACAGTAATTATATGACAAGCGTCGTAAAGAGGTATGAGCCACTGCTATTCATTGGTAATGGGATACCTAGGATGTAGCCTTAGGAGTCACTGAAATATTGTGAGCACTATTCATACTTTGATTGACCGGACAGTTGGGGTCATCTTGCTTGCCAGCAGTTGCGCTGTAGGTTACTGGGGATATCTGCAGGCTCAGGATAATGAGCATCGAACGCAGCAGTTACTCGCGAGTGCAGGTGTTCCTGTAAAAAATGATTCTGAGGTCATGCAGCAGGTTGATGCAAATGAAAAGGATTTACCAAAAATAGCCCATGCAATTTTTGGCGAACCACCAAAACAAGAGAGGGAAGTTAAAGTCACGCCAGAAATACCTATCACAAAACTCAATATGAAGTTACAGGCTGTATTTTTTTCTACACATGCTGGTGATTCAGCTGCTGTTGTCCAGACCAACAATAATCAAAGTAAGCTTTTACGAATAGGCGACACTTTAACAGGAGGTGTTGCCATTCGTGATATAAAGCCAACCCACGTTACATTAGAGCGTGGTGGTAAACTGGAAAACTTACCTTTGATTAAAGGTGTAGGTGGTGATAGTAGAGTGAGTCAGCGGCATTATTCTGGTTACCCATCTCGGCCACCCATTACACCTTCAGGGGTATCTTCACCTGATAAACGTAGAGATGAAATACGTCGCCGTTTAGAAGCGCTGCGAGCACAATTTAATTAATCCATCTTACTGGTAGTTTGACTGAAGTACTATGAAACAGTTTTTCAGCACGTGGCTCATTTGGGGGCTAGTGAGCACGTCACCTGCATTCTTTGTTAATGCCTCTACGTCTCAAGATCAAAGCATATCTGCAAATTCAGCAGAAATTAAAATCAATATGCAAGACGGTGATATTCGTACATTTATTCAATGGATCGCCGAAAGAACGAATAAAAACTTTGTGATTGATCCCAGGGTAAAAGGTAAGGTCTCTGTTATCTCGCAAGAGTCACTAACGGCAGAAGAAGCCTATCAGGTTTTTTTATCTGTCTTACAAGTGCATGGGTATACGGCACTTGAGAGTGGGCAAGTAGTGAAAATTATTCCTGATGCATCTGCACGTCATAGTGCAGTTCCACTGATGGAAGGACAGAGCCACAGTGGTAATGATGAAATGATTGTTAAGGTCATAAAGCCCAAGAATATACCTGCCATTAAGCTGGTAAGTATGTTGCGGCCATTAGTACCACAGACTGGCCACTTGATTGCTTATCCTGATAGTAATGCTCTGATTGTGTCTGACCGAGCAGGTAATATAGAGCAAATATCAAAAATTATTTCGCGAATTGATAAGGCTGGTGCATTGGATATTGAAATTGTGCCAATAGCCCATGCTAATGCAAAAGATGTGGTGACTATTTTGAAGGCATTGATGCCCAAGGGCGGATCACCACAGAGCAAGGCATTTACAATTGATTTTGCAGCTGATGAGCGTAGCAACAGTATCTTAATGAGTGGTGATGAAGTTAAGCGACGTAAACTGCGGGAAATAATTCACAGGTTGGATAACTCTGAATCCAGTAACGGTGATACGCAAGTTTTTTATTTAAACTATGCCAAAGCAAAAGATGTTGCACCCATCCTACAGAAAATGTCTGGATCTATAAAAAAAGAAGGTAAAGATGTGGGTATGACCAATGCTGAAGTAAGTATAGAGCCGGACGAAAGTACTAATGCGCTTGTGGTTACCGCACCACCTACATTAATGAAAACAATCCAGCATGTTGTGAGGAAGTTAGATATACGACGAGCCCAAGTATTAGTCGAAGCATTAATTGTTTCTGTGGGTGATGAAATTAATAATGAAATTGGTGTGGACTGGAGTACTTCTGATTCTGCTATTGGTAGGGATGGTGGCTTTGCGCGAATGCACACGACTGGGAATTTTAGTAGCCTTTCAAAAGATAAAGATGGGAGTCTCGATATTGGTAAGGGTTTTACGTTTGGTTTTTTCCGAAATGGTTCACTACGTTCGTTGATCAAGGCGTTTAAAAGTAATGAGTCTGTTAATGTGCTCTCTAAGCCAAATATCATTACCTTAGACAATAAAGAAGCTGAAATAAATGTAGGTAAGGAAGTACCTGTTGTCACCGGACAAGAAACAAACTCATCTTCCACTACCAGTAACCCATTTACCACATATGATAGAAAAAATGTGGGTATTATATTAAAACTGACGCCTCGCATTAATCCTGGTAATACAGTTACCATGGAAATTTCGCAAGAAATATCGGATGTTTCTCAGACAGAACTTGAAAATGCAAAGGATATCGTGATTGATAAAAAAACCATCACCACGAATGTTTTAGTTGAAGATAAAGCGGTTCTGGTAATGGGTGGATTAATTGAAGATAGAGTGAAAGATGTTGAAACAAAAGTGCCTTTTTTAGGGGATATCCCTGTTATAGGGTATTTATTTAGAAACACAAGTAAAGAAGTCACTAAAACCAATATAATGGTTTTTCTTAAACCAACCATTTTACGTAGTAAAGCAGTTGCTGATGAGGTAACCAGCACTCGTTACCGTTTTATTAAAGATCGGCAGAAAGAACTTCGTAATATATTTAATGAAATATACAGTGATATCGCACCGTCTGATTATAACAAGCCAACTGTAGTCAAACCTTTACTGCGACAATCCTTCTAGTTCTAACTTTTTTTCATTAGCCACAGTTTACATGGTGTGGCTAATGAGCTTATATTTCCAAATATCCTCGTTACTGACTTAATGACTGCTCCTTCATCATTTATACTGGAAACATCCGTTATAAGTACGTCTCGCTCTTTAAGTGTATATGGGGAAGAGCAAAAATATGTTGGCTGCTAAGTTAAAAAAAGTAACTGTTTGGTTGGGCGTATGTCTGGCTGTTATCGTTGTGTTACTTGCTTCCCTTCCATGGATAATCACTGTTGCGATCAGTCATATTGATCTTAATGAAAATATAACTGTATATCTTGACCAGGCTGAATGGGATAGCTTTGGAAGTTTAAAGCTTAAAAATATAAATATTCATTGCCAACAAGCGTCTGTCCTTGAAATTCATTATTTACAGATGGATTTTGCTCAGTTCATGACGGGGACTGTAAAATTAAAAATTTATCCTAAACAGGTTAACTATAATAAGTTAACTAATCTTATAAAGGCATTACCAAGGACACAAACAGAGAGTAATGGAAAAAAACTATTTCCTTTATTACCCGTAAGAACTTATTTAACCGTTAAACCATTCTTCATTGAGTACTCGGGATATAAGTTCGAGGTTGTACTTGATGCTAGTATTTTACCTGAAAAAGCAAGCTATACTGCTAGAGTAACGTCAGAATTAGGTACACAGCTATATGTTGCAGGGCGCTTAACTGAACAAGAACTATCGGGAAATATAGGTTTTTGGACGTTGCCTACAAGTACAATATTACCTTCTTTGCTTCATAGAGTACGCTTTCAGCCTGGTTTAACACACTTATTTGCACACTATAAATTACCCATTGCTGAAAGAGATAAAAGTATCAAATATTTTTTGAATAATGGCTTTGTGGGGGTTAACTTACATACAGATAATAATGAGGTGTCAATAAATCATAAGATTGAGGCTTTAGTTAAAGGTCATGCTTGGGGGATTGTTAAACTCGAAAATAATTCTTTACGTAATATAGAGGCCTATTTATGGCCATCGTCTGCATTTTTACTACGTAATAAAGCATCTGAGGAAAAGTCTTTTCCTCAGAATATTACTTTGAAAATACCAAGTAAGATAAAATATCAACAAAATGTATTGCAAAGTTCTTTCTGGCAGATTGATGTTAATCATAGCCATTATCAAGGATATTTAGTGTTTAAGCCAAACCAGTTTGATTTTAATAATATGAGCAGTAACGCTGTATTTAATTTCAGTTTACAGCCCAGTGTGACAACATTTACCCATAAAGATATCTCGTTTGGCAATTACCAACTTAAAATGAATGGTAGTCTAGACATTTTACCCATGGCGATTAAGTTTAAACTTAGGCCTGTTTTTAGGTTTCATGATGTTGTGCTTAACACATTAGCGGTTCGCCGAGTTGACATTACAACTGAGCAGCCAATATGGGCAACGTTTCAATTGAATCCTTTTCATTGGGACATCAAAGGTTCGCTAGTCAGTAGACTAAAAGGTCTGCAGATAAAAAAAGTGAAGTTACCAAACTTGGATGCAACACATGATGTACAGTTAATAGACCAACAGTTGGATTATCATATGCAAGGTCGTTGGACGTCAGCCTTGCACTGGCAGGCTCAGGCAAAACTCAACCTGCTACAAAAACAGCTTAGGGTAGATACACAGTGGAATACGATCAGTGCCAGCAAGCTTCAGCGGTCTTTTTCTCGTTACTCTGGTTGGCCAAAGGAGTTGTCACTTACCTCAGGTACATTTACGCCTAGGCTTCAGTTGAAAGCTGACTGGCAATCGGAAATGCAGTGGCAGATGAATGCACAACTGATTACTGAACAGTTAGCTGGTCAGTATCAAGATTACCAGTGGCAGGGGGCAGCAATCGATTTCGGCTGGAAAATTCAAGGAATGGGTAATCAGCTAAAATTTTCGCCATTAACGAAAAACCGGTTTAAGGTTGATCAACTTGATGTGGGCCTTCCGTTGCAAATGTTGAGAGGGCGAGTTGTTGTAAAAAACACGCCATCTCCTTGGTTAAGTCTACAGCAAGTAAAAGTGAAGGCGTTACAAGGTAGTGTTTATGTAAAACAAATACCCCTATTATCGCCACATTCTATTAATAGTTATGCAACATTTGATGATATTTCGCTTAGCGAGTTGGTGGCCTTGCAACAACAACCGGGCTTATCTGCACAAGGTCGATTACAGGGGCGCTTACCTTTACGTTTTTCAACCAGTGGAATCACTATTAATGCTGGACAAATACAAGCCAGTAAATCTGGAGGGTTTATAAAATTAGAAAATAATCCGGCAGTTGAGGCGATGAAGCAAAGTCGGCCGGAGTTTGCGCAGGCGATTAAAGCATTAGAAAACCTTCATTTTTCAATGCTAGAGAGTTCTGTTGATTTAAATGAAAAAGGTGATGCTAAATTTAAAGTAATGATAAAAGGTTATAACCCTGCATTAAGTAAGACGCGACAGGTAAACTTTAATTACCAGCATGAAGAAAATATGCTAATGTTGCTAAGAAGTTTACGTTTTTCTCAACGTCTTACTGACAAGTTAAGGCATTAGTATTGAGTACCATAACACTATGAACAAAGAATGGATGCTGTCAGTGACAGTGGCCAGTTTACTCGCAACTTTTTTAGTCGGGTGTACGCCTCGTGTGGAGGTCGCAGTGCCAGAAAAACCTATTACCATTAACTTAAACGTAAAAGTCGAGCATGAGATTAAAGTAAAAATAGATAAAGAGCTTGATGAAATTTTCAGTGAAGATAGTGAGTTGTTTTAGGAGGGGCTATGAAAATAGTACGTGGCTTTCGTTTATTAGTACTTGGTTTGATTTTATGTGTACCCCTCACTGTTTTAGCAATGGGATTAGAAGATGCGAAACAACAAGGTCTGGTGGGTGAACAGCTAAATGGATATTTAGGGTTAGTGGTTAACAATGCTGCAGCAAAGAAACTTATTACTGAAATAAATCAAAAGCGTAAACAAAAATATGAGGAACTAGCTAAGCAAAATGGCGTACCGCTCTCGACGATTAGTAAGCTAGCAGGGCAAAAAGCAATTAAAAAAACACCGCCAGGTCAGTATATCCAAAATACAAGTGGGCAGTGGGTAAAGAAATAGTTTTATCTTAAGGATACAGTCGGTTTTACATCTGCCGTGGTATCGTGAAGATATAGGCTAGATAAGAAAAAGGGAGTAAATACTCCCTTTTTTGGATTTAGACTGAAGCCTTTCTAGTGTTTTTATCCACGATAATAGCGTTGTGGGACAAAGGGCATTTTACTGACATTTACGGGTAGTTGTTTACCTCGCACCTCAGCAAATATTTCAGTATCAACTGAAGCATAGCTAGAATCAACATAACCCATGGCTACAGGTGCACCTAAACTGGGACCAAACCCACCACTGGTTACACTACCTATGGGCTCTCCTGCTGCATTGACTAACGGTGTTCCTGTACGGACAGGGGCTTTGCCTTGAGTACGTAAGCCAACGCGTTTACGCTGTACTGGGGTTGTTTTATCGAGCTGTGCCAAAATGGTTTTTGCACCTATAAAACCACCCGCTCGAATTCCCCCGGTACGACGAGATTTACTGATAGCCCAGTTTAGAGCTGCTTCAATGGGTGTGGTTGAGGTGTCGATATCGTTACCATACAAGCATAATCCTGCTTCAAGACGAAGAGAGTCACGTGCGCCTAACCCAATAGGTGCCACTTCTGGATATTCAAGGATTGCTTTGATCACAGATTGGGCATCTGCTGCAGGAATGGAAATTTCAAATCCATCCTCACCTGTATAACCTGAACGACTAATAAAACACTCTGTGCCGCAAAGGGTTACTTTTCGAACATCCATAAAGAGCATGGAGTCCAGGTTGCTGACGAAGTTACTTAGAACGTTTGCCGCCGCAGGACCCTGTAAAGCAACAAGTGCTCTGTCGGTGAGCTCTTTAACCATATCTAAGCCAAGATGTTGGCGAAGATGAGCAATATCCTGCTCTTTACACGCTGCGTTGATCACTAACATTAACCCATCAGAGAAGCGGGCTACCATTAAGTCATCAAGAATACCACCTTCTTCGGTGGTAAAGAGTGCATAGCGCTGTTTGCCAACAGGTAAATCCAGAATGTCTACAGGTACCAGCTTTTCCAGTCCCGCCTCAGCCTCTAAAGGCAACCAAACTTGTCCCATGTGAGAGACATCGAATAAGCCAGCCTGTGAACGGGTATGTAAGTGTTCTTGCTTAATTCCCATCGGGTATTGCAAGGGCATATGATAACCCGCAAAGGGCACCATTTTAGCCCCAAGCTCTTCGTGTAGGGTATTGAGAGGCGTTTGTTGTAAAGGTGCGTTGGTTATTGTCATCTCATCATTCCGAGTTGAAGCGCTTAATAAAACCAGCAGAGTTCCTCTGCTGGTGGAAGAGACTATGTACCGTTGGCTTCGCTGTTTGAGGCGTTATGTTTAACAGATGTTTTTGAAAAATAATCACGAGTAAGTTTAAACACAACGGGGCTTAGTAGGGCGAGCGCAATTAGGTTTGGTATTGCCATTAAAGCATTTAAAATATCTGCAATGAGCCAGACTAGGTCTAAGCTTGCATAGGCACCTAAAGGAATAGCGATTAACCAAAATACTCGAAAGATTTTGATCGCGGTTAAGCCAAACAGAAATTGGATACAGCGTTCGCAATATACACTCCAGCCCAGGATAGTGGTAAAAGCAAAAACAGCTAAACCTATAGTGACAACATACCCACCAATGCCTGGTATGGTTTGTTCGAATGCGGCCATGGTGAGTGCAGAGCCGGTTTCACCTAGTGTCCAGGCGCCTGAGGTGATAATGGCAAGTACAAACCAAAATAGTATCAATAAATGTACCCAGCATAGCGATTAAACCTTGGCGTACTGGGTCATGGGTTTGTGCGGAAGCATGAGCAATAGGTGCACTACCCAAGCCTGCTTCGTTAGAGAATACGCCACGAGCAACCCCAAAGCGAATAGCAGCCCAGATAGCAGCACCTGCAAAACCTCCTGTAGCAGCAGTTCCGGTAAACGCTGAGCTGATAATCATGCTTAAAGCAGCAGGTATTTCTGAAGCGTTAAGGGTAAGTACAACCAGACCTGCCAGTAAATAGGAAATTCCCATAATGGGTACCAGTTTGCCAGCCACTTCAGCGATGGCCTTGATACCACCAATGATCACTAGGCCCACAAAAATCATGACGGCGATACCTGTGCCAAGAGGAGGGATTCCCCATTGGGTGTGCAAGGCTTCAGCAATCGAATTAACCTGAACGGTATTACCAATACCAAAACCAGCAATTGCACCGAATACGGCAAATGCGGTACCAAGCCATAACCATTTCTGCCCCAAGCCATTTTTGATGTAGTACATGGGACCACCAATATGATTCCCGTCTTCATCTGTTTCACGGTATTTGACGGCACAAACGGCTTCAGCGAACTTAGTAGCCATGCCGACTAAGGCAGTACACCACATCCAAAATAAAGCACCTGGCCCGCCAAGAAAAATAGCAGTAGCGACCCCTGCAATATTACCTGTACCAATAGTGGCAGATAAGGAGGTCATCAGTGCGTTGAATGGGCTAATTTCACCTTCTTTTTCATCGCCTTGTTCAGGTGCGCGACCACGCCATAGTAATTTGAATCCTGTACCTAATTTTCTAAGTTGAAGAAACCCTAAACCAAGGCTTAAATAAAGCCCCACGCCTAAAATCAGAACCAGCATAACCGGTCCCCATACAAAGGAGTCTATAGGGTCGAGGATATCTTTGATTATTTGATAAACTTCCATCAATTACGCCTCTTATCCATCAAGGGATACATTTGTTGTTATAAAGCTATATACCATTCACAATTTATTTTTATGTTTCAGCAAAAAACAATGCAATGATGCGGGATGATTAGACGTTAACTGTTGAAAGCCAATAGTTCACTGGAGTGAAATTATCTTGCACAGTTACGTGAGTGTTATTCTCAGTGATTTATACCTTTTGCGAACCCAGAAAAAGCTTCGCTGTGGGTATAGTTAATCCTCTTCATTGCAGTGCATTCTAAAAAATAATTCATGTTGGTTATAAATCAGCTGGTGATGATACCAAGTAGATGTGTATTTGTGGTGATGGAAGACAAGTATTTTTTGTCTACTCGCTTGCTTTTTTTACTTGTCAGGTACACAAAAAATAATCATATACGCATCTAAAGAGAATTATTTTATCAACACCCTATTTTTTTATTATTTGAAACAAATTATCGTATTCGTCATAACGATGCAACAATTTGTAAGGAATTTGCTGAGGTAGGTTGTGTAAGTTAGTAATTAGTAAATAGTGAAAGCAAGGTGGGGGATGTGACTATATCTGAGCTAGCACGCATCAAAAATCTTTTTGGTTAGGATTAATAATGGTGAAGGACTATACAAGGAACGTTGTATAGTCGTGGAATAGTTGGGAGGTGTTATGTCGCCATAACCCATAAAATTTCAGCATCCTCATCGCTTGTAGAGACCAGCATATGGCCCATACTGGCGTCGTAATAAACACTATCTCCCGTGAATAGTTCAACAGGCTCATAAAACTCACTATAAAAACAAAGAGAGCCTGATAATACTAATAAAAATTCCTCACCGGCATGTCGAACCCAGTCAGCATAATCACTAAACTGCCTAGCCCTGACAATGGTTTTAAAAGGAACCATTTTCTTATTAACAAGTTGTGTTGCTAACAGCTCGTGCTCATAAGTAGCCGTTGGGTGAGGTTTACCTGCTTGGTTACGGGTGATATCTCGGCGTCCCATCGTCATTGGCTGTAGAGGTTTGCTAAATAATTGTGGTAGGTCGATTCCCAGTCCTTTTGTGAGTTTTTGAACGGCTGAAAATGTGGGTGAAAGTTGATCGTTTTCAATTTTTGATAAAGTGGATCGGGCTAAGCCAGTACGTTGACTGACTTCTTCCAGCGTCCAGTTATTACTTAGACGGATTTCCCGTAATCGCTTGCCGAGTTGCATGGGTTCAACCTGGGCCTCACTGCTGGTTTGTTGCATTTGCATTTTCGGGAGACGCGGGTTTTCCGCCATACGGGATACTCCAATTGGACTGTTGCAAAAAGTGAAGGATACTACCTTAACCTTTATAGTATGCCAACTCACGAGAGAGCTGATTATCACTATGGGTTGAAGTAGGGGAGTTCGTCAAGAAAAGAGTTTCCTTTACGAAACAAAGTTGATTTAGAGGAAAAACGTTGATACATTTCAATTGAGCTGATCCATGGTTAACAGGGTTCAGCTTACTGTTATTCTCAAGACTTCCATCTTAAATCCAACAGGACAACACTGGGTGATTTGCTGTGAGGAAACACCAGTATTGCACTGAGACGACCAAAAGGTCTTTGGATTCAGCCAGTGCAACAGTATTCAGTAAAAGGTATTTGTTGACTGGCTGTTTTTTCAGAGAAACTGAAAACGATGCGAATTAACGCATTACAAATAATAATTAGAAAGCATTGAGCAATGTGTTATGGCCAACTTTAAAAATAAACATTCAGCATCCTGTTTCATTAAGCCAAGGATGTTAAGTATTCGATAAACCTGCTGCTTACTATGTAATGACCGCTAGCTGGCAGCAGAGAAAGTGCTATTGAGAAAACTAACGCCATAAAATCATACGAGGACTGAGCAGAGGACATTCACCATGTGCACCATCAAGTCTGATGTTTTGTATAGTCTTACACATGAGTGGTTTAAGATTAATGGTGGTGATTCTGTAACCCTGGGTATTACTGATTATGCACAAATGCGACTGGGTGATATTACTCAAGTTCGTTTACCAGGGGTTGGGCAGCATTTTCAGATGGGGGATGCCTGTATCGCTATTAAGTCATGCAAGGCAGAAGTGGACATTTTAATGCCATTTACAGGAACAGTGCTTGCCATAAACTCTGAAATTAAGGATAAGCCTGTTCTGCTTAATCAACAGGCGTATCAGCAAGGCTGGTTAATTAAATTACAATCAGATTACCCAGTACCTGCTTCAAAGTTTTTAAACGCTGATGCTTATCAGGCACTACTTGAAACAGAAATTGATTAGTGTTTGCTAAATGTATCTTTAAATAATAAACAAAGAATTTAAAGCTGTTTTATACAGGCCTAAAAAATTAGTAATAAAAATCACTGACGCAAAGCGGTGCTATATGACACCTAAGCGTGGCTTGCTGCGCTGCGGATAGAAGGTTCAAACCATTATTAATTTCCGTTGATAGGACGTGAGTAGGGGCATGACAACGCATATGGTTACACTCAGTAGTTTGCTTCCTTATGAGGACTTTATCCAGCGCCATATAGGGCCATCACCTGATGAAGTTAAAACGATGTTGGCTGAGCTGGATATCAGTACGACTGATGAACTCATTAAAAATACGGTACCTGCAGCTATTCGTTTACCTGAACCTTTGACACTAAGTGAACCTGTTGATGAAACGACAGTATTAGCACAACTCAAACAGCTGGCTGCACAGAATAAACATTATCAGTCGTATATTGGTATGGGTTACTATGACACCGTGGTACCGCCTGTTATTTTGCGCAATGTGCTTGAAAATCCGGGTTGGTATACTGCCTATACACCCTATCAACCAGAAATATCCCAAGGTCGATTGGAAGGCTTATTAAACTTCCAACAAATGGTGACTGACCTAACAGGCATGGAGCTAGCAAATGCATCACTGCTGGATGAAGCCACGGCAGCCGCAGAAGCTATGACCATGTGTAAGCGTGTTAATAAGAAACGTAGCGATAGCTTATTTGTTGCCACTGATGTCCATCCCCAAACGATTGCTTTGATTAAGACGCGTGCCGAATATTTAGGGATTCAGGTTATTGTTGATGTGGTTAGTGAAATAGAAAACCATGATGTATTTGCAGGTGTTATTGCTTATCCAAGTACATTGGGTGAAGTGACTTCATTACAAAACATAATTGATGCATTGCATCAGCAACAGGCTTTATCCATAGTTACTGCTGACTTATTAAGCTTAGTGCTGTTGGAGCCACCAGGTGCTTTCGGGGCGGATGTTGTAGTGGGTTCTGCTCAGCGATTTGGGGTCCCAATGGGATATGGCGGTCCTCATGCTGCCTTTTTTGCAACTAGAGACAAATTTAAACGTTCAGCACCAGGACGGATCATTGGGGTTTCAGTCGATACCCGTGGGCGTCCTGCGTTACGTATGGCAATGCAAACGCGCGAACAACATATTCGTCGAGAGAAAGCGACCTCTAATATCTGTACGGCACAAGCCTTATTAGCCAATATGGCTGGGTTTTATGCGGTCTATCATGGATCTGAAGGTTTAAAGAAAATTGCGCAACGGGTTCATCGTTTGACGCAAATACTGGCAGCGGGATTAGTCCAGGGTGGTATTACTCCAAAATTTTCACATTATTTTGATACGTTGCTATTAACAACGGGTGGGCAGACTTTAGAGGTGCTTGCTCGCGCAGAAAATGAGGGTATTAATCTGCGTGTTGTCAGTGAACAACAGGTTGCGGTTAGTTTGGATGAAACAACAACACCTGAAGCGCTTACTGTATTGTGGCGAGTTTTACTGGGTGACAAAAGTGATGGTCTACTGGTAACACAACTAGATAGAGCATTGGCTAATGCGCCTGCTATTCCTGATGAATTACAGCGGAAACAAGCATTTTTAACCCATCCAGTATTTAACCGCTACCACTCTGAAACGGGAATGCTGCGTTACCTAAAGCGTTTGGAAAATAAAGATATTTCGCTGGTACACAGTATGATTCCGTTAGGCTCTTGTACCATGAAACTTAATGCCACGACAGAGATGATACCTGTCAGTTGGCCTGAATTTTCGGGTATTCACCCTTATGCGCCTGCAGCTCAGACCCAAGGCTATCAGCAGTTGCTTAACTCTCTGTGTGAACAGCTGGCAGAAATTACCGGCTATGATGCGGTTTCATTACAGCCTAACTCAGGGGCTCAAGGTGAATATGCAGGACTGCTGGCCATTCGTAAATATCATGAAAGTATTGGCCAGGGACAACGAGATGTTTGCTTGATTCCCAGTTCAGCTCATGGCACGAACCCTGCCAGTGCTTCGATGGCGGGTATGCGTGTGGTGATTGTGGCTTGCGATGAGCAGGGTAATGTGGACTTAACAGACCTTGAAAACAAGGCAAAGCAGCATAGTAGTCAGTTGTCGTGTGTTATGATCACTTATCCTTCGACACATGGGGTGTTTGAAGAAGGCGTTAAAACGCTATGTGAAATTATCCATGCTCATGGTGGTCAGGTTTACATGGATGGTGCAAATTTAAATGCACAGGTGGGATTAACTAAGCCAGGCCTGATTGGTTCTGATGTATCGCATTTAAATCTGCATAAAACATTTTGTATACCGCATGGCGGGGGTGGTCCAGGCATGGGACCTATAGGTGTTAAGTCGCATCTTGCGCCTTTTTTACCAGGTAATCCCATTAATAAAAATCAGACGGTAGGACCTGTTTCTGCGGCTTCCTATGGCAGTGCCAGTATTTTACCCATATCTTGGGTTTACCTGCAGTTGATGGGAGGGAAGGGGTTAACCAAGGCTACGGAAATTGCTATTTTAAATGCAAACTACATTGCTAAGCGCTTGGCAGATCATTATCCCGTGCTTTATACAGGTAAAGCTGGCTATGTAGCCCATGAATGTATTATTGATTTACGTCCACTGAAAGCGGCAACGGGGGTGACAGAGGAAGATGTTGCCAAGCGGTTGATGGACTTTGGCTTTCATGCGCCAACGATGTCATTTCCTGTGCCTGGTACCTTGATGATTGAACCCACAGAAAGTGAATCAAAAGCAGAATTAGACCGTTTTTGTGAAGCGATGGTTTATATACGGCAGGAAATTGAGCAAGTTGCTCAAGGCGTATATGCGGTGGAAAACAGTCCATTGCGTTATGCGCCTCATACCCAAGCTGATTTATTCAGTGATGAGTGGACGCGCTCATATACCCGACAGGTTGCGGCTTATCCATTAGCATGGGTTGAAGAAAATAAAGTGTGGCCAACCGTAAATCGTATTGACAATGTGTATGGTGATCGGCACTTAATGTGCTCTTGTCCACCTGTCAGTAGTTACCAAGAATAATATTAAGAGCATCAAATAAATCACTACTTTTAGAGCTACTCTTAAGTTATTTTTTTAGCATTTCTTGTGAGCAATGATCTTAGGGCCGGAAGGCCCTTTTTTTGTACTAACCAAAAGCAAGCCAGATTCCGACGCCCATCATTAAAGAACCTGAAATTCGATTAAGTAATCTTACATTGCCACTTTTTTGTAATAGCTTACTTAGGGTTTTTCCTCCAGAGGCATAAAGAATTAAACAAAGAAACTCAATCATTAAAATTATGCTTAGTAATATAACCAGTTGTGGGACAAGAGGCATATCTGGACTAATAAAAGGGGGTAATAATGAAATAAAAAATGCCCAACCTTTAGGGTTTGCTATTGCAGTAATAAAACCCTGCATTGCCAGGTTTAAACGGTCGGTATTCTGTGCTTCATTTATTAAATTAAATGACATCTTTCCTTTAGACCGCCAGAGCTGAATTCCCAAGTAAATTAAGTAAGCACCACCAATATATTTTAGTAAATTAAATACGCTGGGGTACTCCAGCATAACTGTTGCGATACCTACCACTGAGGCGATGGCAACAATTGCGACTCCTAATAACTCACCCCACATCATCCAGAATGTACGTTTTAAGCCAATGGACATGCCCATCGTCATTGAGAGCATCATACACATCCCAGGTGTAACAGATACAAAGAAAAAAGTCGGTATAAATAAAGCAACTAACGATAAACTGGTTAGGGTTATCACAACACTCCCCCCTTATTTAACTAAGTACATTGGAGTTAACACACACTGTAAAAGGTACAGTGTTTGGATTTTCTCCTTGTATACCCTTCACGAATCATTTTTATACCCCTAGGGCCAAGGGGGTTATTGTTAGCGTTCTTGACCGCCAAGGAGGGTGGAAATGCAGTTTGTGCAGGAGCATTAAACTGTCACCCCAGTCACTTATTAATATAACCGTCCAGCAGCGCCTATATATAAATTAAAGTGGCTACTGCAAGTCATACACTAGCAGACTTGTTCCACTAAACTTTTCGTTATGGGCATATATGAAAATAATACGTATTAGAATTATTGTGCTAATTGATCATATATTTCGCCGATTTTTGTGATCTTATATGGAAATGATATGTATTAGCAAGAGGGGGGATATATACAGTGTATATATTGCTTGCAGTATTATGGTTCAATGAAAGTTGACGCTTAAAGAGATCATATTAGCGAATAGATTAAAGTTACTTCTGACTGCTCTTGTTAAAACATTACTACACACAGAAAAGCCAGAAGCATAAATCTAATGGGGTAGTCGTGCTATTTTTCGTTATTCTCTTTCTTTCCTAAAACAATATGCTGGCGGCCTCTCACGGGCTCTTGGCCACTTACACCTTGAGGAACTTCAGTTACTTGTCCACCAGACTTGAGGAATGCTGCCACTTGTTCGTCAATTAGCCTTTGACGAGCCTCACTGTTTAGGCTGTCCTGTTCTTTATTGCGTGCCATGGGTGCTCCTATGATAATGTGAGGTGGTATATTGTACACGATTTAGCCTTAAAGTGCTGGAGAAAATTGAGTTTTTCTTTTTAGCGCACAAAGTACAGGGGCAAGCACGCAGTACAAGAACGGGAGTCTAACCGTTATGTTGCTATTTTTTCCTAGGATACCAGTGGTGAAACATTTTTATGTATTGGTAAGAAGGACTAAGGAAGTAGTGAAAGGCTCCTGTATAAACTGCATTCCCACCCTCATTCATCGTCATAGATTGATGATAGTGAAGTATAAAGTTCATGGGAGAAGGGTATCAATAGAAATGACTGCCCCAATAGAATGGGGGGAAAAGCTATTTTTGGGGCAGTAGTTTTAGGGGGGATTTTACACGTTCCTGATGCGCTTGATTTCTTCAGGATCGATACCAAGAGACTCTAGAAATTTTTGATGTTCTTCTGGCTCCATTTTTTCAAATTGACGATGCCAGTTTTGCATATCCTGTTCATCGAATCCTGCTGCGCGCATGATTTCGACCCAACGTTGTTTAGTTACCATGTTTTCCTCCAATAGTTTAGGCTGTTGTAATAAGGCAACAATGGCTTTTTGTTGCTTGCGAAGTTTTTTGATTTCTGCCTCAAGATGCTTGAACTG
>NZ_JAGSOY010000359.1 GCF_018837975.1 Zooshikella harenae | reverse complement strand
TTTAAGTTATTAGGATCAGGCCAACTTGATCTCATTTCTAGATAGTCAGCTAATTGTAAAATTCCTTTAGTAATACCTTTACTTGTCGTTCCATTTTTATTTAAGTAATAATGACAATCCCACATTTCATTTTCTTCTATTTTTTTTCGACTGCCATTTGGCAGACTTAAGTCATAATTCTGATAATATTCACCTATTTTTTTAAATGAAGTATAAAAAAGTGACTCAGTAAAAGGAGCAAGCATCCCAACTGCCGCCATACTGTGTGCTGACTGGATATAAATGCTGTGTTCAATAAGTTCTACAAGATCATCTCTAAAATTTGCATTATCAATTTTTTTATTCAGTTTCTGATACTCTTGCGAATTATTTTCTAACAAACTCTCTATAGCATCTAACTGTCCAATTAAATTTATGTGACCACAAAAAAACCATGAACGTTCATGATCAGATAGAGTATCAACACCTTTAGAAGAATATAAATATTTTTCCCAACACATTTTCAAGCACTCCCAAAAAAAACCAATAGTTATCCCTCTTGGTTAAATACTAGTCATATTTTAGGTAGTACAC
>NZ_JAGSOY010000358.1 GCF_018837975.1 Zooshikella harenae | reverse complement strand
GTTAGCTGATTAATAAATTCGAATTTATGAAGAAATTGTTCTCTTTTCCCAATAAGCCAAAATTAGTCGGTGTTCGTCCTGAGGCACGAGCAGCAGACTACCCAGAACCAGAGCAAAACGAGAGCGGGCCATTTTTAGGAAAGTGGGCTGTACTAAATTACTACGTGCCAGATAATCTTATGCATCCAGATGATGCAGAGAGATATCTGGAAGGTAAGGTAGAAGGGGAGCGTTTATTTCAGTGCACATCGGAAGACGTGAGCTGGGCCACAGTTACGAATGACCAAGGGGTATCAGTTAGGGTAAATCCACATAGGGTTTTATGGGTACCTCAACCAGAATACAAGCTCGGCCAAGATGTAAAAACAACTAATGGAACTATTCGCACTGGAAAAATTGCTTCAAGAGTGTGGCACTTCAAGGAAAAGCGATTTACTTACTATATTGAGATAGATGGCAAGAACAACCAAAAGGTAATACACAAGCGCAGGTACTGGGCAAATGATCTCACCAGCACCCGCAGCTAATCGGGTAAGAGCTGGTATTTACCCAGCTCTCCCCACACCACCCTGCATGC
>NZ_JAGSOY010000357.1 GCF_018837975.1 Zooshikella harenae | reverse complement strand
AGGAGCAGCCTTTCATGCTGGTGCCATATTAAAATTACTGGTTCAACGTTTACGTCAGGCATGGTCGAAAGTACAGATCATTTTTCGTGGTGATGCAGGCTTTTGTATCCCTAAAATCCTTTCTTGGAGTGATCGCCATCAGGTTGATTACGTTGTGGGTATTAGCACGAATCCTCGTTTAGTGAAAAAAAGTGAGTTGACTCAATATTTAGCCCGCCGAGGCTTTGAGCTGTACTCGACAAAACATACGGTTTTTTCTTCCTTTTATTATGCCGCATACTCCTGGAGCCAACATCGTCGTGTAGTGGTCAAAGCAGAGCATGATCATAGGGGGGCGAATACTCGATTTGTTGTCACAAGCTTAGAGGCGAATGAAAGCCATATCTATAAAAAAATGTACTGTGCTCGCGGGGATATGGAAAACCGAATTAAAGAGCAAAAATTACTCTTCTCTGATCGGACTTCCTGCCATCATTGGTGGCCCAATCAGTTTCGAATATTACTCTCGTCGATGGCCTATACACTAGTTGAGGCTCTGCGCCGACTTGCTTTAAAGAAGACTATACTGGCCAATGCT
>NZ_JAGSOY010000356.1 GCF_018837975.1 Zooshikella harenae | reverse complement strand
ACAATATTCCTATGATGATCAGGGCCGTTTAATCCAACAAATGGTAACAGCTGACTCGAATTACACAGGGAATACAGGCAATAACAGTGCTGGTACATCCGGTAACTCTAACGAAAATGGAAATAATTCATCTTCTAATAACAACAATGGATCTACGACAGAGCAACCAAGCTCAAAAGACAGTGACAATGATGGGCTAACGGATGCTTACGAAACTCTGTATGGGTTAAATCCCAATAAAAATGATGCAAGTGAAGACTCCGATAACGATGGCATTACCAATTTAGATGAGTTTTACCGTGGACTCAATCCTAAAGTTCCCGATCAGCTCAGTACATCGCTGAATAATGCAATACAGCTTTTATCTCCCATAAGACACTTTGTCGCCGATGACATCACTGGTGTCACCCTGCCAGATCGTGCATCAAGCACAAATGCAATGCTGCTGTCAGTAACCAATCAAGGTCAAATAGAAGATAGCCTAATCAACAGCAGTAACCCTTGGGTTTCCACCAAAAGCTTCGATCTTAATGGCTCGCACTATCTCGCCATGGGACCCGTTGAAGCAAAAACCATT
>NZ_JAGSOY010000355.1 GCF_018837975.1 Zooshikella harenae | reverse complement strand
CCCACTCTTCCTATAGCCTCTTTAATCGCTTTTAAGATTTCAGCATATTCTTTTGACCACAACCTCCCCTTTCCCCCCTCAATAAATAGATGCTTTTGAAGTCCACCAAGCCGATTCAGCTCATTAATGATTTGAGATTCAACTTTACTTTTTGTCTTTCTGCCTAAACCTGCACGCCTCAAAAACTCAGGAACACTAACACCTGTATCACTGGCCTTTTCTTCCAATGCTTCCTTTTCATCTTCAGTAACTCTTACCATTATTATTTTAGTCTTTTTCCTATTTTCACTTTGGCTCATATTGATCACTTATTGTTGGGGTCTCGGGGCTTGCCCTGAGCAGGGAGGCAGGCAGAATGGAGGGAGTGTAACGACTGGAATGACGCCGATTGCTATATCGTCCATTTATGGCGGTATAGCAAGCCCTACCCTGTCCCTAGTTCTACATTCATAAAAAACTATACCATATACAACAAATTGAACAACCTAATAAACTATATAAAAAGCAATATATGTCACAATAGCAAAGTGAATTAAATAGTCTATATAAACAACAATACCATAGTTAATGTATATAGCTATACT
>NZ_JAGSOY010000354.1 GCF_018837975.1 Zooshikella harenae | reverse complement strand
TAATATTTTTTAAATAAATTTATAATAAAATGGTTGACTTTATAATACACTTGTTTTACAGTACTTACATTGATGGTTCCTTCCTACAGAATTATTACCGATCGCAACAAAACCCCCCACGGTAGACGTATAAAATTCCCACCCCTATACACCGCACCAGCAGTTAACTTTTAGCCTGTAAAAATAGTGTTTTGTATCCTTTTCATCTGAGGCATAAATCCGTTTTATCTGAGGTCTGGGTTAAGTAGTTTTGGTTGCGCTGGGTGAAATAAAAAAGTTGCTAGGGATAGGTTTGTTAGTTGAAACTAAGAAAATAAAATACTGAGAAATATATTATAGTCTGTATTGAAAATAATATTATTAAGGGGAGAATCTTAAACTGGTTTTTAGGTGCAAAAAACTCTAAAAAGTTAGAATATATGATTGCGATTATAAATAACCCTACTATAAGTGAAAATAGCCACCATATTAAACTTAGCTTTGTGCATATAAGTGCTAAAAATAGATACGAAGGTAGCATGGTTATGCTCGCTACCCATTTTGAATGATAATAATTTGAGTGCAAATGACTATTCAAAGCTGTT
>NZ_JAGSOY010000353.1 GCF_018837975.1 Zooshikella harenae | reverse complement strand
ATGTAAAAGCACATGTGAAGTGGTCTTCTTCAGGAAGAAAGTGTTTAGCTCGTAAGGGGTGGAGCAAAAATCCTAAAATGATTCCTAGGCGATATGACGTTGATTATTATGGTATTGATTTAGGAAAGGAGTATATTATTAGTGTTCCCCAACAAGTGAATCAAGTTATTAATCAATGTGGTGATGAAGTTGATGAGATTGATGTAAGCTTTTATGATCAAAAAGTTGTCACTGGAGGAGTGAGAATTATATATTTAGGGAGAAATATTTCAAAATCAAAAAAATTAGTAGGGTACCCTAATCCTGTCAGAATTGATCGTTGCTGGAAAGAGCCTGTATATGACAACAGTAGTGATGTGTATGTTGGGTTCTGCAAAAAAGAAGTAAATGGCCCTGACCCTAATTATGTCTATCATGACCAAATAAAACCATATACCATTAATTTAGATTTTTATTTTCTTGATGAACCACCGGCAAAAGACAAATAGTTTGTTCGTTAAGAAGCTTATTTGGGTTTTACTGGTAGCTAGTATCGTTATATCTTGTGTAATAGGTTGGTTTGGTGAGGAAATAAAGTTCTGGTGGAG
>NZ_JAGSOY010000352.1 GCF_018837975.1 Zooshikella harenae | reverse complement strand
TCGGAGTGAGAGGATTCGAACCTCCGACCCCCACAACCCCATTTTGGCGCGCAACCCTACTTAACTTATTGATTTTATTGAAAAACAGGGGGTATTTTGGGGCGGAAAAATCGGAAAAATTTCCCTTTTGTAGTCACAGAAGTCAAGGGCTGCAGCGGAGGTTTTGCACGGGTTTTTCAGGTAGCAGGTTAGAAGACACTATGCGTATAATAATCCATTAGTAATACCTAACATAGACATATTTGCAGCACCCCTTACAACACCAAGTGCAAGTTAAGCTCTGCTTCACTCATTTGTCATATATATCAGTTGTTTTGATTATTTCAGATATTTCAGTTAAGCTCTAGATTCAAAGGAGGGTGTAATCATGCCTATGAAAACTGAAACAGGTGACACCACACAGCACCAACTTCTGAAGACATTGCTTAACGCTAAATCAACATCAGGATCAATCATTCGTTTTGAGCTTGGTGGTGAACACTTTGAGTTTACTGACTCAACAATTAGTCAATCACTTGTCAATGTGATCAGAGAAGCCGCTGAAGCATTAGCAAAAAATCCTCATGCTGAGCTCCATGTACAGGCTAGCC
>NZ_JAGSOY010000351.1 GCF_018837975.1 Zooshikella harenae | reverse complement strand
TGTGCTTCCTCGAAAGGAAAGGAATTTATAGCGGGAAATGGTTTCTCTATAGGAAAGGCGTGAGTTGTTTGACGTTTTCCAGTTAATAGCTTCCCACTCTGATGTTAAATTGGTACTCAAATTTGTACTGCTTTTAAACGCTTCAGCGTTATAAACCATCGAGCTAGTATTATTATTTTCCTCAAACATGGAAGATAAGGAGGTACCATTGGGTGCATCATCTTCAGTATTGATAACAAGATGATTACTTGGAATGGGTTCAGGTTGGATTTCTTCTTTTGGCCTAATTTCAAGTCCAAAATTATTGGGCTGGTAATTTTTAATGGTGATAGTGCCACCACCAACAGGACACACAATTAAATCACTACCTTCTACTAAGTAGTAATTATCATTTTTATCCTGGAAGATACTTTGTTCATCATTGATGGCTGTTAACGTGCGTACTTGCTTACCATTAATGACGAGGGTGTTGTTACCCTGGTTATCTTCAATGACATCATGTCCATCACCTTTGGTATAAACATAGTGGTCATTGCCTTCACCACCTTGCAAAATATCGTTGCCTTTACCACCATCAATCACATCATTCCCAATGT
>NZ_JAGSOY010000350.1 GCF_018837975.1 Zooshikella harenae | reverse complement strand
GTATTAGTTTTGCTTGTTTGGGTTGTCTATGGCTGGTTAAACTGTTCCTGATAATAATGAGAGTGAAAATTAACAAAAAGCTTGATGATGAGCGTGCTAGAAGCAGGAAGTACTGGCATGAAGGGGTTAACGAGTAAAGTCGGTTGGTTGTGGGTGTTATTAGTATGGTCAGCTGGTTTAGTGGCATTATTAGCCTGGCAAGAACCTGTTGTTCGACAACAGGTATTAGCAACCTCTGCCAGTGAAATGCAAGGGGAACTCTATCGGTTTAGAGCAACCCTACGAGGTGTACTGTCGACATATGAAAATTTGCCAGAACTTTTAGCGCAGCAGCCAACAGTGACTGGATTTTTGAGCAGTTCCAGGCAAAAAACTGAGTTGCACCATATCAATCGCTACCTAGAACAAACCAATAGAATAATGGGTGCCGCAGATATTTATTTATTGGATCAGCAGGGAACAACCATTGCTGCCAGTAATTGGGAAATGCCACAAAGTTTTTTAGGCCGTAACTTTAGTTTTCGTCCGTATTTTTACAAGGCAAAAGAGGGGTATGCCGGGCGTTATTTTGCACTTGGTACAACCTCTTTGCAACG
>NZ_JAGSOY010000035.1 GCF_018837975.1 Zooshikella harenae | reverse complement strand
CAAGCAGGCCATTATGACGCTTTATAAAATAAAGCATAAACAGCCTTATAAAGCAGTATCATATACACCCATTACTGTTTGCTATCCCTATAATGTTGATCAGTGTACGAACTATTAATGTAGTTCGACATGTTTAATTCAGCCGTAGTTGAATTTGTAGGTGAAACAAGTGCTTAGGGTGTATATAAGTGATTTTGCATCAAAACAGTCTGTGCCTGCTGGTTTATATCCTGCTTGGCATCGAGCCAGTGAATAGTCCACCCTTGACGCTCCATACGGCGAAACCAGGTATCTTGCCGTTTAGCAAACTGATGGATTTGAGAATTGAGCTTTTGCTTCATGTCATTAAAGTTCAGTTGATTCTGCAAATATAAACTGACAAACCGATACTCAAGGCCACACCAGTCTAGCATTTCGTGGGTCACCCCCTGTTGCAGTAAACCTTCCACTTCTTCAATCATGCCATTGTTAAGCCGTTGCATTAAACGCTCAGTAATTCGCTTACGGAGTAAAGGCCGATCCCAGCGTATACCGATTAATAGCGGATTAATGGTGGGTAACTTAGGCACTGAGACCCCAGCCAATTCAGCTTCTGCAATTTTTATCGCTTGTTCGAGGCGGGTTCGATGCTGTAAGTCAGATGAATTATGTAATGGTTGCTGGAGATGTTGAGTTAATCTAAGGAGTCGTTGCTGTAGCTGTTCGACTGAAAGACCCTTGAGTTCCTCATCAAGTTCTGGATTTTCGGGTATATCAACAAAGCGATAACCATTGATTACTGATTCGATATACAAACCAGTGCCACCAACCATCACTGGCCATGTCTTTTTTTGCCATAAGGTTTGTATAACACTAAAACAGTCCCGCTGATAACGATGAACATTGTATTCATCACCAGGATTCACAATATCAATTAAGTGGTAGGGACATGAACCAAACTCTTCAAGATCTTTACCTGAGCCAATATCCATTCCTCGATACACTTGTCGTGAATCGGCCGAAACAATTTCGCCTTTTAACCAATCTGCAAACTGCACAGCTAAATGGGTTTTACCAGATGCTGTAGGTCCTAAAACCACAATAAGATTGATTTGATCAGGATTGCTTTGAACAGCCGCAATATTGGTTGAGTTGATAGAAGAAGACATGGACCAGAAAAATCTCTATGAAAATCAATTTTAAATAAGGCATAAAGCGCAGGGTAACTTAACAAAGTTATTTGTATCAAGGCAAGTTCTATACCCTTCACGAATCAATTTTATACCCCAGAGTGCAAGCGGTTTTTGTCGGCGCTCTTGACCATATAGTGCCAATACTTTGTGTATTATTTCAATGTATGCCAGGGACAAACAAAGGCTGGGTAACGCTCGTCGAACTGTTTGCCGCAAGGAAGCGGCAACCAAGCCTCCAGGAAGGATTTACGGCATGTTCGAGGAGTGTTATGCAGACTTTGAGCAAAAGTAGAGGGAAAGAAAGTAACCTCTAACGATTAATATTGACTACATTAGTCAGAGGTTACTGCTAGAAAATAATGCTTTAACTTAATTTAATGGGAAAGCAGCAAATAAAGCATACTGGCTATCCCTGCACCGGTTAACGGTCCTAACACAGGAACCCAAGCATAACTCCAGTTACTACTGCCTTTCCCCGCAATGGGTAAAACTGAATACACTAACCTTGGTGCCAGGTCACGGGCGGGATTGATCGCGTAACCTGTGGTGCCACCCAGCGACATACCAATGACAACCACTAACAACGCCACAGGTAGTGCACCAATAGAGCCTAAGCCGATTTTCGCCTGACTCAAACCATCCAGTTGGAGGCTGGGGCCTGCCATATACAAGATGACAAAGACCAAAGCAAAGGTACCCACCAACTCTGATAAAAAATTTCTGGGAAGGTTACGTATGGCAGGGCCTGTAGAGAAAACAGCAAGTTTAGTTTGATGATCATCCGTAGCATCAAAGTGGTCTTTATAAATTAACCAGACAACTAATGCCCCTAGAGCAGCACCTAACATTTGTGCCACACAGTAGGTAATAACAGATGCCCAGGGAAATAATCCAGCAATGGCTAAGCCGACTGTTACAGCAGGATTTAAGTGTGCTCCACTATGGGGACCTGCAACGATTACACCCGTAAAAACCGCTAATCCCCACGCAAATGTAATAACAATCCAGCCTGCATTATGGCCAATCGTTTTCTGTAAACTGACATTTGCGACTACGCCTGCACCTAATAATATAAGAAAAAACGTTCCTAGTAACTCTGCAATAAATGGTGTCATTATTATTCTCCCAAGCAGGATCGCCCATTATTCTTTTAATACGGGGCTATTATTATTGAACAACTTTTATACGACAATTATCGTCAATCCATGCAACGCACATTTAACCTGCAAATACGGTGAGAAACAATATTTTCTTGAAGAGATCGTTAGCAAATAGCTGAAGTTTCAGGAGAATAAAAACCTACAAAGTGTGTTAGTCATGTCAATACACTGGATTTAGTATTTAAGTTCGTTACTAAATTTTCATTTATTGAAGATAGCTTATTTAAAGTTAAAAGCGCCTAGTGTTTGCATCTAACAGAGGGGCTATGTTCTCAGTTATCATGTACATGTATTTTAATATTGTTATGAGTCACTGAGTTCATTAGGATCAAACGAATGGTGCATGTGACGAATTTTCCATGCTCCATTGTCATCACGCTCTAGAACATACGTCGTTCGTACACCTGGATAGGGTTTCGAGGAATACCGAAGCGTTGCGGTAATGCACGCCATATCGTTTGTAATAAACACACGGACATTTTCGCGAATCAAGCTTCCAATATCGCCATATTTAAAGAAATTGGCGACCTTATCTTCATGAGCTTTGTAGTTGCTGGAATCACAGTTAGCGTGGTTGTCAAAGAAAACGACTCCATTATCAGAAACATGTAATGACCGAAACTTATCAATATTTCTAGTATAAAAACTCTGGTCATACTCATCCATAAGCTGCTTGAATGGTTGAAGAGACTTCTCATCAGTCACTTCCATAATGTTTATACCTCCTAGCCATTATACTATATATTTATACAGTACAACTAAAATTGTACATCTGTTGTCACATGTTGACCACGCTTGATGTGGATAGGGGCCAGTCGTACTTCATTACGAATATCCGTTAGTCTTAAAGTGAAAGGGCCTTGACCAAAGCGAGCACGGCGGACAAATATATTGTAAGGCTTTCGTTGTAACTCAAACCACTGCCCCTGACCATTACGTAAGGCGACTGAGCGAACAGGGTACTTATGATTTAATATGGTCAGTGCTAAAAAACGTCCACCCGTGCCTTTTGTAAACTTAACTTGTATATTACCAATGACATTACCAGCAATGAACCGCCAACGTACTGGAACTCGTCCCTGTCGCAAGTCAGCTACCTGTTGAAAGGCTTGCTTACTTAAGTCCAACCCTCCTGGTTTGCATCCTGGGCAGCGATCAACCACTCGGACGATCGCTTTACCTTTTGGACCTTCCACTTCAATAAAGGCACCACAACTGTTTGAACGTTGATAATCACGGTTATTTAACGCAACGACATTGAGATTCTGAGGGGAAGGGGAGAAGCCACAATTGCCAGTACCATTAGCATGATAATAACTTGCTTGGCCTTTATACGATTGATCAAACCAAGCATTTGCCTGTGAATGATTCACAGCAAACATCAATAATAGTAGTGACACATAGCTCAAACACTGTCGTATACCACTCATTCAATACCCCACAACACCAACACCGACTTATTGGCTATACCAGAACCTTATTGCTAACCTGAAAACAATGGCTTATCCAGGCAATACCCTGATGAAATGAAGTGCCGCATGTTACTGGTAAAGGGTATGTAGTGCTATGAAGTTGTGTATTTTGAAGTTTTTTTGCGCATTAGTTGTTGCATTTTTTGTGATCAATCCTTCAGTCTCGTCTTCTGCAGACAATGAGGAAAAAAACAGTGAAGCGGTTACTATCAATATGCAGGATACCGATATACGCACATTTATTAAATGGATTGCTGAGCGTACCGCCAAAAATTTTGTCATTGATCCGAGAGTAAAAGGCAAAATAAATGTTATTTCTCACGAAGCATTAACACCAGAAGAAGCCTATCAAGTTTTTTTATCTGTCCTTCAAGTACACAACTTTACCGCAGTCACAACAGGCCAGGTAATAAAAATTATTCCTGACACACAGGCCAAACACACAGCCCTTCCTATGATTGATAAACCACCAGCTACCCCTCAACTCGATCAGATGGTAGTGCGTGTACTCAAGCCCAAAAATATTGCTGCTGATAAACTTGCGAGCCTGTTAAAACCTTTTATTCCACAATCTGGTTTGCTTGTAGCTTATCCGGAAAGTAATGCTTTAATTTTGTCCGACAGGATGGCAAATATCGATCAGTTACTCAAAATTATTCAGCATATTGACCAAGAGGGTGGACTTGATGTTGAGATAATTAAACTGAAACATGCAGAGGATCAGGGATGGGGAAACAGCTCATATTGCGGTCCAAGCCAGCTTAACGGGACACTTAGTTTTATCAACGTTACACACCAACACAGCGATTGGTGCTATTGCTCGACTAAGAGATATGGGTATTGAATCATTTCTTTTAGCGACCAGTTTAATTGGATTAATTGCTCAGCGGTTAGTGAGACGTTTATGTGACCAGTGCAAAAAGCAACAGACGGCATCGCCTTTGGCGCGAGAACAGTTTGGACTTACCAATAATACTGAACCTTTTTTACTCTTCACTCCTACAGGCTGTGATCAGTGTAATATGTCAGGTTTCCGAGGACGTCTCGCTATTTATGAAGTCATTGTTATTGATCACGTACTACAGAAAATGATTTATGAACAAGCTGCTGAACAAGAAATGCAAGCCTATGCTCATCAGCATAGCCTATCTATCAGAGAAGATGGTTTAGGTAAAGTACGGCAGGGCATTACCACGCTTGAAGAAGTTATGCGGGTAACACAGGACCGTTAACGTATCATGAGCAGGCTTTTTATTCATTTTCCATCACAATCTCAAGCGTTCAATGCACTTATTGAAAAACCCGTATCTTACGCTATTTATGATCGGCACGATAAGCCATTACAGCGTAATCAATGCTTGTTAACTGAAATAAATGAGATTGTCTCCTCAGCATCCATAAAAGAAACCATTGTTTTTTTTCCATTAGTGCATACTGTTGTCTGGTTTAGTGAACCTCCCTCAAAAAACATAAAGCACAATATTCAAGCGGCACCATTTTTAATTGAAGAAAAATTATGTGGCACACTTGAACAGTATGCTTTCTCTATTTACTACGGAGCAGATAAAACCTACCTATGTATTTGTGCAATAGAAAAGATCTGTCTTGATCAACTCTTACCTTTGATTACATTACCAAATTGCACAGTACTCCCAGAAGCTCCATTTACCTGCCTTCTCGGATGGCAGCTTATTCAACTACACAGCAGTTATATTTTAAACTGCAGTAAAGGGTTTACCTGTTTACCTAATGATAAGCAGCCCTTAAGCTTGTTTGGTGAATTAGAAAATACTGTTCCAGTTATACTGGACGATAATGAGTACTTCCAACAGCTAGTGACAATGTACTTTAAGCACCGATCAGACGTAATTAAACCTTTTGTAGGTGAAGGTTCTGCAGCCCCATCACTTATACGACAGTTTCGTACATCACTGGTCGCCTCATTTATTGTTTTAGTAGCTATTACAGGGTTTAATTACTGGCAAGCGCATCAAATTGGACAAAAAACATCTGCTTTACAAAACAAAACCACACAATTTACTCAAAAACTCTTTCCGGGTCTCGAGCTTACAGAGCCAAAGTTACAGCTAGAACGGCTTCTTAACCGCAGAAGCCTCCAAAAGCAACCCCTGTTTGTCCTTCTAAAGCATATTCAGCATACAATTAAGCAACTGCCTAAAACCAGTGTTTCACTTCAATCAATAAATTTCCATGAAGATCGAGGCATTAATGTAGTACTACAAGCAAGTACGATTAACACCATTGATCAGTTTATTGAAAAAGCCAGTACACAAAAAAATATGTCTATTGAATTAAAGTCAGCCAATCAACAAAATGAAGGTGTAAAAGCCATCGTTTTTATGAGTATGTTATTATGATTAAAGCATACTGGGCTAGGCTTTCTCCACAAGAAAAAAATGCATTAATATTTTTAGGTGTTTTTATTGTTCTTTATGTTTTAATTGATTATATCATTATACCATCATTTAACACTGTTGATACAGCTAACAAAGAGTGGCAGTATTGGCAAGAAAATGCTAATTATATTTTACAGCACAAACAGCAATTAGTAAAAATAAGCCAACAACAGCAATCAACAGAACATTTGGTTAGTTTACCCCAAAAAAGACAACGAATTATCAAACGTGCCGAAGCGTTAAAACTAACAATTCAACGGGTTGAGCCTTCTGAAGAGCAGCTCACTGTGTGGTTCAACCATGTTCCTTTTAATACAAGTATAAAATGGCTACAACAGCTAACACAACAAGATATGCTGGTTGTTAAAAGCCTTTCTGTAGACCGTCAAAAAAGCGGAAAAGTAAATATTCGAGTCGTGCTATATTAAATTAACAAAAAAGAGATTATTACTTCATCAACTGTCTGCTTTTTATTAATACAATATTATTTATTAATTATCTAAAGTGTCATATCAGCCTAATACCATATTACATTCTTAATGATAACTATTGTAAACAAGGAAGGAATGTATCATGCCAAGCCCAGTTACAGGCAATCAAATCATCAACATTGATCCACAAGATAAACTGGTACAAGTTGTTGCTTATGCTCAATCCAGTGGTGTCCAATCTGTTGTTATTAAGGATTCCAGTGGTCGTTCAGTCTTTGAAGCTAAAGGTAAAAGCAGCAGTGGCGGTGAAATAACTCGTATTGGTGAAGGTTCGTTCCTTTCTGGAGGAAATGGGGTATATACCGTAGAATTAACACCGAGTGCAGGCATACTTCCTTGTGAATCAGCCTGTGTCTATAAAGGATCTCCTTATATCCACTCTTATAGCTTTGCAACTAATGATGGTGGAGCAGATGCAGGAGATAAAGATTTTAATGATTTATATGTAGATATTATCGTGTTTAAAAACAAAGGGTAGTCCATACCCATAATACTTAGTGTTTTTTTGTATTCAACCCGTGACTATAAAAACACTCTTCATTAAGCCAGCTTTTATAGCTGGCTTTTTTATTAATATTTTTGGGAACGTTTTAAGAGAAAAAGTCATTTAAAGACTTGAACGAAGATTGAGTAATCGAGCTCTTATTTTATCTTCCTGCGTTGTTTTACCAGCAAGATTGAGCGATGCTCGATTTGTTCTGTTTAAATCTGCACTTGGCTGATAGGCTAACATTGAACTCACTTTCCCACTCTGGTCATAGTCTGCCATTGCTAAGCGTTCCAAACTGCCATTATGTGAAAAAACGATCTGACTTTTATTGATATTTTTAATGATAATTCCAGATTGTATTTCATCACCCACTTTAACTAATTTTTCATCATTTTTATTAACTTTAACGACTGCAACTGAGTCTGTTTCTTTTGAAGAATGAAAAACAGCTTCTAATGTCATCGCAAGCTTAGTTTCTTTAGGCTCTACTTTGGGCATTACTACTTTTTTGTCTTGTGTGACAACACCAAATAAATCGGTTGGAATTTCGCTATTGTTGTCGTTCAGCGCTTGAACTTTTGTTTCGTGAATAGAGGCAGTATCCAGTGATGAACTAAAATTAAATACGGGTGACTTTACAGCGTTAACGGATATAGCAGAATAAGCAAAGGCCAGGGCAATTGAAAAAACGGTCAAAGCAGTAACATAATCTATAATTCTAAGCTTTCTTGATGCCATGATCATGATCCATCAACCTCTACGAGTCTTTTTGATATGACATTTCCCGTCATAAGTGATTGGCGCCCACTATACGGTTTAATGGAACGCCCTAAAATGCGTAATTCACTCGTTTGTGAAATTAGTCACCCGTAGCTACTAATAAATTTGAAATATAAAAATAATTTTTATATTCGTAATTCTAATACGAAGCAAAGTGCCACTGCAGGCTAAACTACAGTGGCTAAGGGTTATGTGAGAACAATGAACCTTTATAAAATTGAACTACTCACAGGCATGTTCAGCCAGCCCTTTAGTTTTTATGGCTTGTTGGCAAGAGCACAGCGTATTTTTATTTAGCTGTAACTTACGTGTTGACATGGTACGTAAGTCGATGGTGAGCAGTGTATTTGTTAACAGTGAGCCCAAACCACTAATAAGTTTTATTGCCTCCATTGCCGCCATACAGCCTACTGTACCTGAGACAGCCCCAAAAACAGGAAACTCTCGCTTCCACAAAGGTGGTGTTTCAGGATAGATACAACGCAAACAAGGGGTTTGTTCAGGAATAATTGTGGTTAACTGCGCTTCAAGTTCATACATTGCGCACTCAATCAGGGGGATACCCTTAGCCAGTGCACCATCATTCATGGCAAATCGTTCGGCAAATAGTGGCGCACAATCAATAACCAAGTCGGCCTCAGCCATAATTTTATCGCAGTTTTCTGAGCTAATATTTTCATCAAATGCCTGAATATCTAGGCGAGGATTTAACTGCAATAACCGCTCTTTTGCTGAAGCTACCCGAGACTGACCAAGTCCTTGATAAGTCATCAAAATCTGCCGATTGAGATCCGAAGGTTTAATTTGTCCCCCATGAGCCAACACTAATTTACCGATCCCTGCAGCGGCAAGCTGGTAAGCCACAATAGAGCCTAGTCCACCTACACGAGAAACTAACACAGAGGTTGACTTTAATTTCTGTTGCCCTAATTCGCCAAAACCCGGTGTCCACATCTGCCACTCATAGATGGCTTGCTCTTCAGGTGTAAGCGCAGACAATGTCTCATGCTTAAGTGGCATCGTATCAATAACTTCTTGCTGCATAGCTTAACCCCCAGAAATAGGCGAGAGTAGGGTAAGCGTATCTCCTTCTGCAAAAAACACCTCATCTGTTGCTTTTATTTGTTGATCGCCCAGAAAAAAAAGAATGCTTGGAGAAATTGAACCATCTTTTGCTAATAAACGATGTCCAAATGAACGTTCACAAAGCATTTGCAGTGCAGTCGAAAGAGAAGGCTTAGTGAGTGATAAAACGACTTGATCTTTGCCAACTAAAAGACGTAGCTGTCCCTGTAAAAAGACCGTTAACTTCATGCTATCCACCTATCCATGTGATCCTCAAAACAATTACTCCTTCACGTATTACTCATAGTTAAGGCAACTATAAAATAATTCGTGAAGGTCATACATAATCTGAAGGATTTATATGCTAGGCAAATCTTTGTCCAATCGCAAGTTAAAGTCTTCCCTTTTGAATACCGTCTAAAAATTAGCCAAATTATACGTCAACAGAAAACGGCTGCTGTCTTCATTATTTTCAAAGCCTTGCCATCGAGCAAAATGCCAGCCTAACGTTAACCCTTCAAGTAAGCCTGACTGCAAGGTATAGGCAATATAACCTCCCACTTCCTGCTCAGTGTTCTTTTCGTCAAGTTCAAGGACAATATCTTCACCAGGTCGTTTCCCTCGTGCATAGTGAACCCCCAGATTAAGGCCTGGAAGCTTAATACCCGAAAAATCGTAGTCTAAGCCAATGACCCAGGCCAGCTCATTTTTATGGTTATAATTTTTATACAAAGCCAGTGTCGAGTTGAATGCACTTTGATCATCGTAAAAGTAGCCACTTCCCCAGTCAGCTAACTCCGTTTTATTAATACCAAAATAAAGCTTGCTATTTTGCGTATGTAGTGCAGCAGTTACATTATAATAGCGACTTTTATAGTCTTCATATTGAACATAAAAAAACTGATTGAGCGGAGACAGCCAGTCATAATAGCCATAAGCCTGTTTACCATGGGCTAATCCAACCCGACCATCAAGAGATAATGAAATCCCCTCAGCTACATCCATTAGGTAATAAAGTTTACCAAAGTATTTTTTTAGCTGATTACCAGCACGCCCCATTTCAAGCTGGCCTACCAAACCATTCTCAAAAGTGTATTGGGTGCCCAATACATCGATATACTTAACTCGCTGTTCTTGTGAATAACTAGTAAATGGCTTAATGAACTGGCTAGAGCCTCGCTCGTGGTATTGATTAAAGCGCCCATAATACACATCAGCACCAGAAACATTGGTACTTACTAACGCACCAAACACTGAGCTTGGCAAAACATAAGAACCAGAAGTAGAAAATGTTTCTAAGTTGAGACTTTGTAAACCAAAACGCACATGGAATGGCTGCTGTTTACTACCAAAACGCATTTTTGTGTAGGCTTGAGTGATAGCAGAGATTTCATTGGCCGAGGAGTTACCTAACTGTGGTTGTCGGAGATAATCAACTCGTTCTTGACCATATGGCAACTGGATGTCAGCACAGTGACTAGGTGTAGAAGGTGTTGATCCTGAGGGTGAGCATGCTTTTATTTGTTGCACTGTCGATCCTGTTAATGCTTCATAACTCGCACTTACATAATTAAATGTTTGCTCATCTGAAGGCTGAAGACTTTGAGCAATCCCAGTACTACTACCTGAACTACCTGAGTTATTACCACCTTGAGCGATGCCATTATTGATGTAGGTTGCACTACCAAGAGACACATCCATCCCAATAAAATTAAAGTAGTAGCGAGACTGAAAATCAACTTTTAAACCATGCACCCACTCATCGAGGTCAAAAATTTCACTCCGTTGAGAGGTATTTTTGGATAGAAAGTGATTATCATAACTAATATTAAATATGCCATGCTTTGGATCACTGTTAAATTGTGACGCATTTGTAGACTGAGAATCAAAACTCAGCGCATAAGCATTAAAGGAAGAAAACAAAGCTAACGTGATGGATAAAGGATTATTTAAAATCCGGTGTTTAAATAAATTCCACATTGTTTACAACTGCCGTCCATAACAGACCATGATACTCACTAGAAGATAATTTTCTGTAGGTATGCCTATAGATTTTTACGATAAAGTGAGCTTGTTTATGTCTTTTCAAAAAAAGCGCACTGAAAAACCATCTTCTTTCCATTAATGCATTTATGTCCATTAATTTAAAAAATTAGCAGTGTTATTTCTACCAATTAAAAATGGACGAATTTATTTGGTTTTTATAGGTATGATTGAATTGTAGTGTTTACTATTTTGCGGCGTATTTTAAAAGATACCTCTAAAATATACAGCATATAGGTCACATTTAAGACTGTAGCCTTTCGTGTACACCATAAGGCAATCTTGTTATTGCCAACTACTTCTCTCAAAAGTATTGAAGTAATCCAGACGCCTAAAACTATATGCACAAAGACCTCAATAATTTTTATTGTAATATCTTCGGGATAGAGAATTCAGCGTTAACACTACTATTACTGAAAAAGCGCAGTTATTGAGTGTATTTTCAATAAATACTGCCATAAATCAATTATTCGATTGTTTGATGATTGATTTACTGATCAACAAATAATCGAATAATTGATTCAGTAGCAATAACAGAATTTGTCCGGCTTACCCAAACGCTTGCAGCTATACTTTAACAAAAATATCAGGCGTAATGGTTAACCAATGACTCATCAAGTATTAATTTGTGATGATTCCAGTGTTGCAAGGAAGCAAATGGGGCGCGCTTTACCAGAAAAATGGGATGCCAATATCCAGTTTGCCAAGCATGGTAAAGAAGCCGTTTCAATTTTACAGGAAGGAAGTATCAATATCCTTTTCCTTGATCTCAATATGCCAGAGCTTGATGGTTATGGTGTGTTACAACAAATTCAAGAGCAGAGTATTAATGTAATAACAATCGTTGTTTCAGGTGATATTCAACCCGATGCCAGGAAGCGCGTCATGGATCTAGGGGCACTTGAGTTCATCAAAAAACCCGTATCGGCAGAAGAAATTGATCACTTGTTAAACCAATATGGATTATTGGTTGAAAGCCAGGAATCAAAAGTGCCCGAAGCCACTTCAACTCAGCCAGATCAAATAAGTGAAATGGAATGCTACCGAGAAATAGCCAATGTTGCTATGGGACGTGCTGCCGATCTACTTGCCCGTCTACTGCATGTTTTTGTGGTAATGCCCATTCCTAAAGTCAATACCCTTGAAGTTTCTGAACTCACAATGGCACTACAATCCTCAGCAGATACTGATACTTTTTCTGCTGTGTGTCAGGGCTTTATCGGCTCTGGTATTTCTGGTGAAGCATTGCTGCTGTTTTATGATTCCAGCTTTGAAGATATGGCTAAGCTAACAAAATATCAGGGTGAGCGAGATGAAAAAATGGAGTTGGAATTGATCATGGATGTCGCCAGCCTGCTGATTGGTGCTTGTGTTAAAGGATTTAGTGAACAGCTTGATGTCAACTTTAGCCAAGGACATCCCATTGTGCTTGGTCAGCATGTCAAAGAAGGTGATTTAATAAAGCAAGGAGAATGTTATTGGAAAAAAACCTTAACCATCGAGATTTGTTACTCGATCGAAAACTACAATATCAATTGTGATCTACTGCTTTTATTTACTGAAGACTCACTTACATCGCTACAACAAAAAATTGCTTATTTATTAGAGTAAGGGGCTACATGGTTGACCACAGCTTATTAGGGTTCAAAGAACTCCATTGGATGATGGGGATGCTTCAAGATATTGAAGTAGGATTGGTCGTATTGGACCATGAATATCGAATCCAGGTATGGAATAGCTTTATGGAAAACCATAGTGGTATGGGGCCAATTAAAGTCAAAGGCCAGGTTCTCTTTTCACTTTTTGATGAGATTCATGAAAAGTGGTTTCGAAATAAAACTGAACCCGTTTTTCTCTTAAAAAATAAAACCTTTACTACCTGGGAACAGCGTCCCTACCTATTCCGTTTCCGTAATTACCGCCCCATAACCGGTACTGAGCCTTTCATGTACCAGAATATTACAGTGAGTCCTTTGGTTTCTGCCAATGGTGAAGTAAACCACATATGCCTTATTATTTATGATGTAACGGATATCGCAATTAATAAAAGTGGTTTAGAAAAGGCCAATCACCAGCTTGAAGAATTAAGTCGCACAGATCGCCTGACCACGCTGTTTAACCGAGGTTATTGGGAAGAATGCCTGCAACGTGAATTTTTTCGGTTTATACGCACTCATGAAACGAGTTGTCTTGTGATGTTTGATATTGATCATTTTAAAAAGGTGAATGATACTTATGGTCATCCAGCCGGCGATGCTGTTATCAGTACTGTAGCAACAAAACTAAAAGACAATTTACGCTCTTCGGATATTGCTGGACGCTATGGTGGCGAGGAGTTTTCAGTAATTTTGGTCAATACTGACTCGCCTAGTGCCTTATACTTTACTGAACGGCTGAGAAAATCTATTGAAAAAACGATTGTAACTCATGAAGGGCGTGATATTAGTGTCACTATTAGCTTAGGGATTGCTCAAATTATTCCTGAAATTCAAGATTACAAAGTTTGGTTAGAAAGGACAGACCAAGCGCTTTATCAGTCCAAGCAAAATGGGCGAAATCAATCCACTATATACGACACAAGTAAAAAATAAACTGCTTGAGCAACGATACATTTATCCTTGTCTTGTTATACAAATAATAATAGCATCACAAATTATCATACTTTAAATTAACCCATTCAAATTTTTAATGAGAAGTAATACGTCGTATGCCTGAACACTTGTCTCAGTTAGTTGAGTCAGCAGCACATTCTATTCGAACAGGACTCAAGCAAGCCACTCAAGGACTCATTGATCGAGAGTCTTTAGTCGATTTAATTGCATTGGCTGCAGTAGCACAAGAACACCTTCTCGTTATTGGTCCTCCAGGTACAGCCAAAAGTGCAGCTGTTCGACGCGTTGCCCATGCATTAGGTGGTGAATATTTTGAGTATTTATTAGGTCGATTTACTGAACCAAGTGAGCTATTTGGTCCAGTTGACTTACGCAAGTTACGTGATGGCACCGTTGAGACTGCTACTGAAGGTATGCTTCCAGAAGCTGATATTGTTTTTTTGGATGAAGTTTTTTTGGCTTCAACGGCAGTCTTAAATACATTACTGGGTGTATTAAATGAACGTATTTTTCGACGAGGGCATACACTTCACCAATGTCCTTTAAAAGTATGTGTTGCAGCAGCTAACCATTTACCTGAAGATGAAGCACTTGCCGCCTTTGCAGATCGTTTTTTATTGCATACTTTTATCGAACCCGTCAATGAAAACTTGCTAGAAGATTTGTTAAGAGGTGGTTGGCAAGTAAGGCATAAAGCAGTTAGTAATGTCACTTCATTAGAACACCTTGATGTCTTATCTAAAGCTGCTGCAAATGCTGATATGGAACAAGTCTATCAACCGCTGACTCACTGTGTAAGCTTGCTACGAAAAGAAGGCATTATGTTATCAGACCGCCGTCTTGTGAAGTCATTATCACTAATCAGTGCAGCGGCTGCATTACGCGGAAGTACTAAACCAGATGCACGAGATTTATGGGCATTAGTTTATGTTATTCCCACCCAAGAAGGTCAAGAACAAAGTCGAGAAGTGCTACATGATATTTTGCAAGAAACTGAAAACACAACGTTAAATGCAGCGGCCGAGTTAGCATCATTAAGCCTGGCTACCCGAGCTCAGCATATTATTGATCGTGCTCAAACACTGTTACCTGAAGCCAATATACCTTTACCAGAAGAAACTTTAGCCAAACTTGAAGCCATTGGCCGAGAAATTGATTCCAGTTTTTCTCCAACCCAAATGCCTCCAGAGCTTAAGGCATTAAGAGAAAAGTTGATTGGACTGTTGGAACATTCTGCAAATGACTCAAACTAAGCTTGACTGGCAACTAAGACAACCTCCTCTAGAGCCCACCGCTGTGTTATGCAAACAGCGTCAATTTATACCAATGGTCAAGCACTTACTAGACTGGTCAGCAACAAAGCAAAATGCACTACAAGGATTACATTTTAAACAAACACTTATGGTGTTGATAGGCAAAGTAGAGACATTACCATGGTTACCTGGCTGCGTTTATTTTGGCAAAGATCACCTTGCTCCAAATCTGATGATGCCAACTTTGTTAGCGCCTACAATTAGTGCAGATATTGTGCAGTTTAGTGTGACTCAAAAATTAGGCACGGGTTTGTACTTGATTGATCCAGCAGAGCAACAAATACTTCCATTACATCAAGCACGTCAGATTCAAGCAGCTTACCTTGAATCACTACTGACTTAAATAAGCTAACTCTCTATTCATATTTTGATGTTATGCAGTTACCCTCAGGTTTAAAGCACTGGCATGTAATTTTAAGCATTTTTCCTGATGATATTCAGGCAGTGCTCATCTCTCTTATCAAACGACTAACAGGTTATATTCAACCAATACAACATAACGAGTACGAAGGGGTCGCTCTTCCTGATGGCATAGATGGCCTTTCTACGAGGGGGGATTATCAACGCCTGCTACTTTCTGAATGGGCATTACTTGATGATTATCCTGATGAGTTTACCCGTAGAGCTATTATGCAGGAGCACTTATTTACAAAAGTAAAACGAATCAATCAAGATGAGGGAAAACACTGCGTTATATTATTTGACGGCGGTCCAGACTTACTGGGACAACCTAAAGTAGTCCTGTTAGCCTTACTGATTTTACTATGGCGAAGAACACAGCTTGCAAATGCCACATTTGCATTTGGTTTTTTACAAAATACAACACTTCATAATCTCAATACACTTGAACAAGACACCATAAACATCTTGCTCTCCGAGCGCTACAGTGAGTCAGTGACAGAAAGACATCTGATGTATTGGGATAACAGGCTAAATGACCTCAGTTGTGAATTCACTGACTTATGGTTAATCAGTGGACACTCTCATCGTCTTTCTACATTAAACCACCATACCATTCAACTGCAGGAGCAAATCCTGTCCCAACCTGTGTTAATTGATTGTGTCATTAAACAACAAAAAATAGCTGAAAAATCCATTACTTTACCACTGCCTGAAGCTCAACAATGTTTACGTATTATTCGTAACCCATTTATTGTCAAGCAAACATTACCCGTTGTTTTTACGGGAACACATCATGAAGTGAAAGAACTTGGCTTTAGCTGTAATGGAAAAAAACTGATCCTTATTGATAAAAAGCAAAACTTATACGTTATTTATGTACCTCACCAAGGGCAGCGTCAGGCCAAGATCACACGACAACAATCGGGTAGTCCCATTGCCGCAGTTCACTTTAGTAAACGCTATCAAACAAAAATACTTGTGCAGCACGAAGGTTTAAAGTTTATAGATGTACCAGGCATGTGTTCGTTTATTAAAACCAAAGAACAGTCACTAATACTACCAAAAGGTACTGTCTTCAATACATTCATTTATCGTAAGAATACAGCAGAGCAGGGGGAAGCTCATTTACAGATAAGAGACATCAAAAACCAACTACGAAAGCTTGAGCTGAAAGCACCTTATCAAATCACAACCATTGATCAACAGGTGCTGTCTATTGGCAAGCTATTTTCCTATGCATACAAAATTAAAGTTGAGGTTAATGAAATAAATGAGCATGAATTAGTTCTGGTGCAGATGGTAGGCAATCGTGAAAAGTGCCATCGTTATGAATTGGGCGCATTCCAGCAGCCAGCACTATTTATTCATGGAGCATCAAGTAATTATTGGGTTGCGTTTCCCTACAATACATCAATTTGGCACATTGCTGCATGTTCCAATCAGAACGCAATCATTTCCGTAACCGTTCCAGACAACGCTCATGTCTTTGGTGTCTATCACGCATTTAAATCATCAAACCATACAGTTAAAGGAACGGCTAATAATGAACAACCTGTATTACTTGTACTCAGTGAAAACCGCATGAAAATTATTGCCCTTATGCCATCTGGAAGCGAAGTCATTCATCATGCTGAAGCCATGATCATGATGGCTGTTGTGAATCCTGTACAAGATACTATTGCGTTTATATGTGAGGAAAATAAAGTAACATTTTTTTCTATCAACCAACGTTCAACTATTTTGTCGGTGCAGCGCTAACAATGAAATTACCACAATGGGTTTTTAGCGGTAAAGTTAATGCAAATGGTTTATTGCTACCAGATTCAAAACCGACAAAACAAATTCAGTCAACTATTTTGCAGTGGTGGCAACCTGGAGCAGAACTTTATAAATTTACATCATTTTATATTTTAATTTATGCTCAACCAGTGCAACTTGTATGCGAATTAACACCAGGCTATGCATTGGTCAAAAAAGGTACTAGTTATGTCTCAGGAGACCATTTCTCAGATGATGAATGTTATCCACACACAGTAACTCATAATGATCAAGGCCAAGTACAGTACTATAAGCTGAATGACAGTGCGCGCTGCCATCCTGGAGAGTGGTTGACATTAGAAAATTATAACGTCGTTACTTTAACTGAACTTGCTTTTCCTCCAGTAAAACCCAAACTGATTGACAATAATGTGGATAAAACAACTCGTGATGTATTTGGGTCTGAAAAATTCGCTGCTTCTAGAGAACAGCAAACGCTTGCCGATGCGTTAAAAGAAGCGGGACAATCTACTCGTTCCATTCCAGCCAAAAAACCGTCATTTTGGCAAAAAATGCTTTTTCAATTAGCTCAACGACTTAATACTCCCACTCATCATAATTCAAATAACACCGCACCAGAGTCTTCCTCCTCAGTCGATCAATCCTCTTCTCAAGGTTCTGTTAAATTGAAAGGGTGGCAGCAATGGTTACGGAAAAAGTTGCTCACTTCGCGTTTCGGTGTATTTGTCGGTCATCAACAAGCAAACTACCTTAAAAATATGTTGGAGATGTTTCAACAAGGTAACTTTGATGAAGCACTTAAGCATGCGATTTCAATCGATAACATGCCAACCTCACCACAACAAAATATGCCTTCAGGTTGGCTTAGTCAGCAACGAAACACCCTAAACTTTAGCAAAGAACAGGCAAGTGGCACATCATATCTTAATGTTCATGATGACTTAAATAATCATCTACAAGATGTTTACCAGCAATCTTTTCGACAACTTGATCAAGCTGGTCGCTATGAAGATGCCGCATTTGTCTTAGGTGAGCTACTCAATAAACATGATGACGCTGTGTCCTATTTAGAACAGAAAAAAATGTATCGGCTTGCCGCTGAGTTAGCAGAAGCAAAGCAACTCTCTATTGCCAGAGTCATCCGTTTATGGATGCTTGCTGGAGAAAAAAAACATGCACTTTGGTTAGCACTCTCAACAAAGCAGTTGCCAGAGGCGATTAATTTATTGGAAAAAACACACCCAGAACTAGCAGAAGCACTAAAGGTTTACAGCGCACGACAGTATGCTCTTGCGGGTGATTATTTAAACGCTATAACAATAGGGTTAGGCGTAGCAGAGCTTGAAGATGAAGTGACAGGATGGTTTGCTAACTTGGAACAAATTGCAGACAGCGCTCTTTCTCTAAAGTTACACGTACACGGCTTATACTATGATAAAGCAAATGCCAGCCATCATGCGCAAATACTCCATAACCTATTCCAGCTACAGGGAAATACTAAAGCGGAAAGTGATCCCATCAGAAATCATTTACGGTTACAGGTTATAAATGAGCTTATAGCATTAAAACCCCAAACAACAGCAATAGCCTGGGTTGCAAAGCTTGCTACACGCTGTTATTACCGGTTAGCTGAGCAAGGTGAATATCAGTTATCCTCAGATATCCTTAAAAAATTACTAAGCAAAATCGATGACCCATGCTTTCTTTCAGAGGCACGCAAAGTAAAAATCGAACGTGAATGGCAAGGGCTTAACCAACGCTCAAACCTTCCCTTATGTTTTTCATTATCCACCAGTTACCCACAGACACCATTATTTGATGTAGTGTGCTTTGATAATTTCAATTTATTACTCGCTCAAGGTGATACAGGCTTAAGGCTTGTTGATATTACAGGAAAAACCATACAAGAATACAGTCAACCAGGTCATAAACTTATTCTATCCGATCACTGCAATAAGGCTTTAATTATATGTCAACGCTCAACATTTATCTCACTTACTGAGTTTGAGCTTGCTTCCCATAAACTTACAGTAATAGGTGATTTTGAGATTGATCATTGGGCGAAAACTTATGATGGTACTTTTTGGTTTTGTGCTAATAAACAAAGTGTTTATTGCTTTGATTTTTTGACTGATCCTGGCAGCACACATTGGCAAATTAATGACCTACCTGGAAATGTTATTTATATTGAACGTAATGAACAAGATGTAAATATTTTAATTGAAACTCAACATGATATTCAGTTTTGGAGCTACCGCTTTCCTGCACTTACCTTGAAATGGCGCGAACCCATTAAGCATTGCACTTTTGAAAAAGCCCTTGGTATAACCATGCTCTCCAATACTCAACAGGTTATTATTGCAAAACATGTCGAAGAGCAAGCTCTTTTACTGGGTTGTCAGAGCCTGGTTAATATCTCATCATCCCAATCTGCATATCAGAATGTGCCTATGAGCTCAGGTACATTAGAGCGAGAGTGGTTTAGCTTCCCGTTAACGGGTAATCTCGCAGGTTTTTATCAGCTGTCTTATTTTCACAATGTAGCTGTTTTTAGTTATCAAACAGAAGCTTACCATGTAAGCCTATTTAGTATGAAACAACCTATTACAAGACGAAGCAATAAAATTGAAAAGGAATTAATAAATATTACTGCCGATGGCCCATTACAAATAACACATTATCAACATTATATGATTGTATTCTCTCGCTCTGGCAGTATTTTAGTCATCAATACGTTAACCGGACAGAAAATTAATCAACTCAATATATGAACACCCAATATTTAAAACAAAAATCGAGTCCCACCTTAGTGAGACTCGATGGGTTACTCATAAACTACATATTGCAAATATGTTTTTGGGTTTGAATCCACAACCGATCAGCTGTGCCAATAAAATTGCCATTGTCATCATAAATTGGCGCTTTTTGGTCGATTAGCCCTTTACATACATAACCTTCATGAGTTTCTTCCAGATAGCTTGCCATAGCTCGCTTACAATCAACAACATCCTGGAAAGAGCAGGAGCGTGGTCGAGTTGGTTGTCTGGCAGCCCAACCATTGACAAGCTCATTGCATGTAAACTGGGCACCTGTCCATCCCATTTTCCAGGCATCACGAGTGCATTCAGCGGATGCAGGCAGGCTTACTATAGCTGATAATACAAGTGAAGTAAGAATTGATACTTTTTTCATTGCGGTCACCCTTTAGACTGAGCAAAAATCCATTTTTTAAAAGATGTGACGCATAAACTTGTTGATTGACTTTTATGTTAACTTATCTCGTTGCGTATTAGGCGCATGCCCTTATCAGTATAATCTATGCAATCATCAATCAAATTTTGTGTTTAATACAATAAAGAATACTTTTTGTGCTGTGTGAATTGGCTAAATTTAAATTTCCCTATAAAGAACCTCTTAAGACTTATTTAGAAAAACATATTTTAGTACTTTCGTGGCACGAATATAAGCCATACAGTTTCAGCTAATTGACTAAAATCAGACATCATGCACTTTTTTTACAATTTCTGTAGCAAGAGCCTCTGCCCAGCATTTATACGTATCTGGACTGGGGTGAAAACCATCCAAGGCAAGATAAGAAGGTTCAAACGGTAAATTCATAGGCAAGTATTGGCAATGTTTATATTTAGACAAATGCGTAGATAACGTACCGTCAAGATAACGGGCTCGTTTTCCTAAATACCACTTTAGTGGAAAAGGTAATGCTGAGAATAAATGCATGGGTGGTAAGCCAGAAAAAAACAGCGTAGGAGAGGCAAGTTTTTCTGTTAATAATTGAATCAGCAGATCCAGCTGCTGTTCCCATTGCTTTTGGTGGGTCCCCTTAATGACATCGTTAACACCCACCACCACAATGGCAATATCAAGTGGCATCTGTGGCATCGTGAGTAATATGTTAATCAAATCTTTTATGGTATAGCCGGTTTTCGCGGTCAGGGTCCATGCAACCGTGTACGACGCACTGAGTATTTCTACTAACTGCCCTGACAGTGCTTGCTGTTGAGAGGAGGCACCCACCCCCGCAGCAGAAGAGTCGCCTAGTATAAGTAATTTTAACGTGGGTCCTTGTCCCTGTATACCTTGTCGCGGACCTGCAGGTTCTGGTAAGCGAGGTGTTTTTCGCCTTACATATAAACCTTGAGCAAGCAAAAATGGTGCGAGTCCAAGGGTGACTAAGTGATGTTTCATTTCCTTTTCCCAGATGTCCTTTTTCCAGTTTGCATTTCCATGACAGCCTTAGGTGTGCCCTTATTTTAAGAATGAGTAGAAGCCATATCCAATTCACTCTTATTAAGTCTTAAAAAGAAGACGGTAAACGTCTTGTAAAAAGTCACATTTAGGATAGTGACACAATAACAGTATAAAAATAGGCCCGTAACATATGACTAAAAATGGGCCAGTAACAAATGGTGGCCTATGGACTTTCCAATTATTCATAAAAACCTGAAAAAATTCAGTCTTACGCCAAACCTTACCGACTATCATCGTTGTTATCAGTCATTTAGCTGGCAACAGGCTCGTGCCAATATCAAAGGCTATGGTAAAGGGATTAATATTGCCTTTGAAGCCGTTGACCGACATGTCGATGAAGGGAATGGTGAACAAAATGCATTGATTTGGTTAAGCAAGAAAGGAGAGCGTCAAACCTATACCTATACTGACTTAAAAATGCTCAGTAATCGCTTTGCTAATCTTTTAGATCAACTAGGTACCAAACCTGGTGATCGAGTTTTTAGTCTCGCAGGGCGCACCCCCCAACTTTATGCCGCAATTCTAGGCACGCTAAAAATAGGTGGCGTATTTTGCCCGCTTTTTTCTGCTTTTGGTCCTGAACCTATTCAGTCAAGAATGACGATTGGTGATGCCAACATTCTGGTCAGCAGTTTAAAACTGTACAAAAAGAAAGTCGCTGCTTGGCGAGATCAACTGAATACGTTGCAACATGTCTTATTGTATGACTGTAAAGGACAGTGCCCTGATGACTGTATCGATCTCGATAGCCAACTGTCACTTGCCAATGACCAATTTACAATCTGTGAAACCTCGGCAGAAACACCAGCCTTATTACACTTCACCAGTGGTACAACAGGGAAACCCAAAGGCGCGGTTCATGTTCATGAAGCCGTGGTACACCATAAACATTCTGGTTTTTATGCACTGGATTTACATCCTGGTGATACTTACTGGTGCACAGCAGACCCAGGCTGGGTGACAGGTACCAGCTACGGCATTATTTCGCCACTGTGTAATCGAGTGACATTGATTGTAGATGAAGCAGAGTTCGATCCTGAGCGCTGGTATCAAATTCTTCAGCGGGAAAAAGTTAATATTTGGTATACCGCACCAACAGCGATCCGGATGCTGATGAAAGTGGGAGAGGAGCTGATTCAACAATACGATCTTAGCAACCTGAGATTTCTTGCCAGTGTGGGTGAACCATTAAACCCCGAAGCTGTGACCTGGAGTCAGCGCGTTTTTGGTAAACCCTTTCACGACAACTGGTGGCAAACTGAAACAGGGGGCATCATGCTCGCCAACTTTGCCGCTGAACCTGTTAAACCTGGTTCAATGGGCCAGCCTTTACCGGGAATTCAGGCAGGTATCGTCAGAGTGGATGAGCAAGGGCAGCTGACTGAAGTGAATCAACAGGGTGAAATTGGTGAGCTAGCACTAAAACCAGGCTGGCCTTCTATGTTTCGAGAGTATTTGCATGAAGCTGAGCGTTATAAAAACTGCTTCAATAGTGACTGGTATCTCAGTGGGGATTTAGCTTACGAAGACCATGATGGTTATTTCTGGTTTGTGGGTCGTAGCAAAGACCTTATTAAATCAGCAGGTCACTTGATTGGTCCGTTTGAAGTTGAAAGTGTTCTGGTTGAACATCAGGCGGTAGCTGAAGCGGGTGTTATTGGTATACCTGATGATGTGGCTGGAGAAATAGTGATTGCCTATGTGGCACTCAAGCCTGGTTATGAGGCCAATGAAGAGCTGATAACGGCATTAATGGCCCATGCGCGAAAAAAACTAGGCTCCGCAGTGGCGCCCAGAGCAATCCATATTAAAGATAATTTACCGAAAACACGCAGCGGTAAAATCATGCGTCGGCTATTAAAAGCACGAGAGCTGGGCCTACCAGAAGGTGATATTTCAACCCTGGAAAGTGATGAACACCCACCGCATCAAAATGCAGGGGATGAAGTATGACTGCAGCCAATACCAAGCCCCATATTAATAAAACTCATCTGCACTTTTTACTCAAACAAATGGTGCGCATTCGACGCTTTGAAGAAAAGTGTGCAGAGCTCTACATGCAAGAAAAAATTCGTGGCTTTTTACACCTCTATATTGGTGAAGAAGCCGTTGCCGTTGGGGTAATGAAAGTGCTGCAAGAAGACGATGCCGTTGTTGCTACCTACCGGGAGCATGGTCATGCGCTTGCTAAAGGCCTCAGCATGGATGAGGTTATGGCAGAAATGTTTGGCAAAGTCACTGGCAGTAGTCGAGGCCGAGGTGGTTCTATGCATATTTTTGATGCTAGCAAACGCTTCTATGGCGGCAATGCTATTGTGGCTGGCGCATTACCAATGGCTGTAGGATTGGCACTGGCGGATAAAATGCAAAACCGCAATCGAGTTACTGTCTGCTTCTTTGGGGAGGGGGCTGCCGCTGAAGGTGAGTTTCATGAAAGCCTCAACCTTGCCAAGCTTTGGTCATTACCCGTGCTGTTCGTCTGCGAAAATAACTTGTATGCCATGGGGACAGCCTTATCTATCTCGGAGTCTGAACAGCATATTTTCAAAAAAGCCCAAAGTTATGGTCTCGCTGCTGTCGAAGTGGATGGTATGAATGTGGTTGATGTTGAAGCTGCCGCACAAAAATGCTGTACCGCAATACGTCAGGGCGAAGGCCCCCACTTAATTGAATGTCATACCTATCGTTTCCGTGGCCATTCGATGTTTGATACCCAGCTTTATCGCTCACCTGAAGAGGTTTCCACCTGGCAGCAAAAAGGACCTATTCTCCAGTTAAAGCAGTGGCTGGAGCATAATGGCAAGCTGGATGAAGTTGAGTGGCAACAAATAGAAGTAGAGGTTCAGCAAGAAATAGAGCAAGCCGTAGCGTTTGCTGAGCAGTCTGAGTTTGAACCTGCCAGCGAATTATGTCGCGATGTCTATCTGGAGTCCGCCTGATGAATCATACCGAGCAGCTCACTTATCGTGAGGCCATGCGTGAAGCGATTCGAGAAGCCATGCAGCAAGACCCCAGTGTATTCCTGATGGGGGAAGATGTCGGTCATTATGGCGGTTGTTATGCAGTGTCTAAGGGACTACTGCAAGAGTTTGGTGAATCGCGAATCGTCGATACACCATTATCTGAGTCAGGGTTTGTCGGTGCGGGTATTGGTGCAGCCATGGGCGGTATGCGACCCATTGTCGAAGTAATGACCGTTAATTTCAGTCTGCTGGCATTGGATCAAATTGTTAATAATGCTGCAACGTTACGCCATATGTCAGGGGGGCAGCTTGGGGTGCCCTTAGTCATTAGGATGGCGACAGGGTCAGGCAAGCAACTAGCAGCTCAACATTCCCATAGCCTGGAAAACTGGTATGCCCATGTGCCAGGCATTAAAGTGCTGGCACCTGCTACCATCGCAGATGCGCGTTATATGTTAGCCATGGCGTTAGTTGATCCCGACCCCGTACTGATCTTCGAACATGTCATGTTATATAACAGGAAAGAAGCTGTTCCCAAAGCAGACGACTGTCCAGCCATGGATCAAGCAGTGGTTCGACAGCAAGGGTCAGATATTACACTGGTCAGTTATGGTGGTTCATTGTTTAAAACATTAGCCGCTGCAGAAGCACTGACTGAACAAAAGATCAGTGCAGAAGTGATCGATTTACGCAGTTTACGACCACTTGATACGCAAACTCTATTTTCCTCAGTTAATAAGACCCACAGGCTGCTCGTCGTTGATGAAGGGTGGCGAACGGGGAGTTTAGCGGGAGAGATATGCGCATTAGTGGCAGAGCATTGTTTTTGGGCGTTGGATGCACCACCTCAACGTGTTTGCAGTCAGGAGGTCCCTATACCTTATCCAAAACACTTAGAAATAGCCGCTACACCACAGGTTGAACATATTGTGACAACAGCAAAGCAGATCGTGTACCGATGAAAACCATCACTATGCCTTCCTTTGGCGCAGATATGGAGCAGGGTAAAGTTGCAGAGTGGAATATAAAACCCGGCGATACTGTGCACAGAGGCGATATCATTGCCACCATTGAAACCATGAAAGGCCTAATTGATATGGAGGTCTTCGATGATGGAATTGTTGAACAACTGCTGGTACAAGCTGGCAGTGAGGTTCCCGTGGGAGAGCCAATTGCCACATTAAGGCTGTTAGGGGAAGTAGCCGTAGAAACACCACAGATTAAAACAACACCTGTTGAAAAATCAGAAAAACCATCAACCCCATTATACGCTAACAATGAAGCAGATTATACAACACCTGTCAGCACACCACCTTCTGAAACTACAGCGGCTATTTCCACGCAACCTCATCTAGAAACAGCACAACAGGCTATTTCATTAATATCACCCGCTGCACGCTATCAGGCAGAGCAACAAGGTTTTGACTGGCGAACACTACCAATGGGAACTGGCCCTAATGGTGCAATCGTGCTAGCCGATATCCAGCGTTACTTTCAAGCTGAAAAGTCTGATTTAAACGCTACCACGCCGGTAAAAAAACACACTCATATTGAGCACGATGAAAATGAACAAAAAATGCGTCAAGCTATCGCGGCAGTGGTCAGCCAATCCAAGCGTGAAATTCCACATTACTATTTAAACCAGGATATTTCTTTAACGCATGCGCTTCAGTGGTTACAGCATTACAACGAAACTCAACCACCTGAAAGTCGACTGCTTATAAATGCCTTGATTTATTGTGCTATTGCTAAAGCACTACAGAAGTTTCCTACCTTTAATGGTTTTTTTCAAAATAACCGTTTTCAACCGGCAGAACAGGTTCACTTAGGAAATGCAATTAACTTGCGTCAAGGTGGACTCATGGTGGCAGCCATACATAATGCAGCAACGCTGACACCCGTCACCATGATGGAAAAACTGAAAGATCAGGTTATCCGGGCGAGAGAAGGGCATCTTACAATGTCAGAGATGCAGGATGCGACTGTCACGATTTCTAACTTAGGAGACCGGGGTAGTGATGCCATTTTAGGCGTCATTTTTCCACCACAGGTCGCTTTAATTGGAGTAGGCCGTGTCCGCGAGGTGGCCTGGGTAGAAAACCATATTATAAAGCCTGTTACCATTGTCAGTATGAGTCTTGCCGCTGATCACCGTGTTACGGATGGACATGATGGTGCACGTTTACTGAGTAAAATTAATAAACTATTGCAAAAGCCGGAGCAGCTAACATGAAGGATAAGAATACATTAACACGTTTTCTGCTAGAACAAATTCAAACCATTGCACCTGATAGCGATACGGATAATTTAGATCCGGACGAGGACATGCGTGATGAGCTCGATTTAGACTCTATGGATTTTCTACGACTATTGGAGTCTATTTCCAAGCAATTGAGTGTCAATATTCCTGAAGTTGATTACAATAAAATCACAACATTAAACAACATGGTAAACTATATTCAGGCAATAGCACGTTAACTAATTTCTACTCATTGTAATCATTAGCTATGATACAACAATGCGAGTTTACGGCTGAAAAAATTGTACGCATTATTTGTCTCGGTAACCCACTTCATGGTGACGATGGTATTGGTTTTCATGTCTTGAATAGGCTACAACAACAGTATAAATGGCCACCTGATATTGAATTAATTGATGGTGGAACAGGAGGGGTTACGCTACTCCCTTGGTTTCACCATTGCTCTAAAGTCATTATTATTGACGCAGTAAACGCCCCTTCACAAGCAGGGCAGCTTATTTATTATCTTAATATTGATCCTGCGATGTTTTCGCAAACCGATATGAATAGTCAAACATTTGAGCATGGTGGTAATGCAAGTTCGTTGCTTGAATTATTGGCTGTATCGGGTGCACCCACACCCTGTATTGATATTGTTACTATTGCTGGCTGCAACTTTAATGCATTTAGTCATCAGCTGAGTCAGGAAGTTTCCAGTAGGCTACCGATAATTTGTGAGAAAATTTATGAAATAATATGCAAAGAGTTTAAAGGCACTTGCAAATAAAAATAGTTTTTGATGAATAGAGATTATTCAAGCACGGCAAACCCACTTTTTGCTATACCTCAATTATTGCGGGTTCAACGGGCATTATGCAGCCGTTGGACAAAGGTGCTTTAGAAAATGGCTTTTATAAAGGTAAAGTTATAGGCGATTGCCCTGGGTAACGTTCGATGACATCCTGTATTGATAACAAACATAATAGTTTTTAAATATTGAGAATAAGGCTGTCAAAATACAGGTGTCGTATGATATTTTATAACCAAGAAAATGTGCAAGGACTGCGACTATGAATATTAAAGCTTATATTTTGAGTTTATTATGTATTTTACCTATTTCAGCCTTTGGTCACCCAAACCATGGTTTATTTGACTTTTTTAATGCATGGCTGCATTACTTAGTGGAGCCAGAACATGGTTTAGTATTTGTTTTGTTATTTGGCCTTATCACCTTAGTTGTCTGGCAATGGCGAAAGCAACATAAATAACTGTCGTTAAATAGAGTATCAATCTATTGTGAGAACCATAATTAATGGTTTCCTGTTGGACGTTAAAGGCCAAGTACAAGGAATTGGCTTTCGTCCCTTTGTTTTTCGATTAGCTACATCGCTTGGGTTATATGGCAGTGTCAAAAATACCTCTGCCAGTGTAGAAATTAAGCTTTATACTGATCAGCCAACGGTTGAGGAGTTTTCCCAGTTACTCATTCAACAGTGTCCCAGCCCAGGCTTTATTGAAACCATTAAGAGAAAACCTTACCTATATGCTAAACGACCTAACTGCTTCGCTATCTTACCTAGTTTGTCAGAGGGAACAGGACTCTCATTTCCGCCGGATTTAGCTATTTGCCAAGCATGCATTCAAGAATTAACGAATCCAACAGACCGACGATACAATTATCCGTTTATTAATTGCACTCAATGTGGGCCTCGCTATACGTTAATCAACGAGGTACCCTATGATCGAATGCATACCAGTATGGCTGCATTTACCCTATGTGCTGACTGTCAAACAGAATATACCAATCCAGCCAGTCGACGCTTTCATGCAGAACCTATTTGCTGCCCACAATGTGGGCCTTCGATTTGGTTTCAATATAATACGGACTCGTTTCAACAAAATACTGAACAACTTGAAAATCATACAGCATATTGTACGACACTAGATACATTAAAAATATGCGTTAAACAATTATCTCTGGGGAACATCATAGCCATAAAAGGCATTGGTGGTTTTCATTTAGCTTGTGACGCCACCAATGAACAAGCTATTCATTTATTGCGTAAACGTAAACAACGGCCAAGCAAACCACTCGCCATCATGTTGAAAGATCACCAGCATTTACAAGCCTACTTTTCTTCCTCATCAGATATTTTGGCTCAGGCTCAGAAACAACTTATAAGCACTGCGGCCCCTATTGTACTGATCCCTAAAAAAATCTTGAAACAATCGTTACCCGATATACTAGCCCCAGGACAACATCATCAAGGCGTAATGCTAGCTTATTCACCACTGCATTGGTTGTTGCTGAATTTATTTCAAAAACCGTTAGTGATGACATCAGGAAATGTATCAGGGGAACCTATATGCATAACCAATGAGCATGCATTACGCGAGTTACAACCTTTCGTTGACGGTTGGTTACTGCATAATCGAAATATTATTCATCGATGTGATGATTCTGTGGTAAACGTTATAAATAAAACTTCCCATATCATTCGTCGCGCTCGGGGCTATGTGCCAAATTCATGGCCATTACCTGAACAACTTGAACAGAGTTTATTAGAAGAAAAATACCTTTTTGCCTTAGGCGCTGACTTAAAAAATTGTTTTAGTATGACAGTAGGTCAACACATATTATTGTCTTCACACCATGGAGATTTTGCCGATTTAGCCTGTTTACAGGCAATGCAACAAGATAGAAAAGATTATCAACGATTATTAAATCTACCCGACAAAAAAATTCAGGCTGTTGTTATTGATTCACATCCCGATTATCACACCAGTCGTTATGGAAAGCATTTAGCCGAAAAATACCAAGTCCCTATTATCAGTGTTCAGCACCACCATGCACATTTTGCATCTTGTTTATTAGAGAATCAGCTTTCCCCAGATCAGACAGTGTTAGGTATTATTTTTGACGGTCTAGGGTATGGCAATGATCACACTTTTTGGGGTGGTGAGTTTTTACTTGGAAATTACGCTTCTTTTCAGCGTGTGGCGTACTTAAAGCCTTTTCCATTATTAGGCGGAGAGAAAGCTAACAAACAACCATGGCGTAATCTGATTGCATTACTCGCTCAAAGTGATTGTTTACATCATTTAAAAGCAAACTTACCTATTCAGTATATTGTAAATGAAGAAATTGAATTACTGTTAAAACTAAGCTCACGATTTCCTTTATCCAGCTCAATAGGACGGCTGTTTGATGCGGTTGCTGCATTATTAAATATTGCGCCCTACGAACAAACCTTTGAAGGTGAGGCAGCCATGCAATTGGAAGCACTTGCTTTACAGTATACAGATTCAGCAGATCATTATGAGCTTTTTAGCATTATCCCACAGCATAAACACTTATTATTAGATTCTTCTCCACTTTGGCATTTCCTAATTGAACAGTTAAGAAATAATAAAAATAAAGCAAGGTTAGCCTATATTTTTCACCTCAGTCTTGTCGATACCATTATTAAAACGGTGATCACACTAAAAAAACAAGAAAAAGATTTTAATGCTATCGCATTAAGTGGTGGTGTTTTTCAAAATACGTTATTACTTTCAACACTCAAAAATAAGCTCGAATCTGAAGGTTTCACTGTTTATACCCAACATCAAATACCCTGCAATGATGGTGGTATAGCGCTGGGACAAATAGCAGTAGCATCAACACAAATTCAATCTAAAATCTAGACTGTTAAGCAATTAAACCTTTCCTAGCATTTAAGCTTTTCTCATTCAGACAATATGTTAGACTGGACAGCGGTATAGATTTTAATCAAAATGAGTCAATAAAATGCGCATTCTGGTGATTGAGGATAACCAAGACATCCTGAATAACATCCTAGATTACCTGGAACTTAAAGGTTGTACTGTTGATTGTGCTCAAAATGGGCTTGGTGGACTCCACTTAGCGACTACTGAACATTATGATCTTATTGTGCTAGATATTATGCTTCCTGGTATTGATGGTTTTCAGTTATGTAAACGATTACGTAATGATGCACAAATCGATACCCCTATCATTATGCTTACTGCTCGTGATGAACTCAATGATCGATTGGAAGGCCTTCATTCAGGCGCAGATGATTACCTCATTAAACCCTTTGCATTATCAGAGCTTATGGCACGTATTGAAGCTATTTTGCGACGCAGCCGTAAAACATGGCAACGCCAGTTACAAGTGGGTGACCTGTCGTATGATTTGGATACATTAGAGATTAAACGTAAAGGCCAAATACTCAAAATAAATCCTTTGGGACTAAAACTTTTAGCGTTACTCATGCAAAAAAGTCCCGCAGTTGTCCGTCGAGAATTACTTGAAGAAACGCTCTGGGGGGATCAAATGCCCGATAGTGACAGCTTAAGGACACACATTCATCATTTACGCCAAGTGGTTGATAAACCTTTTGCTACGCCTCTGCTCCACACTGTGCATGGCATAGGCTATCGCCTCGCGGAAAAATAGCCATGGCTTTTCAACAACCTTTAGTCTGGCGTATCACCACTGCATTTTTAGCCATGACACTTGTGGTTAGCGGCGTATTTTCCTTAAGCATTGTCGCCATTGTTCACTTTATTGAAGAACAAATGGTTTCCGAGTACTTGGATCATAAACTAAATAAAATCATCACAACCGACAATAAAAAAGACATATTATCCACTCTGGATGACAACCTCCACTATTACACGACAAACTCATCTAATCAGCCACTACCAAAGCATTTCTCTGACTTAGATACAGGTTTTACAGAAGTTATACGAAATAATGAAGCATTTTATGCCTATGTGCGAGATTTAAACGGCCAACGTTACATATTGGTTCAGGAGCAAAACGAATTTGAAGCGCACGAACAAGCACTCTTCACCGCAGTACTTATCGGTTTTTTAGTCAGTATCTTAGGGGCTTCCTGTTTAGGTTGGTTGACTGCTCGGCGAGTGATTTCACCTTTAACGCGCTTAGCCCAGCAAGTTCGTTATCGAGACCAGTTACACTCCTTGGCTCCCACATTGGCACAAGAGTATGCTGATGATGAAGTGGGTCATCTTGCTGCCGCCTTTGATGACACATTGAATAAATTAAGACAACTGCTGGAACGAGAAAAATTATTTGCAAGCGATGTCAGCCATGAACTACGTACACCACTGATGATTATTGCCAGCTCCTGTGAATTGCTTAAGGAAACCTCACTTGATAAGCCTCAATATAATCAGATAACACGTATTGCTCGTACCACAGATGATATGCGTGATTTAGTGCAAACATTTTTAATGCTAGCTCGTTCAAAGCATGACAAAACTACACTTGGGGGCAGCACAACATTATTTAAAGCGGCTAAAGAACAGGGTGAGTTATGGGCGGCGCAGTTTAAAGAGAAAGGTATTTCTTTTGAAGTGATCGATGAACAAAATGTTAATGAAAATTTAACTCAGTACAATTTAGCGTTCCTAAAAACGGTAATTACTAATTTACTGCGTAATGCGCTTCATTATACCGAACAAGGTCAGGTCCAGCTGATTTTAATGTCAGAGGGATTTAGAGTAGAAGACAGTGGGATAGGTATCCCCAGTGAACAAAAAGAACAAATTTTTCTGCCTTTTATCCGTGGAAGCCAAACCAGAGGAGAAGGGTTAGGACTAGGCCTGTCTTTAGTTAAACGGATCTGCGAACATCAACATTGGTTAATTAGCGTTAATCAATCAGCTTTAGGTGGCAGTTGCTTCCAAGTGATATTAAATTCTTAGTCTTAACGTTTTTTTGACATTTTCCTAACGAGCGCTTTATGCCCCCGCCTGTAGAGTGGTGGTTTCAGCCATGATTAAATGGATGGATCACCATGCCCAATATCGAACTTGAGTTTTCACAAAAATATACGTCAGAACATGCCCAGGAATACTTGCTTAAACATCAAGATGGGCTAGCCCGACGATTATCAAATTGGCGGGACTTTCAACTTGCCCGCCAGGCATTAAAACAGGCGGGTGATCCCACATTAGTTCTGGACTTACCCTGTGGGGCAGGTCGTTTCTGGCCCTTATTGGCTGAAAACCCCAATCGAGTGATTATTGCTGCCGATAACTCACAAGCCATGCTTGAAACCGCACTGGCAGCACAATCTTCTGAAGTAGTCGCTCGCATTAACGCTTTTCAAACCTCTGCTTTTGCCATTGATCTAGATAACAATGCGGTGGACTGTATTTTTTGTATTCGACTGTTACACCACATTGCAGAACACAACCACCGCCTTGCACTTCTCAAAGAATTTCACCGAGTAACACGGGATACCGTGATTTTATCGCTATGGGTTGATGGGAACTACAAGGCCTGGAAGCGCAAACGTCTAGAGCAACAGCGTGTTGATCAGGGAAAGAAAAACGAAAACCGGTTTGTGGTGAAACGAGACATGATAAAAAACGAAATAAAACAAGCTGGTTTTACTATTTTACATCAACAGGATTTCCTTCCAGGTTATGCCATGTGGCGTGTATATACCCTGCGCAAAGCAGCCTAAAGCGGGACTGTAGTTCATGATAAGCACAAAGTTAAGTGGCTTCTCGTTTGAAGATTGGTGGCAGTGCAAAGGGACATGGGTTGAGCCACCGAACCAGCGGAGAGGAGGGGAGAGTGGTGTCCAACACATACTATTCCCTGAACAGGTTCAACTTTACTGTAAACGTCAACAAGGGCATTTATATCATTCATTACGCTATCCTTTTGGTCGTCCAACCATACTACGTGAGTGGCATGCACTGCATATATTTCAACGCATTGGTATTCAGGTTCCTCGTATTGTTTATTGTGCGGCTCGAAAATATTCAGGTCAGTGGCAAGCACTCTTAATTACCGAACCATTGGCAGGGTTTATAAGTCTTGACGCATTTTACCAACAGAAGCTGGAGCGCGGGCAACGTGAAAAAGTACTCCATGCTGTCGCAAAAACATTAAGGCATTTACATTTAGCACGATGGCAACATGGTTGTTGTTACCCAAAACACATCTTTGTTAAGGCACAGCCGATTGAACACACTATGAATGTAGAAATAGCTCTGCTTGATCTTGAAAAAAGCCGGCGTCGATTAACCGTAAAAAAAGCGTCTACTCATGACCTTCAACAATTATTTCGTCACAGTCCAAACATGACACGAAAAGATGAACATTATTTTTTGAAACGTTATTTACAAACAGTGATACAACCACGTAATGTTTTAGAAAAAAATAGCATTATTTATGAGACATAAAACCATATAAATGTTTCGACTCTATTTATAGAGCATAATAGAAGGTTATTCTAATAATAACTAAGATCAATTAAATTAAGAATAAAGTAAAAATTCACAAAAAATGAGGCAACAACCATTTCAAATAGTTTTGCTTCAGAAGTCAAATAAAGTCTCTAGGTTAGTAAAATAAGATTGGAAATAATGTAATATATGCATCACTACAAACTCACCGCAAGGTGGATAATTTTTTTTACGACTATTTTTATCCTCACCTCAGGTAATATAGCCTTTTTTAAACAAGTGCTAGCCGTTTATCCATGGTCTGATAATGCTGCATTTATTCTCTCATTATCCATAATGTTGGGCGGCGTTATTATGTTGCTCTTAAGCCTCTTTTCTATTGTAATTCCTATCAGAGTTGTTGCCAGTATATTTCTATTATTTACAGCATCTATAAGTTATTTTTCTGATCAATTTGGTTCAATCATTGATGTCAGCATGATTCAAAACATGGTCGAAACAAATACACAAGAAGCTATGGATCTGGTCAGTACAGAACTTGTCTTTCGTATTGTGCTATTAGGTATCCTACCTGCAACGCTTCTATGGTGGTTGCCTGTTAAAAAAGCAGGATGGGGCAGGGAACTAGGTTTTACAATGCTAACAGGTTGTGCTGCGCTGGCCATCATCATACTCACAATGTTACCTTTCAGTGATTACTACGCGAGTTTTTTTCGTCAACATAAACCCTTGCGCTATTATACAAGCCCTATCTATCCGCTGTACTCGGCTACAAAGTATATTGTGAGCACGGTGAATGCTTCAGAGACATCCACTACTTATACTCGTGTGGTGCATACAGTAGAAAAAGTAAAAAATAATAGTCAGCCAAAACTCTTTATTATGATTGTTGGCGAAACAGCCCGTGCAGATCATTTTTCACTAAATGGATATTCACGTAATACCAACCCAGGTTTGTCAAAAGAAAAAAGAATTATTAGCTATCAACAGATCCACTCTTGTGGCACATCAACAGCCGTTTCTGTGCCCTGTATGTTTTCTTTTTCAAACCAAGCTGATTTTAACCTCAGTGCAGCGAACTATACCGAAAATGTCTTGGATGTATTAGTCAGGGCAGGGGTAAATGTATTATGGCGAGACAATAATTCCAATTCCAAAGGTGTTGCATTAAGAGTCCCTTATCAAGACTTTAGGAATAAAAAATTAAACCCTCAATGTGATGAGATTGAATGCCATGATACGGGTATGCTTGCAGGACTTCAGCAATATATTAACCAACAGCAGGGGGATATATTCATTGTGTTGCATCAAATGGGGAGTCATGGTCCAGCCTATTTTAAACGCTATCCAATTAGTTTTGAAAAATTTAAACCTGCTTGTCACTCAATTGAATTATCAACCTGTACCCAAGAAGAAATCATTAATGCTTTTGACAACAGCATTTTATATACGGACTATTTTTTATCAAAAGTGATTTCATTACTTAAGGCAAATGCACAGTATGAAACAGCCATGTTTTATGTCAGTGATCATGGCGAATCATTGGGTGAACATAATGTTTACCTTCATGGGTTGCCCTACTGGTTTGCACCAGACACTCAAAAACATGTACCACTGATTGCCTGGATAGGGCCTACCTCCAATATTGATTATCCACGCTCGCTAACACTTAAAGAAACACCTAACACTCATGATGCAATTGCTAAAACGTTATTGGATATCTTTGAATTAAAAACAGATATTTACCCCTATTTTAATCAAATCAAACCATTATTTTATTTGAGAGCAGTCAATGTCGTTCAGTAAACACATTATTTTAACAAGCAGTATAATGATTTTGAGTATGCTTTTGTTTGAGTGGACATCGCTGGATATTTGGGTACAGCATTATTTCTTCAATATTGAGCAACAACAATGGTTATGGGATAAATCAGAGCCTATCGCTCAATTTGTATTATATGATGGTATAAAAGTGCTACTCATCGTATTAGCATTATTTTTGATCATCTGTCTAACATGTTTCCGGCATATTCATTGGGTTAAGGAACGTTTACATGGCTTCCGTATTGTATTATTATCGCTGATTTTGGTGCCTTTAACGATCAGCACACTAAAAGCTACCACAAATGTAGCCTGTCCTCACGATCTACAAGTATTTGGTGGACAGATACCTTATATCAAAGTATTAGAAACTTACCCGGAAAATGAGCGGCCACTTAAACAGCAACGCTGTTTTCCTGCTGGACATGCCAGTGGTGGCTTTGCATTATTATCACTAACGTTTTTATTTCAAAGTAAACGAAACAAACAACGTGCATTGATTTTTGCTTTATGCCTAGGATGGGTAATGGGCGGTTATAAAATGATCATTGGTGATCATTTCTTAAGTCATACGTTGGTTACCATGGAAGTTTCATGGCTGTTAATTTGTTTTATCGTACTCATAAATCAATGGATACAAGCAATAAACGCTAAGCTATCAAGGAACGTGTCAAAAACCTTTTTACAGCCTGGTGAAAGCCCTCCATAGCTTTCTATACAGACATACGAGTGTACTCTTAATCATGTAGTATGGTTAAAATTTGATAACCCAAGGTGACTCTTTGCTCAATTGGGTAGGATTTATTAGCTAATATCACAACTCCTAGTTTTTGCGATGGAATAAATGCCGCGTACGCAGAGAACCCATTGGTTGAGCCTGTCTTATTAACCAGGACATCAGCTTGCAGTTGTTTTGGCGGATTAAATTTTTTCACTGAAGAAGGTTCTAAAATCATTGCGGGGGAATTACCCTCCAATAGCCTTTTTAAGCTGATTGGATAATCATAGTGTTCCCATATCAAGCCCTGCATCATGTTTCCAGACTTAAAATAACCGATATGCGTATTATTGATCGCTTGTTGCCATGTTTTTTCCAGTTTAATAAGTTGCATGTTGGCATCAATAAACCGAATTAAATCCATTGTAGATGACTTAACTCCATAGGCTTCGGAAGCAAGCATGCCCATATTTAATCTGATTGGTTCATCTTTTTTCGTATAGCCCTGTGCATAATACTTCTTCTGATCTGCTGGAACATTAATGTAGCTATGCTTCATACCTAGTGCTGGAAATAACTGCTTTTCCAGCGCCAAGTCAAACGGCTGGTTCATAACTTCAGCTGTGACCTTACCCAACAAGCCAATACCCAGGTTAGAATAGGTTCTGCGAGTACCTGGCGTATACGTCGGTTTCCACTTTTTATAATAATCCATTAATTGACTTCTATTATGGATATTCTCAGCTACAAATAATGGCAACCCCGAAGTATGAGTACCTAAACTCAATAAATTGATTGCATCAAACGTGCTGCCATGTAAGGCAGGCAAATATTTACTGGCACTGTCAGTGAACGATAACCTTGACGTGACGTGAGCATAAGAGGCAAGTGTTGCCGTCAATGTTTTACTTAAAGAGCCAATTTCAAAAAGGGTATGATTTGTGATCGGTTGCTGAGTGTTCTTTGATGCCACACCATAATTATAAAAAGAGTGATTACCATTATAGGTAACTGCGATGGCCATGCCAGGAATAGCATATTTTTTAAGCACAGGAAGAACTACGTTATCCACTGAATCTTTTAAATTACCCGACTCTAACCCATCGCCAGCATAACTCAAACAGGCTACACCAGACATTAAAATACAACATAGTTTTACCATTTTAATTTTCTTCATTTTTCCATACATGGCTTAACTCACTATCATTAACAGTAAATAATCAACTCCACTGCAACCAACGCATTAGTTTGGAATATTGTTATTGATATATAGAACTTTTACTGTGGAGATGGGGTCAGACGAAATGTTCGCAGTCAATTTTCAGGCTTAACTATCCACCCTTAACGACATATTGACAAGCGAGAATAATTTTATAGAGGGTAAAGAAAATCTTATGTTTCCATTCTAGTATGCGGCCCTATCTTCCTCTTAATGCTCTGAGAGCCTTTGAGTCATCAGCTCGACATCTCAGTTTTACCCAGGCCGCTCAAGAGATGCATGTCACTCAGGCTGCTGTCAGTCAGCAAGTTAGAATGCTGGAAGAACGGTTGAGAACCGTCCTTTTTAAACGTTTACCTCGTGGGTTAGAAATGACCGACGAAGGACGTTTATTGTTTCCAGTGTTAACCAATGCTTTTGCTCATATTGAGGCTGTCCTAAAACAGTTTGAGAATAAGCATCATAGCCATGAAGTACTGTCCATTGGCGCAGTAGGTACCTTTGCAATCAGCTGGTTGATGCCTCGACTTAACGTGTTTCGTGAAAACCATCCCTTTGTTGAATTAAGACTACTAACCAACAATAACCTGGTTAACCTTGCAGCAGAAGGATTGGATTTCGCCATTCGATTTGGCGATGGCAATTGGCCAACCACACATAATGTATTATTGTTTGAGGCACCACTTACCGTATTGTGCTCCCCCAATATTGCTCAAAGACTAAACCATCCGCAAGACCTTCAAAAAGAAACATTATTGCGCTCATACCGTACTGAAGAATGGAATAATTGGCTTACCACTGCAGGGCTTGAACCATGGGTTATGAACGGTCCAATGTTTGACTCATCACGTTTAATGGTTGAGGCAGCGATACAGGGTGAGGGCGTTGCATTAGCACCTAACCACATGTTTTCTCGCGAATTAACCTCTGGGTTACTGGTGTGTCCCTTTGATCATTATGTTAATGCTGGCGGTTACTGGCTAACGTCTCTTAAATCAAGACCAGCAACACCAGCCATGCAATACTTCTATGATTGGATTGTTCATGAAGCAACAAACGAAAAACTAATTAGGGAAAGAAACTTACCTGTGAAAAATAAATCTTGAGCCTTATGTTATTTCGGCTGCCAAATTTCTGCTAATGCTTTGCGGGAAGAGGGCTTTTCTTTTGCTTGCATCGAATCATTAAGCATTGTTTTATCACCTAAATAACCAATGACAAATCCCATCAATACCTGCTGGTTATCACCTAACTGCAAATATTGAGCTACTGCTTCGTAATGAATACCCGCCATACCGTGCGTGTAAAGTCCTTCCATTCGTGCCTGTAAAGTCATTGCCATCCATGCCGCACCACAGTCCAGCTGGTAAGATGAGTTCGGTTTGTTATTACGAGTAAACTGAGTATTTCCCACAAGAAAGCCAATCACACTGGCATTTTTGGCCCACACTTGATTACCTTCCTGCAATAACGCTAAAAAGTCACTGAATGTTTGTTCCGTTGAAGTATAAAAACACCAAGGTTGTTCATTGAAACAGGAAGGTGACCAACGTGCCGCATCAAATAGCCGGGTTAATGTTGTCTGATCAATTTTTTTCTGCTCAAACGCGCGAGGGGACCAGCGTTCAATAAATAAACGGTCCACACCGGGTACAACATCACGGGCACTAAAATCAATCGATAGATTGTCTGATCCTTTTTCATTGTGATTCATCATGCTCCCTCCAATGTAACCAATTTAATCGTTATGTCATTGCCTTAAGCTACAACGCTAGTGTAGTGTATTTTATGCACCATGCTGTTTATCGATATAAAAGTAAAAAGCATAGAATGAAACCAAATGGACGCTTATGTGCTTAGGTATTCCTGCAAAAATTATTTCTATTACTGATAAGGAAAGTGCCACCGCCTTAGTTGAAACAGCGGGCGTGAAACGGGAAGCCTGTATTTCGTTACTGTCACTGCAAGGCAATTCTTTTGATGACTTGATAGGCCAGTGGGTGCTCCTCCATGTTGGATTTGCAATGGCAGTTATTGATCAGGACGAGGCACTTCGTACCCTAGCGCTTTTAGCATCCCTTGAGGGTTAACCATATTATTGACTTAAGGAAAGAGTGAAGGGATGTAATGACACAAACAAACGCCTTTCGTGATCCATCTCGTGTCAATCAGTTAATAAAATGCATCCAAACTGAAGCGGCTCCTATTGCTGAACGCTTGGGACGTCCCATACAAATTATGGAAGTGTGTGGTGGACATACCCATGCAATTGTGAATACCGGTATTAATCAACTGTTACCGTCGTCTATCGAACTGATTCATGGTCCTGGCTGTCCTGTTTGTGTATTACCCACCACCGCAATCGATCAAGCGGTTTCTTTAGCTGAAAGTAGCAACCATATTTTAGCTAGTTTTGGTGACCCATTGCGTGTACCTGGTAGTCGGCATAGTTTACTTGATGCCAAAGCCAATGGCGCGCATATTCAAACCTTATATTCTCCTCTGGATGCGCTTAAACTTGCTAAACATCACCCCAATAAAACGATTATTTTCTTTGCGATTGGCTTTGATACCACCATCCCCAGTACCGCTTGTACACTGCAAATGGCAGCCCAACAAAGCATTACAAATTTCCGAGTGCTTTGTCACCACATTTGTCTTATGCCGGTTCTCACCACATTACTTGAACGTCAAGAAATCCAGTTGGATGGCTTTTTAGGGCCAGGCCATGTCAGCATGGTCATTGGGGCTAAAGCGTATGCATCAATTGCCGACAAATACCATAAACCACTGGTTATTGCCGGGTTTGAGCCAGTAGATATACTGCATGCTTTGTATTTATTAGTTCAACAGCTATCGGCCCAGCAACATTCTATTCAAAATGCTTATTCTCGTGTTGTGTTGGAGGAGGGCAATAAAGCTGCGCAGCAGTCCATAAATGATGTTTTTATTTCAGGCATAGATGCAAAATGGCGAGGTTTGGATTTAGTTCCAGGGTCAGGGCTTAGCATACGCCCCAAATACCAACAGCATGATGCTGTCCAGCTACTCAATTCACAACATGTCGCAGAGAATAATACAGATCCCGTCTATTGTAAGCAGGTATTAACAGGATCACTCAAGCCTCATCATTGCCCATGGTTTGGTAAACAATGTACGCCTCATCACCCCCAAAGTGGTCTAATGGTATCAACGGAAGGTGCCTGTGCCGCTTATTATGCTTCACACGCTAAGACAGCAGTAGGGACACTATCTTGAGCCAACAAATCATTACCCTTGCGCATGGCGCGGGCGGTGCAGCCATGCAACAGCTCATTGATAGTCTTTTCCTTAAAGCATTTAATAATGGATCATTAGCATTAAAAGAAGATCAAGCCCGATTACCCCTTGCTGAATTACAGGCTAAAGGTGATCGTCTGGCATTTACCACTGACAGCTATGTCGTTTCCCCCTTGTTTTTTCCAGGAGGCGATATTGGCAAGCTAGCGGTATGTGGCACATTAAATGACTTAGCTGTAGGTGGCGCTCAGCCATTATATTTAAGTGCTGGTTTTATTATCGAAGAAGGGTTGTCACTATCTTTACTGGAAAAAATTGTTTACTCAATGGCAACGACGGCTAAAGAGCAAGGTGTCTCCATAATTACGGGGGATACTAAAGTCGTTGAGCGGGGGATGGCTGATAAGCTATTTATTAATACTACAGGTGTTGGGGTTATTCCAGCGTCTACTCAGATAAGCGCTGCCAGTGCCCAGTCAGGAGATAAGGTATTAGTGAATGGTTTTATTGGTGATCATGGTGCCACAATTATGTTGGCAAGGGATAACCTTGGCTTACACACTGATTTACAAAGTGATTGCACTGCCTTATACCCTCTTATTAACCATTTATTGCTGCAACATACTCATGATATTCGCTGTATTCGGGATGTCACACGGGGAGGGTTAGGGGGCGTATTAACAGAGATTGCTCAAGCCTCAAATATCACCATTGAGCTGGATGAACTAGCACTGCCTATTCGACCTCAAACCCAAGGTGTTTGCGAATTACTTGGTCTCGATCCTTTATTTTTAGCTAATGAAGGACTTGCCGTATTTATTGTGGACCATGAACAAGCTGAAACTGTTTTACAATTAATGAGACAATATCCCTTAGGACAACATGCACAAATAATTGGTGAAGTTACAGAGTACTCAATTAACCACTTACATTTAAAAACCCGTTATGGAGCAAAAAGAATAGTTAATGTACCTTATGGGCTTCAATTACCAAGAATTTGCTGAAAAAACGTCTTAACACTCCAAGGCTATCGCATATAATTTTGCCTTTAATTTAAAGCTATTTATGGTGTTTTTAAACCACCTTTGCCCAAAGTCTGCATAACGCCCTTCGAACACACCGTAAATCCTTCCCTGGAGGCTTGGTTGCCGCATCCTTGCGGCAAACAGTTCGATGGGCATTATCCAGCCTTTGTTTTGCCAGTGGCTAACATCGAGATATTACAGTTGTTTATTAAAGGGTGATTAAGTGATACACATCCGCACCATAATATATTCATGAAAAATAGCCCCAGCGATGCTCTAATGGAAGACATTCCATACATAGATCCTTTCCTTCAAAAGTTCCCCCATCCCAAACTATTCCATTGTAGTCAGAGTCTAAATCAATCCAAAGGTCTTCCTTGTTGAACCGTGCAGGATTTTTATCGCGATTTACCATCAAATTATCACATTGCTCACACTTTGTTGCGGACATCTTCTTTTGAGGGATAAATCGTGTATCTATATTGAGTAGCTTTAAGTCATACCTTTCTAATAGCTTTTCTAACTCATTATCGAAAGCTGTCAATTTCTCATCAAAAGAGCAATTTTCAATTTCCTCTGAATTTGTTTCAAAGTAGCTATAAAACCTTCTTATTGCGAATTGCTTCATTCTATATTCCTAATCAATTATAGTTATAAAATCGTTAAAGCAGCTTTTATCCAGTTATGCGCATATTTTACGCTAAAGTTTACGTAAGACAGTTTTTGTTTCAAACTCAGCAGTAAACCTAGAACTCTAAATTCTACATACTTTTTTGGTATTAATTTTATAAATTCAATTCGCATGGCTCTTGCCAATCTATTATTTAAATTTTTTGGCCCCAGTAGCGAATTTCTAAAGTGACTGGAGTATTAATGAGGTACTAATAGATGTGGCTAGGTACCAGATCTTACGCTTCTCTGGTGTAAGGTTCATATACTGCCCATAAATCTAATTTAGTATTTGAAACCTCAGCTAAATAAACCACAAGCAATCTTGGTTAATTCAATTTTGAATATATCTTCCGACAGGTGCTTATCAATTACTGATACCCCTGGCATTAAGAAAAACAGCTCGCAAATTGTATCTATCAGATGTTTATTCTTCATCTTCTTTGTATCACTAATTTTACACATAACTTAACATCATTCTAGGCATAACCGTTTCTGCAATCTAGCAAGCAGAGATACTCTTAAATATGTATACAGCTATTTCAACCTTTACCTATAAGTTCAACAACACCAACTCTAGCCAACACATTTTTGTAGTATCTTCTAAGTATGCAGGTTTCAGACAAAGTCTGGGTAATACCTGTGAACCGTCTGCCGCAGGGAAGCGGCAGCCGAGCCTCCAGGGAAGGATTCACGGCGTGTTCAGCAGGTATTACTCAGACTTTGTGGCAAACTAAATATGTTGTACAACTACTTCAACCAAAAAGCTTTTAGACCTGAAGGTCACATTGTGAACATAAAATAGATAAGGACTATTAAGGACCAAAATGTGCATGAACTATCCATCATTAATGCTTTATTGAAATATATACAGCCGTATTTAAATCGAAAGATAAAATGTATTAAAATTGAAGTAGGCAGTATGAGTTGTATTGATCCTGAACGACTGATCGGGTGTTTTGACTGGGTAAAAGCCACGGCAGGCTTGAGCGATACGCAACTCATTATCGACCATCACCCAGCTAAAGCGTCTTGTCAGCAGTGTCACCAGGATTTTTCCTTAACCCAACTGGGTCAACCCTGTCCGTGTGGCAGCTATGACTATACGCTGCTATCAGGACAGCAACTAACGCTGACTGAAATCGAGTTTGCCTAATGTGTACTCATTGCGGATGTTCTTCAGATAAAGCGGTACTGACTGAGTTTGCGTCAGATCATCATAGCCATCATCACCTCCCTGCTGAATCCCAAACGCTGCATTTACAACAAGCATTACTTGCCGAAAATGAAAACCTGGCTGAACAAAACCGACACGGGTTACATCAGCAGGGTATGACCTGCATAAACTTAATGGGCACACCGGGTGCAGGTAAAACAGCCCTATTGGAAGCCACACTCCAAATGCTCGCTAACGATTTACCGCCCATAGCCATTCTGGAGGGTGACCAACAAACCCTGAATGATGCCAACCGGGTGAAAGCAGCCGGTGGTCATGTTGTGCAAATCAATACTGGGACAGGCTGCCACTTAGATGCTGAGCTGATCAAAACCGGGCTGGAAAAGTTAGCACCAGAACCTGGCTCGCTTATTTTTATTGAAAATGTCGGTAATCTTGTCTGCCCTGCGTTATTTGACCTGGGAGAGTCACACCGTATTGCGATGATGGCGGTTACGGATGGTAACGACAAGCCAAATAAATACCCCCACTTATTCAGTAGCTGTGAGTTGATCATTATTAATAAAGCGGACTTAATGGGTTATGTTGATTTTGACCTCAACACTGTCCAGCAAGCCATTGCTCAATTGAATCCTCAAGCAGAAGTCTTATTACTCTCGACCAAAACCCAACTTGGCTTTGACCAATGGCGTGAATGGCTAACCACTGCAACCAATACTGGATATTTAAACAGTAACCATTTTTTAGGCACTCACCAAGAGTCTCCAACCCTGCCTCATGATTAAACATTTTTTAGCGCGACAGCATCTGGACCAGCTCTTCAGCGTATTATCCAATGCGGGATACCAGGTTGTTGGGCCTACAGTTAAAGACAACGCTATCGTATTTACTGAGCTTAGCCATGTAGAACAGCTACCTTGGGGAAGGCAGGAAATAGCTAAACCAGGCCATTATCAATTAACAGATACATCGACAAACCGATGTTTTGCCTGGAATACAGGGCCTCAAGGATTAAAGCCCTGGTTGTTCAAGCCTGAACAGCCACTTTGGCAGGCAGAACAAACTGAGCAAGGGTTATGCTTTCGCCAAGCATCCATAGAAGCTCACCCTATTGCAGTAATTGGCTTAAGAGGATGTGACCTTGCTGCCTTAAAACTACAGGATCAGCATTTTCTGCAAGGTCCTTATCCTGATCCATACTACCAAGCTCAACGAGAGCAGCTTTTCATTATCGCCGTCAACTGCGCTCAAAGTGCAGAAACCTGTTTTTGTGTCTCAACGGGTGATGGTCCAGAAGCAACTCACAGCTTTGACTTAGTTTTAGACGAGTTGGAGGAGGGCTATTTAATGGGTTGTGGCAGTGAGCAGGGGCAGGCAATTTTTCAACAGCTCACATTGGGACCACAAGTTTCAAAGGACCAATTACATACAGCCCAAAAACAGTTAGCCGATGCCAGTCAGCAACAACGACAGATGCCAGATGAAGACTCACTGCTAAAGTTGACAGAAAATCTGGAGCACCCCCAGTGGCAAGATGTCGCTGACCGTTGTTTAGCCTGTGGAAATTGCACGCTGGTGTGTCCTACCTGTTTTTGTTCAAAACAGGAATCAACCAGTGATATTAAGTTACAACAAGCTGAGCAAGTACGTTTATGGGACTCATGCTTCAGCGAGCAACATGGCTACATCGCAGGCAAGCTGTTCCGACCCGAAATACGTCATCGCTATCGTCAGTGGTTATTACACAAGTTAGCGAATTGGCAACAACAGTATGGCCGAAGTGGCTGTGTAGGTTGTGGGCGATGTATCAGCTGGTGTCCAGTGGGAATTGATCTGGTGGCAGAAGCTCAAATACTGGTAAAAGGCACCCCCCATGAACCAACCGATCGCTAGCTTTGTGCCATTAACTACAACTTTGATGGATAAACATCAGGAATCACCCGGCATCTTTACACTGTATTTAAAGCTCAATACCTCAGCTCCATTTAACTTTTCATTTGGTCAATTCAATATGCTTTATTTATTTGGGCTAGGTGAAGTTGCCATTTCAATTATGGGCTGGCGAAACAATTTACTGTTACATACGATACGTGCCGTAGGTCGTGTTACCCAACCATTAGTGCAACTAGAACCAGGACAGCAGCTTGGCTTGCGAGGGCCCTTTGGTTACGGTTGGCCACTTGAGCAGACTAAAGGCAAAGACATTGTGTTTATTACTGCTGGATTGGGTTGTGCCCCCGTCGTTGCAGCAATAAACCATACCGTTGAACATAAACAACACTATGGACGTATTGTCATTTTACAGGGTGTAAAACATCACAATGATCTACTCTGGCAAACACAATATGACCACTGGCAAAACACCGGTAACTGCCAAGTACTATTGGCTGCCAGTGAAGAATACAAACATCGCTATAAGTGGCGGCTGGGCATGGTCACTGAACTCTTGAACTTTGCTGAATTCGATACCGAAAACTGTGCGGTTCTAATGTGTGGGCCTGAAATCATGATGCTAGCAGCCCTAAAGCAACTGGCTAAACTTCATGTGGCTGATGAAGCCGTTTATTTAAGCCTGGAACGTAACTTTCAATGTGGGCAGGCATCCTGCGGCCATTGCCAGCTGGGGCCCTTTTTTGTCTGTAAAGATGGCCCGGTATTTCATTACCCCACTGTGAAACCTTGGTTTGGACTTTCTGGTATTTGATAAACTGGAATTGAATGAGAACCTCTTATGCCTCCTAGCAAACTGGCCATTGCAATTCATAAATTGACATCCTGTTCAGGCTGCCAGCTGGCATTTCTCAATCAAGGGGTTGTGCTACTGGATTTATTAAATAAGGTTGAAATTAAACACTTTATTGAGGGTGGCATTAATAATTTTTCAGCCGAAGTGGATATTGCTTTTGTTGAAGGCAGTATCTCAACCCCAGAAGACCTTGAACGCGCTCAACACATTCGTCAGCACAGTAAATTAGTGGTCAGTATAGGTGCCTGTGCAACCAGTGGTGGCATACAAGCATTACGCAACCTGTCCGATGAAAACTGGCTACAAGCCGTTTACGCCAAACCGGAATTTGTTTCCTCACTACAGCACTCAACAGGTGTTGCCGAACATATTAAGGTGGATTTTGAGCTTTGGGGCTGTCCCATTACCATTCAACAAATGAACCACTTTATTCAGCAGCTATTGCTCGGCAGTAAACCTAAACCTTCAGGCGAAAAATTATGTATGGACTGTAAACGTCAGCAACAAGTGTGTGTGCTGGTGACCCAACAAGCACCTTGTTTAGGGCCCGTGGTACGAACGGGCTGCGGTGCATTGTGTCCAACCTTTGGTCGCGCCTGTTATGGTTGCTTTGGTCCTTCAGAACAGCCTAACTGTGACAGCCTAGCGAATCAATTTGCAGGACTTGGCCTGGTGTCAGTAGAGGTAGCCCAACGTTTTGCTGCAATCCACAGCCATAGCCAACCCTTTCGCGATCAGTTTCATCGTTGGCAGACCATTCATGCCAAGGAAGTGGAATGAATAATAACCGCACGATTAAGCTGAATGTGCCCTTTGTCACCCGCCTGGAAGGCGAGGGGGCTTTGGAACTCTCCGCCAAAGGTGATTCAATTGAAAAACTGCACCTGAAAATTTTTGAGCCCCCTCGGTTATTTGAAAAATTTTTGGAAGGTAAATCCTATAAAGATGTACCAGACCTGAATGCGCGCATCTGTGGTATTTGCCCCATGGCTTACCAGCTCACGTCCATTCAAGCCATGGAACAATTATTTGGTATTAAATTACCTAAGCACTTGGTGCAACTGCGTCGTTTAATGAATCTGGGAGAGTGGATTCAAAGTCATGCCTTACATATTCACTTTCTTGCAGCTCCAGACTTTTTAGGCTTTGACAGTGCCATTCACATGGCAAAACAGTACCCACAGATTTTACAGCGGGGGATGTTACTACAAGAAGCTGGCAATGCGTTGATGGCACTGCTTGGTGGGCGATCCGTTCACCCCGTAGGTCTTCAAGTAGGCGGATTTGGTCGGTTACCCGACCGTAAACGCTGGGATGAAGTGCGTACCAAAATCGATAATGCGCTTCCTGCCGCCAAGTCCTTGATTGCCTGGACCACAACCTTAGATCTGCCAGATTATAGTCATGACTTCATTTGGGTAAGCTTGAAACACTCAAAAAAATACCCCATTAATGGTGGCCGAATTGTGACGAGTAATGGGTTAAGCCTTACCTACAAAGGCTATGCCAAACAATTTCATGAACATCAGGTAGCCCACTCCACGGCATTTTATTCGCTGCTTAATGGACAAGATTATTTAGTGGGGCCATTGGCGAGACTCAATAATAATTACATGATTTTGCCCAATCCAATTAAAAAACTTATTACGCAGCTGGGCATAACTTTTCCAAACCAGAATATGTTTACCAGTATTCAAGCTCGAGCCATAGAAATAGTTTATTCACTTTATGAAGCCAGCAAAATAATGGCTGGCAGTTGCCCCACAGGAGAATCTCATGTTCCTGTTACGCCGAAAGCAGGAACCTGCTGCTTCTGTACTGAAGCACCACGCGGCATGATTTACCACCGTTATAAACTTGATGATAAAGGGAATGTTGTGCGTTGTACCATTATTCCCCCCACCAGTCAGAATCAAGCCCGCATTGAACAAGACCTTAAATATTCTGTAAAAAAATTTGGCCTTAATCACTCTGACCAAACATTAAAGTTTTTTTGCGAACAAGTGATTCGCAATTATGACCCTTGTATTTCCTGTTCCACACACTTTTTAGATTTTAAAATACTTCGCAGTTAAAAGAATATACGCTTATTCGATTCCGGCTTAACTAACAAAAAATCAACAATTAACTTTTATTGGTTAATTCTCAAATAGCATGATTATAATTACCTTAAAGAAGAGTAGTGCTTTATGTTATTCCAAAGAGTTTATTTGTGCTCTTTTTAATTAACATTTTGCATACACTGGACAAAATAGAGTGACAGATCCGTTTTTTGTCGGTCATAAAAGGGACTGTAATTATGCATCAAAAAGTACCTACAACCTGTTTAAAACTCCATAAACTGGGAGAGGTGCCTCGTTCAGCCTATATGGACTCACAGACAACGCCTTCCGATCTGATTGATGCCGAAAAACGCAGTTTCTTCTTTAAATTATTACGAAGTAGTAAGCCCCAAAAAGCAGTCCCACCACCAACCAAAAAAGTAAAACACAGCTTAAAGCTTAACGCGGTGGTCTGGTTGAATTTTATTACTCCACCAAAGCAAACCATCTCCTTTTTACTCGTTTATAAAGATGCTTCAGGTGAGTTTGGCGTTATTGTTGAGGAGGCACCACCATCTTCCTCGACATCAATGATGCTGTCTAATACCGTTGACATTGAATACTTAGGTGATATCGAGTATCTGAGAGCTTGCTGCACTGGTCTCAGCAAAGGGGAAAGCGTGATGGTTGAAAGCCTAAGTATCAAACCAGCACAAACCACAGACAAGCTTGCCTCTCAGCACTAGTGGCTCAGGGCTAGAGGCTTGTTGTTTTAGTCATTTGTTTGTTGCCTAACCCAATTTAATAAACCACCTGCAATAAGTGTTTTTATTTCGTCACTATCTAAATCATGCGTCACTTTTACTGTCCCTGAAGTGGTTTTATTTTCGATATTAATTGTCTTTCCTTGCAATAATTGGTCACCTAAGTGGCTTATCTCAAGTTCATGACCTTCGATTAATAGATCGTAATCTTCTTTTTTACTAAACAGCAAAGGGGTTATACCAAAATTAATGAGATTACGTCGGTGAATTCTTGCCAGGCTTTTGGCAATAACACACTGTACGCCAAGATAGCGGGGAGCTAATGCAGCATGCTCACGACTAGAACCTTGTCCATAATTTTCACCTCCCAAAATAAAAATACTGTCAAACGGCGTTTCTTTTGCCTTTTTATAAAATGCGTTATCAATTCGCTGAAAACAGTATTTACTAATCTCAGGAATATTACTGCGAAAAGGTAAAATGGTCGCGCCTGCAGGGAGAATTTCATCTGTTGATACATTGTCTCCCGTTTTTAGTAATAAAATACCGGTTATTTTTTCTGGTAATGGCGGAAAATCGGGCAGGGTTTTAATATTAGGTCCTTTCACCAGCGTTACGGCAATATCAATATCGCTGGGAGGTAATAGCATTTTCCGGTTAACTTCAACCTCATCCGGCTCTTGCCATGTTGGATAAGCAATATTCAAATCACGAGGATCGGTGATCTTGCTACTCAAGGCACTTGCGGTGGCGGTCTCAGGACTACATAAGTAAACCTGATCCTCTGGTGTCCCCGAACGGCCAGGAAAATTACGGGGCACGGTGCGTAGACTGATTCGTCCGGTAGCAGGGGCCTGCCCCATACCAATGCAGCCATTGCAACCCGTTTGATGAAGGCGGGCACCAGCATGAACCAAACGGCCTAATGCCCCAGACTGGGTAAGGTGCTCCAAAAGCTGGCGAGAAGTAGGATTAATATCAAATGATACGCTTTGGTGAACTTGCTGGTTTTCAACCATTAATGAAGGAATCTCAAAGTCCCGCAGACCTGGGTTCGCTGATGAACCGATATAGCACTGGTAAACCGGTTGGCCAGCAACCTCTCGAACAGGCACTACATTATCCGGACTGGAAGGGCAGGCAATAAGAGGCTCTATTGCGCTCAAATCAATATGGTCATGCTCATCATACTGAGCATCAGCGTCAGCACACAGTGGTTTAAAGCCATCACCACGCTGCTGCTGTTGTAAATAGGTTTTGGTTTGTTCATCAGCTGGAAAAACACTGGCTGTAGCCCCCAACTCCTGGCCCATATTAGCAATCACATGACGCTGCATCGCCGTCAGGTTAGCTAACCCAGGTCCATAGTATTCAATGATTTTGCCAATGCCTCCTTTTACGCCATGCCGACGAAGCATTTCTAAAATCACATCTTTAGCATTTATCCAAGGAGCGAGTTTACCTTCCAGCTTGACACCCATAATACGCGGCATTTTCAGTGCAAAAGGAAAGCCCGCCATTGCCATCGCGACTTGCAAGCCTCCAGCGCCCATGGCCAACATGCCAAGTGAGCCTGCCGCACATGTATGACTATCAGCACCCAACAAGGATTTGCCTGGCTGGCCAAACTGTTCCATATGCACCACATGGCTAATGCCATTACCTGGAGGGCTAAACCAGATGCCGTATTTTCGACAGGCGCTTTGTAAAAACAAATGGTCATCCGCATTTTTAAAGTCACTTTGAATCAGATTATGATCGACATACTGCGCTGACAGCTCCGTTTTGACTTTAGGTAGGCCCAGTTTTTCAAACTCCAGCATCACTAAAGTGCCCGTGGCATCCTGGGTTAATGTTTGATCAATGACTAGCTCAATAGACTCACCGGGTGACATAGTGCCAGTAGCTAAGTGAGATTTAATTAGTTTTTGCGCAACATTTAAGCCCATATAAACCTCAACTGTTTTACTTTAGCTTTATCTCAGCATAGTTGGTTTAGTGCAAAGGAGGCTGTTGAAAACGGTCAGAAGGCGTGATGATGGTGATGAAAGTCTAATGAATTATTGCTTAAATAAATCGTCCTGATAATAGTAAACATGACTTACATTTTGACTTTCTGTTGTTAGCAGTGGATTATACAACTTCAATAGTTTAGTTTTATGATTTTTCATTAGTTTATTAACAAGTTCAAATCCGTGATAATTTTTTAAATGTTTATCCAAAGCTTTCGTTGCAATTAGTCGTTTTAAACCAAGCTCAATACGCTCCGCTAGTTTAGAGTTTTGTTTATTGACAAAATAATAAATGGGTGCGCGATAAGTGATAAGTAAATGATTAGCAACAGTTAAGGAAAGCTCTTTTTTACTCTCAAGTTCTGGTAATGCTTCAAGTATACCTCTTGGGAAATAATCTGCTCTGCCTTTTGCTAACATTGAAAATGCCTCATGGTAATGCCTAACGGGAAGCACCAACAGGTAATTAGCCCTGAGAATTTTAGTGTCAGGCCAGTCATGACCTTGTAGGGCCAGTAATTTTCTAAGCGATTCAATGGACTTGATCGACTCAAAACGCTTTTTATCACTTTGGCGAATAACCAAACACCTTACACCAAGCAAACCTTTCATTAAGGGAGTTCGAATGGGACGTAAACGGGTTTCACGTTGAATATCGGTCATAAGCCATATGACATCAAGCTCTTCCCCATTTGCTAACAGTCTGACCGTACGTGCTTGCGTAAAAAATGTTGGATGATATGTTAATTTAATCGGGTCATAACGATCATTGGTAATTAATAGTACTTTATCCAGCAGACTGGAAAAGTAATCACTTCGTGTGTCTAAATCCCCTGAAGGCTGATGCTGTGGACGGGGTATGGTAATTGAGGAGAAACTTCCTGCGCCTTTGGACATTAAAGAAAGTTGGCATGAAATTAGAAAAAGTAGAATGCGTCCAAAATGTCCCATCACACTACATCACATGCCGTAATAAATAATAAATCATAGTATAGTCTTTATTACCAACGGGTACTAACGCCGTTAATTATGTACCAACACAAAGAGTGTTTTTCATTTTTTAGATGGTAATCAGTAGAAAATACCCTCAAAGAGGTATATTGGAATTTTATAAAAGCCATTTTATTCTAAACCATCTTTGCTCAAAGTATGCATAATGCCCTTCGAACACGCCGTGAATCCTTCCCTGGAGGCTTGGCTGCCACATCCTTGCGGTAAGCAGTTCGACATACGTTACCCAGCCTTTTTCTTACCAAACCATACATCGAAATATCATTATTGTTTATTTAAGCGTAATTGGAAGATTGCAAAAATCTATTAAATATGAAAGATTGCACTTTTTACTTGAAACCAAGTGATGATCAAAAAAATGGCCGATTTTGTGAAAACAAAGTCGGCCTCAAA
>NZ_JAGSOY010000349.1 GCF_018837975.1 Zooshikella harenae | reverse complement strand
AGCATCAAACAGCTGGCCCCCTTCAATACGAATGAATACGCCAGGCGTCTTCAACTGGTACAAGCGACCACCACAGTGTAAAGGGCAAGGATCACCCGCTGAATAATCTGGATGGTTTAAGACAATGGTTTTTGCGGCAGTATACGCATCCGCAGCAATACAGCCATGGCCTTTAGTTTTAGACGGTTGTTGATTATCTTTAGCCGCCTCATTGGTGACTGTCTCTGCAGATGTGATGTCTGGATCAGCGTCAGGTTCAGGCCGATGACGTTTCTCTGTTTGTATCGCAAAGACTTTTTTCAGGGTATTGATACTGATTTTTGAGAAGGTCAGTTTTTGCTGAAGCCATAAACAGAGGTCCAATACACCGATGATAAGGGTTTTATGGTCCTGGCTGAGCGATGAAGCGGTAATCGCCTGCTGGAGGTCTTGATAGGCTTCAGGGGATAAGGTTTCTATCTTGGGTTGCTTCATACAACAGTAAACGGCTATTCATGAAATGAATGCAGCGTACTAGACAGGCAGAGGCATGAGTAAGGCGATAATTGCCGTATATTGTGTGCGTTATTGACTGAACTCATGGTTGCCGAGGGGACAC
>NZ_JAGSOY010000348.1 GCF_018837975.1 Zooshikella harenae | reverse complement strand
TATTCTGTGCTCATAAATTTTCCTTAGAAAATATAACACCTGCGTAAAGTTTGCCACCAGAAGTCATTTTGACGATCTTGTTAGGCACTTCTCTTGAGCTCATTAACCAGGCTTCTTAACCAGGCGTCCTTGAATTCCTGGGTTGATGCAAGCTTCTCTGCAAATTCCCTCTTTTGCTCTATGCCTAGTGAATATATTTGATATGCCTGTTTAAGCGCTTTTAAATTTCCATCTTCACGCGGAGGCGACACAATCTCGTGACCTCCCCAACGCTCTGGATAATTAGTCTTAGCGACCTTAGCTTGTCGGTTACCCAAATAATCCCAAAGCTCTACTGGAATTGAAACATTTTTTACTGTGAGTTTGGGGTGTTCCTTCACCCAACTTGCATTCTGTTGCCAACGCCATGTGTTAGGGCTGTTTTTTGTTCTTTGGGTAATACCAAGAAAGCTAAGCTTACCAACTACCGCAGGGAAATCCTGTTTGTACTCTAATACCCATTTCTGGATAAACTCGAATAACCGCTCAAAAGTACCACCCCAAGCCACTAAATCACTAAAACATATACCAGTTGGCTCGGAAATAATTTGGGCTGGAGAT
>NZ_JAGSOY010000347.1 GCF_018837975.1 Zooshikella harenae | reverse complement strand
TAAGAGAGCGTATAAAAGAGAGTGCATGCTTTCAACATGATACTTTGTATGCTCTTCATTCTTTAACTCAGTGCATTTTTCCACATAAGGAAAAGTACTAATAAATAGTTTAATTAGATATTGATATGGATCATATGGATTTGGGCTTTCTTTTCTTGTTAATACATTTCTAAAATATCTACCCAAACCACAGTATACTCTAGTAAAAACAGTATCTGCATCCCAAGGGATAATCTTAATTTCTTTTTTTTCAATTAAAATTTTTTTCATCTGTAAAGCAATCACTTAATACAAAATACTTAACCATTCTTTCTTCTAAACCACCATATGCACCATATTCAGTATATATACCACCTTGACTGGAACTTTCAAAAAAGTGCTCTCGGTTATCACTATATAAATCAACACTATAGTTTAATGGATAACTTGTTGTCATTGAATCCCATACTTTACTCCAGCGTGCTTTGCTAGTATCAGGGTGAAGCCATAAATTAACTAATAAATGATCCCCAAACAAATATTCAAAATTATCTTTCAATTTAATCTCATAATTCCCAATATTTATTCCCTCAACATTTCCAGTCAAGTAAAACTCTTTAAGATACTTATGA
>NZ_JAGSOY010000346.1 GCF_018837975.1 Zooshikella harenae | reverse complement strand
TGATTTATATCAACTTAAATAACTTATTTTAAAATGATAATTCTCTTAAATTATGACTGGATGATTAGTATGAAAAAGGTTGTTAGTTGTTTTCTCATTTCCCTATCTTTACTCAATGTTAACGCTTATTCTTCAGACTCTGAAAATGAAAACCAACTTGGAGAGTGTGAAACTTTTGATTCGCTAGTAGGATGTGGATTAAGCGACAGGAATATTAAAACTGACTTGGTTGCTTTACAAGAACCGCTAGAAAAACTTGCACGAATAGAAGCTTATCAATATAAAATACCATACATTGACTATAGTACTTTAACCATAAATTTTAAGGAAGAAATTGGTGTTGTCGCTCAAGAAGTTAAAGAGGTTTATCCTTTGGCTGTCTATCAAGATCGAGAAAAAGGGTTGCTAGGGGTCAACTATTCAAGGCTAGTAGTACCGCTGATTGCTGCAGTTAATGAATTAAATAAGAAAGTAGAAAGACTAGAAAAGCAGTTAGAAGAGCAAAGAAATGAACCCTAGCAAGTTATTGCTGGCGGCTTTGGGCAAGTTAATCATCAGGCTCAATGCTCACTTCGCAACTTTAAATCATCTTATACGAAACCAGTTAGGCTAT
>NZ_JAGSOY010000345.1 GCF_018837975.1 Zooshikella harenae | reverse complement strand
CAAGAGAGCGTATAAAAGAGAGTGCATGCTTTCAACATGATACTTTGTATGCTCTTCATTCATTAACTCAGTGGATTTCTCCACATAAGGAAAAGTACTAATAAATAGTTTAATTAGATATTGATATGGATCATATGGATTTGGGCTTTCTTTTCTTGTTAATACATTTCTAAAATATCTCCCCAAACCACAGTATACTCTAGTAAAAACAGTATCCGCATCCCAAGGAATAATCTTTATTTCTTTTTTTTCAATTAAGATTTTTTCATCTGTAAAGTAATCACTTAATACAAAAAACTTAATCATTCTTTCTTCTAAACCACCATATGCACCATACTCATTATATACCCCACCTTGATTAGCACTTTCAAAAAAACGTTCTCGATTTTCCTGGTAGCTACCAACACATCTCTTCAATGGGTAGTTTTTAGTCATGGAACACCAAACAGAATTCCATCTACCCTCTGATTGATCAGGATTCAACCAAAAATTTACTAAAAGATGATGTGTAAAAAAATTACTGCCTACATAATCATTAACTAATGGTTGATAATCGCTAATATTCAATTCTCTAGTTTGGCCTGTCAGGAAGTACTCTTTAAGATACTTATGG
>NZ_JAGSOY010000344.1 GCF_018837975.1 Zooshikella harenae | reverse complement strand
GTTGTGCGATTGGCTTCAGTGATGCGTGTGGGTAGACGAAGTGTTTGATGCCACTCTGTTAATATGGTTTGCTCGTCGGTTGTGCCATTGGCAACCACTTCACGGGTTAATAACCCTCTATCATTGTACTCATAAGAAGTAATCACACCTTTCCAATCGGTTTTGGATTTCAGTAAACCATTATCAAAATAGGTATAGGATTTATTGGCGGCTGTACAGTTGCTAGAGGCGTGTCCTTCAACGCGTACTACCTTTTTAATGCCATAAAAATTTTCAAAGGTATAAGTGGTCTTTTTACCAAGTGGGTTGGTGACTGTTGTTTGATTGTCATGATACTCAAACACATACTTTTCATTATCATCAGCACGTTCACTGACAGTGGCTCGTCCTGCGCTATCGTAAGTCCAGGTAATGGCCTGGTTACCTTTACCGTCCATAACGCCCGTTAGATAATAAGGAAAATCCGTGTTTTCATATAAGAATTGACGGGTGCTTTGATCTGGAAAAGTGGTGGTAACTAAGCGCTGTTGTTCATCATATTCATAGCTAACTGATGCGGTGTCATTGAGGGTCGCTTTTACTAATTGGTGTAGACTGTCGAAATCGAGTACTAAGGTATTTTCA
>NZ_JAGSOY010000343.1 GCF_018837975.1 Zooshikella harenae | reverse complement strand
CGAAAATACCTTAGTACTCGATTTCGACAGTCTACACCAATTAGTAAAAGCGACCCTCAATGACACCGCATCAGTTAGCTATGAATATGATGAACAACAGCGCTTAGTTACCACCACTTTTCCAGACCAGAGCACCCGTCAATTTTTATACGAAAACACTGATTTTCCTTTTTATCTAACGGGCGTTATGGACAGTAAAGGTAACCGGGCCATTACCTGGACTTATGATAGCGCAGGGCGAGCCATCGTCAGCGAACGTGCAGATAACAATGAAAAATTTGTTTTTGAATATAATGACAATCAAACAACAGTCACCAACCCACTCGGTAAAAAGACCACTTATACCTTTGAAAATTTTTATGGCATTAAAAAAGTAGTACGCGTTGAAGGGCACGCCTCTAGCAACTGTACGGCGGCCAATAAATCCTATACCTATTTTGATAATGGTCTGTTGAAATCCAAAACGGATTGGAAAGGCGTGATTACTTCTTATGAATACAACGACAGAGGCTTACTCGCACGTACAGTCGCTGCAAGTGGCACAACCGATGAGCAAGAAACATTAACGGAATGGCACGACACATTTCGTCTTCCTACACGCATCACTGAAGCTAATCGCACAAT
>NZ_JAGSOY010000342.1 GCF_018837975.1 Zooshikella harenae | reverse complement strand
GGCAATTTCTGCCTCATTAATTATTGAACTACACATTTCATATAGCCTAGAAAAATATTCAAAGGCGCTTTCATCTATGTACGGCAATACGAGTTCTAGTTGTGTTTTACTATTTCTTAGCACCTGATACCTTTCTAAATCTATTTTATTCGATCCCTTTGATACATACGAACTCACGCAACCGGAAACGCAACTATCCAAAGAAGTGACACATACGCCATTAACATCTTTTCCTCCATATCCCGAAGGAAACTTACTTTGTGAATGCGCAATCCAGAGTTCTGAAATATTCATGATTCCTCGCACGGCCTAACGCCAAGCAGCAGGGGCGCGACGTCAGGAGCGTCCCTTGCCTGCGTTTGTTAAATGCACTTACTCCCAGCCAAGCTCGGAGTAAGTTTTCTTGTCTTCTTCTGGGTAGTCAGTTGTGTAAGGCCCCCAGTCCATATACTCGTAGTACTTGGCCATTGCCTCGAAATGTGACGAGGCTTCACACGTCCATACGAGCTTAGCCCCGGGCTCTAGTAAACGACGCGCATCATCGCCGTGGCGGCCAGCAAGGCAAAATGTTTGCTCGTCCTCACTTTCTATCCAGAGCTCATGCTTCATAATTCGTACTGACATT
>NZ_JAGSOY010000341.1 GCF_018837975.1 Zooshikella harenae | reverse complement strand
TACCTCAAGCAGTTCTGCTAACCGTGACTGAGTGATATTCCGCATAGAGCGTAATAGCTTGAGACGTTCTGAAAGCGCTGACATACCCAATAAGCCATGACTATTGCTTTAAATCTATTATACAGTATATATCAATATTAACTTATTAGTCGATATTTGCTTCTATAGCTGCTAAAAAGAGAGCAGCTAAAGGTTTTGTGAGCCAACGTTGAGCACATTGAGAATACTCAAATACACTACACATGCGGTGAGCTAGTCTTGGCTGATATACTGCTGTATAATGGTCTTCAGCTCAGATGAGTCCCACCTCAACGACTGACCAATCTCTAAAATCCGTGTGTTCGATGCGAACCGGTCGGGGGTAAACCCTAGGTGGTCGGGGCAAAAAAGCTAGAAGTCGGGGTCAAGTCGCCCCCAAGTCGGTGGGGTGTCGGGGTCGCCAAAATCGCCACAGCCCAGCACTGATAAGGCTTATAGCCAAACTGGTCGGAAAACTCCAGAATTCACCTCTTAGGCTCCTAAAATCAGAATTTTGCATCCATCACACTGACCCTTACCGCTCTGAGCTATTACTTGCACGACTCAATATGCTATGCCCTATCACTTTTAAGCCTTGATAACCTCCTT
>NZ_JAGSOY010000340.1 GCF_018837975.1 Zooshikella harenae | reverse complement strand
GCATTAATCGCTTCAGGAAACCCCTTCAAGCCGTCTACACAAGCAATTAAGATATCCTGTACACCACGATTTTGTAACTCAGTGAGCACACTAAGCCAGAACTTAGCGCCTTCCTGTTCGCCTAACCATAACCCTAATAGTTCTTTCTGGCCTTCTAGGTTAACACCTAAGGCTACATACACCGCTTTATTCACAACGCGTTTATCCTGACGGACTTTAACCATAATACAGTCTAAGTAGACAATAGGATAAACCTCATCTAAAGGTCGAGATTGCCACTCAACCACCTGTTCAATGACCGTGTCAGTGACTTTTGAAATTAAGGTGGGTGATACCTCGGCACCATATAATTCTTGGAAAGCGGCCACAATCTCTCGTGTGGTCATGCCTTTTGCATAAAGACTCAGAATTTTATCGTCCATGGATGTAAAGCGAGTTTGGTATTTCTTCACCAACTGAGGCTCAAAGGAGCCTTTTCTATCGCGAGGTGTATTCAGCTCAAAAGAGCCATCTTCCGTTTTTAACTGCTTTGAAGTGTAGCCATTTCGAGTGTTTTTTTCGGTAGGTTGTGCTTGTTGGCTATCATATAAGTGCTCTTCCAGCTCGGCATTAAGAGCTGTTTCAACCG
>NZ_JAGSOY010000034.1 GCF_018837975.1 Zooshikella harenae | reverse complement strand
TAACGCGGTTTTATAGCCCGCGGCATCATAGCGATAGACGGTGGCCTGATCCTGCGCATGACGCAGTCCAGACAAGCGCGCGGCGATCTCAGTGGTCGATCCAGTGCGGAGGCCTTCATCCAGGGCTTGGGCATAACGCACCGTGCGGCGTAACTGGCCCAGGGCATCGTATTCATGGGCGGTAACATGGCCTAGGGCATCGATTTCCAGCTGAGTGCGGCCTAGTGCATCATAGTGTTGGTGGGTAGATACGCCATGCAGTTTTCGGATAGCCTGATTAACTGATGCTTCAGTGGGTGATGGGTCATAACTAATTGGCTGAGTATAACGGGTCGTACTGAGCAGCTGATCCAGAGCATCGTAACTGAAGACCGTAACATAGCCCATACTGTCGATTTCAAATCGCTTACGCCCTGCCGCATCATAAACATACTGCTTGGCCTCAACAGTCGTATTGTGTTCTGCAACATACTCGGTAAGCTGAGCCAAGGCTAATGGCTGGCCTAAACGCCCCCCCTGCCGCAACTCACGGCTTAGTGGTTGCTGATAACGATAACTAGCGACCACCTGGCCCGCTTGATCATAACTCAAACGGTTTATATATCCGGCTGCATCAATGGTGAAGCATGTTTGGCCCAGCTGATTGTAAACATAGTCAGTTTGTTGATAGCTAAGCTGGTGCTTTATTTTTTCTCCGCTTTCAGTCGTTTCACTTTCAGCCAGCCAGGCTTGTAGCTTAGCCTCCAGTTGTTGGTCAGTAAGTTCAAGCAAATTGGCCTTATCCAGCTTCAATGCTTCGACCGCTGCCAAGTCATACTTCAGCTCACGCACCACCTGCCCACTGATATCGTAGTGTTTTTCAGTCAAGCTGCCATTGGCATCAACGATAAACCGTGCCTGTCCCAACTGATCGAACAACGTAGTTTGAGTATACGCAGGCTTTTCATCTGTAGTTGCGGCACGGACTTGAGCTTTAGCAGCCGCCAAATCCTGGGCTTCAGCCAACTGATGAACATCAGATAAGTGTTGTGTATAGCGTACGCTTTGAGCCAACGCACCTCGGCTGTTATAAACAAATTCAGTCCCCCCCCCAAGGTTGTCGATAGTCATGGCTTTACGGCCATCAGCATCATAGAGGGTATAACTGCGATGATTATGCTCAGTCTGCTGTGGCGAGCTACGATCAGTAATACGCTGCTCAATAACCACTCTCGGCTCACTGGCCTGCTTAAGGGCAAGCTCAAGCCCTTCGGTACTGATGGGTTTAGCCAGTTGTTCGGTTAGCCAGATTTGACCGGTTTTGGTGTATTTAACAAGGGTCACGCCACCTTGGGCATCAACTGAGTAAATACGCTGATTATCGATGTTATAGGCATGGTAAGTGGTCTGCCCCAAACTATTGGTTTCAGCAATAAGATTATTTTGCTCGTCATATTGATACTGGGTGGTTTGCGCTAAACCACTGGGATCAACGACCTTAGCCTGTAATCGACCCAAACCATCATATTGGTAGTGATTTTCCCGCCAGAGTTTAAGCTCACTCTGCTGACCATTAACAAGTGATGCTGAATATGTTTGCTCAGCCACTTTATTGCCTTGCTCATCATAGCGATAACGGGTGATACGCTGCTGCTCTCCAGCCTGTCGCGTGATCTGGCTCACCCGACCTTCAGCATCATAAGCAGTTAGCGTTTGCACGCCATCTGGCGTGGTGGTTTTAATCACTCGGCCACGCACATCCACTTCATGAGAAGTGACTTGAGCTTTACCTTCAGGATCAACGGTTTGTTTTAACAGCTTTCCAGCCGCATCATACTGGTAGGTTGTGACTAGTCCATTAGTCGCTACTGTTTTCTGCTTCCAACCAAGTGTATTGTATTTATGCTGCTCAACGGTTTTTAACAGTTCACCGTCTGCACTGTGTTGAGTAATCCGTTGAACGCGTCCGGCTTCATCATAGTGATACTCGGTACGCGTCCCAACCGCATCAATTAAAGCCGCTTTTTCACCAAACTGGTCGTATTGCGTAATGAGCTGTTCACCTGTGGCGGACACCACTTTCAACTGATGTTGCTGATCATCATAGTGATAGGTGGTGGTATTGCCTTGGCGATCCGTCACGGACACTTTACGGCCAAACGCATCATACGCGACCTGCGTTGCATCACCGGCCGCATTAAGCTCACTGACAACTTGGTTTAAGCGGCTATAACTAAATTGTTGACGAATAAATTCGCCTTGTTGCACCTTGCTTTTTCGCTGAAAGGCATCGTAGGTTATAGTTTCTGTTTGCGTAAGATCACTTTGTGTTAAACCCTCAACTGACAGGGTTTTAGTGATGGCTAACCCACGTAAATCATATTCAAATGATGCGATTTGAAATTTATTGTTTGCGGCTTGAATACTTTTTGCCAGCCTGCTGACTTCACCAAAACTGTTGTATTGATATTGGCTGACACTACCACCGGCCGTTGTTGACTTGGCTAATAGGCCACGTTTGTTGTATTCAAAATGGGTAACTTGATCTTGCTCAGGGTTTGCAATGCCTTTTATTTTTTCACGTAATTCTGTGCTTTCTAATCCCCCCGTTAATGCGTTATTAACAGGTAACGCGGTGGCATAGTCAATGCTCGCTATTTTTTCACCAAGCGTATTATAACGCAGCTCATTCACTGCACCTTGGCTATCGATACTAAAACGAAGCTGACCACCTTTATTATAAAAAAACCATTGTGTTAAATGTTGAGGGTGACTTTTATTTTGTCCACTTTCGAGTGCATTAACTTCTGGGTAAGTTTTACTGATTAACCAACCACGCTCATTATACGAAAATAAAATGGCTTGTTTTTGCCAAATGATTTCACGTTCAGCATCTGTGGTAGCCGCCGCGAGCTGTTTGGCACCCGTTGCCGTTAATTCTGCCGTGACACGACCTAATTGATCATAACGTTTGGTTTGATAACGTATCTGGCTATGATCAGTTGCCTGGCCTTGAGTAACGGTGATTAAGTTACCCATCACATCATATTCATTATGGGTTACCAAACCGTTTGCCGCTGTCTGTTTTATCAGACGTCCACGCTCATCATATTCGTGGTGTTCAACACGGTTAGGTTCACTACCTGTCGCTAATACACGTAATTCAGTCAGGGTTTGTTGTTGATAATTAATCCGTTGTCGATAACCAATAATTTGTACGACTTGCCCTAAACTATCGTAAACGGTTTCCGTCAAATAACCTTCAGCATCAACAGTAGCAACATGCTGGCCTAAATCATCATAAATAAAATGTGTAGTTTGATCATTAACACTGACCTCTGGCCTCAGCTCATTAATATCTAAAAATAACTGCTGTTTACTCGGGTAACCTGTAGCATTGGCATAACGTGTCGTGCTAATTTTTTGCCCTGCAGCATCATAACGATGCTCAACTAAAAAGCCTTCAGCATCCAACTCACCGACCAATAAACCATCTTGGCTGTACAAGCGATGAGTAAAACGCCCAGCAATATCATTCCCTAACGTATCACCAAACTTCAGTAAATAATTACCATCGGTATTAGCATCCAATATCACCGAGGCCCGACCTTGAAATTCCCCCTGATCACTGACAATTTTTAAGTCAAAATCATAAGCGGCTTCTCGAGACTGGTCTAAATTTAACTCAAGATATTGCCCATCTGCAGAGCGAATACTATTTACATCAATTGCAGTAAACGCCTCACCTAATTGTTTTAAGCGATAGCTGAGTTGTACATTTGGCTGATTAATATCAACGGGCAAGTTAGCCACAGGAATACGCAATCGGTGTGTTTTATTTAGCTGAGGTTGAGCACCTACTTCATAGTCAAAGCGCTCATGTTTTACTTCACCATTTCGATAAAATTTTTGTACGACGATGGTGTATTTTCCGGGTTTTAACCCGCCAGGCATGCCTAAGTTAACTTCACCCTGATAATTTTTATAACTACTGATGTAAGTTTTAGCACGGCTCAAAGTCTGTTCACTGCCATCAGCCCGCTCTTGACGAACACTTACACCCACAGAGTCAATCAACGTTGCTTCTTCTGGTGAAATAACGCCCGTTAATGCACCGCTATCATCCGATTCAGAAATGATACGATCATAATTAACGCTAACGTTTTTGGTTGACTGCCCTAACTGCGCTGAAAACAGTCCCCACAGTTCTACATCATACTCCCCTCCACCAATGTGTGCTAACTGGTCATCAAGATGCTTAATACGGTATTCATAGCCTTCACCTGGAATCAATCCTGTCAGTTGAACAACAAACTCATCGCCTTCTCGTACCACAGGCACAGAGATAAACTCATCTTCCGAACCATTTACTCGATAGCGAAATTCATGACGCTCTGTAAAAGGAATATGTGTCTCAACAACGGGCCAGCGTAAAGTTTGATTGACGGTATAAAAATCATCTCCAAACTCAAACTCAATCGGCGCCTTGGTAACAACAGTACCATCTTTATAGTGGAGATTAATTTCAACGCGATAGCCTTCACCATTCTTAAGTAAAGGACGATTATTGACATGATGGGGAAGTAAAGTGACATCACCTTTAAAGTTCACCCAGTCATCGATTGTGATTGTATTTTCGGCAAGCGGATAGCGACCATCATCCCGATAAGTAGTGCAGTCGATTTTTTCCAGATTTTGTTGTTCTTCTGCTGATATAACACCCTGTAATACATCATATTTATTATGTACTTGCTGGTACGTTATGCTTTCTGCTTCAGCTTCTACACTTGTAATACCAGAGTGTGTTGTATCACCTGATCGAGTCGTATCAATACTACCTGTTAATTGATAACTAATCTGACCATCATTATTTAAATAATTAATTTGATATTCATATTGGCCAAGCGCTAACGATGTTAAATCAGCCTTATTTTTACCATGAGCATCTTGGGTAATCGTTAATGTTTGCCAGTTATTACTCCCCACTTTTCGCACACGCAACACATCAAGCTCACCTGCTTGTTTGGGTGATGTCCACTGTAAAGACTGCTGAAGGGGTGTATCCGTATTACCGACTTGGTAACCTATACTGAGTGGTGCTAATTGTTTACCACTGTTATCCGTAAAAATAATTTCAAGCTGATATTGTCCTGCAGATAATAGCTGATCCCCAATTTTTATTTGACCTTGGTACTCGGCAAAATCAGCAGGCGAAATAGTACCTTCACCTACCAACTGACCTTCAGCATTAAATACTTTGGTGGTAATTTGCTGATAATGTGTCCATTGTCCTTTGGGCACCATATTATTGATAAATACACCCGATGTTGCAGGCGCTGTATTATCCTGCTCAGGTTTAAACTGCAGTGTTTCTGCAGTGCCCGTAGTTTGCGCAAGGTATACCTTACCCGTTTTTTTATCTGTTAACTCTAGCTCGTAAGCTTGCCCGTCAGGCCAGTTATTCCAAGCAAACTCCTGTTCTTCATTAAGGCTTACTGGAGTGAAATTTTCTGTACCTGCTACGCGATAGCGTAACTGATAGTTATCTAAAGCCAACTGGCCTTGCTCTTGAAAACCGGTAAAAGCAACAGTCTGGTCATCATCATTTCTGACTCCTGTTGCAAATAACTCAACATTGACAGACTTAAAGCCATGATTTTCTAGTCGCTGACTAAAACCCTCTGCACGGGTTTTACCTTTAGAATAAAAGTAAGCGGTTGTACTATCTGCATTTACTTCAAACTCAATGGTATAGGTTTCACCTGCGGAATAAGGCGTTCTATATCTCTGCAGTGCACGCCCCATTTTAATACCCTGGAGCACAACCATTCTGCCAGAAATTAGACGTACTCTATGCTGTTTACCATTATCACCGTTAACCGTAAGAATTAATGAACCAGATGTATCGTTTATTTTAACATCTGTTTTTAAATGATAACCCTTTGTAGTGAGATAAGATCTCTGACTTTTTAAGGTAACCTTGCGAGCAGAGTTTTTACTACCCGGCTGTGTAATATCAAAGCCCTGATCTGTAAGTGTTATAAAACCCTGGTCACCTTGCCAATAGTCAGCAGCATTACTTTTATTCCCGCTAAATGTTTCAGATAGTGATGCTAATTTAGTTAGGGCACCTTCACGGGTTAATGCAAGGGATATTGCTGGAGAAGCAATGGGCTGAGCTTGCCCTTCGACCTTAACCATAGGCTGCTCAGAAGTGCGCGCACCCACTAATTGCAGGGTTTGTGCGCCAGCTTTTTGCACTGATCTTAGGGTATAGTCATAACCTGTTTGTACAGGGTATGGCTGAACTGGATTACGATTTACACGCTCTCCAGACAGTTTCAATACGTCTTCATAAGCATGTAGCTCTCTATGCTGCAGTAATGCACTTGATGTATAAGTATAAGGCTGATCAGGCTGCCGATCTGTCGTCCAGGTAGTATTATCCATGAGTACATAGCTATAACTACCAATAAGACGATTTATATCACCAGCGGAATAATTGGCGGCATCAGTTAACTGCTCACTGGATAATGGCTGTTCATAACGATGTTTAGCTACCTGTTTACCTTGAGCGTTATAAATCGTCTCCGTGACAAATCCTTCAGCATCAATCGTATACTGCTCTCGTCCTTGTGCATCGTAAATAGCATATGAGCTACGGTCTGCAGCTGATTCAGCAGGTAGCCATGCCGTAAGCTTCATCAGCTTTAAATTAACTTCACCATCTTGTGCGACTAATGCAGAAGTATCAACGCGAGTACTGTATTCTCTTGTCGCAACGAGCAAACCATTAGCATCATAACTAAAACGAGTCACTTTACCCGTTTCATCAATGGTGCCTGCTTTTCGTCCTGCCTCATTATAAAACAGGTAGCTACGCGCACCATCTGCAGCTTCTTTTACCACTAAACGACCTGCTTCATCATAAAACAGTCGTTGTTTTCCAGTAACGGTTTCATCCGTCGCGACGGTTGACTCTGTCACTAAACGTCCAGCAGAGTCAAATACTTGCGTTGTCGATAAACCATTTGCCGTTGTGGTGACAATCGCCTGCTGCGCATCGTTATATTGTACTGTACTTAAACGCTGGCCTGCTTTTTCTTTACTCAGTACACGCCCCAATCCATCATAGGTAAATTGTTCTACCACACCTTTATCATTGATGGTTTTAAGTAATTGACCAAATGCGCTATAAATATAGTGTGTTTTTTGCTGAGCTTGATTACCAGTCCATTGAGTAATGCGTGCCACCATACCACGGGCATCATAATCATTGGTTGTTCTTTGATACTGTGCTTGTGGCTGTGCATTTAAAAAAGTATCAATAGCTGAAAGCGAAATATTTTTTTCAGCCGTGTAATCAGCCAGTGAAAATTGTACGTTTGAATAAACTCTGTGCTCAACCATTAAGCCCTGAGCATTATAATCCCAAGCCTGAATACGCCCTTCTGCACTGATTGTATAACGCAAGTGACCTTGTTGATCGTAAACCATTCTCGTTATAGCAGCATTTTCAGGAAGGTCTGCCAAATGGCCTATATCATCAATAGTGCCAGGTTTTGCTAATGTATAGTTTGCCTTAGCTATTATTTGATTATTCTCGTTATAGCGAAAATAATTAACCTGATTACCAATAATTTCAGTCAGTAAATTGCCTGCATCATCATACTGTCGTTGTGTTACCTGATTTTTAGCATCCGTTACTGAGGTAATATTTCCAGCTTCATCATAGGTATAAGACAATACAGGTCGCTGGTGATTAACTGCAGGCTGAGTGATTGATGTTAAACGATCCTGTTCATCAAAGCGGTAAAAGGATGTTTCACCTTTATCGTTTCTGACCGTTGTCAGTCGCTGAGTAGTGTTATAATCAAGAGTAAATCCAACGCCCTTACCATCTTCAATACGAACAATACGATACTGTTCGCCCATTTTTTTATAGGTAAATTGTTGGATGACACCATCGCTCTGCTCAATTTGCTTAATGCGTAAACTGTTGCCGTCATATTGATAGTCAGTACGAAAGATATTGCCATCAGCAATTGTATTATCTTCCGGTGTAAGATCGATAATAACCGCAGATAATCTTCCTTGCTGATCATATTCAAATCGTTGGTTAATGGTTTCTTGTGTTTTACCCTGGTCATTAACATAACTTGTTGCAATTTGGTTCAGCAGTGTTTTCCCTGATACCTGAATATAACTGAGTATTGTCTGCTGACCTGATGCATCCGTAATACGGCTTAACAGATTATTTTCGTAACTAAAATTCAGTAGGTGCCCATCTCTATCTTTTCGACTGACCAGCTGACCGTCTGAATTATAGTGCTCTACTACACCTGAAGTACCTTCTTGCCAAATCCATAGTTTTTTCTCTTGATCAAACCTAATCTGATCATGCGCGCCACTACCATCAGAGGAAATATAAGCTTGTTTTTCACTATCAAAGTGGTACTCACTAAAGCTGCCATCACCATTTGCTCGACGTAACTTACTTCCCTCAGCGACTTTTTCTGGGAGGTCTGTTAAATAGCGGTGCTGATTCAGCAACCAGGATTGATTGCGTGCATCGTTATGCTGCCCCTGACTGTTATAGGTTTGTGTTAGCTGAGTATCCAGACCTAATGCAGAAAGCTCGTCCGAATGTTGTTGTAAAATCAGGTTACCCGTTGCGGCATTAAGAAAGACTTGATTATTACCCTGACCTACTTTACTACCAGCCCCATTTCCTAGTACTAAATGATTAAATAACCCAAGATTAGATCCAGATACTAACGCAACCATAAAAGTCTTTTCTCACAAAGGTAATTGGTGACAGCAACGTATGCTGTTTGCTTATCAGCACGTTATTTTTTTAATTAAAGATGGGTAAAACATCAAAAACGAAAAAATCATTCATGAATGGGTATAACCCTAATCTATGAAAATATTTGCCATCTTAATTAATACCAAACACTGCCAAATAAAAACACAATACAGTTGTTAAAACACAATCATCTAGCACAGTCGTATCATGTCTTACAAAAACTTCACTTACTTATTTTATATATCCATTGTTTATAGAATTTTGTTCAATGTTATTTTTGTTTATTTTTTACACAACAAACTCAAGTATAAAAATAATATCCTTATTAATCATGATCTTACTGACACCTCCTAACTAAATAGTTTAATAAAATCACAAGATAAACGGGGTATATAAGAAGATAACTGGTAAAAAATATCCTCAGCAACTTTAGTTCCACAGGCACTTCTTGTTGTATAGCGTTGTATAGAATTGCAACAAATTTAGAATCAGGTATCATACCAACCTGCCACTCACTGAAAAATAATCACACCGTTGTTAGATCAACACTTAAACTCTCATTAAAGTGTAAGATGTGTAATTCTCATTTGCACATAAACCTTGAATACACACTAGATCAATGTCCTTTGAACACTTCATTATTTTATGATTTCACTATGTTTAGGTGTTTTCCTTCATAACATATCTCAGTAAATCTATGAATATGAAGAATACAAAGCGCCTTATAACTGTTAAAACTTTTGCAACTACCAGGGTTTTGTGTATGCGTCTTTTACGCAAATTAAGCAAGTTAATAAGCTATAGCACTTTACTATGTAGCGCTTCAATAACATCAGCCAATGATCCTTTCGATCCATCCAATGTAGGCAACTGGCCAAAAAAACAAGTGGGTTACTGGTCATTTGACTATAAAGATGTGCGAGACCACAGTGAGTTCAACCATTCATCAATATTAAATGGCGATATTTCTTTCGCGGAAGGCATTCAAGGTTATGCTGCACAATTTAACGACAGCAGCTCATCTATGGAGTTTAATGTAGGTGATAATTGGACATTGGAAGAACCCTTTGCATTTGCTGCCTGGATATATATTCCTGAAGCAGGTTTAAGCCAAAGCATTTTTTCTCGCATTGCTTCAGATAGCTCTGGCGTTACTGCATTTTTAGATGAAGAGTTATTTATAAATGTTGTAGTCGTTGATAATGACGTTAATTCACTCCACATAAAGAGCAAACAGAAAATTGAGCCCGGCAAATGGCAGCACATAAGTATAGGCTATAATACCGGAGTATCTTTGCAATCCATCCTAATGACAGTTAATGGTTTTGAAAACAACCTCGAAAGTATCGACAACTCATTAATTAGATTGCCAACACATCAGTCAACATCAACCTTTAATATTGGTTATGTTGATCCTTCTTTATTTGATTCGAACACTGTAATGACTCCACCTGAAAATTTTCAAGGAAAAATTGACGAGGTCTATTTATTTCAAAACATTATTAATCCTGTGGAGTCATACTGCTTAAGCCAGTTGGGTTTAAACTGCCTCATTCCTATCCAACAAGGCCCACAAGGTGAAAAAGGAGTCAAAGGTCCCCAAGGTCCTAAAGGCGAACAAGGCCCCCGAGGTAAGCAAGGACAGCCAGGCGAGCCAGGGGAACGAGGCCCTCAAGGCCCTCAAGGTGAAACTGGACCACAAGGGCCACAAGGAAAATCAGGACTGCCAGGATTAGAAGGCCAACCAGGTGTAGGTAAAACAGGTCCAAAAGGACCCGTTGGCAAACAAGGTTTACCTGGTGTGAGAGGTCCACAAGGTGAGCCAGGGCCAAGAGGTGATGCTGGCCCTATTGCGGATTCCTACCAGGATTTACCTAAAGGATCTTTATCAGGTTTTTGTCAAATAAATAAAGCTAACCAAACCATTACATTGCATTATGGCACTGCAGCGTCAACCTACACCTATCGCCATAATAACGAGTACTTAAATGCCTGCAGCTGTGCATCAGGCTGGACGCGAGTGGGAGATGTTAATGCCTCATGGTGTATTAAAAACTAATTATCAGCTTATAAAAATGCTTGAAATAATTATGTTAAGCACAAAAGAACAGTGAATGAGTTTTTAAAAGATGCGAATAAATACACTTAGTACACTTTTATTTTTAAGTTGTACCACAGCCATTCTTCCCGTGAGTGCTCAGCAAAAACCTGTAGGCTTATGGGAATTCGATAAAATTGAAACACAACAAATTATAGACCAAAGCAGTAATGCATATAATTTACAGTTGCCTGAAAATGCTTTACTTGTAGAGGAAGGAAAGCGTAATAAATCTCTTAGATTTAACCAAGAATTAACTTCGTTGGTTATTCCCAATAGTTGGTTAGGTGAAAATTCACATGCCGTGAGTTTTTGGTTTAAGCCTGATGCTACGCAAACATTTTCATTGATTCGTAAAATGAATCATGAAACTCAAGTCGGCTATCAACTCCAAATTATAAACAATGCTTTGGAATTAATGCTTAAGTCGAACCAGGGAATAACCCTTAAAGTACAAAGCACCACTATTACTGATTTACAAAGCTGGCAGTATTTCACCATTTCTTTTGATGAAGGGCAGCCACAACCTATACATATCACTATTAATGGTCGTCCTGTTTTATTCAATAAAAAAATTGATTCAAGCCAATTCAGTGGCACACAAATAAAAAACGATAGTGCCATTGAAATTGGCTTATCGACAGATGATACGATTAAAAATTTTAGTGGCTTATTAGATCAACTAAGTATTTATGATCGCACGCTTTCCTTTTTCGAAAATCAATGTCTTTTTAATCAAGGCGAAGACTGTTGGCAATTCGCTGAAGGCCCTAAAGGCGCTCGTGGTATTCCAGGAAAAAAAGGTAAAGAAGGAGAAACAGGCGCGAAAGGCGCAGCTGGAATTGTAGGTAAACAAGGACCTGTAGGTAATGCTGGTCCTCAAGGTAAAACAGGTCCGCAAGGTGAACAAGGCTCTCCAGGAAAACAAGGTCAGCCAGGTCAAGATAGCAAACCTGGCTCTGATGGTGATCCCGGACCACAAGGCTCTAGAGGTCAACAAGGAGATCCAGGAGATAAAGGCCCTAACGGTGAAAAAGGTGAGCGTGGTGACACGGGTTTAAAAGGACAAACTATTCTAGCATTACCTAAAAATACAACAGCAGGCTCTTGTTTAATCAATAAGAATCAAGTTATTGCTGTTGAAACTCCTGCGATGACACTGCAACAGGGTGGCAAAAATATCTGTTCTTGTGAAGCCGGATGGGAAGCTGTTCCCCTTACTGGGTTATTTGGTGAGTCAGGTATCAGTCACTTTACATGCCTAAAAGATGCAAGCCCACTACCTTATTATGCAGCTTCACAAACAATGCCTGGCACTACGCTAAACAATTGCCAAGATTGGACTTATAGTGGTTTACCATCAGAAGCGTCAAGTTATACGTTAAATATTAATTGGCAATCACGTAAAGGGGTCCAACACCGTACTATCAAAAATACGAAACCAGAAGGACAAACCAGTATTACATTTAATCACTGTCCACAAAAAGGCGGGTCTTCAACCCTTACACTTCATGGCCCCTATGATGGATGGCCAAATCAGGACACAGGAGACAATGGACACTTAATCTTATGGCCTCAGTATAAGACACTCAGTATAGGCGGTGGTGGTAGCTCAAACTGCCGTAATTGGACTTTCAGTGGTTTTCACCCCGAAGCCAGCGCTTATGAAATCAAAATTCATTGGTATGATCATCGGTGGGAATATCGCGTCAAAAGAGGACACAAACCCGCCGGACAAACTAGTGTGACCATCCACCACTGTGCCCATCAAGGTGGTGCCGCCGGCATTAAAATGTTGGGACCTATTCGTGGCTGGCAAGAACAGGACCTCTGGGGTTATTGGGGATGGATGGCGTGGAGAGAGAAATGAAACAAAAAATAATCTGCCCTTTAGTATTAAGTGCTTTAGCATCATCTCCCATGAGTTTTGCTGCGAACTTACAAGGTTATTGGTCCTTTGATAATTACTCAAGTGATCAAGTATTAAATAGCCAGGCATATAACCCATGGCAAGCTACTGTTAATAATCTTTCTGATAGTCACTTTAATGCAGCAGGACAATCTGGCGCTTCATTTGTGGTTAACAGTGATCCACTTGTGCTGCCTAAGCGAAATGATTGGTTACTAAGAGATGGTTTAGGTTTATCTGTTTGGTTTAAACTGATTAATAGTAACACAGCAGATGAAGTCCTTTTTAGTGAACACTATGAATACGAAGAAAGTTCACGACAAATTCAGGTTATCTTAACTTCATCAGGCATCATTAAAATCAAAATACAAGCAGAAGGTAACCCTCGCTCTAATTATGTAGCCACTTCCCTTTCGAAAGTAAACACACGATCAGACTGGCAGCTGCTAACAGTCAATATTGATGCTAAAGACCAAAAGCCAGTATCATTGTCATTAAATGGTGCTATTGTACCTTTAACTGATGAAGGCGAGTTCAATAGGATGACTTTTAAACAAAGTCATCATGCAGGCCCATTTACAGTGGGTGGCGACACTCAAGGATTATTAGCGCCTTTTAATGGTGAAATAGATGAAGTTCGTGTTTATGCCAGACCACTGATTTATGCAGAAACATTATGCTTATATTTTTCATTTAATCATGCAAACACCTGTGTCACTGAAGCATTACCTGGCTCTCCTGGTATTATGGGAGAACCTGGAGAACAAGGTGATCAAGGCAAACCAGGTAAACCGGGTGAAAAAGGCGAACAGGGACCTCAAGGGGAAGATGGACCACAAGGCGATGCAGGAGAGCAAGGAGAGCCTGGCAAAAAAGGTCCTGATGGAATAGCAGGTATTGATGGGTCAGATGGTAGTAACTCATCCAAAGGTATTAAAGGTAAACAAGGACCTCCAGGCGACCGAGGACCGAAAGGTACTAAAGGTGAAACTGGTTTACCCGGAATTAAAGGTGAAAAAGGCCCTAAAGGGGCACTTCCTCAAACATTTGCCGACCTTCCTAATGGAGCAACAGCGGGCTACTGTTGGCTTTACCAAGGTAAGCCATTCCGGCTACTAGAACCCGCAATAATAAAAGAAGGCCAATGTGGTTGTGTTGAAGGATGGACCTTTATCGCCAGTAGAGGTACAACACAAGGGACCTGCTTAAAATCATCTGGTTCATACACATGGAAGCTGTCTACACCTTATCAAGAAGGACGTTGGACTCCAGCATTAATTCCAGCTATTAATCTAATACTATTAAATTAATAGTCCACTGATTTTAGTATTAGGCCAGAGCGATAAAAGATTCATGGTAAGGAGAAAATCCTTACCATGAATCACTAAAGAAAAATATAACTTCCATTGCAAAATCTTTGTAAGTTTTTCAGGAACACCGTGTATAGCAAATATGAAGACAACAAAAACTATAGTTCTTAGTTATTTTTTACTAGCTACCTCCTTGACTAACGCTGAAGATAACCCATATTCTCGATGGACATTTGATCAGGCAGGTGATGGTGCCATCTTAAATGACACAAATAATAATAAAGCGATAAGCCTATCTAATATTAATTTATCCAACGATAGTATTTATGGAAAGTCGCTACAACTTGACCAGAATAACTTTATACAAATACCTGAATCATGGATTGAACAAACCGAATACTCCATCGCATTTTGGTATAAGTCTACAGAACAAGAATTTGCTCTCTTGAATCATCACTTCATGCAAGAAAAAGCAATTCCAAATCATCTTTTTTCATACAAAAAACAACACATTTATCTAACATTAGTTAATGAAAGTAAAACTCTGGTTTCCCAACAAAAATTTGAGTTTAACCAATGGACTCACATAAATGCTAGCTTTACAAAAACTGGCAGAAAAATTTATTTAAGTATCAACGGACAGCCAGTATTATTTGAGCAAACTAATACTGCCCCCTCTATTAGTCATACAACTTCATCTTTAAACGGGATTTTATTAGGAAACCAATATACTGGTCTAATTGATGATTTATATTTTGCTAATAAAGCTTTTTCATATTATGAAACACTATGCCTATTCCAAAAAAAAGAGCTATGTTGGCAGCAAGCTTTAGGCCCAAAAGGTTTAAGAGGTAAGCAAGGAAAACAGGGTGAAGTAGGTAAACAAGGTCAAATAGGCCCTGTTGGTGAAAAAGGCAATCAAGGCCCTGCAGGTAATCAAGGCACACAAGGTAAACCAGGTGCTCAAGGTGATCAGGGCACTCCAGGGAAACAAGGAAATTCGGGGCAAGACAGTAAACCTGGTCCTGATGGCGATCCTGGACCCAGGGGAACTCAAGGAATCCAAGGTGAAATTGGAAAGCAAGGACCAAAAGGAAAACAAGGTGATCGTGGTGAAGCAGGTTTGATTGGTAGTAATATTAATGACTTACCTACAGGAAGTTTAGCTGGACTCTGCTCATTAAATAAAAATACGATTCACACGATACTATTTCCTGCTGAAGCAATTACTCTTTATGGAAAATTGTACTGTGGATGTAATAACGGCTGGGCACTTTATCCCTTAAAAGAATCTTTTTATGGTCGTGAGAATCAACAGTTTTCGTGTGTTAGAAGCGCAAAAGAACTACCATACGGTGTTTTCAATCAGTCACTGAATGCCTCTTCTCACTGCCAATTATGGACCTTTGATAAGCTCCCTACTGAACCTTCCAGCTATTCAATCATACTGAACTGGTCTAACAACCAGCAACAATTTTCCAGAGTCATTAAAGGGCAAAAGGCAGCCAATGCCGAAAATATTACTTTTCAACACTGTTCACTGGGCGGCGGTAGTGCCAAGCTCATATTACATGGACCTGACGCAACATGGCCTCATGAACTAGACAATAAAGGGCTTTTTACTAAGCTATGGCCCCAGCAACAGTTAATTAGATTTTACCCTCTGGGTTGCGTAACAAGAACCTGTAAAGCCGAGCAATATTGTAAAAATTTTACATTTAACAACCTTCAGCCAGAAGCAAGTGATTACAAAGTTAACATCCAATATCAAGTACAATTTCCTAGACACTTAAGAGGTCAAACAATCACCAAAACTCATCAAGGTTATAAGCCACTAGGATCAACTCAAGTCAGTGTTAACCAGTGTTTTCAAAAGTCTGCATCAGGAAATGCAAATATTTTATTAGAGGGATCAAGTGATATTTGGCCCAAACGATATGAATTACCTTTACAACCTCTTAATTGTGTCACTTCAAAATGTAAACGTGAGTCATCATGTCGAAGGTATAGTTTCAATAATATCAACCCCAACTTTACTTCATATCAAATTAAATTGAACTACACTGATTACTCTCATCAACAAAACTACCAAAAAACGCTTACAGGCTCACAATCATCATCTATCCCTTTTGATATTTGCATGCAGAAAGGCGCTACTGGTCACGCTACACTTCTTTTATATAAATAAGTGAGGGCATCAACTGCTCCTCCAGTATAGTATTTCCACCATCTATGGTGGAAATACGCCAGCTACCTTACGATACTACTTATCCCAACTTCCTATTTCTACACACTCGTTAGCACCAACAACCAGCATGCTTTCAAACTAGTGTTTAAATACACTCCTTCCAAAACCTCAATAGTTTGAGTATTACCTCACATTACAGCTTGGTAATAATCCATGCTATCATGATTAAATGAGCACCTGTGGCATTTCGATGTACGCCAGTGATAAGCAAAGGCTGGATAATACATCGAACTGTTTGCAGCAACCAAGACTCCATGAAAGGGTTCACGGAGTGTTCGAAGGGCTTTTTAAAGGTAAAGTTATATGCGATTGTCCTGCCCAAGACAGTGTTGATGTTTAAAGTTTTAGTCCTTCAGCACTTATATAAATTATCGGATGATGAAACGGAATATCAAATTCGAGATCCCTATTCATTTTGCTGCATTCTTGACCTCATCCCAGAAGGAAAATACCTGATACCAAGACGATTTGGCTATTAAAAAATAAGCCCATACAATGGGGAAAATGCCTATCGGCCCAAGTAACTCACGCAGTATACAACATTAGTGGTGTTGACGAGTAAAACGAAGGACCTAATGATAGGCTCTATATGCTGTCTACTTCTGTATAAGGGTAGACTTATCGCTATTAATATTATGGAAAAAAAAGTCTTGGTCATCTACCTCAATAAATGCCTCATCAACTGAGTAGTACTTATTTTCCGTATACCTTGTATTATACTTTAACCATTGATATGGGAGCTGTCCTGGATGATCCACACCTTTGGTTAACGAATAAAAATCAAACAGAACTTTTTCCCGCTCAAAGCTACCAAGATCTTCTTTTTGTGCTATCACTAATATAAATGTTGATTTGAACTTTATAACTCTTAAATCTTGATAGAGATAGCCAATTCCTGACAATCTCCCATCCCAGTAAGTAATACTTGAAAAGTCTTTACCTACCGGAACATGAACAAACTCATTGTAGTTTGTTTTCATATAAAACGAATAAGTATAGTTTGCAAAAGATGTATTATTTTCATACATTGCCTTAAAAACAATATCTTTCTCACCATCTTCATTTAAATCAAATTGATTAACTCCACTTCTAAGCGTGATTATTTTAAACTCACTTGCAGTAGAAAACATAGAGAAAATATATAAAAATATTATTACAAAGCGTAAAAATATTTTCACTTATTTACTCCTTACCAACCTAAAACCAAGGTCATTAAAACGAAACTGTCTCGTATGAATATCACAATAAATAGGTTTTTCTACATTAAAACCTGCCACATCTACCCCACAAAAATAATACATTTTATTAAACAGTTTATTACCCTCTTCATTAATCGAGGAAAACTCTGAACCTAACCACTCAAAGACATCATTAGCAATACCAACAACCCCAGACCCTATGACTTTTTTTTCAATAACAAAGTAACTTCCTACCTTTTTCCATTTACTTCTGATGTCACTATTATCTTTTAATATACTTAAATGATACTTACCACTTACCTTCTTCCTTACCATGCTATTCTCAGCTAATAGAATCCACTCTTGCAATGATGGCAAGCGATAACCAGTAGTATTACGTTCAATAATTTTATTATCACCAGCAGCTTCGTTTTTTATGATTTTTCCAGATTTATTCCTATAAACAGGTTCTAGCCCCATCTTTTCACTTAGCGCATTAGCCCAAATAATAGAATCTATCCATGATACAAAGGTCACAGGCTTTATTTTGTTTTGGATATCTTCAGGTGTGCATTCAGTTTCTGATGACTGACTACACCCATTTGTAAAAAAATAACCATTCTTTATTGCCCACTTGTATACCTCATCATATAAGTCATATTGTACTTCAGTATTCATTACCCAAAACTCATCACTTACCCTAACATCTGTTTTTACTGAATTTTTGCCTTCTTTTTTTTCTTGTGCAACACCTTCTCTCTTTCTTTCGAACAGTTTTTCTTCAAAACCTACAATTTCTTTATTATCAACCAAAAAAACGACCCGATAGTTACTTATAGTATCACTCGCAGATACTTTGCAACAAAGTACCAAAATGGCGCAGGTTAATATGTGTTTCATCGTAATCACTGTATCAATATATAAATCATGAGGATTTACTCCCTTAGCAATCATAAAACACTCATCGTTTACTCACTAAGGGGTACAGTTATTGATCTTAAATACCTACTTAAATAGCTTCAATATATTGCCATAATTGATCATATTTGATCGCTAAAAAGTCACTTACTCCAATTCACCCTAGACTAAAATTCGCTCCCCCTTAACGAGCATACAAAGAAAAAATATGAAAAAAACATTTAAAGAAAAAATCAGTTTATTAATAGGCGCCACCATTTTATTAACAAGTTTTTCATCATGGGCAACTGAAGATATAAAATTGTCTTCAATTTTTAACAAATATAAAGTCAATGGCACACTTGTCATTTCATCGGCTAATGGAAAGACTACCTATATTCACAATGAGAAAAGAGCCAATAAAGCTTTTTTACCTGCATCAACGTTCAAAATACCAAACACGCTTATCGGGCTTCAAGAAGGTGCAATTAAAGAAATCAACCATCTATTCAAATGGGATGGAAAAGATAAAGGGTGGAAAATATGGAATCAAAACCACACACTAAAATCAGCTTTACAAAATTCATGCATATGGTGTTACCAAGAAGTTGCTCAAGATGTTGGTAGACTAAAGTACCAACAACACCTGTATAAAATGAACTATGGTAATCAAAAGCTAGGAGAACTGATTACATTTTGGCTAGATGGTGATTTACGAATTACAGCTTATCAAGAAATAGCATTTTTAAAAAAACTTTACGCAGAAGCATTACCCTATAAAAAAGAATACCAACGTAAGACTAAAGAAATCATGATAAATGAACACACACCAACTTATACTATTTATGGAAAAACAGGTTGGGTTATGAAAGAAGGAAAAGGCACAGATATTGGCTGGTTTGTAGGCTTTGTCACAACCAAAAATACTGCATGGTTCTATGCAATCAACATAGACTTAATAAAGAGTTCAGACCGCCATTACCGTAAAAAAATTGTGAAGGAAGCTTTAAAAGCTAAATCAATTATTTAGTCCATCATTAATAGCAAAGTAGCAGTTTATTAATTACTACTTTGCTATTAATATTTTAGCTATTTAGTATCCAACTTATAACGGTAATGTCCTGTTATTTTATAGTCAAATAGCATATCTTCTGCAACGGTGCCCTGACCAATGTTATGCACTACTAACGGATGTCCAGTGCTATTACTTTTTTTATCAATAATTATACCTATATGTGTTAAGTTGCCAGGTAATAACCAAGTTACTAAATCACCTGCTTGATAATCACTCGCGTTGTCACTAATAGGTAGAACAGTACCATGCCTTTTAAAAAAGGTTTGTAAATTAGGGACCCTACGATGATCAATATTAGTGTCTGTTTTTGTTAATCCCCATAACTTTGGGTAGGTATCAAATGCATGTTTCATGTCTTCATGCACTAACTTTTGTAAATCAATGCCCAGCTTTCGATATGACCTGATAACCACATCAGTACATACCCCCATATTATTAGGTACATCGCCATTTGGATAAGGAATTTTTACATAACGACCATCGTAGGTTACCTTTTGAGCTGTTCGTTCAATAGCTGCATCAACTAACTTCTGAACTTGGTTTGCTGTAGCCGTTTGACAATAAGCTAACGTAAAAACTGTAACTAAATTTACTAATAAAAAGAACTGTTTTATTTTACTCATATTATTAAACATCAATTATCCATTTCTCATTAAATCCGTGGTTAACAGCTATCGGATAACCTCTTGGATTTGACATAACTCTACAATTATCGACCCAATAATCTTGCGATCTATGAATATGACCATGAAACCAGTAATTTGGTTGCGTTTTCTTTATTAACCACTCCAGGTTCGACGCATAGGCAGCATTTATGTAATCTTGTTTTTGATTGATAGGAATTGAGTGAATACTTGGGGCATGATGAGATACGACAATTTGCACCAAAGGTTTTGTTAGGTTATTTTCAGTTAATGCTCTCTCACACTTATCATAAATCATTTTTTCCTCAAGCCAACTAACGGAATGCTGATGTATACGTGCAGTATGATTAACTGATAACATTGTTTGATCATCTGAGAGGTAAATATAGTTATAATCATTCATTCTTTGTTGACATAGTTTGGCAACATCAATTTCATTTCCAAACAGGTTAAAGTCAGTCCATAATGTGGCTCCATAAAAAACAATATTCTCAAATTGGAAAGAAGCATTTTCTAAAAGATGTATATTTGTTCCTCGACAGTAGTTCTCCAGCTCTAAAAGCAACTCAGGATAACTATGATGATAATATTCATGGTTACCTAAAACATAGATAATCTGCTGTTGAGGAAAACTCTCAATAGCCCAGTGTGCTCCCCTTGTACCTAAATTAATATCACCCGCCAAAATGATTACATCAGCTTCACTTTTGGGTAGCTGATAAAAACCAAACTCCAAGTGTAAGTCACTGAATAGTTGAATTTTCATTACAGTCACTTTTCCATGAGTATTTTAAATTGGTCAAGGAATAATACTTATATCTTAATTATATCGGATTTTACAGAAGGCTAGGCTGGCTATGAGTAAAAAGCAGGACTATTCTAAAGGCAGAAAAAAATCCTTTATTGCTAAAAAACGAAATTATTTAAACGCATTTTTCATAAGAAAAGTAAGTGAAATAAACTAATGCTTATTTGAGTTGCTAATAGCATTAAGATTGCAATACCAATAATCTTCAAAAGACTGATATCTGTTGTATCCAACATTAAGACATTTCTAACTAGCCAGTTCATTGTTAAGATCGTAACCTGCTATTTCAGGGTTAAAGGCAGGCTATTCTATCTTCTTAAAGTCTATACACAAACGAAGTGCTTCAATTCATGAGTGCTGACCCCATCACCTTTTAGCAATTCGCTTTTGGATAAAGTCCAAGCTAATCCCCCCCTATTAAGAAGCCTCTTTTAATGATTCTTAAAATTAATGTATTTTGCTATTAAAAATAATATTTTTATAACTATTGACTTAAAGCACTATAGCACAATAAATAACATCACAGTCTATTTGTCTAACAAAGCAATACATTAAACCGATAAACGCACGCTTAAAGTGTGAACCATTTCAACACGATTCTTTTTAAACAATTCATAATTCGCCACGCTAAACACATAATTATTACTCAGGGTTAAGAAAATGGCAGTTTTCCGCAAGAAATCGCTTAATATATCAATATCCTTATGTCTTAGTGCCCTCGCCTGTGCCAGCTTCAGTGATGCAGCACTTGCTAATCAAGCACCTATTACCATGAGCCAAAGCAACCAAGTTAAAGCGGGTGAACCGCTTGATGCATGGGTATGGGGAAATGATCCAGAAGGGCAAAAACTCTACTATGAATTAGTGACAACTACCGCCCATGGTAAGCTTAAGTTTAATAATTACAAAGGCACCTTTACTTATACAGTGACTTCACCAAGTGCCAATTATGATGAATTTAAATTCCGAGTATCAGATGGCAAAGAGTACTCTAATGTATCTGTTGTTCAGCTAATTATTGAACCATCTAAAACTGTCTCAAAAAACAATACCCCACCAAAAACTTTAGGCCAAAGTAACTATGTGACCACTGGTCAGCTATTAAAAAGCCATGCTTGGGGTGAAGACAGCGATAAAGATAAGCTAACTTACCGTGTTGTGTCATGGCCAAAACATGGACAATTGAAGCTTGATGCTAAAACGGGTGATTTCACTTATTTTTCTAACCAAAATGTCACTAAGGATATCTTTAGTTTCCGTGTAAATGATGGTCAAGCAGATTCTAATGTTTCACAAGTTCATTTACTGTTTACTGGTAACACCACAACAAACAAACCCACTAAGCCTACTAAGCCAAAAACAACATCGAAGCCTACAACACCTTCCAAACCAAAAACGCCAACGACAACTAATAAACCAACAAAACCAACCAATCCAGAAAAACCAAAAACGACCAATCCTACGCAATCTGTTTATCCTTCGTCATGGACAAGTAAAAATGACTTTCCTGCGATAGTACAGAATGTACTTAATACTTCAGATACTCGATTATTTTACAATGATGACTTCAATCATGCCTCTACTGATGGACTAGGCCAAATTTTCCAGGCATTAGCATTTCTAGCAGATCAAAATGATATTGCAGATAAAGACTTACAACAGCTTTTCACTTATTTAAGAGGCTGGAACTATTCTCGCGAAGTCAAAAATATTAAGCCATCAATTGCTAAAATAGCAGATCAAGCTCTTTTGAAGGTTACTCAAATGAGTGACTTTTATCAGGTAAAACCTGATGCCGCTGTTGCAATGGAAGGCTATGTAGTTGCGCTAAATGGATACATTCGAATTCCTGAAACTGATTCATTTTTTGCCAAACATGTTGCCATACTAAACCAACTTGTCGATCACTTAGTAAAAAATGCAGAATCAGTTAATGGCACAGCTGGCTACAGCACAGCAATTTTTGAATTAACAACAACGATCGATATTTTAGGGTTCCAGGTTACACAACCAAGTAAAAGTGGCAGTGCTCTTAAATCAGCTTTATTAACAACTAAGCTGCCAGAAAGTCTTGGTAAACTTGGACAAAATTCCGCTTTAGGCATTTGGGTTGATCGATATGGACGAAAAGACCCATTCATCCTCATGAATGCAATTGAAGCATTAGGTAATTTATTTATCGATAATGAGAGCAAGTGGAATAAACGCTTAGATGATGCTGCAGTCAACTTAGTTAAAGATCATAATGACTATAAAGATCAAAAAGAGCTAAAAGCTAATTTTTATAGTTACTATGTATCCAAAACACGTAAAAACAACCCAGAAAATAGTTGTTCTTCTGAGTTCGCTAATTTCTGTTATCAGTACACGATAAATGAAGTATTGCCATATTCTCATCAGTGTAGCAACACGCTTCGTTTACGTTATCAACAACTAGATTCCAGTCAAATCAGTGAAGTCTGTCAACGACTAAAACGCCAAGAGTATGATTTCCATTCTCTCATGGCCACTAACTGGACTCCTGTTAACGAAGACAATAATACCGACTTAGAGCTTGTGATATTTGATGAGTCATCAGAGTATAAAAAGTTTGGTGCATTACTTTACAAAGTATCTACCAACAACGGTGGTATCTATATTGAAGGTGAGCCAAATCAAGCCAACAACCAGGCTCGTTTATTTGTCTATGAGCGTCCCAATGGTAAAAAATGGGATATTTGGAATCTAAACCATGAATATGTTCACTACCTTGATGGCCGTTTTGACCTGTATGGACGTTTTGCTTACTACCCATTAAACAAAACCACATGGTGGACAGAAGGGTTAGCAGAGTTCATTGCATGGCGTTCTGATTTCCCACGCGGTATGAATGATGTCAGCAGTGTTAATCCTGCTGCTCGTCCTTCATTGCAGCAAATTGTAAACATGGATTACTCTTCTGGTACTTCCATGGTTTACCACTGGTCATACACCTTACACCGCTTCTTACAAGAGAAGCATTCTGCTGAACACTTAAAACTGGCTGAATACTTGAGAAACAATCAAATTGAAGCTTACAACAGTCATATACAGACATTAGCAAGTAACTATGCTAACGAATATCAGCAGTGGTTAAGTCAATTAGTTAACGATTGGAAACAATCGAACTCTTATGCAATGGGCGACCAAATGCCTGCAGAGCCAGGTTCACAACAACATGCTGAGCATAATCATATGCCCACTGTTGTTGACCAGGCTAGTACAGCCCGCCCACCGTTATCCTTCTAATTATAAAGAAAAGCTACACCTCTACTTTAAAAGCCTCTGAAAAGGGGCTTTTTTTATGCACCAGATAAAATTCCTAAATGCTAGGCATTTTCATTGATAAACTTGCCAACTTCATAGATTACCTGTATTTATGCATAACTCCTTATTTAGACAAATATTATTATCTTATGCTACTATTTGCGCCTCAATGAATAGGGGTAATTTATGTATAAGGTTGTTGTTTCAGACCTAGATGGCACTTTGCTTGACTCAAACCACACCCTTAGTCAACAAACCATCAGCACTGTACATCGTATTGTTAATGAAGGTATCCGCTTCATAATCGCTACAGGTCGACATTATCAAGACGTTAAACATATCGCCAAAAACCTTGGACTCGATCTTTTCCTGATTACCTGCAACGGCGCACGCATCCATAATAAACAAGGCCAGCCAATTTTTAGACAAGATATCCCACAGCATATTGTCCAGTCTTTATTGGAGATGGCACCAAAAGAAACTTTGCTTAATATTTATAAAGAAGATCAATGGCTCGTATCTAAACCCAATAAGACATTACTCAACTTTAATAAAAGCTCTGGTTTCAATTATTCCCTTGCTGATTTGTTTAGCATAGATCATAAAAATGTTGCCAAAGTCTTTTTTGCCGGTAAACCTGAACCCCTTGTTGAGTTAGAAAACAAAATTAACGAACAGTTTGCTGATTTAGTAAGTGCCGCATTTAGTCTTCCAAACTGTTTAGAAGTCATGGCTAAGGGCGTTAATAAAGGACAAGCTCTGCAACAAGTTCTTAAAGAAAAAGGGTTTTCTCTGGACCAAACAGTAGCATTTGGTGACGGGATGAATGATTATGAAATGTTATCCCAAGTAGGCATGCCCGTAGTTATGGCGAATGCACATGACCGTTTACGTCATTCATTGTCTCACTATGAAAAAACATTAAGCAGCGATAATCATGGCGTTGCCTACAAGCTCGAAGAAATATTTCCTGCTTAAATGTCTCGCAAAGTGTGTGTGGAGTTTTACTCTCCACACTAACATTCTACAGTCAGATTTGATTGCACCTTCAAAGAGTTATCCCTTGTTGCTCGTTCATAAGCTGTAATTCGACTAATTCGATAAATTGCAAACAACATTAATAGGGCACTAAAGGACTGGATGGGTGATAACACGTTGCCATTAAAAATATAATCAAAAATCACCGTAAATATCAGAAAGCATAGTTCACAAAGAGCGATTCTGAATGCTTTTACTTTGCCTCAGAGATTCTCATAGAGTAAGCCAAAGGAGCGCCTAAGTAGCATAAGCCCAAATAACTCACTATAACGCTGAGGTATCTCTCCGCTATTTCTTTACTACCCCACCATAAGAGGATGTCGCAAAAGGTCAGGAGCGAAGCATAGTAGTTTTACGACACCCTCATAAATTACAGGAGGGGGATACAAGTTGGTTACTGACGCATCATCCTCAATGTTTCCTCAAACGCTTTTAAGCATAAAGCAATATTTTCTGCCTTCGCTGCATACCCCATTAAACCTATTCGCCATGCTTTTGCGGCTAAGCCTCCAATTGCTGCACCAATTTCTAAGTTATAGTGGCGCAACAGATGACTACGAAATGCAGCATCATCAATCCCTTCAGGTATAGCAATTAAATTCAATTGTGGTAAACGATAATGTTCATCAACCAAAAACTTAATACCTAACTCAGTTAACCCTTGATAAAGATGATTATGCATCATTGCATGTCTTTGCCATGCCTGCTCCAAACCTTCTTTTTTTAACATCAATAAGGATTCATGCAGTGCATAAAGTGAGTTTACAGGCGCAGTATGATGGTAAGTTCTTGCCGTTTTACTCCCCCAATACTCCATCACCAGTGTTTGATCCAAAAACCAGCTTTGCACTTTTGTTTTACGTGATTTTATTTTATCGACAGCACTGGGGCTGAAGCTGACGGGAGAAAGCCCAGGTACACAAGATAAACACTTTTGTGATCCCGAATAAACAGCGTCAATTCCCCATCGATCTACATAAACTGGAATGCCTCCCAGTGCTGTGACTGTATCAACGATTGTTAAACAGCCGTACTGTTTAGCGGTCTGGCATATAGCCTCTACATCAGACCTCACACCTGTTGAGGTTTCAGCATGAACACAAGCAACCGCTGTCGTATCTGGATGCTGTTCCAGTGCTACTTGCAACTTTTCTATAGATACTGGCTGACACCACTCGTCTTCTACCTTAACAAGCCTGCCACCGCAACGTATTACATTTTCTGCCATCCGCTGACCGAAAACACCGTTAATACAAACAATGACCTTTTCTCCTGGCTCTATCAGATTAACAAAACAAGCCTCCATACCTGCCGAGCCAGGAGCCGAAACCGCAAGTGTCACTTCATTCTCAGTAACAAACGCGTATTTCAACAGCTGTTTAACCTCATCCATCATCCCAATAAAGCAGGGATCAAGATGACCAATAGTAGGACGGCTTAATGCTTGTAAAACCCGAGGATGGATATCTGAAGGACCTGGTCCCATCAGAGTACGCTGCGGAGGATAAAATGATTCCTTTAACATGTAACACTCCAGTGTATTATTTTTATAATAAATTCTCTCACAGCCAAGGGCTGTAATGAAATACTTACTGATGTTATATATACCCAAAGCGAAGGGTATACCAAAGTGCATATGGTCGAAAGGCTGTTAAACCAGCCTTTCAGAGTGAGTCGCTATCTTATTAAGAAATCAACCATCTACATTAATGACCTGCGGCCCAACAGGCGTAACTTGTCGTAGGGTATAAGGAATCAATTGAACAAGCATAAATGAGAGTATTGCAAGCAATACACCAATATAAAACACCAAGTCAGGCGATGTTAGCCATACTACTCCTAAAATAACCGGCAAAAATACTGCTGCAATATGGTTAATTGTAAAATTCATTGCTGCAGTTGCTGCAATATCTTGTTCATCTACCACTTTCTGCATATACGTTTTTAATGCAATAGCCATGGCAAAAAAGATATGATCAACCACATATAACATAGCGGCTATTTCGCTGGATTCAACCCAGGCATAGCCAGTAAAAACAATTATTAATCCAATATACTCTAAAGAAAGTATCAGTCGTTCACCAAATTGTTGTACCATTTTACCTATTTTAGGAGCCAGCCAAATACTAACAATATGATTAATGATAAATAATAAGGTAATCTCACTCACACTGTAATGAAACGTCTCAACCATCATAAATGCAGCAAACACAATAAAAATTTGTCGTCGGGCTCCACTCATAAATGTTAATAAATAAAATAACCAGTATTTTTTCCTAAAGATTAATTTTTTATGTTGTTGTGTTGATTGTTCAAAAATAGGGAACTTAAACCACAAATAACTTGCTAAACATAACCCAATAGCGCCTGCGACTAGATAAATCACTTCATAACTCAATGATAACTGCTGTAGCAACCAAACCATGCCATAAGCCGCTAAAGAGCTATATGATGTTACTGCCAACAATTTACCCAATTGTGTAGGTGCAGTCTTCTTAGGGAGCCATTGCAACGCTAACGAGTCCCGGGTCGTTTCTAAATAATGAAATCCAAAACTCATTAACAATGTAGTTAAGTAAAACCCCAAGACGGACGTAAACTGTCCTGTTAGCGCAACCCCTCCACTCAGTAATACCAATGCAAAAACAGCAAAGCGTTGTTCTAAAATAAAAAGTAAAAATAAAATTGCTGAAATAGCTAATAAACCTGGAATCTCACGAATACTTTGTAGCATACCAATTTCCTTACCCGTAAAACTGGCAAGCTCTACGACTGCATTATTTAACTGCACATTCCATACTGAAAAAGTAAATGGCATTGCAACAGCTAATAAAACAAGAAATAAATACGGCTGGTTATGCTGTTTTATTAACTTCATTTAATTACCTACTCATAAAGGTCTTTTTTATACTTGACTTATCATTTTTATACTGGAGTACAATTTTTGTAAGTTCTTTTAGTTTTATAAGTTTATCTTGCCAGTTAAAAGTATTTTCATTAGTAATCGCTTTCTCCGATCTCGAGTTTTCTACCAATGTCTTAAAGTATGTTGTTAAGGGCTCTCTGTACGTTTATGATTACATTATCGTAAAAAGCGTTGGTAATATTGAACAACACTCGTGAGTAACAAACATTCGCATTGGCTATAATACGTGAGTTTGGCTTTCAGAACGTTTTACGAATGGCCAACTACCTTTGCAAAATGGTCAACCTCCATGAGCATACCTCAGCAGTTGTTACAACGTATTATGCCCCGAACGAAAGATGTTCCCATGGGCAACCTTGGTCCTCGACATCAACATGAGTGGGGGCAGCTACAATATGCGGTAAGGGGTGTGCTACAGGTTGATACATCTGAAGGACGTTTCATTTCCCCTCCAAACAGAGCCGTTTGGATACCGCCTCATGTTGATCACCAGGTAACAACACTGACAGCTGTGCAATACCGAAGTATTTATGTAGATTTAGTCTGGACCCAACAAATCAATAAACCGACGTGTGTTATTGAAATATCGCCTTTAGTGAAAGAACTTATACTGTACGTGATGAACTTTCCTCACACACAAACCCCGGACCTATTTTTAGAGCGAATTTGGCAAGTTCTTGTTGACCAGTTATGTACTGCAGCGATTATTCCTTATGATATCCCATTGCCCGCTGAGCGCCGATTACAACCCATTATTAATGAGTTACTTTCAGATCCTACGCTTAAAATGCCACTTGAATATTGGGAAGATAAAGTAGGCGCATCAGCACGAACCTTACGACGCTTATTTCAACAGCATACAGGAATGGGATTTAATCAGTGGCGACAACGTCTGGTGATATTACATGGACTAGAATTACTTGACCTGGGAAAATCAATCACAGACGTTGCTTTAAGCCTGGGATATGAGTCGTCATCTTCCTTTTCCACAATGTTTAAACGCCAACTGGGAGAAAGTCCTTCTAAATATTTACAAAGAACTTACTCTCCCACTATTAAAACACCATAAAAAAACCCAGCACTTGCTGGGTTTTTTTATACAAATATAGCTCGTTATTCGCGCATTATTTACCATATACAGGAAAACGAGCACAAATAGCTTTTACTTTTTCACGCACACTAGCGATGACTTGTTCATCATTAATATTTTCAAGCACATCACAAATCCAGCCAGCAAGCTCTTTACTCTCAGCTTCCTGGAAACCCCGACGAGTAATCGCTGGTGTACCAATCCGCAAGCCACTTGTGACAAACGGTGACCGAGGATCATTAGGCACAGCATTTTTATTGACAGTAATATTTGCACGACCTAAAGCTTCATCTGCATCCTTACCTGTATATTCTTTTCCAATTAAATCCATTAAGAACAGGTGATCGTCAGTCCCTTTTGAAACGATTTTGATGCCTCGCGCTTGGAATACACTACACATAGCTTGTGCATTTTTAACTACTTGTTGTTGATACGCTTTAAATTCAGGCTCCATAGCCTCTTTAAAGCAAATTGCTTTAGCTGCAATAACATGCATAAGGGGTCCACCCTGGCTTTCAGGAAAGACCGCAAAATTGAGTTTTTTCTGTAGATCGTCATCAGCCTGACTAGACAAAATCAGACCACCACGGGGTCCACCCAAAGTTTTGTGCGTTGTTGTAGTAACAACATGGGCATGAGGCAGTGGGCTAGGATAAACATCTGCTGCAATTAGACCTGCCACGTGGGCCATATCCACCAAGAGGTATGCATCTACTTTATCAGCTATTGCTCTAAAGCGCTGCCAATCCATGACGCGAGAATAAGCAGAGAAACCAGCCACAATCATTTTAGGCTTATGCTCTAAGGCCAATGCTTCTACTTCATCATAATCTACTTCACCTGTCTCAGGATTAATTCCATACTGCACAGAATGATAAATACGACCAGAGAAGCTTACTTTAGCACCATGAGTCAAATGTCCTCCATGCGCTAGGCTCATACCAAGAATAGTATCACCAGGCTTAACCAGAGCCATATAAACAGCCGCATTCGCCTGTGAGCCAGAATGAGGTTGAACATTAGCATAGGTAGCTCCAAACAACTGCTTGGCACGCTCCTGAGCAATACGCTCAACATCATCTACGTATTCACAACCACCATAGTAGCGTTTACCAGGATAGCCCTCTGCATACTTGTTAGTTAACACAGAGCCCTGAGCTTCCATAACACGTGGGCTAGCATAGTTTTCTGAAGCTATAAGTTCGATATGTTCTTCCTGACGCTGAGCTTCACTTTCAATAGCAGATTGCAACTCAGGGTCGTAGGCAGCAATGGTCATATTGGAGGTAAACATGCAGGTCCTCTTTCAATCCTAACTGGCTCAGGCATACACTTCATAAACCATAGTTTAGTGGGTTCATGAAACATAAATTGACAACTGACTCAAGTTGTATAAGCAGGCTGATTGTACCCTAAGGCTAGTCTCAGCGCACTTGAATAAACGACATTATAAACAGTGATTTGATTCATAACGAAACATAAGTTCCTTATTGTGCTATGCACAACATAGCGCCTTATGTAAGGTAGACGTTATCATTACGATACAGATCAGCAAATAATTTATTCACATTGTCGTCACTCTGTCGTTATCAGTAAGGTAGAATCCTCTCTTCATAATGTATACCCCCTAAGCAAAGGGTATCGTTATGACTTTTTTACGAAATACACAGCGATTTGTTTGCCTTCATAACAGGCTTCCGGTAGTTTGACGGCAATTTTCATTCACTTCCAACAGAATCACATGTAGAGGATATGGCTCAGTACGTCTATACCATGAACCGGGTGAGCAAAGTGGTGCCACCCAAGCGGGAAATCCTTAAAGATATCTCTTTGTCTTTCTTTCCTGGTGCAAAAATCGGTGTTTTAGGTCTTAATGGTGCAGGTAAATCAAGTTTACTGCGCATCATGGCTGGCGTTGATAAAGAAATTGATGGTGAGGCACGCCCTCAACCAGGTATCAATGTTGGTTATCTTCCACAAGAACCTGCACTGGACAATCAAAAAACAGTACGTGAAATTGTTGAAGAAAGTGTTCAGGAAATCAAAGATGCCCTGAAGCGTCTAGATGAAGTATACGCAGCCTATGCAGAACCAGATGCAGACTTCGATGCTTTAGCTGCAGAGCAAGGCAAGCTGGAGAATATCATCCAGGCTGCTGATGCCCATAACTTGGAAAGAAAACTTGAAGTAGCTGCTGATGCTCTACGTCTTCCACCTTGGGATGCCAAAGTTGAGCATCTGTCGGGAGGAGAAAAGCGTCGTGTGGCACTCTGTCGCCTACTACTCTCTAGTCCTGACATGTTGCTGCTTGATGAGCCAACTAACCACCTGGATGCAGAAAGTGTGGCTTGGCTTGAACGCTTTCTCCATGACTATAACGGTACCGTGGTTGCTGTTACTCACGATCGTTACTTCCTGGATAATGCTGCCGGCTGGATATTAGAGCTTGACCGTGGGCATGGTATTCCGTTTGAAGGTAACTACACCGCTTGGCTCGAAAATAAAGAAACGCGCTTAGCGATTGAAGAAAAACAACAACAAGCTCGAGAAAAAACCATTAAACACGAGCTTGAGTGGGTTCGTTCTAACGCTAAAGGCCGCCAAGCCAAAAGCAAAGCTCGTCTTGCCCGTTTTGAAGAGCTGAGTTCACAAGAAGTACAAAAGCGGAATGAAACCAACGAAATTTATATTCCACCTGGTCCACGCTTAGGTGACTTGGTTATTGAATTTAACCATGTCAACAAAGGCTTTAACAATGAAGCACTGATTGAAGATTTAAGCTTCAATGTACCTAAAGGCAGTATCGTAGGCATCATTGGTGGTAACGGTGCTGGTAAATCCACTCTATTTAAGATGATTGCCGGTAAAGAGCAACCAGATGGCGGAACCATTCGTATCGGAGATACCGTACAACTGGCCTATGTAGACCAAAGCCGAGATAGCCTGAACGGTAGTAAAACGGTATGGGAAGAAGTCTCTGACGGTCAGGATATTCTCCGCATTGGTAGCTATGAAATTCCTTCTCGCGCCTACATTGGCCGATTTAATTTCAAAGGCAGCGACCAGCAAAAATACGTCAAAGACTTATCAGGTGGTGAGCGGAATCGTTTGCATTTAGCCAAACTCATTAAACAGGGCGCGAATGTCCTGTTGTTGGACGAGCCTAGTAACGACCTTGATGTTGAAACATTGCGTGCCTTGGAAGAAGCTTTGCTTGCTTTCCCAGGTTGTGCGATGGTTATTTCTCATGATCGTTGGTTCCTGGATCGTATTGCAACCCATATCCTTGCTTATGAAGGTGACAGTCAAGTCGTCTTTTTTGAAGGAAATTACAGTGAATACGAAGCTGATCGTAAAGCCCGCCTGGGAGTCGCAGCAGATCAGCCTCACCGTATTAAATACAAAAAACTAGCTTAATAAACAAAGCGTTTTTTGGCCTTTCTTAATGGGGTAGGCAATCCTTGCTTACCCCTTAAAACCCACTATAGTTACTCATACACACTAAAGACGTTGTTCGCTGTTAAGGAACATATCACTTTTATTCCACCAATAAGCGAAACGTATGAGCACAGCCAGTACAGAACGACGCAAATTTACGCGAATTAATTTTGATGCGCGTACAGAGCTTCGCCAAGGAGACAAAACCTGGCCTGTAGAACTACACGATATTTCACTACGTGGAATATTGGTCATTCCTCCTAAAGACTGGCAAATTGATTCACAATCTCCCTTCACTGCATTTATCCACCTTGATGATGAAAAAGTCATCACCATGAAGGTCCGTTTCGCCCATCAGGAAGAAGATCACGCCGGGTTCGAGTGTATATCAATCGATATTGATAGTATTTCATTACTCAAACGACTAACTGAGCTAAACTTGGGCGACTCACAGTTATTACAAAGAGAGTTATCCGCGTTAAGCCGAGATATTTAATATCTTTATACCCCCTCAAGTTACTTCTGTTGTTACCTATCATTTGAAAAAAACCATCACTAAAGCCATGAACTAGCATCTTTTTTACTGGTTAAAAATACAGTATAGTTACCCTATGTATCTTTCCTAATTAATACAATGATCAGCATACTTCCTTATGGCTAAAGCAAAAAAAGTCTTTGTTTGTAGTGAGTGCGGCAGTGAGTCTGCCAAGTGGCAGGGCCAATGTCCTGACTGTAAAGCGTGGAACAGCTTTAAAGAATTTAGTTTAGGTAGTTCACGACAAGCCGCTACAGCCCAACGAGCTGGTTTTGCTGGGAGCCTTTCCAGTGTCACCCTACTGGAAGAAGTTGATATCAGTGACACCCCAAGGTTTTCAAGTGGTATAAGTGAGTTTGACCGGGTTCTTGGTGGTGGTTTTGTGCCTGGTAGCGCAGTATTAATTGGTGGCAACCCTGGTGCCGGAAAAAGTACCCTGTTATTACAAACGCTCTGTCATACAGCGCAAAACATGCCCGCCTTATATGTTTCAGGGGAGGAGTCTTTACAGCAAATTGCCGCACGAGCACATCGTTTAGGCTTACCCACTGGCCAGCTTAAAATGCTGGCAGAAACATCTGTTGAGCAGGTCATTGCTATTGCTCAACAGGAAAAACCCGGCGTCATTGTTATTGATTCAATACAGGTGATGTATACTGATACAGCCGAAGCTGCACCTGGTGGTGTTGCTCAAGTACGGGAATGCGCTGCACACCTAACCCGTTTCGCCAAACAAACGAATACTGTTTTACTTATTGTGGGACATGTCACCAAAGATAACTCTTTGGCAGGTCCAATGACACTTTCCCATATTATTGATACACAGCTCATGCTCAGTAATACTGACGATTCTCGTTTTCGTATTATGCGGGCTACTAAAAACCGATTTGGCCAAGTCAACGAACTTGGATTATTTGCAATGACCGAAAAAGGACTGCGTGAAGTCCTCAATCCATCAGCGATCTTCCTCTCACGGACAGAACACCCAACTCCTGGTAGTATCATCAATGTACTTTGGGAAGGTACCCGCCCACTCCTGGTAGAAATCCAAGCACTGGTCGTTGAATCTCAGTTAGGTAACCCAAGGCGTGTTACGGTAGGTTTGGAGCAAAACCGCCTTGCCATGTTACTTGCAGTATTAACCCGTCATGGCGGTATTTTTACCAGTGACCAAGACGTCTTTGTTAATGTCGTCGGCGGTGTCAGAGTATCAGAAACCAGTGCTGACTTAGCCTCAATATTAGCTATTGTTTCAAGCTTGCGAGACAGTGTGATTGACCAACACATTATTGCCTTTGGTGAAGTGGGATTATCCGGTGAAATTCGGCCTGTGGCTTATGGGCAAGAGCGCATCTATGAGGCGGCTAAACATGGTTTTAAAAAGGCAATAGTGCCAAAAGCCAATGCTCCCAAAAAGCCTATTGATGGAATGGAAGTTGTAGGTATTAGTAAACTTGCTGAAGCCTTAGAGGCCATCTGATAGATAGGCCCTCCTCAACAACATAACAGGAGTCGTATTTTCTAACATCACTCACTGCACTCGATATTTATAATACAATTTGAATTGCCTATATATTGCACTACATGAAAAGCTCATTCATTTTAAAAGGATTATATGCCATCACTGATGAGCATCTTTTGCCACCCAGTCAGTTAATACCGCTAGTTGATGCAGCATTAGCAGGGGGTACTCAGGTACTTCAATATCGTAACAAACTAGGGAATTCTGACTTACGCTTTCAGCAAGCATTAGCACTAAAAAAGTTATGTCATCACTACCATATTCCATTGATCATTAATGATGATGTAAAACTTGCACAAACAATTGGAGCTGATGGCGTTCATCTAGGCCAGAGTGATAGATCCATCACTCAAGCTCGCCATACCTTAGGTAATCAGGCTATAATTGGCGCCACTTGTCATGCGTCCATGGAACTGGCAGAGCAGGCTGTTTCGCAAGGTGCTGATTATGTGGCATTTGGTCGCTTTTTTGCGTCTAAAACCAAACCTGAAGCACCCACCGCGTCATTCAATATTTTGGCTAATATTCATACGCTTGATAGCCCTAGCGTAGCCATCGGTGGTATTACCGTAGAAAATGCCTCACAACTTATTGCCCAAGGCATTTCCATGGTTGCAGTCGTACATGACCTGTTTGCAGCAGAAGATGTATTTGCACAAGCAGCTCATTTTAAGTCTTTATTTTAAGCCACTAATACAAAGAGTTTGTTATGTCTCGATCAACTGAATTATTCGATAAAGCACAACAGTTTATCCCTGGTGGTGTTAACTCGCCTGTTCGAGCATTTAAAAGTGTTGGTGGCAACCCTGTCTTTTTTCAAAAAGCACAAGGTGCTTATTTATATGATGAAGATGGTAAATCCTATATAGATTACATCGGCTCATGGGGACCCATGATATTAGGCCACAATGATGCTGATGTCATAGCCGCTATTGAGCAGCAACTAAAACAAGGATTGAGCTTTGGTGCACCAACAGCTTTAGAAGTAGCCATCGCAGAAAAAGTATGTTCTTTGGTTCCCAGTATTGAGCAAATCCGTATGGTGAACTCCGGTACTGAAGCGACAATGAGTGCTATTCGACTGGCACGTGGCTACACAGGCCGAGATAAAATCGTTAAGTTTGCAGGCTGTTATCATGGACATGCTGACTCTCTGCTTGTCAAAGCAGGTTCTGGCGCATTGACTTTAGGTATTCCTACTTCACCTGGTGTTCCTGCTGCTTTAGCTGAGCAAACGCTGACATTGACCTATAACGACTTAAGTGAAGTTGAGTCCGTCTTTGCTGAGGTAGGAGATCAAATTGCCTGTATTATTATCGAACCCGTCGCTGGCAATATGAACTGCATCCCTCCTACTCAAGGCTTTCTAGAAGGCTTGCGCCGTATTTGTGATCAGTACGGTAGTTTACTGATTTTTGATGAGGTTATGACCGGTTTCCGCGTGGCTTTAGGTGGTGCCCAAGCACTGTATAATGTAACACCAGACCTGACAACACTTGGCAAAATCATTGGTGGAGGCATGCCCGTTGGTGCATTTGGTGGTAAGCGCGACATCATGCAAGCAATTGCACCAACAGGCCCTGTATATCAAGCAGGTACTTTATCAGGAAACCCTGTAGCAATGGCAGCAGGACTGGCAACACTCAATAAAATCAGCCAGCCCGGTTTTTATACGCTACTTTCTGCAAAAGTCCAAAAGCTGACAGAAGGGCTAGAGTCCATAGCCAATAAAGTAGGAGTGCCACTCACAACCAACCGAGTAGGCGGTATGTTTGGCTTTTTCTTTACAGAGAACGAAGCACCTTCTCGCTTTGATGAGGTTATGGCTTGTAACCTGGAGCACTTTAACCAATTTTTCCAACAAATGCTGCAACACGGTATTTACTTAGCCCCTTCTGCTTATGAAGCAGGATTTATCTCTCAAGCACATGGTAACGAAGAGATAGAAAAAACACTGGCAGCAGCTGAAGCCAGTTTAAGCAGTTTAACCTGAGGAAAATATGACCTCGCTTGCCGTTTCTGATGCCATACTTTGCTGTAGCTGTAGTTATTCTGCGTTTTTATTGTTACAGCAAAAAACTTTTGCCAGTGATCAAAGACTCCCAGCTACTGCAGCATTAGTTGGCTTTATACTCATGTCATTGGCAGCTTTTTTTGGCACACTTTACTATGGTTTTTCGCCCACCTGGGCGGATATCCATCGTCTATTTACACATGCTGCCACCTTTTTAGCCCTACCACTCATTGCAGGCGCTTATGCTCATTTAGCCTGGCCACTCAACTGGCGCAAACCCATGTGGGGAAGGCTTATTATTGCGATGATGATTTGCTTTGAAATTGCACGTCGGTTTCAAGCGATCGAAACGACTTATACCGTAATAGGCATTATTAGTTTACTTGTTATTTTATTAGTCGGAATCAAGTTCATCCGTCAAAAACCAACCTTTTTCATTTACATTTTGGTTGGCTCAGCAAGTTTTTCTATTGCAGGTCTGGTTATCGGTACCCATGGTTATCTTGCTGGCTTTTTACGACTAGACTTATTCCATTATTTATTAGCACTTGGATCGCTGAGTCTTGGCACAGGCTATTTTCTTTTCATACGGAAGCAGCGAAAAACACACCACCTCTCAATATAATTAGTTTTATATTTGTGAAGCATAACGTTGGTTAAATGTTATCCTCACAAAAATAAAGAACAGTCGTACAAGACATAAAGCATTTTGAGTGTAGTTAGTCGCATCATGCTTTCCGCTAATTTGACAACCAGCTCACAGAATCATTTTATCGTTTGTATCAATCTTATGATTTCATTAGAGTATCAGGCTAATTGCTTACATATACCCTCAAGACTGTACAAACAGTCATGACAGAAAAGCATAAACTGAAAATAATATGTGCTGGTTTAATTTATAAAACTCAGTGGCGTTTAATTTTAATCTAATTTAAAAATACGCCCTAAACTATCACATGATAAAATGACAGTGCTTATGAAAATAGGTTGTGAAGTAGAAAAGCGTTAACTCTACGCAAAAATGCTTTCATCAGGCTGGGTATAGTATACATTACGCAAATATAAACTGATTTCTACAACTTGCCCATTTTGCCTATAGGCACGTTATATGCGATTCCTACTACTGTGGACTAGCTTAATACTAACACTCTGTGTCACTCAGCATTTACAGGCGACTGAGATTAATCGTTTTCAGTATGGCCTTAATGAACTTCTTATTCCAGCCTCCGAACGATGCAAAATTCTTCCTGAAGAACCTAACCTAGCAGCAGCCTTAGTCGCTTGTGAGGAAGCTGCAAATCAAGGAAATCCTGAAGCTCAATTTTTACTTGGTGAACTCTACCTTATTGGCCAAGTCATTCCACAAGACTACAACAAAGCAAAACATTGGTTTGAACAAGCATCAACAAATGGCCATGCAAAAGCCCAATATCAACTAGCTTTCATGTATTACCGTGGTGAAGGGATGAAACAAGACTATACACAGGCCTATATCATGATGAAAATGGCTGCAGTCAATGGCTATACAGAAGCGATCGATGTGAGTGATGAAATTGGTAGTTTAATGGACAGGGACCAACGAGCCTTGGCGTTTTATACCTTAAGCAAAATATTTCAAGATTATGCTCAGCATTTAAAGCAGTCAGTTCCCTCACGCCTGGATTTACAAACCAAACCTCAGGGAAGTAACCATAACAATATTATTGAAGCCAAACCGCAAGATTAAGGCAAAAGTAAGTCAACTTCGCACTCACTGACTTAACCAACAAGTAAGTTTAGCAAGCGTTTTCGTGTAATTAACATTTCACGCAGTGTTTTCAACATAGCTATTTTCGAGTGTCCAGCAGATCGCTTAACATTCTCAATTCGCTCTTCTAGTTGATAGATTTCAGTGGCTAACTTGCTTTTAAGCTTAAGCTTTTGGTCTGACCAGTCCTCACTTGCTTTGATGGTTTGTAAAACTGCACTGTTTGTACCTATCTCTTGAGCTTCTTTAAACTCAGATAAGTCATCATCAATGGGGATATTTGCTAACATCAGTGCCATGCTCCCTTTGGCCGCTCATTTCCTTATGTAAAGTTTAGTTCGCAACGAGGTACAACAATATTAGAGGTTCAAGCATTTACTTGTGCGAAATTTACTATCGTCTTTGCTTTCTTAGTTAATTTGATCCAAAGAGTAGCCAAACTTATGAATTTTTCTTTGGTGGTGTTCCTGGTGGAAATGGAAAAGGCGTGACCTTATCGCCTTTAATATCACAGATTTTACCTACTCCTTCTTTTTCAACTTCATCAATCCGAATGACAGAAGTAATTGGAATAAAACTACGTTTTACTTCAGCAAATTCGGACTTTAGCTTCTCTTCACTTGGATCAACCACAAGCTGGCTTCTCTCGCCAAATATAAACTCTTCTATTTCAACAAAGCCATACAAATCACTTTGAAAAATTTGTTTGACATATACCTCATAAACCTTGCCTTGATTTAAGAATGTCACTCGAAAAATTGGTTTTGCCATATTAATCCATCTCACCCCAGTGTTTAGAGCTGCCTCAAGCGAAAAGAGCGCTAGAATACCAGAGCTGCAGTTCAAGGCAAACGCCACGTTGTTCCTTTCTACTCTGATCCACTGATCAATGGTTCGTCATCTAATAATGTTTTTCCACCCTATCTACTATTAAAATTTCAAGAAGGGTGAATAGAACAAAGATATCAATAAAGAAAGGCAGGCACTACAAACCATACATCAGTGCAGCACTGGGCTTTCACTACAGACCCAGATATAATGCTGCGCTTATTTTGATACCCCCTGACTGTGTGAAAAACGTGTGTAGGTAGATTTCGATGGCTAAGAAGCTCTTTATTAAAACCCATGGTTGTCAGATGAATGATTATGATTCATCGCGCATGGCAGATTTACTCAATGAAAGCCATCAGCTTGAAATAACTGACAATCCAGAAGAAGCTGATATATTGCTGTTAAATACCTGCTCTATTCGGGAAAAAGCTCAAGAGAAAGTTTTTCACCAACTGGGCCGTTGGCGCGTCCTAAAAGACCAGAATCCCAACCTGATCATTGGAGTGGGAGGTTGTGTTGCCAGTCAGGAAGGTCAAGCCATTCGAGACAGAGCTCCCTATGTGGATATGGTTTTTGGCCCACAAACACTACACCGTCTACCAGAAATGATTGATGCATCTGCAACAGGTAAGCAAGCCGTTGTAGATATAAGCTTTCCAGAAATTGAGAAATTTGATCATCTGCCAGAACCCAGTGTGGATGGACCAACTGCATTTGTTTCTGTCATGGAAGGCTGCAGCAAGTACTGCACTTTCTGCGTTGTTCCTTATACCCGGGGGGAAGAAGTCAGCCGTCCTTTCGATGATGTTATCGCTGAATGTGTGCATTTGGCTGAGCAAGGTGTCAGAGAAATCAACCTACTGGGTCAAAACGTTAATGCTTATCGTGGCAAAAAATCAGACTCTGATGATGAAACTGCTGACTTAGCCGAACTTATTACCATCATTGCAGCAATTGATGGTATTGCTCGGATTCGCTTTACTACATCACATCCTGTTGAATTTACTGAAAGCTTGATTGATGTTTATGCACATGTGCCTGAGCTTGTGAGTCACCTGCATTTACCTGTCCAAAGCGGCTCAGACCGTGTCCTTGCAGCGATGAAACGTGGTCATACTGTGCTTGAGTATAAATCCAAGTTACGCAGAATTCGTAAACTACGTCCAGATATCTCGTTTTCTTCAGACTTTATTGTAGGCTTTCCTGGTGAAACAGATAAAGACTTTGAAAACACTATGAATCTTATTCAAGACATTGGCTTTGATGCTTCATTTAGCTTTGTCTATAGCCCTCGTCCAGGAACACCGGCTGCGGACTTGCCAGATGATACGCCTGAAGAGGTTAAAAAGCAGCGTTTACAAATACTTCAACACAGAATCAACCAACAGGCCCAGGAAATAAGCCGGAGAATGGTTGGTACCACTCAACGAATTCTTGTCACAGGCTTCTCTAAGAAAGACCCAGGACAACTTCAGGGGCGGACAGAGAATAATCGTGTTGTGAACTTCGCTGCAACCAATCCAAGAATCATTGGCAAACGTGTCGATGTCGTTATTACAGAAGCATTACCCAACTCGCTTCGAGGTGATATGATAAGTGACGAACTATACTAATTCGCAATAACAGCATTTAGTTATATGCGGGTTAATACACTTTACAGAGAGTGTTATCCAGTCACCATTGGTTGAGATTTTATTCAAACCAAGACTGTTCCTGTAAAGTGTATGTTGTTACTAAGCGGCGAATAGAGTTTTAAACAGAAGTAATGCATACAGTTGAGTAAACTAAAGCTTAATCAATTACTTGAGTTGAAAGCTGCATGTTCTAAGTAACTCAGTTCGCGCTTTAGAAAAAAAAGGTGCTTTCCTTCACCATAGAGAAGGTATATTCTAGAAAATAAGTAGGGTGCCGCGTCCGGCTAATGAATAAGGCTTTGAATACAGAATTACCCCCCCACAAGTTCACTCTCAACGTCGAAGATGCTCAACACTTTGCGCAACTTTGTGGCCAATTTAATGAGCACTTAAAGCAAATCGAACAGCGCTTAGATATTCGCATTAGTAACCGTGGAAATCACTTTGAGCTAACGGGCTCACAAGTCAATGTCCATGCTGCAGAGCGAATTCTCAAAACACTTTCCCAAGAGCTTGAAAATGGTGGTGAAATATCACCAGATATCATACATCTTTATTTACAAGAGTCTGATATCGAAAATCCGCAACAAGGTAAAATAGAAAGTGTTGTTATTAAAACCAAGCGTTGTGTAATCAAGCCCAGAGGTCCCAATCAACAAGAGTATGTCAAACGTATTCTGCAACATGATATTAATTTTGGAATAGGACCTGCGGGTACTGGTAAAACTTATCTGGCTGTAGCCTGTGCCGTTGCAGCACTGGAGAGTGATCAAATTCGTCGGATTCTACTCGTTCGACCAGCCGTAGAAGCGGGTGAGAAGTTGGGCTTTTTGCCTGGTGACTTAGCTCAAAAAATCGATCCATACTTAAGGCCACTTTACGATGCGCTTTATGAAATGCTGGGCTTTGAGCGAGTCGAAAAGCTTATTGAAAAAAATGTTATAGAAGTGGCCCCTCTGGCATACATGCGTGGGCGAACACTCAATAATTCATTTATTATTTTAGATGAAAGTCAGAACACCACAATGGAACAAATGAAAATGTTCCTCACCCGTATTGGCTTTGGTTCTACTGCAGTGATTACTGGTGATACCACTCAGGTTGACTTACCCCGTGGTACTAAGTCTGGATTGGCTCACAGTGCAGAGGTACTTAAGCAAGTCAAAGGGATTGGCTTTACCTATTTCAGCGCTAAAGATGTTGTACGACATCCGCTAGTACAACGTATTGTTGAGGCCTATGATAGATTTGACACCAAACAAGCCTCTAAAAAACAAAAGGATGCTTGATGTGCTTACCGTTGATTTGCAAATAGCATGTGACGAAATAGCACAACTACCTAGTCAAGAAGACTTTGAGCACTGGGTACAAACCGTCTTAGTCAATGAGTCTATTAACGATGCTGAACTCAGTATTCGAATTGTAAGTACGACTGAAAGTGCTGAGTTGAATGGTACCTATCGCCAGAAACACTATGCCACCAACGTGCTTTCCTTCCCTGCAGACTTACCTGAAGAACTAGACTTACCTCTGCTCGGCGATCTGGTTATTTGTGCAGATGTCGTAGTTAATGAAGCAGCAGATCAGGGCAAACCCTTACCAGCACATTGGTCTCATATGGTTATACATGGTGTCTTGCATCTGCTCGGGTATGACCATATTAATAATGATGATGCTAGTTTGATGGAGTCGCTGGAAATTCAACTACTTAAAAAGTTAGGCTTTAGCGACCCTTATGCATGGACCATTGCTGACGAGTGTACCACGAGAGACAAATAACAATGAGTGATGATCGATCGAGTGTGAACGGAACAACCTCTGCCAAAACATGGCTTGATAAATTAACCCAGGCATTTTCAGGGGATCCCAAGAATCGAACAGAACTGCTGGATCAGCTCCGTGAGGCTCAGTCTAATCAAGTGTTAGACCCAGAATCATTGAGCATCATTGAAGGAGCAATGCAAGTTTCTGAAATGCAGGTCCGAGAAATTATGATTCCTCGCGCCCAGATGGAGTGTGTGGAGCTATCTCAAACACCTGGAGAGTTTATTCCTCAAATCATTAAGTCAGCTCACTCCCGTTATCCTGTCATTGGGGAAAACAAAGACGAGGTAACCGGTATTTTACTTGCTAAAGATTTATTATCGTTAGCACTTAAAGACCCTCAAGATACAAAAGACCAATTTTGCCTTAAAGATATTCTCCGTCCAGCAACCTTTGTTCCTGAGAGTAAACGTTTAATCGTCTTACTTAATGAGTTTCGAGCCAACCGTAATCATATGGCAATAGTGGTTGATGAATATGGTGGTGTATCTGGTCTTATCACCATCGAAGATGTGCTTGAGCAAATTGTGGGTGATATTGAAGATGAGCATGATGTAGAAGAGGACTTCTACATTAAGCAACTCAATGAGAATAACTTCATAGTAAAAGCATTAACGCCCATTGAAGACTTCAATGAGCACTTTCACAGTCAGTTTAGTGATAAGGAGTATGACACCATTGGTGGAATCGTCATGCAAAACTTTGGACACTTACCCAGACGAAGCGAGTCCGTCACTATTGAAGGCTTTGAGTTCCAGGTGCTAAACGCAGATAATCGGCGTATTCGCTTACTTCGAGTCACTCCTGTTTAAACATCATGATAAAAATCCCATGACCAAAAAACTTGCTGGTTGGCCAGGCCATTTCCTGGCTCTTGCCGTTGGATTCATTTGGGCGTTTGGATTTGCCCCTTTCAATATCTGGCCACTGACAGGCTTATCACTGCTGGGTTTCTTTTTCTCATTACAGTCATTGACCCGCCGACAGGCGCTTTGGCGAGCCTGGTGGTATGGTCTTGGTTTCTATGGGGTGGGCGTGTCATGGGTCTATGTAAGTATCCACCAATATGGTTCAGCACCTGTTGCTCTTGCGGGCGTTCTAACTGGCTTATTTGTTATTTTTCTATCATTTTTATTTTTTGCACCTCTTGGCTGGGGCTATGGCTGGTTAATCCAACGCTTTAAAGCCTCTTCGCTAGGCTCGCGGCTTGTACTTTTTGGTGTGCTTTGGCTTGTGTTTGAGTGGCTAAAAACCTGGCTACTTACAGGCTTTCCCTGGTTGTTACTAGGATATGCATACATAGACACGCCACTCGCAAGCTGGAGCCCTATAATTGGTAGTTTAGGCATATCAGCACTTGTTCTAACAAGCTGGTTAGGCTTAGCATGGCTTGTCAGTCAAAGAAAGCAATGGAACTCAAAACAATGGCAAAGTGTGCTTGCTTGCACAACACTGCTTTGGGTTGCAGGTGCAATGCTAACAAACCATCAGTGGACTGATAATGCCCAATCTAAACCACTGACAGTCAGTGCAGTTCAAGCTAATATCCCACAACAGTTAAAGTGGAATAAAGAACACGTACATACGACATTAACCACTTATCGCATGCTTAGTAAAGGCCACTGGGAAAGTGACCTCATTATTTGGCCAGAGAACGCCATACCACTGGTTTATCCACAACAAGCGAAGTCTTTTGTCGATATGTTCGCAGAGGAAGCCAACAAATATCAAAATACATTAATCACCGGCTTACCCTTCATGAGCCAAAAAGTTATTGATGGACAACCCTATCGCACTTTTTATAATGGCATCATTGCTGCTGGCAATGGTAATGGCAGCTATTACAAACAAAAACTTGTCCCTTTTGGTGAGTATGTTCCTTTAGAAGATTTATTACGTGGACTTATCCAGTTTTTTAACCTGCCAATGTCTTCCTTTTCTTCTGGCAGCAATGATCAGCCTCATCTAGTGGCAGATAAAACAAAGATTGCCGCTTTTATTTGTTATGAAATTGTTTATGGCGATTTTGTGGCACAACAAGCCCAACGCTCTAATCTACTCATTACTATTAGTAATGACTCCTGGTTTGGCGCATCTATTGGTCCACACCAACATTTTCAAATGGCACGTATGCGTGCACTTGAGACAGGGCGTTATCTTATTCGTGCAACCAATGATGGCATAAGTGCCATCATCAATGACCGAGGAGATGTGTTAACCCAACTCCCTCAATTTCAAGCTGGAGTGCTAACAGGCAAGGTTCAAAGTAAACAAGGCAGTACGCCTTATATGATTTGGCAATCATATCCGTTACTTTTCATTATTGCACTTATACTGAGTGTTTTTGGTTGGACTACCCGACAAAAGCAGTCCATCGCTATGGAACAAGCCTCTTCCTCCTGAAGAGGCAGTCAGTCGTAAAACTTCTGGGCTTGCAAATACTACGTTAAAAATTATTAAGAGCACTTCTAAAAATATTTCCAGTGATACCAGACTAACCCCACTATTTCATGCAAAGCGTACGTGGCATTAGTAAATGACTTTGGAGTAGGCAACCAGTGATACCACATCACGTCTTTACTTCTACCAGAAATAAAACGAGTTGGTGCAGGTAAAACGTTCAACCCAACCTTTTTAAAAGATGCAACAGCTCTACGCATATGCCAAGCATGAGTCACCAATACGATAGTACGAATATGCTCTTTCTCAAGCATCTGTTGGGTATAAAGTGCATTTTCCCAGGTGTTTCGGCTTTGCTCTTCCTGCCATTGCACCTTAACCCCATAATTATCTTGTAGAAAATCAGCCATTATCTTTGCTTCTGGTGGCTGATCACTCCCTAATAATTTCCCTCCAGTAACCAAAATAGGTAATTTCAACTGCTTATTTAAATAGGCTGCGTAAGTCATTCTTTCTAACTCAAAAGCACTTGGAATATCTTTTCCACCATACTCTTGAGCTTTACGATGCCTTCCCGCCCCCAAAATCACCATTGCTTCAGGTTTATCCCCCTCTGGAGCATAAACTGTGTACTCTGACTCCAATAACGACATAAGATAAGAAGAAACAACTGGAGTACACAATAAATACAAACTAATCAGTGATAACCAAATAATTATCATCGTCATAAAACGCCACCAATAACGCTGTATAAAAGTTCGAGAAATAATTGCTAACACAATAAGAACAATATTAAATACAGGTGGTAATAAAAAATATTTAGCAAAGCTAATAACTAACATGCCTTCCTCTAATTAAAGATCTTGAAGAATAAAAAAAGAATAGCTCATTACTGGTCTAAACTGGCTTGCTTAAATTTTCAGAAAAGAGAATTTACCCCTAAGATGAGACTATCATAAAATAAAAGGTCAGGAGCTAAGCAAAGACAAGGCAAAAAAGTGGAGTTTATAACTAATACATAAGCATTTTGAGCAAATTTTTAACGCAGTATTTGAAAACGAGACCGTCTCCGATATGAGAAGGGCATGCCCCCCTAACCATCGGTATAAAAATCTGATTCAAGCTATCTTGATGAAATATTTAAGAGCTTGCAGATTTCTGTAGCATCTTTACGTAAATATGCTTTTAACAAATGATGTTGTTGACGCGTTAAACCTTGAAGCTCAACATTTACCGTTGTCGTAGAGGGCTTCAATTCGTGCATTAACTCATGCCAAAGCTGTTGTTCAAAGCCTTTAACAGCCATTTGAATTTGTTGAAGCAATTGATCATAAAGAAATAGGGTTGGATGTTGCTGATCCAACACATTTATATTGGACTCACGTCCTTGTTCACTTAAGCAGTTCCTTGCATGTTTTTTTTCCATTAGCATGACACCACTACAAGCGAAGGCCTTACTTAACCACCTATAATCACATATTCATACAACATCATTGAAGGTTTTGGGCAAAGCCAAGATATTTTATTGAAGGTTCGTACAACCTACTCAATATAAGCGTAGACTATTCATAAAGACTACCCGTAACAAATGGAGTCATGTATCCTAAGCTGCTTAGACTTTATCACTATTAAACCCTGCGCTTTTTTTAGAATACTTTAGAAAAAGAGAGACAATGGAAGAACATTACCAACACCAGCAAATTGAGCGTGAAACACAGCAACACTGGCAAGACAATCAATCCTTTGCCGTAAGTGAAACGCCTGACAAAGAAAAATTCTACTGTCTCTCGATGTTCCCCTACCCCAGTGGACGACTTCATATGGGGCATGTGAGAAATTACACCATTGGTGATGTGATCTCACGTTACCAGCGAATGCTGGGCAAAAATGTCTTGCAGCCTATGGGCTGGGATGCTTTTGGCTTACCTGCAGAGAATGCAGCCATTAAACATGGTGTCGCGCCCGCTAAGTGGACCTATGAAAATATTGACTACATGCGAGAGCAGTTAAAAAGCCTGGGCTTTGCCTATGACTGGAACCGAGAAGTCACCACCTGTAATCCAGATTATTACCGCTGGGAACAGTGGTTCTTCACCAAGCTGTATGAAAAAGGCTTGGTTTATAAAAAAATGGCGACCGTTAACTGGGATCCTGTAGACCAAACAGTTCTAGCCAATGAACAAGTGGTTGATGGTCGCGGCTGGCGTTCAGGTGCACTGGTTGAGCGTAAAGAAATTCCTCAGTGGTTCATTAAAATTACAGCTTATGCCGATCAGTTACTAGAAAGCTTAGATCATCTGGAACATTGGCCAGAACAGGTCAAAACCATGCAGCGTAACTGGATTGGCCGCTCCGAAGGTATAGAGATGACGTTTACTCTGGCTGAATCTATCCCCGGAGTTGAAGATTCATTTACGATCTATACCACCCGCCCAGATACGTTAATGGGTGTAACCTATGTTGGGGTTGCTGCTGAACACCCCATTGCCTTGGCTGCAGCGAAAAATAATCCTGAAATTGCAGCCTTTATTGAGGAATGCAAACACAATGCAGTCGCTGAAGCAGAAATGGCCACCATGGAAAAGAAAGGGATGGCTACAGGCTTCCATGCAACCCATCCAATTACTGGAGAAGAAGTTCCTGTTTGGATTGCAAACTTTGTGCTAATGGAATACGGCTCTGGCGCAGTAATGGCTGTCCCTGGGCACGATCAGCGTGACTGGGAGTTTGCAACCAAATATGGCCTGCCTATAAAACAAGTTATTGAAAACCAAGAAGACAGCACTCAAGCAGATATTTCCCATGAAGCCTTCACTGAGCATGGAGTATTGGTTAATTCTGCCCCCTTTGATGGTTTAACCTCCAAAGAGGCCTTTGATGCCATTGCTAAACATTTAATTAAAGCTGGTAAAGGTCAGCGAAAGGTTAATTATCGATTGCGTGACTGGGGAGTATCCCGTCAACGCTATTGGGGAACACCTATTCCCATGATTCACCTGGAAAATGGTGAAACCATTGGTGCACCCGCTGAAGATCTGCCCATCACCTTACCCACAGATGTTACGCTGGATGGCACCACATCACCGTTAAAAACGGACTCTTCCTGGTCTTCTATCGTAAGCCCCATTGATGGCACACCAGCCCAACGGGAAACGGATACATTTGATACCTTTATGGAATCTTCTTGGTATTACGCTCGTTACTGTAGTGCAAACTACCAAGAGGGTATGTTGAACCCAGAGCAGGCTAATTACTGGCTACCTGTTGATCAATACATTGGTGGTATTGAACACGCAGTAATGCACTTGTTGTATTCCCGCTTTTTCCACAAACTACTGCGGGATGAAGGCCTTGTTGATAGTGATGAACCCTTCAAGCAGCTACTTTGTCAAGGCATGGTGTTAGCCGAAACCTATTATCGCGAAGATGACAAAGGTGGCAAAGTGTGGATAGCTCCAGGGGACGTCACTATTGAGCGTGATGACAAAGGACAAATCATTGCAGCTCACCACAAAGAAGATGGCCAACCCGTTCACTATGCTGGCATGGGCAAAATGTCGAAGTCCAAAAATAATGGTGTCGACCCTCAAGGTACGATTGAACAGTATGGTGCAGATACCGTTCGACTTTTCACGATGTTTGCGGCTCCACCCGATCAAGATTTGGAATGGTCAACCAGTGGTGTAGAGGGTGCCCATCGCTTCTTGCGCCGATTCTGGCGCTTGGCGCAGGAACATAACCAACAAACAAATATTCCCGCATTAGATTTTAGTCAGCTGAATGATAGCCAGAAAGATCTAAGAAGAATTACTCACAGTACCATTAAGAATGTCACCAATGACTTTGGTAACCGGCTGACCTTTAATACAGCGATTGCCCGAGTCATGGAACTGGTAAATGCGATGGGTAAATTTACTGATCGCTCACCTCAAGGTTTAGCTGTCATGCATGAAGCCTTGATGACCTGTATAAAACTGTTAGCGCCTATTACACCTCATATCTGTCATCATATTTGGCAACAGATGGGTAACTCAACTGAAATCATTGATGCCCCCTGGCCTGAATGTGACGAAGATGCACTGGCAGCAGACTCGGTATTGATAGTGGCTCAGGTAAATGGCAAGGTACGAGCCAAGCTAACAGTTCCTGCTGATGCCGATAAAGAAACCATTGAGTCCATAGCGATGACGAATGAAAACGTACAAAAGTTTTTGACCGATAAAGCCATTCGCAAAGTCATCGTTGTTCCTAACAAACTGATCAATATTGTCGCCTCATAGAGGAGTAAGGTATGCGGTCATTATCAAAACGACTGTTTATGTCACCTATCATTAAGCTGGCCACGCTTCTTAGCGTGGTTATGCTATTAACCGCTTGCGGGTTCAAACTCAGGGGTATGGTTGATGTTGCCAGCCATTTACAACAGCTTAGTGTGCAAACATCTGATAACTACGGGGTATTCACTCGTCGTCTAAACCGTACGTTGGAAAGTAATGACATTAAGATCATTGCAAGTGCACCCTATGTGTTGCGTATTACTGAAAACCAGGATGAGAACAAAATTGCCAGTTTTACAGGTAATGCTCAGGCTGCACAGTATCGCTTAATCAAACAAGCTAAGTTTCAACTGGAAAATAGCGAAGGTTTACTTCTCCTAGGTCCATTCGAAGCTATGTCTGAGCGTGTTTACCTTTATTCTTCAAGCAATAAGACCGCCTCAGACTCTGAGGAACGCTTAATTAGAGAAGAGTTAGAGCGGGATATCATTACCCAGATCACTCAACGTTTACAGGCAATGACTAATGAGCAAATTGATGTTGCTGAAGCCAAAGCCCGTAAAAAACAAGCTGAAGCAGAAAAAGCTAAACAGCTGGAAGAGCAAAAGAATGTAAAAGCCATGCCCAAAAGGAATGCCATAAAACTGGCCCCACCAAATATTTAGTGCTCTTTTAAGACAATACCAAGGTAGTTCGCTATAGGTTTTAAAGCGTATCCAAATAGTGCTGCTACCTTGGTTTATATTTGCATTTCACTTTTATGTTTAATTGATGTTCCCAGTAAAAAACGTCCATAAAGCCCCTTATTCAGCAACCCTATAGCCGCAACATACTTTATTTTTTAATGAAAATTCGCAGTGATCAACTCCAACAGCATTTAAATCAAAAAACACTGGCTCCTATTTATATAGTAAGTGGTGACGAGCCTCTGATTCAACAAGAGTGTTGTGATTTAATCCGACAAAAAGCTCGAGACAATGGGTTTAGTGAACGTATCTTATTGCAGGCGGATGGAGGTTTTGACTGGGAAACATTATTAGAACACACTAATAGCTTGTCATTATTTAGTGATAAAAAAATCATTGAAGTCCGCTGTCAAAGTAGTAAGTTTAATGATAAAGCAGCTAAAGTACTCAAAACATGTGGAGAATCTCCAGTATCCGATAATGTGTTATTGCTGATAACACCCAAGCTCGAGAATCCTATACAACAAAGTAAATGGTTTAAAACGCTCGAAAAATCTGGCATTTTTATTCCCATTTGGCCCATTGATGCTCAACATTTACCACGTTGGATCAAGCAGCGTATGCAACAAGCAGGCTTGACTGCCACCGCACAGGCAATACAGCTTCTCTCTGAACGTGTTGAAGGAAACTTGCTTGCCGCTTCACAAGAAATCGCAAAGTTAACACTTTACGCTGAAAATAATCATGTAACTGAAGAAACTATTAATACGAGTGTTTCTGACAGTGCACGTTATTCAGTTTTCGACTTAATCGAGAATACACTTGCAGGTTCAGTGAATCACTCCCTACGCATTTTTAATGGTTTAAAAGCTGAAGGTATTGAACCCGCTGTTATGTTATGGGCAATTACCCGCGAAGTCCGTAATTTACTTCAGCTCACTCAATTACAACGTGAAGGTCTTTCACTTGAGCAAGCTATGCAAAATCAACGCATTTGGGAAAAAAGAAAACCTCTTATTCGTCAAGCATTACAACGAAACTCAGAACAAGCTCTTGAGCAGATACTACTGACATCAGGTCAAGTTGACGAAGCTATAAAAGGCTTATCTGATGATAATATATGGTCTGCCCTCCAAATCCTGTTATTAAAATTAGCGGGTATTTCTGTCATAAATGAACACAGCCTATAAGATTTATTTTATATTAATAAATTATTCTGCGCATCATCATACATCCTATTATATGTATCAATAAGCCCACAATAGCACTTGGTTATATAAACAAAAGCAACAGTGAAAAATAGTTTTTGACTAATACTTAATTAGAAAATCACTTACATCAATTTCACCAAGCAGTTTATAAAATCCAATCTAATTCTGTGTTTATTCGTAAATACATCCCCATTATTTTAAATAAGGATTTATTATATGGAAGTTATCCCTGAACCTTTTCGTATTAAAATGGTTGAGCCAATCAACTTAATTAACGAAAAACAGCGCCAGACAGCTCTAGAAGCGGCTGGCTATAACGTTTTTTTACTTAAAAGTGATGAAGTTTTTATCGATTTATTAACCGATTCTGGCACAGGCGCCATGAGTGACAAACAGTGGGCAGGTTTAATGGTTGGGGATGAGTCTTACGCAGGAAGTCGTAATTTTTTTCATTTACAAAAAAAAGCACAAGAAGTATTTAATTATCGTTATATTTTGCCAACACATCAAGGCCGAGGTGCCGAACAAATTCTTTTCCCTACGCTTATTGAGCACCGAAATTGTCAAGACCCTGTTTTTATTTCAAATTATCATTTTGATACTACTGCTGCTCATATAGAAATTTCCGGCGCAAAAGCAATTAACACCCCTACACCCTGGGCATTTGATACTACCTCATCATACGACTGGAAAGGTAATTTTGACCTAGACGAACTAGAAGCAATAATCAAACAATATGGTGCAAACCGCATTGCAGCAATCATTACAACAGTGACTTGTAATAGTACAGGTGGACAGCCTGTTTCAATGGATAATATGCGAGCTGTTTATCACTTAGCCCAGCGGAATGATATTCCAGTAGTGATTGACGCTGCTCGCTATTGTGAGAATGCTTGGTTTATCAAGCAGCGTGAATCAGGATACCAAAATAAATCTATTGCAGAAATTATAAAAGAGATGTTTCAGTATGGTGATATGCTAACCCTTTCTGCTAAAAAAGACCCCTTGGTAAATATTGGTGGTTTATGTTGTATTCGAGATAATGAAGCACTTTTTCGCAATGTTCAGGTTCGTTGTATTCCACAAGAAGGTTTTATCACCTATGGCGGATTGGCTGGTAGGGACATGGAAGCTCTGGCCATTGGTTTACACGAAGCAATGGATGAAAAATTTTTAAATTATCGCATAGCCCAAGTTCAATTCCTGGGTAATTTACTGCTCAAAGCAGGTATTCCTATACAGTTTCCAACAGGCGGGCATGCTGTATTTGTTGATGCAAAAATTTTATTACCCCACATTCCAAACTACCACCTCCCTGCTCAAGCACTTGCAAATGAATTGTATTTAGAAGGTGGTGTTAGAGGTGTCGAAATTGGCTCTTTGTTATTAGGCCGAGATCCACAAACCAAACAGCAAAAAGTGTCACCCTTTGAGTTTCTTCGTTTAGCCATTCCACGACGAGTCTATACCAATAGTCATATGGAATACGTTGCAAACTGCTTAGTTAAAATAAAAGAACGAGCAAAGGATATTCAAGGTTTAACATTTAGTTATGAGCCACCCATTTTACGCCACTTTACAGCACGTTTTCAGCCATGCTCATAAACTATATTTAGTTATTCGAACACTTTTATTTTAAAAAAAATAATTCAATTAAGCCGTTTATTCTATTTCATCCATTATGGGAGAAAACAACTAGTTTTTCCTGGGGGATAATCATTAACCAAGCTTCTTGGCTAAAGGCATAAAACGAGCCTTCCTGCTTTCCTCTTTGTATAATTAATGACTGTAAACTTTCTGATAAATTTCCACCACAAAAATCCCAAAGAATATCTTCATCTCGCTTCCAATCTTTTCTTGGCGTCGCTAACCAATCACCATAATGATGATAGTAATCTGAG
>NZ_JAGSOY010000339.1 GCF_018837975.1 Zooshikella harenae | reverse complement strand
TAAGGATTAATTTGATCGTGAGTACAAGTAAGAAAAAGATATTTTTAATAATTACGAGTGTGTTTGTTGGTATTATTTTATTATTTATGTTAGCCATGACTGGTATTATTTATTGGTCGTCTGATTTCCATCCAGACTCAATACAAATTGATACATGTTTAGATGCTGGTGGCCGTTGGAACGAGCAATTGCATCAATGCGAAAAGTAATATGAATAGATTTTTAAAATTATATACTTTTAATATTATTTTAGGTGTTATTACTGCACTATTAACAAGCAAAGTATTTATAAATGAGGTTTCAGAGCATCACCCGTTATATTGGGTACCAATGGCCTTTTTTAGTTTGCATGCATACTGGTTTTTTGGTGTCATCGGTTATTTTATTGTATTAATCGCTGCACCTATCAGTATGCAGCTAGCTATAGAGGATATGTTTTGGTTTCTAGTTTTTTACTCTCCAGTTCTTGGCGCATTATCCATTTTCATTTATCTTAAAAAAGGTAATCCACACCCCTTATTTATAAAAAGCACACCTTATCTATTCACATTCCTCATGAATATAACGTTCGTATTAAACGCTTATACTGAATAATACGATTATTTTATTTCATAAAATAAACTTAAAAGCACGA
>NZ_JAGSOY010000338.1 GCF_018837975.1 Zooshikella harenae | reverse complement strand
ATCACAGTTGACACCGATTCTTGGTATGAATGACCTAATCGGGTAAGAGCTGGTATCTACCCAGCTCTTATGATTAAAAAATCACAATAAATGACACTGCTAGTGCTGTTTGAATTGTAAATGGTTACAACTGTTGGGTATTCATCACCAAAATTTTTAGCGGGATTATGGTCAGTTGTATGGAACTATGCAGGAAGTGCTGAGTGGGTATTGTGGAAGGGCGTTGGGGGGAGTGGTTGGATTGTTGAGAGAGTTAGTAAACTAACCATGTGGTGTAATATATTACGTTACCCTTACGTTTAGTTATCCAACTAGAGTGGATAGGAGGCTTACCCAAAATGGGATTTACTAAAGAGCCGACTGGCTATTACAAGACAGCGCTCTCTGACCTTCAAGGTGCATGGTGCAATTTAAGAGAGACAGTTGTTGATAATTTCGGTTTTCCAAATTCAGACAAACTCTTATTCCACATTGATGAGGCCATGAGTTGGGAGTGTGTAAGAAACTTGAAGTTGATGAAAGAAACACTGCTCTTGATACGTAACATCGCCGCACATTCTGCACCGGAAGAAGTCAATGAGTCAGTAGAAATGGTAATGGAAAGTCTAGAAGAAGTTTTTTCGGCCATAGCGGAGGG
>NZ_JAGSOY010000337.1 GCF_018837975.1 Zooshikella harenae | reverse complement strand
AATAAAGTAGATGATTCAGGAAATGGAGATGATATAGTTATCCCCCCATGGAAGTAACGATATCATCCAGTATAAAAGCTACCACCATAATTTTTACTATCAAGAGAATGTCTATGTATCCTAGTGGCAACTTCTCTACATTAGCAATAACTGAAAAAAGCCATCAAACTACATCGAGTGAGATATACTATCCAACAGAAGCTAGGGTCAGCCGCCAAGCTTACAAAAACTACAGCAAGTACAACAGTTTTAGGTGACACTGGCCACTGGATTGGTTGCAGTCTTTATGAAGTCACACATGATGACATAGAGCTGTAAATCATCAAGGGGAGAATTTCCCCTTGAAATTCTCAAAAATGAAATAATATGAAAAAAAAACTTAGAATTTTTCAAGCAGTATGCTTTCTTTCCGGCCCACTAGTTGTATTTCCAGTAGTATTTCTATTTGGTGAGCTCATAGGGTTACTCACTTTTACTGTGGTCATAATAACTCTTGTACTAGTATCACACGTTACTTTTAGATGCCCATTCTGTCGTAATTCTATATTTAGGCTACCAAATGGAGAGCATATTTTCTGGTATCGAGGTAAATGCAGGCACTGTGGAAAAAAGTTAGATGAATAATATAAACTTGGTAATTATAAA
>NZ_JAGSOY010000336.1 GCF_018837975.1 Zooshikella harenae | reverse complement strand
TGCGGTGAGTTCATCAAGTGCAGAGAGACGCTTCTGGTCAACCGCTTGCTTATAATTCATGACGTCTTGGAAAAGCACGCGACGGTGAGTTCCTTTTTTGGTAAAGGGGATCTCACCTTGTTCCAGTAGTTTCACCAAATAAGGGCGAGAGACATTCAGCATGTCTGCAGCTTGCTGTGTTGTCAGCTCAGCATGCACAGGTACCAGTGTCACAGCATGACCTTGTGCCATTTGAACTAAGACCTCTTTCAACAGGTTGAGGGCTGCTGTTGGAACAGTTAACTGCTCTCCACCTTCATCAACAAACTGAATACGCTCAGCACTTGGTGCCTGCTTACCAATGATTTTGGCAAGTAAAGGAGCGCTCTGTCGCGCTAGATCAATATCATAGGGGCTTGGGTTGTGTACTGCCCCAAGTGCTGTTGATGTCGCCATGTTTCTGAAACCTCTTAATGACCAATACAGTCATCATATACGAAATAAACGAAACGGGCAAACAATCGAAATAAACGAAACCAGATCATCCTTATCTACGCTAACTACCGAAAACACTGGCTTATAGGGCATATAGAGCTTTAGCGAAAACTTCCGATAACTAAGGTTACCGGCTATTTTTTTAGGGGGGATTGAGTAATTGGGGTGGGGTAGGC
>NZ_JAGSOY010000335.1 GCF_018837975.1 Zooshikella harenae | reverse complement strand
GGCGTCTGCCGCCAAGCTTGGGAAAGCTTATCGAGCAACAAACAAGCAATTGGCCGCGGTTAAAGAACTCAATAAATACAAAAACAAACTTGCCGAGTTGAAAGCCAAACAAGCCAATACCACTCGCTCATCTCGCCGTTTGGCTGAAGGTATTAAAAACGTAGAGCGTCAGTATCGTTCAGCCAAGCGCTCCGCCAAACAATACGGAATTGAAGTGAATAACCTGGCACGTGCGCAGAAGAAACTACAGCGGAAAGCCGCCTTGCAGAAGTTCGGTACTAAGCTGATGCCCGGTGTGGGCAAAGTGGCAGCGGGTATTAAACGAGGTGCAGGGGTATTAGCCGGTGGTGCTACCGCCGCGTTTGGCTTATCCGCCTGGACCGCTAACCGACTCGATCCCATTGCCAAAACGGCCGATAAATTAGGTATAGGCATTGAAGCCCTGCAGGAATTTCAATATGCCGCTGAACGTTCAGGGGTATCCGTACAGCAATTTAATTTGGGCACACAACGAATGGTGAGACGCGTCGCGGAAGCGGCCAAAGGCACAGGCGAAGCGAAAAATGCGCTCGCCGAATTAGGCCTTAATGCGCAATGGCTGGGGAAATTAAAACCTGAACAACAATATGAACAAATTGCAGAAGCCATGAGTCAGGTG
>NZ_JAGSOY010000334.1 GCF_018837975.1 Zooshikella harenae | reverse complement strand
AGCCTCAGCGGCGAAGTTGGGTAAGGCCTATCGAGAAACCAATAAGCAATTGGCGGCGGTTAAAGCGCTTAATAAATACAAAAATAAACTGGCCGAGCTGAAAGCCAAACAAGCCAATACCACTCACTCATCTCGCCGTTTAGCCGAAGGTATTAAAAACGTTGAGCGTCAGTATCGGTCAGCTAAGCGCTCAGCCAAACAATACGGGATTGAAGTGAATAACCTGGCGCGCGCGCAGAAGAAACTACAACGGAAAGCCGCCTTGCAGAAGTTCGGCACCAAACTGATGCCTGGTGTGGGCAAAGTGGCAGCCAGCATTAAACGAGGCGCAGGGGTATTAGCCGGTGGTGCTACCGCCGCGTTTGGCTTATCCGCCTGGACCGCTAACCGACTCGATCCTATTGCCAAAACCGCTGACAAATTAGGTATAGGCATTGAAGCCCTGCAGGAGTTTCAATATGCCGCTGAGCGTTCAGGGGTATCCGTACAGCAATTTAATCTGGGTACGCAACGAATGGTGAGACGCGTTGCGGAAGCCGCCAAAGGCACAGGCGAAGCGAAAAATGCGCTCGCCGAATTAGGCCTTAATGCGCAATGGCTGGGGAAATTAAAACCTGAACAGCAGTATGAGCAAATTGCGGAAGCGATGAGCCAGGTA
>NZ_JAGSOY010000333.1 GCF_018837975.1 Zooshikella harenae | reverse complement strand
AAAAAAATGACGTGTATATTGATATTGGCAGTGGTAATGCGAAAGCGGCTTTTGAACTGTTGTACTTTGGGCTTTCTTCAAGTGGGTTATTTTGTGTATGTCTGTACTTTTTCATTCAAACAATTGCGCCCAGTCGTGAGCCAATAGCATGGTCTTTCATATTAGTTCTGGCAGGATGTTGGTCTGTTTGGTTACTTATTTGCATTTTTATCATTGTTTATTCCCATTATAAGCATGGCAAAGAAAACATGCAGACTCGCTTCAATCGACAACGCCGTGAAGTCGCTTGGGTGGATGATAAAAAAAAGCTTCATCTTGTGCCTTGGGAGTCCTTTAAAGCCTGGGTCAGTAGTGCCAGCACGGTGGGTGACAGTGTTGCGTATCGGAGTGCTTTGTTTGGTATGGGACCTCCAGCCTACGATGACCCTCATGGTTTTATTGGGGTATGGCGTATGCCTTGTGGTGTTGAAATTTCAGGGATTATGCAGTGGGAATGTATCCGCTCCTTTATGGAGCTAGGACCTGAACACATTCCTGATGTTGATCAGAGCCAACGAGAACCCAAATTACATTACCAAAAGCGGCAAGCACTGCGTATTCAGGGAGAATGGGGGGCTTGGATTAAGCGCGTCATTGCAGATTGGTTTATGGGACGCTA
>NZ_JAGSOY010000332.1 GCF_018837975.1 Zooshikella harenae | reverse complement strand
GTATGCATCTTCATTTAAATGCTGCTGACACAATGCAATTAAGGAATCGATTCCTTTACGGAAATCGACGGGATTCACCGCTAATAATAAACGATGATGAGGCGTTAATTGCAACATAATTACGCAATAAATTGATGAATTAACGCATCAACCGCTGTAGTGGGTAATTGATGGATTTTTAAGACTGTGCCATCAGGACGGGTTAGCTCAACCCCAAACACCATCGGTGATGCAGGTTGCACCTTATCCTGATGATTGACCACACCTGTTGCAGCAAGATCCACGCTAATAAACTCGGCTGCCCGAGATGCACTGGATGACGATGACTTAGGTGACGTTTTGTCTGCAAGACAATCAGGTTCCCCTAATAACACCGCACGCTTATGCATAAACTGGGCACGGGTAAGCCGTAGTGTCGTTAATATCCTCGTGAGTTTATACTGCGCCTGTAGTCGAAAGACATCATGCCATAATGCATTAGGAAAGGGTTTGCGGGGTTTAGGACGCTGCCGCCAGGCTTCAAACTTAGCCTTTACAGCCTCAAGTGTTAAAGGGGTGTCAGTGGGTGAATCAGTTTCCATAGTGCTTCTCCTGAACCATTAACGATGCAGGAAAAGGCTAACAGCAAGGGCTAGGGTGAGTCACGCACGCCAGCAGAGGGGACAC
>NZ_JAGSOY010000331.1 GCF_018837975.1 Zooshikella harenae | reverse complement strand
GAATTTGCTAAAAAACTCACTTCAGGATGAATTAGATTGCTTCTTTAAACATCACCAGAATTTAGAATACGATCAGCGGGTTGTAAGTAAAGCAGCCTTTTGTAAAGCGCGGACAAATTTGTCATATTCAACCTTTGTTGAACTTCATGAAACCTTAATCGATGGTTTTTATCGTGATGCAGCTTACAAAAAATGGAAAGGTTTCCGTCTTAACGCTGTCGATGGAAGTACGCTCAAGTTGCCTAACAATTCTGATGTAATTGAGCATTTTGGGCAACAAACAGGGAAGGAGGTTCCTCAGTCTAGAGTATCTTCACGCTATGATGTGCTTAACGGCATAACCATAGAGTTAATGGTTAGATCAATTCACGCAGATGAAAGGAAAATGGCACAGGAGCATCTCAACAAAACCACTTCTGATGATTTACTGATCTATGATCGAGGATATCCATGCTTTTCTATGTTTTCAGCGCATAGAACCAATGGTAGCCAATTTTTAATGCGCCTCCCTAGAAAATATTCCAAAGAAACAACGGCTTTTGAATCTTCAGATTTAATTGAAAATACTATCACTTTAGCCCCAAATAGACCCGAAACTAAACGTCGGTGTATTGATAGTGGTGTTTCTACCGAGCCACTGAATATAAGATTGATTAAAATAGACTTACCAGAT
>NZ_JAGSOY010000330.1 GCF_018837975.1 Zooshikella harenae | reverse complement strand
CCTTATCTACGCGAATACCAATATTCGTATACCTGAACCTTCCTGCGATGATTCTTATGTTATTCAACGTGGTGATACCTTAGGTAATCTGGCTAAAAAGCACGACACGACTGTAGACGAAATTTTAAAAGAAAATAAAGATATCAAAGACCCCGATAAAATTTATGCGGGTTATGAATTAAAAATACCTGGTCGTAAACCAGAAGGTGAGTGTCCTATACCTCCAGAAGGTGGCCCTGAAAAGGGAGGGCCAAAAAAGAAAGGCCCAGAAGAAAAAGGACCAGAGAAACAAAAACCTGAAAAAATAGAAGAACCAAAAGATAAGAAAAAAACGGAAGAGCCTAAGAAAAAAGAACCTAAGGCCGAAGAAAAACTCCCTGAGGATAAAGATAAACCCTGTGAGGAGTGTGACACTAAGTGTAATGTAAAAATTGCTTGTGCACACAAAGAAAGAAACTTAAAAAATAAGAAGCCAAAGGTTATCTGTGTAGTGCCTGATGCTAAGCCAAGTCAAACAAAGCTTGGTGAAGGCGTTAGCGTATATAGTGATACTGTGGGGATCGAGTTAACAGGATCTCAAGCACCTGACGAGTTAAACCATAATCTTGACTCGGATTCAGTTAACAGAACGTCTAATACTGAAAATAGAAAAGTATTTGAAGTAGAAGCATCATATAGA
>NZ_JAGSOY010000033.1 GCF_018837975.1 Zooshikella harenae | reverse complement strand
TATCGCCAAAACAAAAATCGTGTTACTCGCCAAAAATGAGAGTGACATTAAAATCAACTCTCCCGAAGACATTGCCAAATATACAGTAGGAACAATCCGTGATGATGTAGGCGAACAGTTAGTAAAAGCACTTGGTGTACCAGACTCTGCCATCAAACCATCGTCAAATGCTGATTCGCTCGTAAAAAAACTTAACACCGGTCGGGTAAACCTGTGGGCTTACGAAGAAAATGTTGCACGCTGGTTCATTAAAAAAAATGGTTTACAAAGTGGCGATTTCAGTGCGGTTTACATCCTAAAAGAAGCTGAACTATTTTATGCATTTAGTAAAAAGACATCAGATGAGCTTATTAATAAACTACAAAAAGGAATTGATGAAGTGAAGAAAACAAAAGGCCAAATTGGTGATACTTTATACAATGATATTTTAAGCGACTATCTGTAAAATAGGATATCATTTTTAAAAATCGGCTAATTAAATTTTATTAAAAAAGATAAATTTAAAATATGCCCAGTATATTTTTTATTATTAAGATGAGACATATTTAGCTGAGTAGAATAACAATTAAATCAGTAACGGATCTCTAAATAAAAAAAGCCTTGCATCACTGCAAGGCTTTTTGCTGTATAACCTACATAATTAATAGGCTATTACACATTGTTTACTTTTTACGACGACGAGCACGACCTAAAGCCAGTAAGCCAATGCCCATTAAAGCTGCTACAGAAGGAACTGGAACTGGAGTAGAAGGTGTTTTACCTTTACCACGCAGATCGTCATTACCACACTGCATAGTGAAGTGTAAGTTAAAGTCTGCATTTTCACCTAAAAAGCTCAGGTCAAAACCATTGGCATAGTAGTGATTTCCACCACTGAAGCCTGATTCAGCATCGGTTAAAGAGCTTAATGAAAAAGAACCGTTGCCGATAACATCGCCGCCACCAGCATATTTCCAAGGATTAGCAGCTTGGTTATTTCTAAAGTATGAAGTTAACGTGTAATCATTAGCGTCTATCTTAACAACATCATAAGTTAAATTAGACCAGTTAACATCCAAAACATAGTCAAAACCGTAAGTATTTTTAACCTTTTTATTATCATTGCGCCATGTATTGCTACCACGAGTAACATCGTTATTGATATCGATAAAAATATCACCAGAAGTCCAACGATGACTACCTTGTTTTTCACCATTTTTCAGGTTGTAACCACTAACAATACTTAAATCATTTCCTTTTTGGAAAAAGCCTTCAAGATCCCACTTTTGTCCATAACCATTATGTGGCTCTATCTCATTGTCTTCCTGAGTGCCATACCAACCAGAGCCTGAACCTTGTCCATCAAAAACAGTGATATTCGTTGCGTCGAGTGGCGAAGCCATTACTTGAGAAGAAAGAGCAACAACTGCAGTTCCAAATAATGCGGCTAATTTATTCATTATAACTCTCCATAAAATGCACGCCGTCGTGCATACTACTAATCCAAACTTCATGCTTATTGAATAAACGCATGTAAAAACGCAGTCACTATTCAGCAACATTAATGCCAAAAATGTTTTTTATATTTATAACAATAAGTTACTCAAAAACTAACACGTTAACTTAATGAGACTGTAAAAAAAATCAATTTGAAGTGTATCCCACCACTTAAGAGAAATGACACATAGCCAAATATACAGCTCATCGTAATATAATGATTTCCATAACTTTTTTTATTAAAAAAATTAGATATATAAAAACACAATTAAATTGCAAACGGTTATCTACAGGCCAACCAAATACAAAGTGTAAAAAAGTGATAACAATTGCTTCAGAGGGGACAACCGTTTTGATTGAAGCTTTTGCTGGTGCTTAATCAACAGGTGAGATTCTTACAACACCCAAAGCAATGGGCAATCACTTCGTACTGCCCATTATTATTTGATTAGCGTTTATTGAAGTGGGAAAGGGAAAGTGTTACAACCAGTTCATATGTTGGAGCACCTTTGACCAAGCCAACATAGGACATAACTTGTTTATCAATGGCTAACTCATAACGAGTCAATAAACTCGCCTCTGGTAATTTAGCAATAAGGGCATTTAACGCTACTTGATAAGCCTCATTAAAATCCAAGCGTAAAGAACTCCCTGACGCCGTCAGATGTGCAGCATGTTCATTGGATTTACGAGGACTAGCCGTTTGTAGTGCGGCTAGAAAGGCATGGCTTTTCTTTTCTGGAATATATTCGACAGGAATGGTTTTGTCTCCAGATGCCATCGCAATAACCACTTCCTTTGGTGGTACTAGGTTTGAAAATGAACGTTCCGTTCGGTAGTTTTGTTTTCCCGCTCCCAATGGGCCGATCCACGCTCCCAAACAAAACTTGAGCCCGCCAGTCCACTGCTCGTCTCGAGAAAACTCAGGTGTAGTCGCATATTCTTGAACAACACCGCTAGCATGTAAAATCAACTGGCCTTCTTTTTGCTGATCGCTAGTGCTCACAAAGGTAGCATTTACCTCATGCGCATCAATGAGTGTGTAAAATCCCATAATAGATGTCCTTCCTTGCCGAATGATAAATGGCAATACAAGGCTAGTTCATTTACCTTAACTTACAAGGAAGAGGAGGGGCACCAAGAGGTCTTAAGAATGCATTACTGTAAATCAACCTTGATATAAAACTGGGCTTGTTGATCGCGCGTACGATACACACGCTTATTTATGTCTGAATTTTGCTGACTGGCCTGAGTATTAACCCCCCCCACAGCAACCCATTGCCCAATGGGTGCTTGAACAACTGTACTGGTTGAATTGATATCAATATTACCTGAGTTATTGCGTGCCAAACGATTATTTTGAGCCTCAAGCTGGATAGTGGCCAAATCATTACCAGATAGCTTCACAGTAGCATAAAAGCCTTGATTGACCTTTTTATAAGAAGAACGTTGCTCAATATGACCAGGCCACTGTGTTCGCTCATGAACAGGTACCTCTTGACCAACTTGGATAAATGCTGCCTGACCTTCAATAGTACTAACCTGTTGCACCCCCTGGTCCTTTCTGTGCTGAGTACCATGATGAATAATCACTTGGTCATGAGGACTGTGACGATCTCCTGTTCGAACCGTCACATCACCTACCCGCACATCAACATCTGCGTCTATTCCACGCTCAGCATATATAACACTCGAATCTGTGCTCACACTGATTAATAGTTGACGAACTGGCGTATCAAGCTTTTTAACGGTTTGTTGTAATTGATGGAAGTTTTTAGCTGTTGTTTTAATGATCAATACATTATTGTATGCCGTAACTGCTCCACCAGGAGCAACCAAAGGCTGTAATATGGGTACTAACTCATCTGCCAGCCGATGTCTCATATCAATGGTATAGGTCTGCAATGCAGCCGCGAATGATAAGCTGTACCCCAACAAGAGTAACACCAAAAAATATTTAACAGACCTTATACTGAAGCTTAAGCTAATCATAATGATATATTCCTTAAGTCTGCAGGCTTTGTGCTTTTATTCCAAGCTCGCTGAAAACCTTCCTGACGCAATTTAACGTTTCCAGGATCCGCAAATGATCCCTTTGCAGTCAATAAATCCGCGTCTGATAATTCTAACCAACCTACACGATCAACCAGAATGTAACCATAACCTTCCACAGGGTACTGCGGATGGGTTTGCTGAATTTCTATAAGGCTGGGAATTCGTTTTTGAAGGGTCAGTAAAGGATGAGAATACTTAACAAAAGCTCGGCAATCATCAACTAAAATACGTGCATGGCTTATCGGATTTCGCCTGGCAAATGTAGAAAACGCTCGAACAAAACACTCATCAGCAAAAAGCTCATGCTGTAGTAGCGGTGAATATATCAAAACGATCTCATCTGCTTGCGCGACCATACTAAGCAATACTGACAGGATATCAGCCTGTTTATGCCAGACTTGCAGCTTGCTGTCTTCACCCAAAATAAGCCGACAAGGGGATACACTTTCTGCGGCAGGTTTGATCGCGCGAGGCTCGTAATCCTGCCGATACCTCGCATGAATAATCTCAATGCCTTGCTTTTCAGGAATAGCAGCAAAAGGAATTGGCGCTGCTAAATCTAACACCAGGAAATGATTGGAGGAATCAACCGCATCCTTCTCTAATTTATCAGAAGTTATTTGACTGAACCCTTGAGCCTCATAGTAACTCAAGCAATGAGACGAAGTGCATACCTTAAGTAAAGTAACACCTGCAGCACGCGTGTAAGCAATAAGATAATCAAGTAAGTCGTTAAAAATATTAGTACTATCGTCAGTGGAATGCAGGTAAATACCAATAGTAGCTCGCTCAGGGTGAAACCACCCCAAACCTTGCAGTGAGGTAGCACTCCCCATCAAAAACCAACTATAGTCAGCACACTGCGTTGCCTGTAGAGGACAAAGTAGCTCCTCCTGCTGACAGTGCATACCTTTAGCTCGTATATACTGAGCGATAAAAGACAGCACCTGCTTTTCAGAGGCCCTTATAATTTCAGCCTGCATCATTCCACTTCCAGGCTAGTGTACCTAATGCCACTAGCTGGGTGAGTAACAACAATGTATCGACGTCACCTTCAGCGACATCGGCTTGATAAATAGGCTGCCTACGCTCCAGCAGCGTTAAAATAGGAGAAACCTGCTCACTGGCTTGCAAAACCTGACCGTCAGCATATACCTGCCAACATTTATTCAGGGTACTGTAAGCAAGGCGTGCACCTGGTACGATGGCCAGCGAATAGCCTTGTTTTAATCGACCTGCTAACTCATCACAGTCTGTTGGCTTAATCGTGGGTAATTCTGGGGTTATGTTATATTTGGACTCAGTCATAAAGCGTCCAAACCACTCGACCAGCTTTTGTTCATCATCAAGTTCATTAAGCAACGCTTTTAAACGTCCAACCGCACTGAGTGTAATTTCTCCAGGATGCTCTGATAGTGCCAAAGCAGGATCAGCATAACGCATATCTTCAGATAAGTTATCAGCAACATAGTCGCTAAAATGGGTAATGACCTCTGCTGCTGAAGGAGCACGAAACCCCACAGAGAATGTCATACAATCATCTAAAGCAATACCATTATGCGCTAGCCCAGGAGGTAAATAGAGCATATCTCCTGGCTCTAAAACCCACTCATCACTGACGTGAAACTCTGCCAATATTTTCAAATCATTATGAGCCAGCAGTGGTGTTTGAGTAGTGCAGCGTTGACCTACCTGCCACTTCCTTCGACCACGCGCTTGCAGCAAAAACACATCATATTGGTCATGGTGTGGTCCTACACCACCTCCAGGGCGGGCATAGCTGACCATAATATCGTCCAGTCGCCAACCTGGTATAAAATCAAAATGGTTAAGCAATTGCGCAATTTCAGGCAGCCAATGGTCAACGGCTTGGACCAATAAAGTCCAGTTATCAATGGGTAAGTTCAAAAAAGCTTCTTCAGAAAAAGGGCCATGCCAAACTTGCCAAGGGTCCGCTTCATCCTCATTGACCACTAGCCGAGCTTCAACCGTATCTTCCATTGCCAAGCCAGCCAACTCTTCGGGAGATACTGGTGATTGAAAAGCAGGCAGAGCCTGCCGTATAAACAGGGGACGCTGTTGCCAGTACTCACGTAGAAATTCTGCGGCGCTTATATTACCTAGTAACGTATTCATATTGGCAATGATTACCCGTTAAGTGTAAATTAATACCCACAAAGATAATGAACAGTAATTTATGAGTAACGTATTATACTTGCTGAGCCTGGTTAATTGCGTTACCTATATAGGTTGCAGGAGTTAACACCAAAAGCTGCTGTTTCACACTTTCAGGCAGCTCCAGGGTATTAATAAACTGCTGAAGTGTCTCTGCAGTAATTGCTTTACCACGTGTTAATGCTTTCAACTTCTCATAAGGTTCTGGAATACCATAACGGCGCATCACTGTTTGAATTGGCTCAGCCAAAACCTCCCAGGCACTCATTAAATCTTCTTGTATACGTAGTTCATTTATTTCCAGTTTACTGATGCCTTTCAGAGTTGATTGATACGCTAATAAGCTGTGTGCAAAGCCAACACCTAAATTTCGCAAAACCGTAGAGTCACTCAAATCACGCTGCCAACGTGAAACCGGCAGCTTAGCCGTTAAATGCTGAAGAATAGCATTGGCTAACCCTAAATTACCTTCAGAGTTCTCAAAATCAATGGGGTTTACCTTATGAGGCATTGTCGATGACCCAACTTCACCTGCTACAGTCTTTTGCTTGAAATAGCCCAGTGAAATATAGCCCCAAACATCACGATCGAAATCTAAAACAATCGTATTGAAACGAGCAACGGCATCAAACACCTCCGCCATATAATCATGAGGCTCTATCTGTGTAGTATAGGCATTCCACGACAGCCCAAGTTGCTGAACAAACGACAACGCCAAAGAAGGCCAGTCCACCTCTGGATAGGTCACTAAGTGTGCATTAAAGTTTCCAACCGCACCGTTGATCTTACCCAAAAGTTTAACGGCCTTTAGCTGTATAACCTGATGTTCTAATCGAGCCACCACATTAGCCATCTCTTTACCCAAAGTGGATGGTGTGGCCGTTTGCCCGTGAGTACGAGAGAGCATTGGTATATTCGCGTATTGATGAGCGAGTGCACGTATTGCCTCAACCACCTGTTCCATAGTGGGCTCCAGCACCTGATCTAAGCCATTTTTTAGCATTAAACCATGAGCCAGATTGTTAATATCTTCAGAGGTACAGGCAAAATGTACAAACTCTTTAACGGGAACCAACTCGGGTTGTCGTTCAAGCTGTTCCTTTAAATAATACTCAACGGCTTTAACATCATGGTTTGTAGTTTGCTCAATCGTTTTAATTCGGGCAGCTTCCTGCTCATCAAACTCTTCCAGTATTTGCTCTAGAAAAGCATTTGCTGCAGAAGAAAGAGGAGGGACTTCAGTAATTTCTGGTGTTGCAGCCAGTTGCTGTAACCAGCGGATCTCAACCTCTACTCGGTAGCGAAGTAGGCCATACTCGCTAAAAAAAGGTCGTAAATCAGTTGTCTTATTACTATAACGACCATCAACAGGGGATAACGCTGTTAAAGAAGATAGTTGCATTATGAAACCACTTATAACTCACAGTTGTTCAAACGTGTATAACCCAAAATCTGAATCAAGCGCGAATACAAGACTCGACACCATCCAGTAACTTACCGCGCGAAAGTAATAACTGCCAGCGGCTACCGCCGGTCTGATGCCAAAGCATCGCTGCACGAATGCCAGCTAAAAGACACGCACGAATTTTATCGGCATTCATTTGCTGCTGGAGATGCCGCATTTCTCCTGTGACTTGAATACGGGTACGAAAGGTACTAATCGTATCCTGATAAAGGCTGGCAAAAGCAGCAATAATATTTTCATGGGTAACCGCAAAGTGATTAACCTGGTCTTTTATTTTTTCAAGGCGGTTAGCAATTTCTGCAAGCATGGCGGGGTTTTTGCTGAGTTTACGCTCTAAATGCAATAAGGTCAGCGCATAACGAATAGTGTCTGTCTGCATGGAAGACGCTTCTTTTTGCAAAACACTACGTAGCACTCGTAGCCCCAGCATTACCCCACTAGGTCCTTCATAAACACCAGCCACTGAAGTAGGTGATGTATTTAAAATACTGGTGAGGGAGGAGGTTAGTGCGTCTTCTGGTGCTTGCCCCGTCTTCGCAACCTTTTCAACAAGATTCGCAGCCTGGAACACACCTGCTAACGCCAACGCCTGATCTTTATATGAATACGTACTCATGAATAGAGGAAAGCTATATTTTATTCTACTGGTTTAGTATGTAAGCGGGACTCAATGACTCCGCCCCCTAAGCAAAGGTCATCCTGATAAAACACCACAGATTGTCCTGGTGTAACCGCGCGCTGTGGTTGATCAAATATCACCAAATAGCCTCCAGTCTGCAGCGGTTTAACCTCACAAGGTTGCTCAGTCTGACGATAGCGCACCTTGGCATACAATCTGATAGGCAAAGCAGGACATTCTCCAGATATCCAATCAACATGACGGACTAATAATGCTTCAGAGAATAACAGAGGATGCTGATTGCCTTGTGCCACCAACAGCACATTATTCGTAACATCTTTTTCAACCACATACCATGGTGCTTCGTTTGCACCTTTAACACCACCAATACCAAGTCCTTGGCGTTGACCTAGTGTGTGATACATTAACCCCTGATGCTCACCAATTAGCTCGCCATCTACTGTTTTAATTGGGCCTGGCTGTGCAGGTAAATAACGCTTTAAAAAGTCACTGAATCGCCGCTCTCCGATAAAGCATATACCTGTACTGTCTTTTTTATTATGAGTAATCAGTTGGTGTTCAGCCGCCAGTTTTCGTACATCAGGTTTATGCATTTCCCCTACCGGAAATAATGTCTTAGCTAACTGCTGATAACCTACAGCATGTAAAAAGTAGGTTTGGTCTTTATCAGGATCTTTACCTGTAAGTAAACAAGCCTTACCATTGTGCAAACCTCGACGCGCATAGTGTCCCGTCGCAATACAATCAGCACCAAGTAGCTGAGCATAATCCAGGAATGCTTTAAACTTGATTTCTTTATTACATAGGATATCTGGGTTAGGTGTTCGCCCAGCACGATACTCATGTAAAAAATGCTCAAATACATTATCCCAATATTCTGCAGCAAAGTTAGCCGTATGCAGATGAATTCCCAGCTTGTCGCAGACCGCCTGGGCGTCAGCTAAGTCCTCACGAGCAGTACAATACTCAGTGCCATCATCTTCTTCCCAATTCTTCATGAACAGGCCTTCCACCTGAAAGCCTTGCTGCTTTAAGCATAGGGCTGCGACAGAAGAGTCAACACCACCAGACATGCCCACAATGACTCGGGTATTCTGCGGTTCTGGATATTCTTGGTTACTCATAAACTACCGAACATGTTACTCATACTTAATTAAGTAGGTGCTATTCTACGCAGGCTCTACAATAAGTTCCAATGGATATCGATATCCCTTTTGATAATCCTCTATACAGCGAAGTACCAGAGGACTCCGCAATGACGACTTACGTTGTATAATATCGGCATATGTAAGCCAGAGTACTTGTTCTATTTCATCATCCAGCACCTGGTTACCAATATGGTTAATCGGTTCGCCAACAAAACAAAAACGATGATAAGTAACACCTGGAGACTGCGGAGGATTAAACCGATAAATACCTACTAAGCCTGTCACACGAATCTCCCATCCTGTTTCCTCAAGTGCTTCTCGCTGAGCAGCAGACACTAAAGACTCACCATACTCTAAATGACCTGCAGGCTGATTTATCACTCGCTCACCCAAAATAGTCTCCTCTACGAGCAAAAATCGATTTTCAGACTCAACAATTGTGGCGACTGCCACCCGTGGACACCAGGGTTGAAAGTTATCCGTCATAATTAGGTCCAAATGTGAAGGGAAGGGCCTGCGTATTCATCACCAAGGCTTTCTGATACCTGAAATTATTCTGATGAGCCGACGAGTATTTAAAGCTTAGGCAAATGATTAACCAAAAGATATATACCCATTGCGAAGGGTATACACTACTTTTTTTTCTATTATGTTTGTAAGTGCTTGGTTGTAAAACAATGAGATTGCCCTTGCTTTTAGATAATTGCTACGTTGCTTATTAACAACCTACCTTATTTACAGTATGGTCCCCATCTACCCAGAACACACAAATAAGTAATACTTGCATCACAACTCAGTATATTTACAGTGTCATTTAGCTACTTTAACAATTAACACCTAAGCGAGCTTAAGATGGAAAACGGTTCTCCATTTACCCACCTGGATAGCAAAGGGCAAGCCCATATGGTGGATATCACGGAAAAACAAATAACATCACGCACAGCTACAGCCCAAAGCATAGTCAGCTTTTCAGCAGAAAGTTTTAACAAACTCACTGAAGATAATCCCAAGGGTGATGTTTTTGCCGTAGCGAGGATAGCAGGAATACAAGCTGCAAAACGATGTGCTGAGCTGATCCCACTATGTCACAGCTTAGCACTTAGTAATGTTTCCATTGACTTTAACCTGCTACCTGACAATCACCAAGTCCAAGTATTAGCCTGTTGTAAACTCGCTGGGAAAACGGGAGTCGAAATGGAAGCACTAACCGCAGCCTCTATTGCAGCATTAACACTTTACGATATGTGCAAAGCCTTTGATAAAGGAATTGTTATTGAACATACCTGCTTGATGGAAAAAACAGGGGGGAAATCTGGGCACTGGCAACGGACCTCATTATGATCACTATTCAGATTCAGGAAAGCGATTTTGACCATAACTATGTCTATCATCAGCTTCGGCAAGCCGCGCCGGGCGCAGGAGCCATAGTGACATTCACAGGTTTAGTGCGAGAATTCAGTGAGCAAGGTGATATACAACACATGGAGCTTGAATGTTATCCTGCTATGGCTAAAACAACATTGCAAAAAATTATTACAGAAGCCTCAAATCGGTGGAATATTTTGGCATGCATGGTTATTCATCGAACAGGAATATTACATGCACATGAGCAGATAGTGTTTGTTGGAAGCGCAGCACATCACCGGCAGGCAGCATTTGATTCTGCTTCATTTGTGATGGATTACCTTAAAACTGAAGCACCATTTTGGAAAAAAGAGGTATCTTCAAATGGCACTCATTGGGTAATAGCAAAAGCTTCAGATCAACAGGCACGAAAAAAGTGGGTAAAATAAATATACCCGCTTAACACATTCACTCCGCCTTTTAATACGCAAGCAAAATTCTTTAAAACAAATGATCATCTATTTTTATTTAAGTAACGTAGTAACGTCACTTAAAAGTCACGTAAAATAACTGTATAAAACATCAGATAAAATAACGCAATAGACTGAGATTTATATTCATTATTCACCAGAAAAATCCTACCTATCATGTTGTATTTACAAGGAAAAAGTACGTGACTTTTAAGGCAAAACCTACAACAATAATGCCATCAAAAAGGTTGTCATACAGTTTTTCAACCAAAAAATTCATACACGCGAAATGGAGTAAGTAATGGGATATCAACACATCAACGTGCCTGCTCATGGTGAAAAAATTACAGTTAATGCTGACTTGTCCCTCAATGTTCCTAACAACCCAATTATTCCCTATATTGAAGGAGATGGCATAGGCGTTGATGTCTCTCCAGCCATGATTACTGTTGTCGATAGCGCAGTAAAAAAAGCCTATGGTGGCAGCAAGAAAATTTCCTGGATGGAAGTTTACTCGGGTGAAAAAGCAACACAGGTTTATGACGAAAATACTTGGTTGCCAGAAGAAACACTTGAAGCTTTCAAAGAGTTTGCAGTAGGTATTAAAGGACCTCTGACGACACCTGTCGGCGGCGGTATTCGCTCATTAAACGTAGCACTTCGCCAAGAGCTTGACTTGTATGTTTGTCAACGTCCCGTACGTTGGTTCACGGGTGTTCCTAGTCCAGTCAAAAACCCTCAAGATGTTGATATGTGTATTTTCCGCGAAAACTCCGAAGATATTTATGCGGGTGTTGAGTGGAAAGCAGGCACTTCTGAAGCAGATAAGATCATCAAGTTTTTGAAAGAAGAAATGGGTGTCACTAAAATTCGCTTTGACGAAAACTGCGGTATTGGCATTAAACCTGTTTCTGAAGAAGGCACCAAACGTCTTGTTCGTCGTGCAATTCAATATGCCATCGATAATGACAAATCATCTGTTACCCTCGTCCACAAGGGTAATATCATGAAATACACTGAAGGTGCATTTAAAGAGTGGGGCTATGATTTAGCTCAGCAAGAATTTGGTGCAGAGTTATTGGATGGAGGCCCTTGGTGCACACTCAAAAACCCAAACACTGGACGTAAAATTATTATTAAAGACGTCATTGCTGATGCCATGCTACAACAGATTCTCCTGCGTCCTGCCGAATATGATGTCATCGCTACCTTGAACCTGAATGGTGACTATCTATCTGATGCACTCGCTGCTGAAGTCGGCGGAATTGGTATCGCCCCAGGTGCGAACCTAAGTGATAACGTAGCCATTTTTGAAGCGACTCATGGTACTGCACCCAAATATGCAGGTCAGGATAAAGTAAACCCAGGCTCGTTGATTCTTTCTGCCGAAATGATGCTACGTCATATGGGATGGACAGAAGCTGCAGACCTTATTATTAAAGGTGTGGAAGGAGCGATAGGCGCAAAAACAGTGACCTATGATTTTGAGCGACTGATGGAAGGTGCTACATTGCTAAAATGCTCTGAATTCGCTGATGCTATTGTTGCCAATATGTAAGCCCAAGGCCTAAGGTGGCCCATTCATAGCATTCACACGTAAAAGTACATATAGAAAAGGGGCTGACTAGCCCCTTTAAAAAACCTGTTATGGTTTTTCACTCAAACAGACACCAATAATTTACGCTGGAAGATGTACATCATCTGCCGAGTGAATTTGGTTGGATTCAGCGTCCCTTTGATCATGTTCACTTTTGTCTTCTACAGGCACAATATTAATGGCATGTAACCCTTTTGGTCCCTGTAAAATATCAAAGTTCACTTGTTGTCCCGCTTTTAATGTTTTGTAGCCATCCATCTCAATTGATGAATAGTGCACAAACAGGTCTTCATTACTATCTTCAGGCAAAATAAATCCGTAACCTTTTGCGTTATTAAACCATTTAACTTTACCTGTTGGCATGCTTTATTCCCTCTGCAAAAACTCCTTGCGGAGTAGTTCCTACAACAAATATGCGACACTGTCCCTCGTCACAATATTCCACGTCACATTGTCACACATAAGACACTTAAACCAACGCGTGGTTTTTAAACTAGTGTTTAACATGCAGAGGTTTCTGTCAAGTTTTTAACAACTGCATTTGTAGCATAAGCAAGGTATTATACTAACTTTATGAATCTTGGTCGTGAAAAAACAGATTGGTATGCAATGGGTAAACTAAAGGAACTTCGTCTAACATTAGAAAATGAGGACGGACAAGAAAGTTTCGATGAGGACGGTCAACTTCTTGTTGCGCCAGCCAAGCCGAAACTTAAGCCCCCGTCAATGTATAAGGTGGTCCTGCTCAATGACGACTACACCCCAATGGATTTTGTGGTCGAAGTCTTAGAAGTGTTTTTTAACATGAACCGAGAGAAAGCAACTCAGGTGATGTTGAAAGTGCACACAGAAGGGAAAGGGATTTGTGGGGTCTTTACCCGCGACATTGCCGAAACTAAAGCCGAGCAGGTTAATCAATATTCTAGAGAGAACCAACATCCACTGCTCTGCACAATAGAAAAAGCTAATTAAATAGCAAAAGTTAATGGCGAATGCTTAAGGTACCAGTATGCTGAATAAAGACCTCGAAGTGACCCTGAACCTTGCTTTCAAGGACGCTCGGGCAAAACGGCATGAATTTATGACCGTGGAGCACCTACTGCTAGCACTATTGGACAATGAAGCCGCGTTAAAGGTGTTGAGAGCTTGTGGCGCAGATATGGATCGTTTGCGTAGAGATCTCACCGAGTTTGTTGATTCAACAACGCCGCTAATTCCCAGTAATGAGCAAGAGCGAGAAACACAGCCGACGCTAGGCTTTCAACGCGTATTACAACGCGCTGTATTTCATGTTCAAAGCTCAGGAAAAAAAGAAGTCACTGGCGCGAATGTTTTAGTCGCTATTTTTAGCGAACAAGAAAGCCAGGCTGTTTATTTTCTCAAACAGCAAACGATTGCGCGTATAGATGTCGTCAATTATATCGCGCATGGCATTTCTAAAGTGCCAGGCACCTCTGACCAAGAAGATGTGGGTCATGAGCAAGAGGAGGAGGGCGTCAGTGAAGGAACAGCGTCTAGCAACCCGCTAGAAAACTACGCAACCAACCTTAACGAACAGGCCAGACTAGGTCGCATTGACCCGCTCGTTGGCCGTGACAGCGAATTAGAACGTGTTTCACAAATACTAACTCGTCGTCGTAAAAATAACCCGCTACTCGTCGGGGAAGCAGGTGTAGGTAAAACAGCCATCGCCGAAGGGTTAGCAAAACGTGTAGTTGATGGCGAAGTACCTGATATTTTGCAGGATGCTACCATTTATTCATTAGATATGGGTGCCCTGCTAGCAGGAACCAAATATCGTGGTGACTTTGAAAAACGCTTTAAACACTTACTGGCTGAGTTACGTAAAAAACGTCATGCCATTCTATTTATTGATGAAATTCATACCATTATTGGTGCAGGTGCAGCTTCGGGTGGCGTAATGGACGCCTCGAATTTACTAAAGCCTATGTTAACATCAGGAGAGTTACGCTGTATCGGTTCCACAACCTTTCAAGAGTTCCGTGGCATTTTTGAAAAAGACCGTGCACTGGCCAGACGCTTTCAAAAAGTCGATGTTAATGAACCCTCTGTGGAGGATACATTCCAAATTCTAAAAGGGCTAAAATCTCGTTTTGAAGAGCATCATGCCATTAAGTATACGGATACTGCCTTAAAAGCTGCAGCAGAATTGGCTGACCGCTACATCAATGATCGTCATATGCCAGACAAAGCCATCGACGTTATCGATGAAGCAGGAGCCTTTCAGCGTTTACAACCCGAAAACAAGCGCAAGAAAACGATTGGTGTCGCCGATATCGAAACCATTGTGGCTAAGATAGCGAGAATTCCTCCTAAAAGTGTTTCCGCTTCAGATAAAGAAGTGCTTAAGAATCTGGAGCGTAATTTAAAAATGGTGGTCTTTGGCCAAAGCGAAGCCATAGACTCATTGACGACTGCAATCAAATTGTCACGCGCAGGGCTAAAAGCACCTGAAAAACCTGTAGGTTCATTCCTGTTTGCAGGTCCTACTGGTGTGGGTAAAACAGAAGTCAGTCGTCAGCTTGCTGAAATTCTTGGTATTGAGCTGGTTCGCTTTGATATGTCTGAGTATATGGAGCGCCATACTGTTTCCCGTTTAATTGGTGCCCCCCCAGGCTATGTCGGCTATGACCAGGGAGGTTTACTTACTGAGGCGATTAACAAGTCTCCTCATTGTGTGTTGCTCATGGATGAAATCGAAAAGGCGCATCCTGAAGTATTTAATTTGCTCCTTCAGGTCATGGACCATGGCACACTAACAGACAACAATGGTCGTAAAGCTGATTTTCGAAATATTATTCTGGTGATGACAACCAATGCTGGGGCCGAACAAACCAGCCGAGCTTCAATTGGTTTTACTGAGCAAGATCACTCAACAGATGCTATGGAAATCATCAAAAAAACCTTCACACCAGAGTTTCGCAACCGTTTGGATGGCATCATCCAGTTTCAGCCACTTACTGAAGAAACCATCAAACATGTGGTGGATAAATTTCTCACCGAACTTCAAAGCCAGTTGGATGACAAAAAAGTTCTGTTGGACGTGGATGAAGAAGCGCGAGCTTGGTTGGCTGATAAAGGTTATGACAAGCAAATGGGCGCTCGACCCATGGTACGGGTCATTCAAGATGTATTGAAAAAACCTTTAGCGGAACAAATTCTATTCGGCAAACTCGCTGGTAATGGTGGTACTGTCAAAGTCTTTGTCAAAGAAGACGAACTGAACTTTGAGTTAGAAGACCACTAAAACAAATATGCCTCAGTTAGCGGCTAACTGAGGCAACTTTTATTTCATGACAGTACAACATACCCAAACAAAAACATCCGAATAACAGAACCAACTGCTATTCGGATGCTTTCAATACAATAAACTGTTTAAAACCGTTGACTGAACAGGCTTAATGCCTACTGACTATCCATAAGCCAGACAGTTTATATCACCAAGTTTCCGATAATACTAAGCAGTTAAAGGCAACCTCCAACACTTGTACTAGTATCGTGGACGCGACTTCATCATATCGCGTTATAATTGATCCCTACCGTTGAATGATGCGATCAGGTGTTAGTATTAAAACGACGAAAATTAAGCCTATTAATCTCTTAACTAACGTTCACAAGTAGTCTCATAACAGCATACTGTCGTCTAAAATCTATCAACGAGCACGATAGGTGATACGGCCTTTACTTAAATCATAAGGAGTTAACTCAACCCGCACTTTATCACCCGTTAAAATACGAATGTAATTTTTACGCATCTTGCCAGAAATATGTGCTGTAACAACATGCCCATTTTCCAGCTCAACTCGAAACATCGTATTTGGAAGGGTATCAATAACAGTACCTTCCATTTCAATTGAATCTTCTTTTGCCATTCGGCGCTTTACCTCTTCATGTTACTTACCAAGTCTGTATCAGGCCTAGCCATGACCAGCCCAAAATAGGGGTGAATTCTGCCTGAAAACAACTAGAAAAGTAAAGGTTGCTATAACAATATCGTATTTTATGACCACATTTTTCTCAGCAGGGCAAAGAAAACTGGTTTCAGATAGCAACGCTTTACCTTAAAAGGCACAGGAGGAAAAGCCACTAAGCAAGCATTGCCTCAACAACGAAAAGGCAAAGCAAGGCAGCAATGCTGAAGTGATATCGACAGAAGATTAGCTATGATTAGTAACTCTTCCCTAAGTGTCATCAGACCTTAATTGTAGGCGTAAAGATTATTACTGCAACTCAATCCACTTATTATTTACAAAAACCTCCAGCGGACGGTATTCTCCTTTGTATTGCATTTTCTGGCAGGATTTTATCCAGTATCCCAAGTAGACATAATCTAACCCTAATAGCTGACATGCCTCTATTTGCCATAAGATAGCAAAGGTACCCAAGCTACGCTGGCTATACTCAGGGTCATAAAAGGTATAAATCGCTGACAACCCATTATCCAACTGGTCGGTAACGGCCACTGCAATCAACCGTGACTGCTCCCAAAAAAGATAAAACTGGGCAAAGTCCCAACCCCCTACCAAAAAAGACTCAAACTGCTCTTTACTGGGTGGAAACATGTCACCATCCTGATGACGAAGAAAAATGTACTTTTCATAAAGATGGTAAATCTCATCCTCACTACCAGGGTTAACCACTTCAGCTACCAAGTCTTTATTTCTATTCCAGATTCGCTGAAAACGCCGTTTACGTTTAAAGTGAGTCACAGGAATCCTTGCTGGAATACACGCCTGACAATAACGACAGTGTGGACGATACAAATGCTGACCACTCCGTCGAAAGCCAAAATCAGTCAACTGGCTGTACAGTGCCGCGCTTAACTCTTTACTTGGATCAAGAAACAATGTGGTTGCCTCCTGATCAGGTAAATAGCTACAGGTATGAGGATGGGTCGCAAAAAACTTTAATTCCTTTAACTCTGACATAGTCTTTTCACAGTCAACAGGCGTTTAAATCAGATATCTACGGTAATTGACCATTGCTCAGGACCTTGTAAAGAACAATATCTTTCTAAGTAGTTTAGAAAAGATTCTCGAGAAAGGGTTTCAGCACCCATGCGGATTAAATGGTCACTTTCTACTTGGCAATCAATCAACCCAAACTGCCATGCATGTAGCTGCTTGGCCAGGACAACCAGAGCACATTTAGAAGCATCAGACACATTACTGAACATGGACTCACCAAAAAAAACTCGACCAATGGCCACCCCATAAAGCCCACCCACAAGTTGATCACCTTGCCAACATTCAATGGAGTGAGCGATGCCTTGTTTATGTAAAGCACGATAGGCTGATAACATTGCTGGTGTTATCCAAGTGCCCGCTTGTTTACTTCGAGGTGCAGCACAAGCCGTGATAACTTCATTAAATACCTGATCAAAAGTAAAACTGAAGTTTTTGCGGTTTAGTGTTTTTTGCAAACTACGACTGATATGGACAGCATGTGGAAATAAGACAAGTCTCGGATCAGGACTCCACCACAGAATAGGTTCTCCCTCATTAAACCAGGGAAAAATACCTTGCTGGTAAGCTTTAACCAAACTACTTACCTCTAAATCCCCCCCCATGGCAAGCAGCCCATTTGGTTCTTTCAAGGCATGTGACACAGGTGGAAAACAAACGTTGCCAGGCAACAACAATGGTAATCGAATCATGAGTGTCGTGTATTATTAATGAACGTTATTCTTGAATGAAACCATATTCGTAATGTCATTACTATGATTAATAAGCTCAGATAAAACAGTGCTAACGGCAAGCACAGCTAATGTAGAGTTCGGTATGTAATTTGCGGTTTAACGACAACATGATGTCAAAAAATCGACAACATAAGGGATTGCACGGCTAGCATCCAAGTGCTAAACCCGTACAATGTAAGAACTTTTAATTCTAACGTGTGTCAACTTGGTCAAACTCTGTAAGTGTAAGATCGCGTTAAGGTCATTGATTTGAAAGGTTCAAAAACAGTTAACAAACGAAGCAGAAAAACTCCAAGTACGCCAACACGGGCGCGTCATCATATTGGCATGCGTCTGCGTGAAGGTTTGCTCATAGCCCTGATTGCCAGCTGTATTTACTTAATACTGGCACTCTTTTCTTATAGTCCAGCAGACCCAGGCTGGTCTCATACGGGGCAAACTCATGGTGCCGTTCATAATTTAGTTGGACGAAGTGGCGCCTGGGTTGCAGATCTATTACTTTGGTTTATTGGTTATTTTGCTTTTCTATTTCCATTTTTTATTGGGTTTATGGCGATACAGCTATTACGTAAACGTCATGACCCATTGCAATTCAGACTACCTATCTGGGCACTAAGGCTAACGGGTTTAGGTATTAGCATTATCTGTGGCGCGGGCTTAGCCACATTGCATTTTACAGAATATGCCGCTGAAATGCCTGCCACTGCAGGAGGTATTCTGGGCAACCTGTTGATTGCTGAAACCATGCCAGTGTTGAATACTATTGGCTCAACCCTTTTACTGCTTTCACTTTTCCTGTTTGGATTCACTATAGTAACTGATCTTTCCTGGTTTCATTTCATGGATTTACTAGGAAAAATCACCTTGGATTTTTTTGGTGCGTTGGCCCATATTGGACGATTAACCATCAACCAGTGGCAACGTTACTGGGAGGGGAGGGCAAAAAGGCAGGCTGCCTCTACTCCTCCAGCTCGTCGTAAGAAAACCAGTCAAAAGCGTCAGGACCCATTACTACTTTCAGCGCCTGAAGCCGATTTAGTCTATGAAGCCTCAACCCAAAACATGGTAGGTGAGGATCCTGCAGTAGAGGTGCCTGCATCAAGCCCTCCCAAAATATCTCAACCCAAACAACGTCGACAGGTACGCTATCAAGGAAAAAGTGACGGCTCATTACCTGAAGCATCCCTGCTAAATGAGCCAGATAAATCAACAGATCGAGGGTTTTCACCCGAAACGTTAGAGCTGTTATCCCGCTTGTTAGAAGACCGACTAAAAGACTTTGGTGTGATTGCGGAGGTTGTTGCTGTGCACCCAGGTCCAGTGATTACACGGTTTGAAATTCAGCCTGCTCCAGGCGTTAAAGTCAGCAAGATTGCCAACCTCGCCAAAGACCTTGCACGCTCGCTAGCGGTCATTAGTGTTCGTGTTGTTGAGGTGATCCCAGGTAAATCTGTGGTGGGTATCGAAATACCCAATGAAGACCGCGAAGTAGTGCACTTTAGTGAAGTTATTAACTCTGAAGCCTATGCTGATGCCAAATCACCACTTAGTCTGGCACTCGGTCATGATATTGCAGGTCTACCTGTTGTGGTTGACCTGGCTAAAATGCCTCACCTGTTGGTAGCAGGTACAACCGGCTCAGGTAAGTCAGTCGGGGTTAACAGCATGCTACTCAGCCTGCTGTTTAAAGCCAGTCCAGAAGAAGTTAGGCTGATCATGGTAGACCCCAAAATGCTGGAACTATCTGTTTATGAAGGTATCCCACACTTGCTGGCACCCGTTGTTACCGACATGAAAGAAGCGGCTAATGCACTACGCTGGTGTGTTGCAGAAATGGAACGTCGTTACAAGCTTATGGCGACGATGGGGGTTAGAAACATTGCAGGCTTTAACCGCAAGATAAAAGAGGCAAAAGCTAAAGGGGAACCCTTACTTGATCCGTTTCATGAAAACATTGAAGGGGAGGAGCCACTGACTCTGGAAACTCTGCCTTTCATTGTCATCGTGATTGATGAGTTTGCTGACATGATGATGATTGTTGGCAAAAAAGTGGAAGAACTGATCGCTCGTCTTGCTCAGAAAGCGCGTGCTGCAGGTATTCATATGATTTTGGCGACTCAGCGACCATCCGTAGATGTCATAACAGGCTTAATCAAAGCTAATATCCCGACCCGCATCAGCTTCCAAGTGTCATCTAAAGTCGACTCTCGAACCATTCTTGATCAAGGTGGTGCCGAACAGTTACTGGGACAAGGTGATATGTTATACCTCCCACCAGGAACTGCTGTCCCCATTCGTGTACATGGCGCCTTTGTCGCAGATGATGAAGTCCACCAGGTTGTGAATGACTGGCAACAACGAGCAGAACCAGATTATCTTGATGATATTCTAACAGGTGCTGTCGATGATGGAGGGGCAGGTAGTGCTTTCAGCGCTGGCCTGGATAGTGATTCAGAACAAGACCAGCTTTATGACGAAGCAGTGGCGTTTGTCACAGAATCACGCCGCGCTTCAATTTCAGCTGTACAACGGAAACTTAAAATCGGTTATAACCGAGCAGCTCGAATTATTGAATCGATGGAAACAGCAGGTGTGGTTAGCCCCATGAGTAGCAATGGCGCGCGTGAAGTGTTAGTCGCGGCACCACCTCAACCATAATTTGCATTGACATTAAAAGGGTTAAACATGTTGCGTAAACTTTCTCTTGCTTTAGTGTTAACGGGTTTACCAATGGCATTATTTGCAGATGCCGAAGCAGCCAAAGCGTTAAATGGCTTATTGGCCAAAGCCAATACAGTCACCGCTAAGTTTCAGCAAAAAACACAAAACGATGCAGAGTCACGCTCTAGAGAATCCAATGGTACGTTATCCGTCCAACGACCTAACCTGTTTCGCTGGGAAGTAACAGGACCATTTCCACAGCTGGTTATTTCCAATGGTAAAAAGGTATGGGTTTATGACCCAGATCTCGAACAAGTTACCATTCAGAAACTGGATAAGCAGCTCAGTTCCACTCCCGCTTTACTGTTAAGTGGTGATGTCAAAAAGCTCAAAGAAAACTTTGATATTTCACAAGCCAGTAAATCAGGTGATACACCTAGTTTTTTACTCAAACCTAAAGCCGAAGACAGTGCGTTTGAATCATTGCAAATCAGCTTTAAGGGTGAGCAGATTACTGGCATGATGCTTAAAGATACCCTAGGCTCAGTGACGGATATTGCCTTTTCCAATGTTAAAAACAATGTTGAGATTGAGCCAGGCCAATTTAAACTGGACATCCCTGAAGGGGTTGATGTTATTGAGCGTTAGATGACTTTATCATTATTTTCAGAAGAAACACCCTATCAACCACTGGCGGCGCGTATGCGCCCCCAGCAACTCAAAGACTACCTTGGACAAGAACACCTACTGACACCAGGCAAGCCACTGTACGATGCAATAAGCCAAGGTGTTATCCACTCCATGATCTTCTGGGGTCCCCCAGGTGTTGGAAAAACGACACTTGCCAAGTTGATTGCTCACCATGCTCAGGCTGAATTTCTAACACTTTCTGCTGTTCTTTCAGGCGTTAAAGAGATTCGTGCAGCCATTGATAAAGCCCTTATGCTCCGCCAACAACAACGTAAAACCATTCTCTTTGTTGATGAGGTACATCGGTTTAACAAAGCTCAACAAGATGCTTTTTTACCCTACGTGGAAGACGGTACGCTAATTTTTATTGGTGCGACAACAGAAAATCCTTCTTTTGAACTGAATAATGCGCTGCTATCCAGAGCAAGAGTTTATGTATTACAGTCACTTAACGATGATAGTTTATGTAAACTCATAAATCGCGCACTCACAGATATGGAACATGGACTAGGTCAACAACAACTTAAGATTACGGATGACGCAAGCCACCTATTACGCCAGGCAGCTGATGGTGATGCACGCCGGCTACTGAATTTATTAGAAATAGCAGTCGACCTTATTTCACCACAAGAAACACTCACTGCAGACATCATCAAACCTGTTCTCAGTCAAAGCTTGCGGCGTTTTGACAAAGGTGGAGAGGCTTTTTACGATCAAATATCAGCATTACACAAATCAGTACGAGGCTCAGATCCTGATGCAGCACTTTACTGGCTTGCCCGAATGCTCGACGGCGGTTGTGATCCTCTGTATATTGCGCGCCGGGTTGTGCGTATGGCCAGTGAAGATATTGGCAATGCTGACCCCAGAGCCCTGGAGGTTAGCCTGAATGCTTGGCAAGTACAGGAACGCCTAGGAAGTCCAGAAGGGGAGTTGGCCATTGCTCAAGCCATTGTTTACTGTGCCTGTGCCGCAAAAAGTAATGCGGTATACAAGGCCTTTAAAGCCGCTATGGCCGATGTGAAGCAAAGCCCCTCATATGAAGTACCGCAGCACTTACGTAATGCACCAACCAAGCTTATGAAGTCACTGGGCTACGGGGATAGCTACCGGTACGCACACGATGAGCCAGATGCTTTTGCCGCTGGGGAATGCTACTTTCCTGAAGAAATCAAGCAACGTCATTACTACCATCCCGTACCGCGTGGTTTAGAACACAAGATCAGTGACAAACTAGCACATCTAGTCACGTTAAATGCAAACAGTGGCCACAAGCGCTATCAGGATTAATCCATGCAACAATTATTAATTATTGGCCTTGGTGGCGCTCTTGGCGCTATGGCTCGATATTCAGTTTACTTTATTTATGCGACAACTGGCGGTAAGCTATTTCCTTTACCCACACTCTTGGTCAATGTTGTGGGTTCATTCCTAATTGGCATTGCTTATTACGCTATTGTCGAACGCTTGCAGTTGCAGGCTGTTTGGCGTAACGGATTAATTGTAGGCTTTTTAGGTGCTTTCACGACTTTTTCAACTTACTCGCTGGATGCATTACGTATTCTGCAAAATGGTGAGCTATCAATAGCATTAGGTTACCTGTTGCTCAGTGTTGTATTGTGTTTAATCGCAACCTGGCTTGGGTTCTGGCTTGTTGAGCGCTTTCTTGTGTAAGATTGAACTTTTAGTAAATACAATAAATTGCGCGAGCTTTTTCAATAAGGTTATAAACGCTCATGTTAGACCCAAAACTAGTACGAACCAACCCTGAAGAATTAGCAAAACAACTCAAAAATCGTGGCTTTGAGCTTGATGTGTCCAGTATTCAGTCACTGGAAAGTCGTCGTAAATCGATTCAGGTCCGTACTCAACAATTACAAAATGAGCGTAAAGTTGAATCGAAAAAGTTTGGTGAGTTAAAAAAGCGTGGTGAGGATGTTGCACCACTAAAAGCCAAAATGGATCAACTGAGTCAAGAGGTTAAAACCGCTGAAACAGAGCTTGCTGAAGTCCAGGAAGAATTTAATAAACTGTTACTCCAAATCCCCAATATTCCTGATGAAGCTGTGCCTGTCGGTGAGACTGAAGACGATAACCAGGAAATACGTCGCTGGGGCGAGCCTAAATCGTTTTCATTTACGGCCAAAGATCATGTTGATCTTGGCGCACAACATCAACGAATGGACTTTGAACGTGCTGCCAAAATAACAGGCTCACGCTTTATCACCATGAAAGGGCCTATTGCCAGACTTCATCGTGCATTAGCACAGTTTATGCTCGATACCCATACTCAAAAGCATGGCTATCAAGAAATCTATGTGCCTTATATGGTCAATGCAGACAGCCTACTCGGTACAGGGCAGTTGCCTAAGTTTGAAGAGGATCTGTTTAAAGTTGATCGTGGTGATGACACTCTGCAGCCATACTATCTAATTCCCACCTCTGAAGTACCTGTCACCAATATGGTACGTGATGAGATTGTTGCAGCTGATCAGCTGCCTTTAAAGTTTGTCTGCCATACCCCATGTTTCCGTAGTGAAGCGGGTAGTGCTGGCCGTGATACTCGCGGCATGATCCGCCAGCACCAGTTTGACAAAGTTGAGTTATTACACATCGTCAAAGCCGAAGAGTCTGATGAAGCCTTGGAAGCATTGACTGGCCATGCGGAAAAAATTCTGCAGTTGCTGGACTTACCTTACCGGGTCATGGTGCTTTGTGGTGGCGATATGAGCTTTTCTGCAGCTAAAACCTATGACATTGAAGTGTGGCTACCAGGCCAACAACGCTACCGTGAGATTTCATCTTGCAGTAATACTCGGGACTATCAGGCACGTCGTATGCAAGCTCGCTGGCGTAATCCTGAATCCAATAAACCTGAGCTACTGAATACGCTTAATGGTTCTGGTCTCGCAGTAGGTCGCACCCTGATTGCAGTCATGGAAAACTATCAAGATGAAGCTGGACGTATTCATATCCCTGAAGTGCTCCAACCTTATATGGGTGGATTAACGGTGATTGAATAACATTACAAGCATTTTTTGTTTAACGCACAGGCTTTAATTTAACACACAGGGCAAGGTGATGCAGTACCTACCACTTTTTCATCAGTTACAGGATCAACCTTGCCTGATTGTAGGTGGTGGTGATGTCGCTACTCGGAAGGCTCGCCTGCTACTGCAGGCGGGTGCTCAACTCACCGTTATCGCGCCTGATTGCACTGTTGAACTTCATGAGTTGCTAAATCAGTATCAGGGTACCCACCTTGCTCGCCGCTTTTTATCTGACGATATTGGCGTATTTCGTCTTGTTATTGCCTGTACCAATGACACAGCAACAAATGAGCAAATTTCACAATTAGCACAGCAAAGAAGCATACTCGTTAATGTGGTTGATTCCCCCTCATTATCAACGGTTATTTTTCCCGCGATCATTGATCGCTCCCCCTTAGTCATTGCACTCACTAGTGGTGGCACAGCCCCCGTACTGGCCAGATTGTTACGAGGTAAGCTCGAAACCTTAATTCCAGCGGCATATGGTAAGCTTGCAGCACTAGCCGGACGTTTCCGTCCTCAGATTAAGGCTGCATTTCCAACTGTACGTCAGCGCCGCGTTTTCTGGGAGCAATTCTTTTCAAGTAATACGGCAGAATTGGTTTTAGCGGGTAAGGAGCAAGACGCAGAAAACCAACTTCAGCAGCAACTGCAAACAATAAATCCAGATCACTTCAAGCAAGGGGAAGTTTATTTAGTCGGAGGTGGTCCTGGTGATCCTGACTTACTGACATTTAGAGCCTTGCGGCTAATGCAACAAGCGGATGTAGTCCTTTATGACAGACTGGTTGCACCCGCGATTCTTGAACTAACCCGACGTGATGCTGAGCGAATCTATGTAGGTAAAGCCCGCTCTAATCACGCTCTGCCGCAAGCACAAATCAATGAACTCTTAGTTTCTCTTGCCCAAGAAGGCAAGCGCGTGCTGCGTCTGAAAGGTGGTGACCCGTTTATTTTTGGTCGGGGAGGAGAGGAAATTGATCGTTTAGCGGAGGCCGGCATCCCATTTCAAGTGGTACCCGGTATTACTGCTGCATCAGGTTGTGCCTGCTATGCAGGGATTCCTCTGACGCACAGAGATTACGCACAGTCTGTGCGTTTTATAACTGGCCACCGTAAGTATGACAAGCTCGACTTAGACTGGCAAAGCCTATGTGTCACTAATGAAACATTGGTGTTCTATATGGGATTGATGGGACTGGCTGAAATCTGCCAGCAACTTATTCAGCATGGCCGCGACCCTCAGACACCGATTGCACTTGTCCAACAAGGCACAACGGAAAAGCAGCAGGTCTTTACTGGCACACTTATGACAATGCCTGATCTTATTGCCCAGCACACTATTAAACCACCCACACTGATCATAGTGGGCAACGTGGTTAAACTTCATAAACAACTGAGCTGGTATCAACCTCAACCCACAATAACCCCTAAATAGAAAAATACTTCAGAGCAAATATATCTTCCACAGCCTTGTAGGGTATCGCAAAAGGTCAGGAGGGAAGGGCCGCTAAATCTAGCGACCTCTCAAAAAAACATAAGTCTATAAACAATTATCTGGTCGAGGCAAGCCGGCAATTTTTGCCATTAGTTTTGCAGGACTTCCGGGAAATAACTTCATTAAGTAAATTGAATTACCTTTTTCTTTTCCCAGTTGCTGGCCAATATATTTGACCAAAGGGCGCATAGCAGGCGACAGTTGAAACTGCTGATAAAAATTTCGTATACACTCAATCAGTTGCCAGTGTTGGTCGGTTAACTCAAGGCCTTCTTTTTCGGCGAGTGCCTTTGCTACTTCAGGACTCCAGTCTTCAAGGGCCACCAAGTAGCCTTCTTTATCCTGACTAATTATTCTTTCATCAATCACTAACTGCTGCATAGCTCAATACCAACTCTGAACCGTATCAAATACCGTACATAACCGAACGAATTCACTATCACTGATGAGCTGACTACTGGGTAATAACCGCTGAGTTACCCCTCTAGCCACAGCATCAACTTCCAGAATATATAATCGTTTTTGCTCTGCAAGCAAAGTAAGTTGGTCAGCCTTTAAACCACCCTTAACCGCATTTAACACACCATTTTCAATAAGCAACAATGCACTGTCTGCTTGCATGGTCGCCAAACATTGTTCAAGGGCAGGATAGGATGCAGCTGATTTATTAACTGTATGTAGTATCGTCATAATTAAAAATTAATAATAATATCGTGGGAGGCTATTAAACTGCCTAGCTCATCCAAAGCAATCACTTGTGTCGTTGTCACTAAATCCTGTTCAGTCAGGTTATAGTTTTTAAGTGCCGAGGCATCAGTGTAAACGTGCTCAATTCCATATAACCCTAAAGCGCCAAAACTGGCACTGATATTTTTTTGGCTTATCACTTCAGGTTGCTGATTTTTAACCAGTTGCCAAACCCCATCACCAATAAAAAATAGGCTTACAAATTGCTCAAAGGTGGCTGCCACCAGCGCTAAGTCTAAGCCTTCTTTACCTGCTATTGACTGATAGGGAGGTTGTGTAATAAGGACTGCAATTTTTTTTTCTTTTTTACATTCTTTGCTTTCAGCGTGTTCCACCATTGGGTTACTCCTTATTCACCAAAGGTGACCACTCGATCACTTTGTAGACAAGCATCAACCCACTGTCCTAAGCCAGATAATTCAGCATGCTTTATCATGTTATTAGCATCCAATTGATAGCGTTGCTGTTCCTGCTTATCAATAATACCTCGACGAAGTGCTGCAGCAATACAGACAACAACATCAAGTTGGTATTCTGTTATCAAGCTTTGCCAAGCATGAGACAACTGTTGTTCATCTTGTGGCGGAACGGCAATTCGGCTAGTCACATGAACACCTTCCCCATAAAAGAAAATACGATAAATCTGATGGCCTTCAGCTAGTAATGCTTTGGCAAAGCGAAGCGCTGTGCTTGGTGCTGCAGAGTGATATGGCGCACCTAAAATGGTTAGTGAAAAAATCATAGCTGACTTCCTTAAGCTCCCTTAATAAAAAAACCCTGCATTGGCAGGGTTTAATTGAGCTTATATTAACTATTTACTGGTCACAAGTGATTAGTCATCACCACTTAGTGCCATAAAGATATGTAATAAAGAAATAAACAAGTTATATATTGAGGCATACAGTGTAATAGTAGCTAAAATATAGTTAGTTTCACCGCCATTAATAATCTGACCCGTTTGAAACAGGATCAGCGCACTGGCAAACAGCATAAAACCACATGAGATAGCCAGGCTAAAACCGCCAATATCGAATACCAATGACATCACAACAGCAATCATTAACACAATTGCACCTGCGGTGATAAACCCTCTTAGAAAAGAGAAGTCCTTTTTCGTCATTAACGCATAACCAGAAAGACCTAAAAAGATTGCTGCGGTTCCACCTAGTGCATTCACAACGATTGATGTACCAGCAGCTGTTTGTAAAAACATGCCAATAATTGGGCCAATTGCGTACCCCACAAATCCAGTGAATGCAAAGACAGCAGCAATCCCCCAAACACTTCGACAAAGCATCTGAGCCAAAAAGGATAAGCCTATGAAACCACCCAAAAATACCCAAGGGTTTATAGGTGCAGAAAAGCGGAATACATAAGCCATCACCGCAGAAAAGCCTAATGATAGACTTAATAATATGTAAGTGTTCTTTAACACTTTATTAGTTTCAAGAACCGAGCGCTCAATAGTATGCGCTGTTGCTGTAGCAGCTGTTACTTTATTCTCGAACACGTCCACCTCCCCGTTTGATGATTTTTTGTGCAATTGAGAATCTTTTAAATGATCATACCTGGTACTTCATATAAATCAAGAAATTAGACTGTTGACTCTCCAAAAAAATTCAGTAAGATACGCCTCGTGTTTCGGGGGCGGCCAAACAGTACTTTGGCAAGCGGCGAGATGTAACAGACCTCCTTGGATAGAGGGAGCAACGTTCAATATATGATGTATTAAATCAAAATTAACACATCAAAATATTAAAAGTTGCAATGTTATACCAAGCCGTTATAATCCAAACCGAAATTCAATTCCGGAGAGGTGGCTGAGCGGTTGAAAGCACCGGTCTTGAAAACCGGCGAGGGCTAATACCCCTCCCAGGGTTCGAATCCCTGCCTCTCCGCCATATTAAGATCTAGAAAAGCCGTCTACTTAGTAGACGGCTTTTTTTATTGTCTAGCAAGACGGGTTAATACCTGTCAATCCATCAAAAGCGTTATTCTGCTGTGTCTGACACTGGTCAGCGTCTTAGTATTCAGAGTACCATAGTGGTTTAACTAGCGCTCTCATACAAACAGCACATAACACGAATTAGCACAACATGGCCAAATCATTAAAATGGAGAAGTATCCATTGCAATACAAGTGGCTATTACAAAATACTTGAAAGGTATAGGTCTTCGCCATTCACTATGAATCAACAAATTAATAATTCAGTCATACATTTCGAATTACCTGATGCATGCTTGCAATGACTATTTAATCTGGGTTACTACAGGATTGATCTGCTTAGGTTGCTAGCTCATGATCCATACTTTTCTTAAACAACAAGATTTCCACCATGCTTTTTCCAATGCCACACTTGGCCGAGGTAAACACTGCTTTAAAGCAGGCCAGGTGCTCAGTGTTCGAATTGATCAAATTCACCCAAATGCAGTATCGCTGATCAGCCATATTGATAATCATGAAGCCTCGCCTCATGAACAGCACATTATCATCCGTAGAGAAGTGGGAAACTCATCTATTAATGGCGATTGTACATGCACTACAGGCTTTAATTGCAAACATGTTGTAGCAGCCTTACTACATTTTATTGAGTATCAGCAGCAACCTTTACTGCAACAACTCAAACAGAATCAAACTGCTGCAGAAAAGCAACCATCTGTCCCCGAAAATCAGTGGGCTGTATGGTATCAGCAATATCAACGACGCAAACCAACAACGCCTGAAGCCTATAAAACGATTGAGCTACCCTCAGCTTCAGATATTTCTCGTCAGCCAACCGTACTGTATCTATTACAACCTTTAACCAGCGCAGCAAGTACTGAACTTTTTTTCTCTATTGGTCTGTATCAACAAGGTGTAAATGGCTGGAAATTAATCAAGCCACTGACAGGCAATGTAACAGCTCACCCAGCGTTAACACGAGAAGATCAGGTCATCATTAGCGCATTAAAACCTATTTCTGATATGTTTGCGTTTGATAAACGCCTGCAACCAACAATCAATAGTGAGCTACTCAAGCGCTTGATCACAACAGGTAGGGCCTATTTAACACAGACTGAAGGCCATAAGTTATTTTTAGACAAGTCTAGGCAAGCATCTTTAAGATGGGCTGAAGTTAAAGGGCACTACAAACTTGAAATAGTCCTCCAGAACACACCTAAAGACTGGATATCAATAGCGACAACACCCACATTTTATATAGATGAAACCTCTGGTGCCTGTGGTATTATTGAGCAATCTTTAGATAGCAGCTTATTTGATGCCCTTCGTTATATGCCTGGCATAAGTGCTTCACAATTTGACGAGTTGAGTGCATTTATTCAGCAAGAAAAGCTTTCACAGGTACTGCCTTTACCCTCACCAGAAACGACGATTAATCCCACAGAATCACCCAAACCTAAATTGCTAATCCAGTGGGTTGAAACACATTATGTTGTAAATGCCTTATTTATTTATGGTCAACAGCACTTCCTTGCGGGTGATACAACAGCTGATACATACCATACCTTTAGTATTAAGCAAGGCCAATCTGTCACGCTGAAGCGAGATTTAACTCAAGAAAAAATATTAACAACTGAGCTGCTGACAGCATTAGCGGTGTTTACAGAGCATTGCCAGCTAACAACAGATATCAAGCTGCCATTCCCTTTACCCGATGCGAAAGAAGACCCCATCAGTAACTACCAGTTTTTTAGCCAGCAGCTTAATCAACTAACGCAAAAGGGTTGGACTGTTGATATCAAAGACAGCGCTGAAAAACTATTTATTGAAGCTGAACAATGGTCAATTACTTTACAACCCGAAACACAAAGCCAGGTACTACTTAATCTCACCATAAATATTGATGGTGAAGATATTGCGCTACTGCCATTGCTCATCGACTGGATGAAGCGCACAACACTGCAGCCTGATGAACCATTACCTGATCCTGTTGTATTGCTACACCCAAATGGCCAACGCTGGATTACCTTGCCTGTAGAAGATGTTGCACCAATCATCGGTATTTTGGTTGAGCTTTATGAACGCCCGACATTAAAGCGGAAACAAGGCCTTTCATTGCCTAAAGCGATTTTGGGTAGAATTCATCAGTTAACCGAACAACTGCATAATATCCATCGTCAGGGAGACAAAGCACTTTTTGGGCTAGGTAAGCAGTTGAATCATGACCTGATGGAAGTGGTGATGCCTCCTAAGGGACTTAAAGCGCAGCTTCGAGACTATCAGCATCAAGGCTTGAACTGGTTACAGTTTTTACGAAAATACCATCTAGGCGGTATCCTGGCCGATGACATGGGCCTAGGTAAAACACTGCAAACTCTTGCCCATATTCTTTATGAAAAAGAGAAGGGAAGGCTGAAACAACCTGCACTGATCGTTGCGCCAACTAGCTTATTGGAAAACTGGCAGCAAGAGGCAAACCACTTCACTCCTCAATTAAAAACATTGATTTGGCACGGTACAGACCGAATGAAACTTTGGTCGCAGATAGCGGGTAACCACATTGATATGATCATTACCAGCTATGGCACCTTACAACGAGATGCTACTCATCTATCAAACACACCTTTCTATTTAATGGTCCTTGATGAAGCCCAGTCCATTAAAAATGCCCGCTCGAAGGCTGCAACAGCGGTACGCCTGATCGATGCTCAACATCGTTTGTGCCTAACAGGAACACCTATCGAAAATCATCTTGAAGAGCTTTGGGCGCTGTTTGACTTCCTTACTCCAGGACTGCTCGGCACTAGACAACAGTTTCGTCGGCTTTACCGAAAGCCCATTGAGCAACAGGAAAGCAGTCAAAGTCAGGCTGAACTTACCCAACGTATTCGGCCATTCTTACTCCGTCGTACCAAAGCCCAAGTCGCAAAAGAACTACCCGCCAAAACTGAAATGACCAAGCTGGTATGCCTTACTGGCAAGCAGCGGAAGTTATATGCCACGTTACGTGAGGTTATGGCGAATAAAGTGTCTAACTTGATCGCAGAAAAAGGCTTAAAACGTAGTCAAATTGAAATTCTGGATATTCTTTTGAAACTACGTCAGGTCTGTTGTGACCCACAGCTTGTTAAGCTCCCTGAAGCTCAACAAGTCACCCAGTCTGCTAAACGCGAAATGCTTATTGACATGTTAGAGCAGCTGGTGGCTGAAGATCGAAAAATTCTGGTTTTCTCGCAATTTACCAGCATGCTGCAATTAATTGAAAAAGAGTTAACTGACAAACAATTACCCTATGTAAAACTTACAGGGCAAACTCGAAATCGACATGCAGTTATTAAAGAGTTTCAGCAAGGTGATATCCCTATCTTCTTACTCAGCCTTAAAGCAGGGGGGGTAGGATTAAACCTAACCGCAGCTGATACAGTCATTCACTATGACCCCTGGTGGAATCCTGCTGTTCAACAGCAGGCTACCGACCGAGCCTACCGCATAGGTCAGGACAAGCCAGTATTTGTCTACCGCTTAGTGACTCAGCATAGCATTGAAGAACAAATGCTCATGTTACAAGCAAAAAAACAACAGTTGGCTGATGCTTTATACAATGAAGCCCCCACCGTTAAAACATCACTGACTGACGAAGACTTACAGCTACTACTACAGCCATTTGACCAACATGAGTAACTTAGCAATCCACATGTAATTTATACCCAAAACGAAGGGTTTTTAGGGGAGGCCGTCAAGCGATGAAGCCCCTGGAGCTTATATTAATAAGTGACTGGGGTGGCAGTTAAATGCTCCTGCATATACTGCATTCCCACCATCCTTGGTGGTCAAGAGCGCTGACAACAAACCCTAAAAATGATTCGTGAAGGGTATATTAAAAACCATGAAGCGTTTTGATTTCATCATAAGTACCCTATTTTTTGAGGGTGGCAAGCGCTTCATTAAATTTCTTTACAATGGTTTCATGATTAGGATTTTTTCGGCTTACCGCAAAATGTAATGGATTCTCACTGAGGGCATTATCAACAAACTCAACCTTGCCCTCAGTATCTTTTGCTTTATTCGCAATCTCATATTTAGCTACCCACTCATATTCCAAGGTCAGATCGATTCGCTTAGAAAGTAGTTTTTTTAAATTCAAGACAAATGTTCTTGCAGGCTCTTTTTTAAAAAAAAATGCATTATCAAAATCAGCTTGATAAGCATAGTCACGAGCAATTCCAATTTTGTATGGTTTAAGATCTTCCAACGTTTTATAGGTAATCTTTTCACCTTTGCGCTTAATAAATTTAATTCGGTTCACTAAGTACGGCTCAGCATAATTGAGTTGTTTAGCGCGTTCATCACTATACCAGGCAATATAAATCGCATCATAATCCCCATCAAAAGGCCATTTAATGCCCGTGCCCATGGCACAATATGTCATAATCAGCCTTGATCAGAATATTGGTCACTAAATCAGTAGAGAAGCCCTTATTCACTAACTCCTCTCCAACAAAGGGAGCCCATGAATTTGCTGCAATTTTTAGTTTTTCTGCAGTCACATTACCTATTGAAAACAAGCTAATCAATAAAACCGTCAACAGTGATTTCATGATAAGTTCACCTACTTTTTAAGGAAGTATGCTCATATATATTCACTTCAAAACATTTTTTTATAATTTAATCTTGTTCAAAAAATGATTGGCTGTGAGTTCATTCCTGTTTTTCTACCCCAATCCATGTTCAATAGTTAAGTACATAATTCCAAATTCTGCTGACTAATACCTAATATCCAAGGTTTATACTGTAAAATACCTCTTTAAAGGTATAAACCGACACTATAAATATTATTCCCTACAGCCAACGTTAACGTCATCAAAGTAGAAAGTGATCAGCAAAAAAGTCAAAAACCAAGCACGATAAATAATGTCGAACAGTTTGCAACATAGCCAACAGTTTAAAAGCGCAATTCCAGGTATCATGCACCTATCACCTGTTGTAATCCCGTTCTAAAGGGTATGCCTCGTTAATATAAGGGATAGGATCATAATATGCGGCGAGTGGACCGTTACCTGAAACTGATTGATAACCAGCTAAAACCTGTTTGGGAACGTTTATTTCCTGTTAATGAATATCAGATTGGCATTAATTTTAGTTGGTCAAATCAAGCAGGTGAACGACCCAGTTTATTTTTAAGTCATCGCCAACATCCTTATTTTAAAGGCCATGGTTTTTCGATTGAAAATGAAGCGATGTATAACTATTTCCATGAAAACGCCGCATTACACCCTTCATTATTTCAATACGAACTTAATGCATTAATTCGCAGTTGTTGTTTACCCCTTGATGAGTATCCTTTGCAACGAGACTTTGTCTATGCTGGACTCAACTTACTACTTACCAATTCGGCTAATGAACCTGCCAGCAAGCCAGCATTTCCTATCAATTATGATGTGCTGCAGCCAGACCAGTTTCCATACCCCGCACTCTTAACGTGGACTGATCAGACATGTGCTGTGTTGGTGCTAGCCCACACAACAGACCAAGCCATTGTGCGCCTTATGCAGCCACTAAAAGGAACTCATAACGGTTTAAGTGAAGACGACCAAGCTCTACTGAGCTTGTTTATTGAAGACAATGGCTATTTACGTATCCCTACAGGTCATATCCTTACTGTTAGCCTGCGTTATATTGATTTTCCCGCGAATTGGTTTCAGTACATATGTGAGCCCAACAAGCAAATTATTATGACTCGACTGGCATTAATTTATTGTGCGCAATCTGGTCATACCTCAACAACCCCCATGCACCAGCACACCAGTAAAAATGCACCTCCTAAGCTATCACTCATTAACTGTGAACCAGAATTAGACCTACCAGAGGAAGAAGTAAACCTAACCGTTGACGCAGGAACAATGCCTCCAACACCACCTAAAACCAATCGCTGGTTATTGCCATTGACAATTTCTCTGCTAACACTGTGCCTTTCTGCTGTCGTACTCATTAAGTGGTTGTAGGCACTACTTATAAGCGCTACACCTGAAGCGATTCCTTAACTCGACATAAACGAATAATGGATTTCACTTCAGGAATCATTGGCGGTGCAACACTAAAAGACCTTAACCCCAGGCGTAACAGTGATGAAATATGCTGTTTATTAGCCGCAAGTTCACCACACAGTGAAACGGGTATTTGTTTTTGACTATTGGCTATAACCTGACGTATCAAGCTCAAGACGGCAGGGTGGTGTTCTATATAATAGCTACTGACAGACATGTTTTCTCGGCCTGCTGCCATGGTATATTGCGTCAAATCATTACTGCCAATGCTGATAAAATCCGTCAGTGGTAACAGTTGCTCAATACATAATGCTGCCGCTGGTGTTTCAACCATAAACCCTAGTGGTGGCACCTGACGGTAACCTTTCTCAGCGACAACGTCCTGCAACATTCTTCTGACAACTAAAATATCTTCTTTCAGGGTCACCATTGGAATTAAAATGGTCACTTTCATTGTCAATGAAAGCTTCGCCAGTACTTCAAGCTGAGTCTTAAGTAAATCGAGGTTTTCACGTAATAATCGAATCCCTCTAAGCCCTAAAAAAGGGTCTGGCTCATCAGGCAAACTGAGACTTGGTGGTCTTTTATCTCCACCCGCATCCAATAACCGGATGACTAGTGGCTGATCTCTCACCACATATAAAGCTTCACGGAGATAGCTATAAAGCTCCTCTGCACTGGGCACCATTTTATTACTTAGATAAACCCCTTCTAATCGATACAAACCAATCCCATCGCATCCCTGGGCTTTTGCATTTAATACATCTTCAGGGGAGTTCACATTAGCCATCACAGAAATCTGCTCACCGTCAGCACTTACTGCGGGGGCAAACCGTTGTTGCTGTGCCTTACGAAGGCGCTTGCGCTGATTTTTAACAAGATCCCGAAACCCAAGAAATGTCTCTCGATCAGGATCAACGACAACCGAACCATTGTCGCCATCCAGCAGCAATAACGAACGGTTGGTAACCGTATTAAAAATATCCTGAACATGGCCTACACAAGGAATACCTAACTCACGGGTTAGTAATGCCGCATGAGAGCCTAACCCACCTTGCTCCAAGATCACTCCAGCGGCTGCTTGTCGGGATAAGTAAATCGTATCTGAGGGTAACAGTCGTCTAGCAACCACCACACTGTGAGGTGGAAGACGCTCCAGCATGTGCGCTTGAATACCTCCCAGCGACATTAAAAGACGACGACACAAGTCTTCAATATCATCTGCTTTACTCCGAAAGGCTTCATCTTTAGCATCACGAAACTGTTCCGCTAAGCGTCGAAAAACAATTTTAATCACTTGTTCTGCATTGATTTGCTCTGTCCGGAGCGTGTCCTTAAGCTGATCAAGTAACGTCAAGTCATCCAACATCATCGACTGAACTTGAAAAATATCAGCTACTTCATCATTTAAATGCTCCTTGGTATTTTGGGCTGAGTGCATCAAGTCATCTTGTACATCATCAATCGCAGTATCAATACGATCATACTCATTCGTCAGTTGTTGTTTACTTACAGCATAGTGATCATGCTCACGCCAGAGAATATCCTGGTAATGATAAGCTCGTCCCCATGCAAGACCAGAAGAAACTGATACACCATTAACCAGTTTGTTTTTGCACGTTGTGGCTCTCAAATTGATATCCTTCAATACTAACCTCATCACACCGGTGTCAAATAAACTTCGCTACTTTAATTAAGCTACGTGTCAATTAATCGATTGTTCACTCAACCTATACATTCCTTATCGAAAGAATACACGACCAAATTTTGATAAAATATAGAGCAGCCCTAATGACTACAAAAGATGTTCATTTTTAGAGGTTAACAAACTCTGAATAGAATGATATACAAAGGTCAACCCCATTAAACGACTTACGCCGTTTACTTTTGCTCAGTCCAAAATGAGATAATGATGAATCATACCTCTCCAGACCTAAAAACCATTGAAGATGCACTGCAAACCGCCTGGATTTTCGATGGTAAAGGTGGAGGACAAAAATTAACCCCTGAGCAACTTTTGACACCTCCTCATCCTGATCGTTTTGTATGGATCCACCTAAGGCGTGATACCCCAGACCTCGATTCATGGTTAATAGGTGAACTTAAACTACCTGAAGCTATAAGTTTAGCGCTTTTATCGGAGGATACTCGTCCACGTTGTGAGCTCTACCTGAATAACTGTTTACTCAATTTGCGAGGCATTAACCTAAATCCAGGTGCAACGCCTGAAGAAATGATTTCTATTCGATGTTGGATTCAAGGAAAGCGCTTAATCACTCTCAGCAAATATCACTTCGTAACCGTGAATGAGCTTCAACAGCAATTTATGAAGGGCATTTACCCTAAAAGCACTGCAGAGCTGCTTGTTTGGTTAATATCAGGACTCACAGATAAAATGGCTATTTACCTTGAACAGCTTGATGAGCAACTTGATAACTTAGAAAATAATGATGACTTAACCGCCACTTCACGTTTGATCCGTGAAGTCACACAGCTGCGTAACCAAGTGACTCAATTAAGGCGATACATTGCCCCCCAAGTCACCGCCTTATCAAACTTGATCCTTAGTCAACTTTCATGGTTAAACCATGAGCAAGGTTTTAGCTTTCGCAATGTACAAGATGAAGTGACTAGGGTAACGGAAGAGCTAGAAACCATGCGGGAACGTGCCATTATTATAAAAGATAACCTACAACAACAACTTTCTGAAAAGTTAAACCGTAACACCTATTTACTTACAGTTGTTGCCGCAATTTTTCTACCGATTAGTTTTCTAACAGGATTATTAGGAATAAATGTGGGAGGATTACCAGGCACAGAAAATACTGATGCTTTTTTGATCGTTTGCATTATTACAATTATAACAGTTGTTATTGAATTAACTCTTCTGAGGATGTTAAAAATTTTTTAGCTTTGGCTTTAAAACCCATAGAGTTAACGTCGAGCAACGATAAACAGACGACGAAAGGGGAATAAAATATAACCATTTTTTTGCTTAGGATAAGTTTGCTGATACCCCTGTAATATTTGTTGCTCAAACTCCTCCTGCCACTCTCTATTTGCAAGCGCGGCTAAATAAGGACGTAAACCTGTACCTCGAAACCAGTTAAGAATAGCAAGATGATTTTCCATCAAGTGATAATAACAGGTTTCCCAAATATCAATATATGAGCATAAAGGCGCTAATACATTGTAATAAAATGCTGTTTGCTCTAATGTCACCGCTTTAACAAACGTCCTAAAGCGTTTATGCCAATAAGCTGAGTCAACTAATTCATGTACAACCTGATAAAGTGGAGCATCCAAGTTGGCTGGCATCTGTACAGCCAATATTCCTGAAGTAGAAAGTTGAGCGATCAATTGAGGAAATAATACCTCATGGTTTGGTAACCAGTGCAATACAGCATTGGCAAACAAAATATCGACAGGATCAGAAGCCTGCCAGCGACTTATATCGGCTTTGAGCCAGTTAGCCTGCAAACTGCTTTGTTTGGCTTTATTCAGCATTTCAGGAGACTGATCAATACCAATTATCTCCGCATGCGGCCAACGATTTCTTAATTCTGCAGTACTGTTACCAGGACCACAGCCTAAGTCGACAACCCATTCCGGCTGTTCACATGAAATGCGGTGAATTAAGTCTTGAATAGGTTTTAATCGCTCGCTGGCAAACTGTAAATAACTGTCAGGGCTCCAAACAGACATTTCCTTATAACTCTCTGCATGAAATAAATACTCATTAATGTCACTCAAAAAAGTCTAGTGTGCACCTCTAACAATGCACTTTTTCTAGAGGTACCCTAGCATCAAAACTGGACAGTCTGCACAATGAACATCTTTGCCAAGCTTCAAGTACTAATGACAGTATGAATGAAGCAGGGCAGAAGAATAAAAGCCACTTTTAATCTTTCTAAGGTTTTATGGCATAGCGAAGTTTAACGACAGTTGTCTGAAAGAATGCTAAAAGTAAAGGAGAATATAGCACTATTAACCCTACCAAAATACCAGGCATGCCTTCATAGATTACCGTGTGCCAGCCTAAATATCGCCAGATTAATGCAACAGATAATCCTGTTATTATTGCGAAGAGACTGACTCTAGGCTTTGGATTCCCTCCCAAACATAAGCAAATCAATAGCGGGGCAAAAGCACTGGCAAGTGACGACCAGGCCATAATAACTAAACTAAATACTGTTTGTTGATTAAAAATCGCCCACATTAGTGCCAGTAATGTAATTAATCCGGTCGTTATCTTTAACACCCATGTGTTTTCAATGTTATGGGGTAATAAATCATGGGTCAGTGCTGATGAGCAACTTAATATTAAAGAATCTGCAGTGGAGATAGTTGCCGCAAAAATACCGGCTAATACCAAACCAACCATAAAAGGAGATAACAGCTCTAAAGCCATCGTTGGTAATGCTAATTCAGCATCAAACGCATTTGTATCACTTAAATAAATTCTTGATATCATACCAACAATCGTTGCCATGACATAAAATGCCACAAACCATGTGTAGTACCAGTGTCGTGCCTGTCTCATTTTTGTGGCACTACTCAATGTCATAAAGCGCACCATAATATGTGGCTGGCCAATCACTGATAACCCAGCAAAAGCCCAACTAACCCCAAACAGTACTCCCCCCATAATGCCTGGCAAAGCCAAATCTTTTGGAAACCAGTCTAAAAAACCGTCAACTTTACTCATCTCCATAATCACTTGAGATGGGCCGCCAAAAGATACTGTTGCAACAACTAACATGACAGCCATGGCCGTAATCATGACAACTGACTGAGCAACATCGGTCCAAATTGAAGCGCGAATCCCACCAGATAAACAATAAAACATAACCAAAAAAGCACCTATGGAAGCGCCGGCCCAGACGGGCCAGCCTAACAGCACATGTAGTGCTTTACTTCCAGCCACCAGCTGCGCACTGGCATATGCCAGTAAAAAAACGAAGGATATCAGTGCAATAACACGTTGTAACAGCATCGCTTGCCGGCCATGCCAGTGATTAAGCACGCCAGCAAAACTGACCTCATCAGTCTGTCCTGTCGCTTTCCTCAGCCGAGAGTGAACAAATGTCGACGCTAAATAATCCCCGGCAATCCAACCAATCATTAACCAAATAGCGGCCAACCCTGTTACATAAGTGTAACCAATGACACCAATAAACATATAGCCGCTGTTATTGGTTGCAACAGCAGATAACCCTACAAAAGCTGGAGATATTGACTTACTTGCCAAATAATAGTCTTTTTTGGTACCACGACTTACCAGTGTTGAACTAACCCCAATGAGTGCAAACAAACCTAAAAAAAGTAAAAAACTAAAAACCATTATTACACCTAATACTGATACACTTCTTGTTTTATCGAACTTCAATCACTGATTTGATATTTGATAATATCAGTCAACATATTTGCAGAAGAACAGTTAAAACAACGAATTATTTTTTATTAGAATCTGCTTTACTTCTAAGTCAGATTATTTTTTTGAGATAAAGCCATAACAACATTTAACCATTATTAGGCTTTAATATACCCAATACGAAGGGTTTTTAGGAGCGGCCGTCAAGCGATGAAGCCCCAAGCGCTTATATTAATAAGTGACTGGGGTGGCAGTTAAATGCTCCTGCATAAACTGCATTCACACCATCCTTGGTGTTCAAGAACGCTGACAACAAACCCTAAAAATGATTCGTGAAGGGTATAGAATAAGTATTTAGATAACGGGAAGGTGACTGATCATGGTTGAATAATATCAGTGTTATCAACCTGTTTTTTTATTAATCTTAAATATACCCCAGCACAAATGGCCCTTGACCCCACCATCAATCCAATGACTTAATCCTTTTTTCATTTGATTTAAGTAAGTGATGTTAACATGTTTTTTAAGCTCCTTTTCCCTTCGTTCCGTTTCATTTAATACAGACTGGTAATGTCGTGTTAATTGAACGCTATAGTCATAATACAACATATCTTTAAATCCAGTTTGATATGCAATATTACGATAAAATGCGGGACTTGCCAAAGCAGACAAGTGAATACGATCTAAAATAGGTTGTAATACGCCGTTAGGACAATGATCTGTTTGCATAGGATCGCAAAAAACAAAGCAGCCTCCAGGCTTAAGTACCCTTGCAACTTCCTCAAATACTTTTCGTTTATTAGCACTATGGAGTATGGCATCTTGGCACCAAACACGCTCAAAACTGTTATTATCCAAAGGCATAGCTTCAAAAGAGCCATCAATTACTGTAATCTGGTCAGACAAACAATCCTGTTCATTCAATTGCCTGGCTCGCTGATTTTCTTTTTCACTTAAATTCAACGCCGTAATTTTACAATCAAATGTCTTTGCTAAATAACGTGCAGCCCCACAATAACCAGACCCAATATCAAGCACCCTGGTTGACCTGTTTATGTCTGACAAATTGGCCATTTTACGAACGGTTCGATGACTCGCTTGTTTTATAGTATCTGCATCATTTTCATACAGTCCAATATGAATATCATCTCCTCCCCATATATGGGCATAAAAATTATCTGCATCACAACTATTATAATATGCCTTCGTTTTATTGACTTCTAGGCTATGAGATTCATTCATTTTTACGCCTCACTATAACTGTTTTTATACTCTTTTTCGGCCACGTGGATTAAAAAATCTGGTTCATTAGCTTTAAATGTCTCCTGAAAGTCGCCAAATGTTTCGAGCTGTTGAAAACCAACTTCATGTAATAAGCGACGTAAGTACTGTTTACGCAGGGGAAACATATTTAAATGATATTGACTACCATCAGGAAAAAAATAACGAAATCGCGCTAAGCCAGAATCAATATACTCAGGTTCAGCTACAACAGTTTCCCCACAATAATAATATTTGTGCTTTGAGTTATAGCCTTCATCAAGTATTGAATCATAGTTTCGTTGATCTAAAATCAACAGTCCATCATGATTTAATGTAGCGTAATACTCTGCAAGCGCCTTTCTCCGATCCCGCTCATTAAATAAATGCGTAAATGAATTTCCCAGACAGATAACCGCATCAAATTGTTCATGAATTGTGCGATTAAGCCAACGCCAATCAGCCTGCACAGCACGTAAAATATGACCTCGGGCTTTTGCATTTTCAAATGCTTTCGCCAACATGGCAGGACTGCCATCGGCACTGACCACATCAAACCCAGACTCAAGCAGGCGAACAGAATGAAAACCTGTCCCCGTCGCAACATCTAACACCTTCTTTACACCTCGTGAACGCAATTGCTCAATAAAAAAATTGCCTTCAGTCTCCCATCGTCGATCCCAATCAATAAGCTGATCCCACTTTTCGACAAATGTCGTTACATATTCATCTTTGTAATGTTCTGTATCCCTGACTTCATTAGGCTTATCACCAAATGACTGGTTAAATTTCGATAGGTAATAAGCATTACTAGATTCAACATTTTGCATAATAATCTCTTCATTTACGTTAGAGTTTTTCTGCATCGCGCTAAAACGATATAGTCAATCCCACAATGTCTACACATCAAGCCAAAGCCATTAACGTAACGACTTGCTGAGAGCTAGCTTACAACTCAGTGTAATAACAATAATTAACCACTTGTCGCATAAAATATGCACACCGTTTTATCACAGATGTCTGGCAAATGTTGGTAATTTGCACAACAAGTTGAATAACAGCAACGTCCCTTATGCTGTTATTTAAGACTGGCAATAAAGCCCACACGATGAATGATGGGCAATAATTAAACCAAATAAAGTTGACAGGCTGGTGACACTTATCTTTAAACACTACAAATATTTTATAGCATCAACATAAGGAATATATTTTATTTTTAATTCGCCAATATAGTTTTACATTTACCACAAAAAATATAATTTAGCAAAAAATTAATCAAACGTTCATGCCTTAATAGCTTAATCCGCTGATTTTAGTGAATTATGAGGACCAAATACTTCATAAAAGAGTTGGTCTGATGATACATGTTTTATAGCCATTAATTGTTGATAAATATTTTCCATAAAGGATAAAGGTCCACATAAATAGTATTGGTGATCAGGACTAAATAATGACTTATTTAATAAACCTAAATTCATTATTCCTGCATAGTCATAATCATGGAACTTACGATCTTTAGTATCTGGTTTTCGATACCATGTATAGGTTATTAAATTCGCATATTGTTGCTTTAAAACTGACAGATACCGACCAAATGCGTGAACATCACCGTGCTCACACGCATGCAAAAAATAAATTTTTTCAGCATGCTGCCTATCCAAAAGACTTTCTAACATACTCATCATCGGTGTCACCCCAACACCTGCGGATATTAATACTACGGGTGTTTTATGATCTGCTTGCAGATAGAAATCCCCTGCAGGAGGCAAAATATTTAGTTTATCTCCTACACTGACTTGCTCGTGTAAATAATTAGAAACCAAACCTGGCTGTGGATACTGCTCTCGCTTCACACTGATTCGGTAGGTTTTTCCATTTGGCTTATCCGAAAGTGAATATTGTCGAATCTGTTGATACGCTGAGGCAGAACCTGAAGGCGTAATGACGCTAAGATATTGCCCAGGTTGAAAGTCCATTACCGCTTCACCATCCTCGGCGGCTAACACAAATGACGTAATACACTCGCTTTCACGTTCCTTGCTAATCACACAAAATGAACGAGGTCCTCGCCATCCACCGGCTACAGCTTCTCGCTGCTCATAAAGCAGGCCTTCTCGTTGGATAAAAATATCAGCAAGGACCGCATATGCTTTTTCCCAGGCCGCAAGCACCTCTGGTGTTGCAGCATCAGGTGCAAGTTCTTGTAACGTTGCTAGCAGATGCTGTCCAACAATAGGGTAGTGTTCAGGCAAAATCATAAATCCCGTATGTTTTTGCGCAATATGTTCAACCATTTGCGCTAAACGATCAGGTTCATGTAAATGTTTGGCATAGGCCAAAATTGCCTTAAAAAGTGCTTTGGGCTGGGTAGTGTTGTGTTGATTACTGAGGTTAAACATATGCTTGAGTTCTGGGTTCCACTTAAACATACGCTGATAAAAATGCGTTGTGATTGCCGTATTAGCATGTTCTAACAAAGGAATAGTAGCCTGAACAGTTGCAATAGTTTGCGCGTCGAGCATGTTCTTAAGCTCCAGAGTAAGAGGTTATTTTAAAGTTGCATTTCAAATACATATTTTAAAATATGTATCTTAAATATATATTTAACCTGAAGCAAGTCATTTAAGTTAACTACTCTAACCCTGTATGAAGCTCACACAATACACTGACTATGGTTTACGGACCCTTATTTACCTGACTACATTACCAGACAACTCATTAACCAGTGTCGGAGATGTGGCTGTACGCTATGACATTTCACGAAACCATTTGGTAAAAGTCGTCAACCAGTTAACTAGGCTCGGGATTATTTACAGTGTTAGAGGTAAAGGCGGGGGGATTCGGTTAGCTAAAAAGCCAAGAGAAATTATACTCGGCTCGGTCATTCGCGCCTTAGAAGGTAATTTACAAGCTGTTGAGTGCCATGCACCACGCTGCAAACTGGTTGAACATTGCGCATTACAACAAGCTTTGGCAAAAGCTATGGAAGCGTTTTTAAGCGAAATGGACTGCTATACCTTGGAAGATATCACCCAAAATAAGACAGAATTGATTCAACTATTGACTATTTCTTCATAAGTCAATAAAAACGTACTAAAAATTAAAGCGGTGGTTACATTTGCCTCAATGCAAATGGCATCGCCTGTTAAAAAACATTAAACCACGTCACAAAGCGAATAATTACTTAAAGTAATCAGCGATTATCAACCTAAAAGACTGTCGTTATACCGCAAGTTCCCTATAATAATTTTCCTTATAGTTCACATTAAAACATGCTTCAGGAAACCCTATATTTATCAGGAATATACGTTTTATGCTGCTTAATCGTATGCTGCTGGTTGGCATTACCAGTATTTTTTTTATGTACGCCCCTTTTAATATGGCTGATGGTTTATATCATTTACGAGGTAAACTGCAACTGGGCAAACAGCAATTCGATACCATTTCAATTGACTTGGAAAGCAATAAAGAAGCCAGTATTTTCTTATCAGACCAAAAAACCCGCTTGGAGTTTCTACTCACCACATTACCTGATGGAAAACTCTCTTTATTAGCCAAATTAAAAACAAATCACTCTTTAAAAAGCAATGATTACCTCTTCCTTCCCGAACACATCATCAAACCCAATCAGCAACAAACACGTCGTAGGGTAGACCCTAACTCAAACACTTCCATTATTTGGCAGGTACTTATTAAGGCATCACTAAAAAAAGCAGAAGGGTAGTCACCTTTTTGAGCAAAGGTTTGTGATGCAAATAGTGTAAAAAAAGTATATTTTGAAGTCACCTGATCATAGTTGACTATACTTGACTAATAAATACACCAACACAAGCGAGCGTTATGTCTCAGACAAAACAATGGCTGACGATTCAGATTGGAGAAGTGTGGTGTCTTCATGAAACCAGCGTGATTAGAGAAATCCTCGACTTCATTGCGCCTGTTGGTGTTGCAGGCGCTCCTGAGTTTGTAAGTGGTATCATTAACTACCGGAGTGAAATTCTCACTCTTATCGATGCCAGCAGTATACTACATTTGAATTATACTAACCCCACACACGATCAAAAAATCATCACTTACGAAATCAATCATGGTATTTATGGGCTAAAAGTCGATGGTGTCGGAGAGATATTAAATGCCACTGAAGACATTATTGAGCAAAGTGAATCCCCCCTTGATGACCCCTACAGACTTATCATTGGTTCAGTTGAAATAAATGGCCAAATATTTTGTGCTATTGATATACCCACATTTATTCATAATTATCTCACCATCCATAAATCAGACTAACCTTCCTATTCCTCAAAGCTTCATTTACCAATAAAGATCAAAGGCTGTTAATGTCTGGTACACTGGTATTCTTTTTCGGCATGTTTTCAGGCTTAAGTTGTTTAGCAAACTCTTCCATTGGCGCTGCATCCACTTTATCACTGTCGAGTGCTGGTCCACTTTCCATATAGGCCACCAATAATTTTGCCACACACTCAAGCGCAGATAAGTGTGTCCGTTCATAACCATGAGTCGCATCTGTGCCGAAGGTGATGAGTGAATGACGGATATCATGACCTGCCTGCACAGCAGATAATGCGTCACTGTAATAAAAACGAAACACATCACGCTGATAGGGAATATTTTTCTCTTTACACAAATTGATTAAGTGTCTCGACAGGTGATAATCAAAGGGACCACTGGAATCTTTCAGCGCAACGGTTACTCCAAACTCTGTCGAGTTCTGACCAGGTGCAACAGGCGCAATATCAACCCCAACAAACTCTGTCACCATTTCATCCAAAGCATGGCCCACCCCCGATCCCACTTCCTCTGTCAGTGTAAAAATTGGGTGACAGTCAATCGCCAAAGGTATGTTATGTTCAAGAACTGCTTTTAAGGCCGCAAGTAGCGCTGCTGTTCCTGCTTTGTTATCTAAGTGACGGGATACAATAAATCCATTATCAAGTAACTCCGGATTAGGATCAAAGGCAATAAAATCCCCAACCTCCATACCTAATTGACGTACATCATCTGCAGTATAAACATGCTCATCAATACGCACCTCAATCTGATCCCAATTAATGGGCTGGCTATCAATAGCCTCATTAAAGGCATGTCCTGCTGCTAACAGTGGCAAAACCGTTCCTCGAAAACTGCTATTATCAGAAAAGATGGTAACACGAGCACCTTCCGCAAAACGGCTTGACCAGTGACCAATGGGGGTAATACTTAGCCGTCCATTACCTTTAATTTCACGTAGCATCGCGCCAATAGTGTCAAGATGGGTCACAATCGCCCGATCAGGACGCTGCTCAGCACCTTTTAAGTGAGCTCGAATCGTACCTCGTCGCGTCAAATCATAACTAATACCCAACTCTTGTAGCTTATTACAAACGTAATAAACGACACGATCTGTAAATCCTGTAGGGCAGGGAATTGCAAACAGCTCCAACATAATTTGCTGCAAATACCCCATATCAATTGGAATGTCGATGCCTTTATTCATAGCAGGATTAATCCTTCCAGCTGGATAGCTTAATGCTGTTTCGTCATTGGAAATAACATATCAACAAATCGTTGTGCAGTTGGGTGTGGCTCGTGATTTGCCAGTCCTGGCCGTTCATTTGCTTCGATTATGACATAGGTAGGTTGCCCAGGATTGGGCACCATAAAATCAATGCCCACAACAGGCACACCCAATGCTTTCGTGGCCTCCAGAGCAGCTTGTGCTATCTCCGGATGCAAGTTATCCGTTACATCATGCAAAGTTCCCCCTGTATGCAAATTAGCTGTTTTGCGTACTTGGAGCACCTCTCCTTGTGGTAATACATCATCCATCATCCAACCCGCCTGCTTAACGCAACGGATGGTCTCCTGATCAACTGGGATCGTACTCTCACCCCCCGTTGCAGCCTGACGGCGTCGACTCTGCTTGCTAATCAATTGCTTAATAGAGCTCGCGCCATCCCCAACAATTTCTGCAGGCTTTCGAATCGCGGCCGCAACAACTTGGTCATCAATCACTAACACCCGTAAATCAAAACCGTGATGAAAACTTTCCAGTAAAACCTGGGAGGACACTTGCCTAGCATACTGGATGGCTGTTTTCACCTCATCCAGTGTTAATAGACCCACTGATATACCTTGACCTTGTTCTGCATCCAGAGGTTTAACGACAACGGATCCCACTTTATCAATAAAAGCCTGAATTTTTTCCGTACTGTCATCTTCAACTAACAAGGCCTCTGGTACTTTTAGACCGGCACGCATTAGCGTCTTATGGGTCAACCATTTATTTTGGCAAAGCTTACACGCATAGGCTGATGTGATATCCGTTAATGACTCATTGCAGCGAATGACCCGCCCACCATGGCGTAAGGTAAATAAACTTTCAGCAGCATCGTCAACAAGGACTTCAATACCACGAGCAAGTGCCTCATCAATAATAATCTGTGCATAAGGATTTAGCTTAAGGCAAGCCTGAGGTCCTACAAATAATTTTTCATTAATGGCATTTTTCTTTTTAACCGCAAAGGTATTTAAGCGCTCAAATCCTAGTTTTTTATAAAGTGCTTTAGCACTTGAATTATCATGTAAAACAGATAAGTCCAGGAACTGACAGCCTCGTACCTGAAAATATTCTACAAGATAACGAACCAGTGCTTCACCCACTGCACTGTGTTTACACTCTGGCGAAACCGCTAAGGACCACAAACTACTGCCTTTATCAGGGTCATCAAATAGTTTTTCATGGTTAAGCCCCATCACCGTACCAACCACTTCACCAGACTTTCGATCTACTGCCACTAAATACAACAGTTTCTTTGAGCGCCGGTGCTGTAAAATATGCTTAACCGGAATAGGAACCATACCCCGTTTTAATAAAATGGTATTCATCGTCTCTGCATCATGACTCGAAGTCGCTCGACGAACGGTAATACTACTGATAATTCGTTGCCGAGGTCGGTAATTCGTCATCCATAAACGATAGGTGTCTGATGGATCCAAAAAGAATGATTGTGGTGCATTAGCCAATAACACATGAGGCTGGTCAACGTAAAAAGCAATGTTTCGTTGGCCTGAAGGCTCTTCTAACAGTGGCTTTGCAATCAAGTCTGTGGATGCAAACGTATGCCCCATAATCAACGTTCCCCAACCACAATCCACTGTGACATTGTGAGGCTGACTACGGTCATTTTCCTCCCGCAAACAGGCAGCTTGCAGCTGTTCAAATGAAGGCTGTTGTTTTCGTACAATCCGTGACCGATTACGCAAACGGGTAGTCATGTTAAATACCTTGTGCTTGAAACCAAAGCTCAAGTAATCCCAGCTGCCACAATTTTGAACCGCGTAATGGCGTAATATGAGCCTCAGGATTCCGGTATAACCTATTTAAATAAGCGGAATTAAATAATCCTCGCTGTTTAGCTTGAGGTTGATGAAGCGCCTCAGTAATTTGATTTAGCACTGTACCCTTCAGATATTTCAACGCAGGGACAGGAAAATAACCTTTTGGTCGATCAATCACCTCAGCAGGTACCCACTGTCGTGCTAAACGCTTTAGCAGCCACTTGCCATCACCTTGTTGAATTTTCATCGCAGGAGGCATTTTAGCCACCAGTTCAACCACCTCATGATCCAAGAAGGGCACCCTTGCTTCTAAACCATGGGCCATAGTCATGTTATCCACTCGTTTAACGGGATCTTCAACCAACATCACTGTGGTATCTAAACGCAAGGCTTTATCCAATGGGTGTGGCGCTCCAGGTTGTGCAAAATGCGCTTTAACCCAGTCTCCCGCTTCGTCGTTGGCAACAAACCAGGATGAATTAACAGTTTCCTCATACTCTTTAAAGCTTCTATCAAAAAAAGCTTGGCGGTAACAGTTATAAGCATCCTTAGTGTCCAATAAGGGTGGATACCAGTGATAACCTGCAAATATCTCATCTGCACCTTGACCACTTTGGACCGCGTGGCAATGTTTAACCACTTCCTGAGCCAGTAAATAAAAGCCAATACAATCATGGCTCACCATGGGTTCAGACATCGCTTTAATAGCCTGAGGCAGGGTGTTAAGCAATTCCTGCTCAGTCACCCGCCAACGGTGATGAGTCGTTCCAAACTGCTTGGCTACCATGTCAGAGTATTGAAATTCATCACCTGCTTCGTGACCCACAGTATCAAAGCCAATGGAAAAGGTCTGAATTCCTGAGCCTTTAATTTCTGCTAATAGCGCCACCAACAAACTTGAATCCACTCCACCTGATAGCAAAATACCCACATCGACAGCAGCCACATTTCGGCGGCGTACTGACTGAAGCAGTGTTTCTTGTAGCATCATTTGCCAATCATCCACTGACTGAGTTTCATGATCAGCTGATCGCTCGTAATTAACTTGCCACCAACAAGCTTGCTGAACACTGCCATCATCATTGACTTCTAACCAGTGACCTGGAGGCAACTTGCGAATGTCTTTAAAAAGGGTTGAAGGTGCAGGTACTACCGCATGAAAATTCAAATAAAACTGTAACGCGACAGGGTCTAACTCATGAGATACTTGTGAGCTATGGAGTAATGCAGGCAAAAAAGAAGCAAAACGGAAAAATTGTTGATTTTTTACATAATAGCAAGGCTTAATACCCAGCCGATCTCGGGCTAAAAAGAGCTGGCTACCATCAACACGCCAAATGGCAAATGCAAACATCCCATTAAAACGGTCCAGGCATTTTTTTCCCCATGCATGATAGGCTTTTAAAACCACCTCAGTATCAACATCCGAAAAGAAGTGATAGCCCTGATCAATTAATCTTTTTCTAATTTCCCGGTAGTTATAAATAGCACCATTAAAAACAATGCCTAGTCCAAGCGTCATATCAACCATTGGCTGTTGCGCTTCATGAGATAAATCCATGATTTTTAAACGACGATGGGCAAATAGCTGGTTATTTTGAGCAAAAATACCTGAAGCATCAGGCCCTCGTGTTGCCTGCATTCTATTCGCGATATCAGCAAAACTTAGATCAGGACTCTGTTGATCAAAACGAAATTCGCCTGCAATCCCACACATATGATGTATAAATCCACTCTTGAATTGTTTAGCTGGTTAAAATTTGTATTAATCGGGCAACGTACCTGTCACTCTCCTGTCATACCAAGCGCAGTGATACTTGTCATAGCCTATCCTTGTTATATAAAATATTTATAACACAAAATATTTTAATGCGCAAAAAGCAGAGCAATGCACCAAACCAAACATAAAACAGGCAAAATATAGTATTAAAAAAAAGCATCCTCACATAAAGATAAACTATAATACTTTGAGTTAAAATCATTGTAATCCGATTACAGCCTCCTAAGCATAGTCTAAAGAAGTGCAATGTCATCAAAAATCTTACTCAACAAGCTACCCCAAACAGTAACTTGACACTCATCACAAAAAGTCAATTCCTTTTGAAAAGGAGCACTACTGACTTATTTTTGTCACAGAATAAACGTATAAGAGATACAATCTTTTAACCACAAGGTTAAGCCAAAACGCTTGCTATAGATCAAGCAAAAAATTTGTCGTATATAATACAGTTAAACACCTAAAACAATAGTTTTTTACGATCACTATTTTAGTGAAAGTAACATGGACGCCATACACTAAAAAAATAACAATATATAATAAAAACCACTTTACCAAAAAGCAAAATTTAATTTAGAGAAAATAAATAAAATAAAATCTAATTAAAACAATTTACACCTGTATCTCGTTATCCACCAGCAAGGCTTGACTTATATTTCAGCACCACAAATAGCAGATACGGCTAAAAAACATGTTAACAAAGCATTAAATGACAATTCAATTGTCCAACAAGTACGTTGTATTTGTTGTAGGGCACTTCTAAAAATAGTGTTTTTTTTGTAAGAGCAAGGAAGCACTGCACAGAGGTTTGCAGTATATAAGGAATACATGAGGGCTAAACAGCGACTGCATGTTTATCGATGGCAGCCTCAAGTATTTATTAATGCTAGCAGGGCCGTGAATACAGCGCTGACACCACCATCACGAAAAAAGTACATTTTTAGAGGTACCCTCTAGTGTTTTAACTATCAATTAATTGCTTATATTTATAGGTTAGCAACTGAAATACATTTTTATAAATTTCGTTTTATAAATGGTTTTCAGCAATTACAAGAGAGTGATATGTAATGACTTACTGAAAATCGTTTGTATAAACCCTTAGCGTTGTTTTTAGGAATCTATACCCAAAACGAAGGGTTTTTAGAGGCGGCCGTCAACTGATGAAGCCCCAGGAGCTTATATCAATAAGTGACTGGGATGAAGAACGCTGACAACAGCCCCTAAAAATGATTCGTGAAGGGTATATCAAACAGTTAGAGTCGCTTTTTCAGCATTGACCAATAGACCAGGGGCTCGCCGTATACTCACAAGGCATGCGTTAGCGAATTATAACAATCTAAAACCAAAAATAACGACTTAAGGGTTGGGTAAATACACCCAAATAACAGACATCAATTATAAAAATAGCAGCGTATATTTATGATGATGTTCGTTTAATTAGGGTGTGTTTTTCAGCATACCCACAGAGATGGGTATAAAACCGTAGGCAGGTAAAATAATAATATTATCAAGGAATGAATCATGCAATTTACATTACGTAAACTTAGCGCCACACTTCTAGCATTATCCAGCTTAACCATCGCCGGTTTTTCAACCGCAGATAGTTCAATCCCTGTCACCATTGATTTAGTAAGAAACTCTGGTACAGGTTGTCCTTCCGGCACAGTGTCAACCACCGTTGCGCCAGATGGCAAATCATTTGTGCTGGGTTTCGACACCTATATTGCTGAAGTAGGGCCAGGCGTTCCTTATCGGGAAAGCCGGAAAAACTGTACCATCACTGCACAACTTAATATTCCTAACGGTTATTCATTCACCATTGTTGATGTTAATTATCGAGGCTATGCTTCGCTTGATCGTCATGTGAAAGCGATGCAACAATCTCGCTATTTCTTTGCAGGGTTCGCCCAAGAAGCACGCTTGAGAACTAATTTCCAAGGTCCTTATGATGATAACTATTTAATCAGTGACAGATTAGGACTTCACTCTGTTGTATGGTCAAGCTGCGGAGCCAAAGAACCTGTAGTCATTAATACCGAACTTCGTGTTTCAAATGGTCGGTATCGTAGAGCCAGAGGCCTTATCACAACGGATACTATTGATGGTAAATTATCTCACCAATACGGTATTCAATTCAGACGTTGTAATATGAATAGTGAAGCTGAAAACAGCGAATTATCATTCAATTAAAATATAAAAGCAGGCCCTATGGGCCTGCCTCCTGGTTATTTACACTTAAAATCATCATATTCATCGACAATTACGAAACTGTTAAATTTCCTACCTTCCAATACCAACATATTCTTCATTAAATCATTTTACATCTGTCATATTTTAAATGCATAAATTACAACGTTTCCTACGTAATTGAGTTGTTTTTTTATAAAGAAAAATCCGATTGATATGACTATGGCAAAGACAGAAAACTGTCTATTCAAGGATTAATGATGATTAAAGTACTCAGTTTATCTAACGTTTTTACTCTCTTTACAGGTTTAACGCTTGCATCTATTGCCACAGCCAGTAGCTCAATACCCGTTACTATTGACCTGGTTAAAAATTCAGGCACTGGTTGTCCTTCTGGCACAGTTTCAACCACTGTAGCGCCTGATGGCAAATCATTTGTATTGGGATTTGATGCTTATATTGCCGAAGTTGGACCTAATGTACCTTACCGCGAAAGCCGTAAAAACTGTACTTTGACTGCACAACTTAATATCCCTAATGGTTATGCATTTACCATTGTAGATGTCAATTATCGTGGATATGCCTCTTTAGAGAACGGCGTGAATGCTGTTCAACAATCCCGCTATTTCTTCGCAGGCTATCCTCAGGAAGCTCGCCTAAAAACTGACTTTACCGGTCCTTACGATGATAATTACCTTATCAGTGATCGTCTGGGCCTTCACTCTGTGGTTTGGTCAAGTTGTGGTGCAAAAGAGCCCGTGGTAATAAATACCGA
>NZ_JAGSOY010000329.1 GCF_018837975.1 Zooshikella harenae | reverse complement strand
GCCATACGTTCCCGATTCAGTTCCTGCTGCAGGTTTTGGAATGCACTCATGGTTTATTTTAAAACGTCAATTAATAACGCTGAACCATTAGGGCGAGCAGGCACCACCAGGGGTGCAGATTGGGTCATCACATATTCCACCGACGGATCTTCCTGCACCCAGGATTTAGGAAAGGTGCGCATGGGCCGTAATACTTTGACATCCATAATCGCGCCAAAACATTGCACCCCTTCCACGTCACCGACAGGCATCACCACACCTTCAGGTAAAAAGGGCTGCATTTGGCCTGCATCATCCTGATACTGACGACTGTCGCAGTGTAATTTTAACCGTCCGCCACCCAGTGAACCGACAAACACTACATCATCTGCAGTCGTTTGCGGTCCACGATCAATGGTGGCATTAGTACCCGCCACTTGGGTATCCAGCTGGTCCAGTAACTGCTTATTTTTACGCATGCATTTCCATACGGCAGGCCCAAAATAAATATCCTTAGCTTGCGAACCACCTGGAGCGGAAGCCATGGCTACGCTGACTTCCTCAATATCATCAACGATGGGTGCATCAACGGCGGTCCAAGGTTTTTTGGCTTTAATGGTCAACGCCCCATTTCGACCATAATTGACTTCGCATTTGGGATAATTTTCACCACTGATGGTGACTTTGCCATACAGTAAACTTTGCAC
>NZ_JAGSOY010000328.1 GCF_018837975.1 Zooshikella harenae | reverse complement strand
AGGGGTATCAAAGACAAAATAGCGACGTCGTACTAAACGACCATGAGTGTCATCGAAGTAGTCACAGGTTAAATTATCAGGATTAGCGCCTTCTGCTTGCACGTAATCTTCTACTGCCGCATATAACGTGGGTTGATTTTTCTTTAACCCCAGTAAATAGTTGGCTCCTTTATCTAATATCGCTTGAACAATGGTTTCGTTACAGGCTATTGCATCAATTGAAATCGTCGCATCTTCCAAATCTAGAAGGGCAAGCAGCAGAGGAATCGCTGTCACTTCATTGGATTTGCTGTCAGTTTTGACCTCGCCCAAAATAATATTGTTTTCCGTACTCCACGCACTGACTATCTGCATAGCGCGTATATCTTTTGCAGCGCATTTACTACCGCGTAATGTTTTGCCGTCAATTGAAATATGAACCTCTGCCTTCTTGTTAGAATGATGGCTCGATAGAACTTTCTGAGTCAATGCTCCCCAGCACGCCGGTTTTATAATCATAAATATTCGGCGTATCGTACTGTAACTTGGCGTGCCATTAGATACATCGACATACTTTGATAGCCATTCCTTGTGCACTTCTGCCCACATAACAATATCTTCCCAGCTATTGGCACCACAAAAAATAGCGCAAATAGAGATAAACAAAATCGTCGGTAGCGGATGAATGGTTTTTTTGGGGTCTCTAG
>NZ_JAGSOY010000327.1 GCF_018837975.1 Zooshikella harenae | reverse complement strand
TAACGCTTACAGCATTGGCGCGGTCTTTTTCGCGTCCATTGCCTGTACTTGTTCTGTGTTAGTTGCGGCACTGACTAATTTTTCTAGCACCGAAATATCTGATGGATCTGAAAATGCTTTTTCAAACATGCAGTATATAGAGTAATCATTTTCTTGCAGCCAAAGAAAACTTTGCTTGGACCCTAAGTACCACATATTTCTTAGCTCAAAATATATTTCTAAGAGTTCGCACGGCAGCCAAGTTTTGCGGTATTTTGCTTCGATAGTATCTCCTGAAGCCCTTATTAGCATGTTCTTAGACCACTCAAGTAGGTGGTCCCTAGCATCAGCTTTAATTTTGTCAGGGCCAATATTAAAGAAATCGGTTATTTCGGAAACAAACTTCCTACCAATGCCATTGCTATCTAGAAATACCTCACCACCAACGAATCTTAGAAAGTCCTTTCTATTCGGAACAGCTTCTTCTATTTTATAAACCCAACAATCAAGTTTCTTGCCTTCAAAGATGCGAACATCTTTTGTGACTGCAGGTTCTTTGCAGAAACAAGCAATATCAATATCGCTCTCGTCCGTGTAATCCCCACGAACAATAGACCCATACAGAACTATAAATTCCGGATTATGCTTTATTGCTAATTCATTAATTGCACGTAGCGCTAGATCTTTCACTTTATTCCTACACAGAAC
>NZ_JAGSOY010000326.1 GCF_018837975.1 Zooshikella harenae | reverse complement strand
TGCTTTGATATGATTTTCGCTGCGACAGTTTTCCAGATAGGCTTTGTCAAACTTGGTGTACGTTGATGACTGGGATTCAATATGCCGATTTTGGCCGATTTCAATTCGCTCATTTTTATCTTTTTGCCAGTGCGCATCCCCTTCAATCAATACGTAACTGTTTTTACCTACGACTAAATGCCGGTTGCCATTGATATGCTCTCGGTGATCATTTTTGACCTGGATATCCATATCTTTTTGAGCATGGATATAAATTTGTTCCTGACCTTTTTTATCTTCAAAGCGCAATTCATTAAAACCACCGCCTCCGGGGCTACTTTCGGTTTTAAAGGTGCTACGACTTTTATGGGCAGGTAATTCATACGGCACTTTATTATTTGCGTGGTAGACACACCCAGTTACCATTGGGTTATCAGGATTACCATCCAGATATTCAATCACTACTTCCTGACCAATACGTGGAATAGCGACTTGCCCCCATTGCCCACCGGCTATTCCGGTGTTAACACGGAGCCAACGTGTGGTTTTTTCATTTTTTTTGCCGTCCCGATCCCAGTGAAATTGCACTTTGATCCGACCGTGTTTATCGGTGTAAATTTCCTCACCCGCAGGACCGGTGACTACGGCAGATTGCGTACTCTCAATGAGGACTTTTTTATGTTTTTGCGCTGGGCGATAGTTTTTATCCGCCGGA
>NZ_JAGSOY010000325.1 GCF_018837975.1 Zooshikella harenae | reverse complement strand
ACTCTTTTTCTCGAGTTCATACTTATGCAAATTCAACCCGTAACCATTTTCGATAATGTTTTGAAACCGAACTTTTCATAAAAACCAACGGTGTGCTGAGATGTACATAGCTTGATTTTGGGGTTAGAACTTTCCTCATGTATTTTCTTAATTCGATACTCAAGGAGTGTTGATCCTATCCCTCGTCCATGCCTGTTTCTATTAATCATTCCCCAATCTAGCCAGTAGACGCCTTTATATAAAATGAACCCTCCAGCTCCAACAGTATCGTTATTTTCCTTTACTACAAGTTAGGCCGACGTTGTCGGCGACTTTTAGCCAGTGCCAATCATCAGGCTCAGTGTCCACTTCGCAACATTTAAAGCCTTTTATACGGCAGGTTTCGACTATCCTCCTCACCTCGTTGAATACCTTATGTGGTAAAACAGGTGAAGTCCCATTCGCATTCCCTCTAAGCTCAAACATCTACTGCATACCAAACAGCTCTGGTGGCGTTATTATCTAAAGCACAAAGACCAGATACGACCCGTCGTCGTCGATAACATCATCAAAATTCTCAGCTGTGGCCTGCGAACCCTCGGTTATACCACCTTTGCTTGTAGCAACCCTCACTGCAGCCACACTAAAATCGTTTGCTTTAGCTGTAAGAGCCGGTTTTGCAATACCTGTGGCTATAAGGCCACTCAGCAGTGGATCT
>NZ_JAGSOY010000324.1 GCF_018837975.1 Zooshikella harenae | reverse complement strand
TACTGCAAATATAGTCCGATGTCAATTTAATTTTTCACAAAAAAATCTGATTTTATCTCTTACTCTTTTAAGTACTACTATTCAGCTCTCTTCTTAAACCTAGCCATCTTTTTTTAAAATTTATTTAGCTTTCAATTCCTTATAAGTTTTTGCTCCAGCATTTCTTAGTTCTTGTATAATTCTTTTTTTAGTTTGTGAAAACACTTCAAGAGGGTTTGGAACATCTGGATAATCAGTATGCATATTCAAGGCCATATCTAAAGCAGTAACTTTTGTTTCTTTGCTATAATTATTTATATAAGCCTTATCTACAACATCAATTAATATTTTTACTAAACTTTCATCTCCATAACGTACAGCGGATACTAGGTATGAATTTTTTTTCTGCTTTATAGGCACATTTAAATCCAAACCATTACTCAGCAAAAGATTAAAACATTCATTTCTTTTTTTTATTTTTTCTAGATCCTCGTAATTAGTACTCATAAAAAGTACACATTGAAAACCTATCGAACACTTATATCTATCTTGAGCATTAACATTTGCACCATACTTAATTAATACTTTAACAACTTGTGGTTGTTGGAAAAATAAAGCATGAGCAAGCGCATTTATACAATTAATAGAGTCTTTATATTCTATATCAATACCCTTTTTGCAAAGCAATTCAGCCAACTCATGATACCCTTTAGCTGCTGCG
>NZ_JAGSOY010000323.1 GCF_018837975.1 Zooshikella harenae | reverse complement strand
GTTTAACAGTTCATCAATTATCATGTGAATTTCATTCAGCAGTTGTGTAGGATGGCTTTTACTTAGGTGAATAAGGTGTCTATATGCAACTAAAGTACTTACTTGGTCTTATCGTACTCATTTTTTCTTTCAATACTAAAGCAGATTTAGTGTTTAGTACGTCGGCTAAAGAATCTTTAAAAATTCCCTTTTCACAAGTATCCGCCTCACTCAGTTATGACTCTCTCAATAAAGCATATGCTTTAAATTTAACCTTTGATAAAAAAGCTTCTCTAGCATTAGGCCAATTCACAGAAAAACATTTAAATAAAGAGCTCATTACCTACATCAATAAAGAACAAGTAAGTAAAGCCACATTACGGTCTGTCTTGGGAATAAAGTCATCACCACCTAAACAGCAAATTACACTCATCGTTGATAATAAGGCTGTTTATACACAACCTAGCATTAAAGAAGAAACCAGCGCTCTGAAAATTTTCATTCAAGATCAAGATTCAGCTATTCGCTACTTGAAACATTTGAGTGAAACGGAATAACCCCATAGGAGGCAAACTCATTTGCCTCCCGTTGCCGTTGCTCCAGCACTTCCTGGTAATCCTTACCCAGCATCATGCAAATTTCTTCGAAGGTAATAGCCCCCAGTGCGTATAACCGTTCCAAGCGTTCCACTTCTTTGACACCGTCAATATGGGTTTGCCCTT
>NZ_JAGSOY010000322.1 GCF_018837975.1 Zooshikella harenae | reverse complement strand
CACGTGGGTTTTTTTATGTCTAAAAAATACTGTGAGATAAACATAGCACTTGTCTTGTACTAAAAAGCCTTGTTTTTTTACATCCAATAATGAAAAGGTTAATACTATGTTACCAGAAAAGCTTGTTTCCAACGCACCTTATGCAGCCAGTGCCGTGACTGTATTAGCGGGGTTTACGGTGAGTGATTGGGGTGTCATTATCGGTGTAACCTTAATCACAGTCATCGTGAACTGGATATATAAGCATAGGCAAGATAAGCGGGAAACGGTGATATTTAATCAGAGAATGAACAAAGTGGATACAACATTTAGTGAGTAGGTATTCAACTTGATATCAACTATCAATAGTTTACTATGTTATTGGTCATATTCACCATAAGTTGGTTTTTGGAATGATATTAAACTATGTTCCCATTTCTTTTATTTATTTCCGGTTTTTGTTGGGACCAGCACTATTAATCGGAGCCTTCTATGATATCAACGACTATTGGTATGTTATTGGCGTGAGCTTGGGATTCCTATCAGATCTGTTTGATGGGATTATTGCTAGAAGACTCGGGGTATCAACTGACAAACTACGTTCGTTAGATAGTTGGGCAGATACTTTATTTTATAGCTGCTTGCTCATCATAGCTTTTTATAAATATCATTCAGAGCTTATGGTGATAATTATTCCACTGATCATACTAATAAGCTTGGAGGT
>NZ_JAGSOY010000321.1 GCF_018837975.1 Zooshikella harenae | reverse complement strand
GCATGTGAAAGGCAGCATCAAAGCCACTGGCGATATTACCGATAAAACCCGTAGTATGGCAGCAGACCGCGCTATTTATAACCGTCATTTAGACCAACATCATGTGCCGCCCAAGCCAAGGCAATAAGTTTACCTGTGTAATTAAAGCCACTAAACAGTTACTATAAGAAAACTGTGTATAGAATAAAGGGTATATGATGCTTTTCTTCTTGGGTTTTTTATTCGTATGTTTAGTGTTTTTATTTAAAGGCTATGAATTATATAAATTTTATAAATTTTATAAGGACGCAGAATTGCATAATACTAATAATCAGAATAGATTAACAAGCCATCGAAGAGGTTCAGAGGACTCAATTGGTAGCCAGTCTAGCTCAGAAAGTAGTTTTTGTAGTAGTGATAGCAGTAGCAGTGATAGTTGCAGTTCTGATTAGGCCATACTCTTTTCATTCATACTGACATCATGCACGGCATAGATAACCAAACCGGCCAAACCCTTTCCGGCATTGATCACCTTAAGCAATCGATAACTGATATTTTAACCACTCGCATTGGCACCCGTGTCATGCGGCGTGATTATGGGAGTCGCTTGCCAGATTTAATCGACGAACCGTTAAATGGGGCTTTACGCTTAGAGTTAATTGCTGCGACGGCTGAAGCCTTAACCCGTTGGGAACCACGTTTTAAGCTGACCAAAGCCGCACCT
>NZ_JAGSOY010000320.1 GCF_018837975.1 Zooshikella harenae | reverse complement strand
TGGCAGGGAGAGAGGTTCAGAAGACTGGACTACAGGTATGGCTCCATTTCTTCGCCTAGCAAAGAACGATCAACACGATACCTGCAGACCAGTAATGGTGTAGTATATCGTGCTTCTACTTTAATGGCGACTAGATGACGACTTGTGTTGATTACCCCAATTCCCCATGTGATAACGTTTGTTCAGGCTCTTAACGATACCCTTACCGTTTCTTTTCAATCGTCAGGGTTAAGTCGAATTCAGCGTCGTTGGTTAGTGATTATGCTGATGGGTATTGGTGTTACTGGCGTATTTTGTTGGGCTGCTTTTGAACGATGTAGCTTAGGAGCCTTTAAACAGGATCAGTTACGTTGGATGTTTTACCATAGCAAGATGGCCTGGTCATCATTGTTGCAAGCCAGTGTCAGACTGATATTGAATCACTATCGTCTATCGAGTGGTGTGCTCATTTTTGACGACAGTGATCGATTGCGTTCCAAGAATACACGACATATTAAGGGTGTACATAAAATAAAAGATAAAAAATCGGGAGGCTATGCTCAAGGGCAAGAGCTTGTGTTTATGCTACTTGTGACACCAATGGTGACCTTGCCGATTGATTTTCGTTTTTATGTACCTGATCCAGCGTTGAGTGCTTGGCGTAAGCAAAATAAAGCCTTAAAGAGGCTGGGTATTCCTGGAAAAGAAAGACCTAAAAAACCTAAA
>NZ_JAGSOY010000032.1 GCF_018837975.1 Zooshikella harenae | reverse complement strand
CAGTGACAGCTGTTTTATTGAGCTTTGGCTTAGTATTATTCTTTATTGCTAATTTAAGTTCACAAAAATCGGCACTTGACTGTTTGTCAGTAGCGAGAGAAGAATTAAAAGCAATGTTAAATGTATGTCACTATCAACAGCTTTTTAAGTGCTATAGTACAGAAAGCATTCTTTATCGTTATAGTGGGACATTTGTATTGCATATTGCCGTGGATATTTTATTGATTGTGATCGTGTTTATGGCGACCAAGTAGAGTAGTTACTGAACAACTGCTTGTCCTTCTCACTGATATTTTTTATAAACCACCTCAGTTATCAATAGGTATGGACAAAAGTTTCTAATGCACCCTAGCCATGAATGACAGGGCAGTTGCATATAGGATGATCAGGAATAGTTGGTGAGGGATACAGATTGTGTGCCAATACAGTGCATGAATTAATTTGTTCTTTCCACAGCCGAAGACCCTCCTTAGTCTCTATTACTCACAGTACTCCCATCACTGTTAAATGAACACCTCAGTGTACGCCAGTGGTAGACAAAGGCTGGATAACGCATGTCGAACTGTTTGCCGCATGGATGCGGCAAACAAGACTTTATAGCAAAATGCATGCTTGGAGGTATCAGCAATCTGTTTGTCATGAAGGGGGAGTATGCTCGTATTGAAGGTGGTGATGGTTTTCATGAGGTTCATGTCAACACTGTAGAAGGCTGTTGGTTGCTGTTACTCTTGATTGAGGGCTTCATTGAGGCATATCGCAAGAGAAATTGCCTTTAACGATTCTAGCTCTACAGGGGGTGTTTCCTGGTACTCTTCTGTCAGATACTTGGCCTAAACAGCAATAACAGTAGAAACTATTTGCTTTATTTGTCATTAACCTCTATAAATATCCTCGAATTCATACAGACACGAGATTAGAGATTAGAATGAGCACAGGTACAGTTAAATTTTTTAACACAACTAAAGGTTTTGGCTTTATCACTCCAAACGAAGGTAAAGACCTATTCTTTCATAAAAATGATATACAAGGGTATGAGCCTCGTGATGGCGACAAAGTAGAGTTTGATATTGGCCAGAGCCAAAAAGGGCCTTGTGCTATCAATGTTAAAGTTGTGGACTAACAGCTTTTAAGTACCTATTGGACTGGCGGAGAATCTTCAAAGCCTTCCGTTAGGTACTTCAATTCCTCCATTGTTAGCTTATCGTCCACATAAGCTACTCTTGCTGTCAGTCTTCATGTTTGTTTTTTGAACATCTAAAGGTTGTTTAGTGTGGTTAGACAATCCCTTATTTCGATGTAGTGCTTATCTTTCCTACCAAAGCCGTTAAATATGATTGTATCTCCATCAATTGGCAGAATGAAGTCGCTCTAAGTAGTAATACTTCATATAAGCAGCCACATCTTGTTTCATAAATTCCCTCGTAGGTTGATTCACCTTAAAAAGCCAATCGTGTTTCAAGCTACCAAAGAAGCGTTCTACAACAGCATTATCCCAACAAGCACCTACATCGCCCATACTGGCTCGGATACTATAGCTCAATAACAGCTTACGATATTGTTTGCTGGTATACTGTGAGCCACGATCACTGTGAAATACAAGGCCTTTAGGTGGTTGGCGCAGGTTATACGCTTTTATTAAAGCTTTGCATACCAAATCGGTTGTCATCCGTTTATCGATATGCCAGCCAACAATTCGACGAGAGTATAAATCCATCACCACGGCCAAATACATCCAACCTTCACCTGTCTTTAAGTAAGTCACATCACCAGCCCAAATCTGGTTGGCGGCGGTTGGGTTAAAGTTCTGGTTTAGCAAGTTATCAGCTACTGAATCAGCATGCTTACGCTTCGTTGTGATCTTGTAAGCCACGCGCTGTGTTACTTTAAGGCGTAATCGGCGCATAATGTAACGAACTTGGTAGCGACCTATTTGATAGCCTTCTTTGCGCAATTTCTTCACCATTTCACGATTCCCTAAGCTACCCCGGCTTTCTTTAAATAATTTTCGAATACGGCGATAAAGCTTCAAAGTATCAAGACTAATCACAGCTGCAGGCCGTTTTAGCCAATCATAATAGCCTGATTTACTCACACCCATCATGTGGCATAACAATGCTACAGGGAAATGGTTAGATTGTTTTTTAATGAAGCGAAATTTTACTTCATTTCTTTCGCAAAGAAGGCACTGGCCTTTTTTAAAATTTCTTTCTCCATGCGTAACGCTTTGTTTTCTTTACGCAATCGTTTCAGTTCATCTCGCTCAGATTCCTCTAAGATACTGCCTTTCTGTTGGGCTTCGTATTTTTCTTTCCACTTGTAAAGCAGGCTAGTACCGACGCCTAGTGACTTTGCAGCATCAGCAACACTGTAGCCTTGCTCTAGCACCATCAAAACAGCTTCATCTTTAAATGACTGCGGATAGCTCTTATGTGATTTTTTCAGGCTCATATAGACCTCTTAATTCATTGGTTGTATTGTCTCAAAATTAAGTGTCCGATGGGATTAGACCAGAGCAGGTACCTTTTTAAAAAGCTTTTTTCTAAATCCTCTTTGTCCAAGGTCTGCATAACGCCCTTCGAACACGCCTATATAAAAAGAGCAAGGAAAATGGTTAGATCAGTCTCTCATAACCTCAACACGTCATGTAGTCTTTTAGACGGTGAAACTGGACCTGGAAAAGTTGCATTAGTCTTTCACATCAAAATTAAAGATGTCGAGGGTTATCAGCAGTGGTTTGCAGAAAGTCAAAATAAATTTAGGAGTAGACGTTTATATTGCGTAAATATTGATCCTGTCCCACGAGAGGGCATGCTTCTTGATCAGCTTGTGATTGATGAGTTTTCTTCAGCTCAGTCTGCATCAGCATTTATGTCCGTTTATGGGGTGGCCCTGAAGGAGCTTTGCAGTGTTTATGCTGTGCTTGCTGTTAAACCTGAGCCATTTATGACATTTTGTGTCGTAAGAGTCATATCATGGTTTATACGATTATTTAAAGGTGTGCAAGATAAAGGTCCATTAAGATCCGACTGGAGTGCAGATAATACTGCTGTCTGGCCTGATAAAAAACAGATGGATGTAGCCAGAAGTCAGGAAATGGATAAGACACTTTATGTATATAACTTAAATAAGTATCGAGCTAAGGCAGATTATCCGCCCTCGGCAAATATAAATAAACTGGTCAGTGGATCGGAAGCGTATGATCGGTATGCTAAAATAGCTGGTTTTGAACTACTGAGACGAGGTGCTTTTCCTGTTTATGGTGGTAAACCCATTGGGCTTGTGGATGGTGAGTTTGACTGTATGCTAGCAGACCATTGGGATAAATTTATTTTTGTTCGTTATCCTCAACGTCGAAACTTATTAACATTAATTGAAAGTGAAGCATTTCATCAAGGGCAAATTCATCGGGATGCGGGTTTGGAGAGAGTCGCTATATTTTTAGGAGAGCTTGCAGAATAAAGTGTACGTTTTCTTTTAGCGTGCATTAAATTTTTGGTAAATATACCTATAGTGAAGAATTTTTAGTGGGGCTAATCCGATCTGTTAAGATTAGCGAAACAACAACAGTTGTTGTAAAAGCACTCGCTGGGTCGGAGAGGCAAGGAGGTATATATAATGCTTGAAAAGGTATTAGAATACTCTGCTGCACGGGCATATTACGACAGATTTGGCGAAATGCAGGATCGTCAGGGTTTTTACGAAGACCCCGCACTCAACGAGCTTATCGCACATGCTAGTTTTCATGACGCACAAAGCGTTTTCGAATTTGGTTGCGGTACAGGTAAGTTCGCGGATTGGATTCTTAAAAATCATTTACCTTCCTCGGCAAGGTATCTCGGCTGTGATATCAGCCCCGTTATGGTTGGCCTCGCTAAAAAACGGTTGGAAGCTTACGGCGAGCGGGCGAAGGTGATATTGTCCGATGGGACTGTGCGATTTCCGCTCCCTGATCACTCGGTTGATCACATTGTCTCCAGCTATGTTTTGGATATCCTATCGGAAGAAGACATTCAGCGATTTCTCTCTGAGTCACGCCGAGTTGTGAGCTTTCGCGGTAAAATCTGTCTCGCTAGCCTTACAAGAGGGGTAACCATACCGTCACGGATCGTGTCTTCACTCTGGATGATAATATTCCGAATGCATCCATCTATTGTGGGTGGTTGCCGCCCAATTCATATTGAGTCATATATCGACAAAAAACAGTGGCAATTGGAGCATCAAAGGGTTTTGACTCCATTTGGGGTGTCCTCAGAAGTTTTGATTTTGATCTCAATGTGTTAGGCAGCAGGAAATATCCTAAAATCACATAAATACAGAAGGTCTTTTAAACACGGTATGTGAAGTGATTATCTTGTTGAGAGGGGTAAGCTTATTGCCGTAAAAATATTATCGGTAAATGTACTAATTAGATCATCTTAATGAAAGGATTATACGTATTTTTTGCGTATTGGAGTATTAGGTATTCTGGGTATGATACTGCAATGACATTGGAAATTTTACTTTTTATAAATTAAATACTTTAACGCATAATTTGCTTTGTCAGTTCAACGCTTATAAGTATCGACAAAAGGATGTGATTATGAGGACATTACTATCAGTAATGGCGATGAGTGTTTCTTTGGCAGCAAGTGCTGCACAGTTTGAAGCTGGTGTTTCTGGTGGCCGTGGAGGTCAAGCCTTTTTTGATAATGTACCTTCTGATTTTATGGCGCTACATTCTATCACTGTATGTGCTGGGAGTGTTATTGATTCCATTGAAGTTAAATATGAAGATACATCAGGTAATATTCATAGCTATGGAAAGCACGGTGGAAATGGTGGAAGCTGTAGTACATTGGATTTTACAGCCGGTGAGTATATTACTTCGGTATCTGGTAAATATGGTAGTATATTAGACTCACTTGTTATTAAAACCAATCGAGGGAATGTATTAGCTAAAGGTGGCTCTGGTGGCTCTGGTGAATATAAATACACGGCTAACGCCCAGTTTAGTATTGCTGGATTTAAAGGTAAAAGTGCAAGGTTGGTTGATGCTATAGGTGTGGTGTATCGCCAAACATACTAACCGTTAGAATCTTACAAATAACTGACTTTTATGAATCACCTATTTTTGTAACTTTAGAGTAGCCTGAACCAGGCTACTTTGTTGTGTCACTGAATTTATAGAAACCACGTGTTGTAATCCCATATTCTTCCCTTCAAACGCTGGCACTGTCGTGGACGATAGATCCAACTGCTTTGATTCAGCGAGCTTTTTCGAAATAGTTTTGTTATCATCCGTGCCCTCGGTCACAGTGCTGGTGGTTGTGCATGGCAGATCAATACAATACAGAAGCAGCAGATATTCAGGAAGCAACTCCAATTGCCTTCAAACCATTACCCTACAGTTATGTGAAGTGGCATGGTTAAAGTTTGGATATGAAGGTGGCTCTTTGTCTCATGTGTAATTTTTAGTTTGGTCTACCAACATTATCAAATATTGCCTGGCTATTATTTGATCTAATGCTGTTGGTGCTATTTTTTCCGATTGGATCCTGTTAGAGAAAAGGTTGAGTATGATTTATACAAAGTGATGTATGTATTGTAACTATGAGAATTTTCCTGGGTATTTTAGTTGTAGTAGTCGTTAATATATGAAAAATATAGTCCTTGTCAGAAAACAGCTTTTTTTTGAGTATAAAAATACAATTATATTTTTAATTGTAGGTGCTTTAATTTCCATATTACATATCAATGTATTTTACTATAGCCATGATACTCCAAAATGGGTGGTTTTTGATGTATTTCTTTCTATTTGCTCATTGTTTTGTTTGAGACGTAGGCATGTCCTGTCTTTTTCATATATTGGTGGGCTTGTTTTAATCCTTTTATATTTTATGCTTTTAAGTTTGGTTTGGTCTCCGCATAAGGTTGCAGGTTTAGAATTGACTTTACGTTTTTCCTTAACTTTTCTATTTGGTTATTGCTTGATTATAGATGTTTCGGCAAGTAGATTATTGCGTTTATTAATGATTGCTGTGTTTGTATCTGCTTTTGCATTTAGTATTGTTTTTATAATTGAGCATTATGTGATAAAAGCCCCTTATAATGTTGGTAATTTTTCACCTATTGGTTTCATGAATAATGCAGGTCAGGTTTTTAATATTTGGGTACCTGTACTTGTTGCATATTGTTTTCATGTGATGAATAAAAAAATATTAACATTGTCAGTTATTATATTGCTGTTGATAGTTCATGTATTAATGGAGGCAGCAACAAGGGCAACAATTGTAGGTTTGATGCTCAGTGAGCTTATAGTATTCTTTATTGTATTAGTTCAAACAAGATCATTTAAACAGTCTATACGTTTTATATTGATTAATATACTACTGCTTTCTAGCTGCTTAGCTTATAGTTTTCTTAATATCAGTGGTACTGATCGTATGTATGATAAGCTAATCTCATTTACTGATAGCCAGACCTATAAGGGTATGGGTAGTCGTTATGATATGTTTGTTAATACCTGGGAAATGGCTAAAGATAATCCTCTAGGAGTTGGGGTTAATAACTTTGAATATATTCATCCTAAATATGCATTTCCTGGCACGGACCGTGCCTCTCCAATGGTTAGTGAAAAAGTTATTCTTCGCACTCCACATAATATTATATTAAAAATGTATAGTGAGTTAGGAGTTATTGGAGGTACATTTTTTGCTCTTTTACTAATGTGCTTATTTTTATGTGCATTTTGTAATGCATTAAAAGGTGAGTTTTATGATAAATGGTTGCTAATTGCTACAATGTCAACTCTCTTTCACTCATTATTAAGTGCTGTGTTTTTGACGCCAGTTAGCTTGTTTTTTTCAATTATATTGTTTGCAGTTATTCTTAAACGTTTTTATATTAATTTTAATGTTAGGTTTAAATTTACAGTTAAAATACCTAGAAGTGTTTGCGTCTTGCTGCTATTAGTACCTGCAATATCATTGAGTTGGATGGCTTCAGAGTTTTATGCATTTAGAGGTCAGTTGAGGCAAGATATTAGCGATATTAAATTATCCTTAAAGTTTAACCCGAGTAATGACCGTGCATTATATAATTTATCACAAATTAGATGGTATAGGTTTAAAGATGCTAAGGGAAGCCTGAAAAACATTGATGAGTTTTTATTATTGTATCCATACCATATAAGTGGCCTTATGATAAAGGCAGAACGACAGTGGTTATTAAAAGACTACATTGGTGCTAATTATACGTTAAGTAAACTTTTATCTTTTTATCCGAAATTTGATAGGGCTAGGAGGTTACACTTTATGGTTAATCAATACTTAAGAAAAGCAACATAAAATATCAGGAGTAAAAATGAAAAAAACTATGTTAATGACGGTAGCATGTTTCATGTTGCCATCAACGGTGTTTGCTACTTCGTATGGGGTGGAATGTCAAGAAAATATTTCTTTGAGTAAGGTTGTTTCATCTCGATGGATAAATAATTGTTTATCTCATCATCAGGACGATGGAGGCTGGAGAGACCCTTATAATGCTAGGCCTGTATATGCAAGGTACTTTACTTTTACTTTAGATAAACCTGAAGAAATAAATGTAGAAGTGACTGCTCAAGGAGATACGTATTTTTATTTATTAGAAGGGCATGGTGAATATGGACAAGTACTTGGAAACTATAGGGGAAAGGATAATACTATTTCCCTTCAAGCTGGACAGTATACAATTGAGTTAGCAACGCGAGATCAATTATTATCTGAACCTTTTACCCTATTGCTGAATTCTATGGAAGAAAATGCTAGCTGCATTAACCCTCTTGATATAAATAGTGTTATGCAAGGTCATTGGTCTGCTAACTGTTTAATACAAAACTTCAATGTTTCAAATAATGATCCTTACGCACCGCTTAATCCTGAGCGAGCTAATTATTACAGCTTTTCAGTGAGTAAAGAAACAGATTTTAGACTTGAAAATCTTGGGGATTATAATAAGTCAGCTCCTTTATTTAATCTTTATAGAGATAATGACCTTAGTCAAAAAGTAGATAGTAATAGCGATGGGTTTAGCTGGTCTCGTACGAGTGATACGTTAGACTTTCGTTTGATACCTGGAGTTTATACATTAGAAGTGACAGCTCATAACCGGATTGCTTTAGGAAATTATCGTTTTAAGCTAAGTGCTTATCCAGTGAGTAGCTGTTTAACACATATGAGTATTGGTCAAACATTAGGGGGGCTATTATCTGATGGCTGCTACTCACAGTTTAGAGAAACTGGTTATTATGACCCTTATAATTCAATCGACCGGTCAGACTTTAATGCTAAACAGTTTGAGTTTAAATTAGAAAAACCAACAGCCGTAAGAGTTAATACTTTTTTTTCAAATAACAGCGCATATGTTTATTTAGCGAAAAAAGAGAGTGGACGCTTGGTATTACTGGGTGAAACATTTGATGAATCCTATAGTACAGGCTTAAGTCGCGAAATGGTTCGTACTTTAGATACGGGAGTCTATGTGCTTGATGTAACCACCCGTAATCCTCATCTAAGCGGCCAATTTGATCTTGTATTATCTGAAGCAGATAGCGAGCCATGCCATGGGTTAATAGGTGTCAATTCAGCACTGAGTGGAGAGCTAGATAATCATTCAAATTGTGCATCTTCATTGAGAGTAGATGAAAGCTACTATGACCCTTACAATCCTATTAGTCTAAAGCAATTTTATGCAAAAACGTATAGTTTTAAAATTAACCATGCTGGACATTATAGGCTAGAAGCTTCATCAAGTGACTTTGCAATGTTTATGACTTTGGTGAAAGGTCCAAACAGTCGAGGCATAAAATTGCTTCAAAAACAGTCGCAAAGACATGATAGTAATCAAGTTTCTCAATGGCTTGAACCTGGATATTATACTGTTGAGTTAACGACTTTAAATGCTTATGAGTTCGGAAGCTTCGTATTGAAGTTAAGTGAGCTTTGTAAAGAAGTTGATAGTAAAGAACTTCACTGTTCAGGTGAAGGTTACGTGGATCCCTATAATTTTGGTAATGGTAATCTAGATCCTTACAATAAAGGATCAGTGGATAAAGGAGGGTATAGTGACCCTTATTCTCCAGTTGACGTTTATCAAGACCCCTATGGAAGTTACTTTGATCCTTACCGAAGTAATGTTGACCCCTTTGATTTAGGTAATGGTAACTTAGATCCTTATAAAGTATCGATAGATACAGGGTATAGTGACTCTTATTCTCCAGTTGATGTTTATCAAGATCCATATGGAAGTTACTTTGATCCTTACCGAGGCAATGTTGACCTCTATAATTTAGGTAATGGTAACCTAGACCCTTATATAGGATTGACTGGTAATGGGTATAACGATTCTTACTCCCCACAAGATTCTTATGGGGGATACCATAATTCAGACTATTTAGGAAACACATATAGTGATCTTTACTCTATACGGGTACATTAATCCATCTCACTATAATAAATTAAACTCTCACTATTCTTACTCTACGTTCTTTTACCTAGTACGTATGTAAGGCTAGTATGTGCTGATAGCAAGCAAAATGCTTGCTATCAGCTAGTAAGAATAAAAAAAGCTGCCTAATTTGAACCCAAAAAATTAATGTTTAATTTCTTGTTCTAAATACCCGTCCTAAGAAAAGGGATTCAGCGAGCTTTTTCGAAATAGTTTTGTTATCATCCGTGCCCTCGGTCACAGTGCTGGTGGTTGTGCATGGCAGATCAATACAATACAGAAGCAGCAGATATTCAGGAAGCAACTCCAATTGCCTTCAAACCATTACCCTACAGTTATGCGAAGCGGCATGGTGTATTGCTGAAACGGGATGATGCAGTAACAACCTTGTTTTTTCGTGAACAGCTAACTACTGATATTTATTCTGAGGTAGTGCGTGCTGCTAGCCAGATTCATCAGGTTGTTAAATTGGATGAAGGTGGCTTTAATCAGCAGTTGGCGGAAAGCTATCAAGGTGGCTCCTCTGAAACCATGGAAGCGATGGAAGGGCTGGGCGATGATATTGATTTAGCGCGGTTAGCAGAAGCGGTTCCAGAAGCGGAGGATTTGCTGGAACAACAAGATGATGCACCGATTATACGGTTGATTAATGCTATTTTATCCGAAGCGATTCATCTGCAGGCCTCAGATATTCATATAGAAACCTTTGAGCGGCGTTTAGTGGTGAGGTTTCGCGTTGATGGCGTGATGCGTAAAGTCATTGAGCCTAAACGAGAATTGGCGTCGTTATTGGTGTCTCGGATAAAAGTAATGGCTCGGCTGGATATTGCGGAAAAACGCATTCCTCAGGATGGACGTATTTCGTTACGTATTGCGGGCCGTGAAGTTGATATACGGGTATCCACATTACCTTCCAGTAATGGTGAACGAGTTGTACTGCGTTTGTTGGATAAACAGGCAGGTCGTCTGGATATAAATAAACTGGGATTAGCTAAGCGTGATGACCAGACTCTACGTGATCTGTTGTTTAGACCGCATGGTATTATTTTGGTCACAGGGCCTACTGGCTCAGGAAAAACCACGACACTCTATGCTAGCTTGGCTGAGCTGAATGCTGAAACACGCACCATTCTCACCGTCGAAGACCCTATTGAATACAATCTTGAAGGCATTGGTCAAACTCAGGTTAATACTAAAACCGATATGACCTTTGCGCGAGGGTTGAGAGCGATTCTACGACAAGACCCTGATGTGGTGATGGTGGGTGAAATTCGTGATATGGAAACGGCACAAATTGCCGTACAAGCCAGTTTAACGGGTCACTTAGTGTTATCGACATTGCATACCAATACGGCTATAGGTGCAGTCACCCGGCTAAAAGATATGGGTATAGAACCCTTTTTATTAGCATCCAGTTTAATTGGGATGGTTGCCCAACGTTTAGTTCGTGTTTTGTGTAATGAGTGTAAAACACCTTACACTGCTACAGTACGCGATTGTCGTGCACTTAGTTTTGATGAAGAAGCACCGCCTACATTGTACCATCCACAAGGTTGTGAAGAATGTAATCACTCAGGTTATCGGGGGCGGTTGGGTATTTATGAAGTGATTGCCATTGACGAAACCCTTCGTACATTAATTCACACTGAAGCCTCAGAGCAGGAAATTGCTGCTCATGCGCGTAAGCTTGGGCCAGGTATTCGTGATGATGGGAAAGCTAAAGTACTGGCGGGGTTGACTACAGTGGAAGAAGTGTTGCGGGTGACACAAGAAGGGTAATGCAAGAAGGGGTAATGGTAGTACAGGTATGGCCGCATTTGAATATATCGCGTTAAACCCGCGGGGTAAGGAAGAAAAGGGCATTATTGAAGCAGACAGTATCAAGCAGGTACGTCAGTTGCTTCGAGATAAACAACTGGCCCCACTGACTGTATCAACAACAAAAGATCGCTCTAGTGATACTCAACCCCGCTTTAGTTTGCAGGTTGGAAAACGGATTTCTGCACACCAGTTAGCGCTTATTACCCGTCAGTTGGCGACATTGATTCAGGCTGGTATGCCTATTGAGGAAGTATTAAAGGCTGTTGCAGATCAGAATGATCAACGAAAAATTAAAGCGATTATATTATCAGTACGTTCTAGGGTGTTAGAAGGTTACTCATTGGCCAATAGTATGGCTGATTTTCCTCAGGTATTTCCAAATTTATATCGGGCAACTGTGTCAGCAGGAGAACAATCTGGGCACTTAAATTTAGTATTAAACCGATTGGCAGACTATACCGAAGACCGAAAAAAATCGCGTCAAAAAATTCAGTTGGCACTGGTTTATCCCATTATTCTTCTCTGTGCGTCGTTACTGATAGTAGGCTTTTTATTAGGTTATGTCGTACCTGATATTGTTAAGGTTTTTATTAATTCCAAGCAACAGTTGCCTGTTTTAACAGAAGTTATTATTGCGGCCAGTGATTGGGTAAAAAGCAGTTGGTATTACGTAGCCATTATTGGCGTGTTGACTTGGATGGGTTATCGCTATGGTATGCGTAATGATTCGTTTAAAAAGCGTGTTCATCGTTTTTGGCTAAAACTACCCGTAATGGGTAAATTGCTTTTAAATATGGAAACAGCACGTTTTATCAGTACGTTGAGTATTTTGGTGCGCAGTGGTGTGCCGTTAGTGGATGCGTTACATATTGCTGTTGAGGTTATTGATAATCTGTCGATTAAACACCAAGTCAAAGATACCGCATTATGGGTGAGTGAGGGTAATAGTTTACGTAAAGCGCTAGAACGGACTAATGTGTTTCCTCCGATGATTTTGCACATGGTTGCTAGTGGTGAATCCAGTGGTGAGTTGGATGATATGCTGGGGCGTGCGGCAGAAAATCAGCAACAGGAAGTGGAAGGTTTTGTCGCGATGTTGGTGGGCTTATTCGAACCTATGATGCTGCTATTTATGGGCGCAGTGGTGTTGGTTATTGTATTGGCTGTGTTACTGCCTATTCTCAATCTTAATGCACTCGTTGTTTAAAAGCGTGGTAGTTAATGTGCATCACTCAAGCTCATTGCTAAAAAACGATCAGCGAGGCTTTACGTTAATTGAGCTACTTGTTGTACTCGTGATTATTGGCGTAATGGTGAGTCTAACCGTGATGTCAATGGGGGATGGCTCACGTGACCGGGAAATACGTCAGTTATTAGGCAACTTGCAGACGGTATTCAGTGAAACCTCATTAGCAGCTGTTTATCAACAACGACAGTACGGACTGGTTGTCACGGATCAGCAATTATCGTTACTTACCTGTACACAGGAAAACTGGCAGTGCCAGAAAACCGATGAACAACCTTTTACATCCATTACATTACCTGATGGGTTGGTGTTCCGCTTATTACTGGACGACCGCGAAGATTACTGGCAACCACCAACCATGCGTAAAAAAGAAGCGGAAGAAGATGCTGAAGAAGACTCTCATAATAGTACATCTCGTGATAAGGATAAGGACCGAGTAACACCCCATATTGTTTTTTTATCAAGTTACGAAGTGACTCCATTTCGGTTAGTCATTATTAATGAACAGCAACAAACTGAACGAGAGTGGATGATTACTACTGATGGTACAGCAGGGTTTGAAATCAAAGAACGCTAATCAGGGGTTTACGCTACTGGAAGTTATGCTTGCAGTTGCTGTATTTGCGGCTGCTGCATCCATTTTACTGATGGCAGGTAGTGGCTCCTTGCAAAAAGTACAGTTACTGGAAGAAAAAACGTTAGCTGTTCAGGTGGCTGAAAATTATTTAAGTGAATTACGCTGGACGAAAAAAAAACAATCAGGCAACACTGAAAAGAAAATAACGTTTGCGGATCGCGAATGGTCGGTGAAAAGTACTACTAAAAAGACCGATAACAAAGGTATTCTTCGTGTTGAAATTTCCGTAGAGCGACAATTGTCATGGCGTGAAGATGAACCTTATCAGTTAGCGACGCTTGTTGCCTTTATGGAGGCTGATGCATCATGAGTATAAGGTCTTTTAACGCGAAGCTAAATACCGTGAGGATGAGAAAACCATGAGGCAACGTACACATGGTTTTACTTTGTTAGAAGTCCTTATTGCTGTCGCTATTTTTAGTATCATAGGGCTGGCGGTTTATCAGCTTTTTAACAGCATATTAAAAACTCAAGTAACTGTTTTCGATCATGGCGAGCAGATGGTTGATTTACAAAAAACGTTTTATTTTATTCGCCATGATTTAGAGCAGTGGGTCAAGCGACCTATTCGTAATGAGTTTGGTGATAAAGAAGAAGCCTTTATTATTGATGAAAATACGTTGGAATTTACACGTTTAGGTTGGGATAACCCATTACAAAGTTGGCCAGAACATCCTGATGGTAAACGTAGCCGTTTACAGCGGGTGAAGTATGAAAATGTGAATAATGAACTGGTTAGGTATTATTGGCGCTTTTTGGATCGCGCACCTGAAGTTAAACCAAAAAAACAAGTATTATTAATGGATGTCACCGACTTACACTATCAATTTTTGGATAAACAGGATACCTGGCATTCAGATTGGCCCCCCAATAATGCACAGTCGACATCATCAAAACCGGAAGCGATTAAAGTGATATTTACCCATAAATCATTAGGAGAAATGGAAGTATGGGTATCAATGTCAAAATAATGCAGTGCTCTAATAATATAAAAAATCATAGTGTGGGTAATACAGCGTTTAAACAGGCTGCCAAAACTACTAAACCAGTAAAAGCGCAAAAAGGCGTAGCACTGATTACCGTGATGCTGGTATTTGCTGTTGTTTCTATTTTAGCGGCAGCATTAATTAAGCGGTTAGATCAACTCATTAATATGACCAGCCACTCGGTAACACAAGCTCAATTGAGAAGTTATGCATTGGGCAGTGAAACATTGATTAAATATGTGTTATCTCAGGATAAAACCCCTGATGTTGATGCACTTATTAAGGAAGAGTGGAGTGAATATCGTGGACAACCCATGCAGTTGGAGCAGTACCCAATTAAAGAGGCCTACACGCGGGTTTGGGTCATAGATGCTGAGCGTTGTTTTAATTTGAATAGCATACTTAGTAGGGATCCCAATCCCTCACCTAAAGGCGGAAATAATAAAACCCAAAAACAATTTCAGAAGTTATTAACCTCCAGCAAATTACCTTCAACGTTGTATGCTAGTTTAAAAGACTGGGTTGATAGTGACCAGCGTGTAAGTTCAGCTGAAGATTATTATTATCTTGGCTTAAAGCCGCCTTATCGTGCTGCGAATCAGTTGCTGTATGATTTTAGTGAGTTGCAGCAAGTAAAAGGTTTTAATCAAAAAGTAATGAATACACTTGCGACCACAAGCTGTGTGTTGCCAGGTATTGATACATTTGCGTTGAATATTAATACCGCATCCGAAGCTTTATTGAAAGCTATCGACCCGAATGCCCAAAAAATAATCGACCAACGTAAAAAAGAGCCCATAAAGGATGCTTCGTCTTTTAACAGTAGTGTGAATTATAAAGTTAAAAGCAGTTATTTTTGGGTACAGGTAGAGGTGGTATTGTTTGGTAAACGACAAGTTTTAAGTAGTTTATTACACCGAACAATTAGTAAAAAAATTGATGTTATCAATCGTCAATGGCTGCCATTGTCGGCACCTTTGGTGATCTTTGAGCAAAGTAAGTCATCATGAGTAAAACGACATTTTTTATTGGGTTTGTTGAGGTTGCAGCCCAAGCCCAAGCATTATTAGCCAACAATTTATGCTGGTGTGTTCAGCAGGAAGAACAGCAAAGTAACGTTGAAGAGGGCAACCTCACTCAGTTAGCTGAACAGTATGCTGATTATCCTGGTGCTAGGCTGGTTTTAGTGGTGCCAGGTGCACTCACAACATTGGCTTGGGTGGCTACTCCGTCTAAGCAGCGTAAGCATATTGAGCAAGCGGTGCCTTATTTGCTGGAAGAGCGGTTGGTGGCAGATATCGACCAGTACCACCTGACGATGTTGTCACCCAACGAAGACAATCAGGTGCCATGTATTGCGTTATTGAAGGATGATGTTCAACTGTTGGTTGAAACGTTTTCTGAAGCAGGACTGCCACTGGATGCCATAGTGCCTGAAAGCTGGTTATTAGCTCAGCAGTCAAACAGTATCGTATGTCATCAATCACAAGTTACTGTTGTGACAGCAACACGTTCCGTAGGGATTATCCCTGAGGTCTTGGCGTCTCAACTGGTGCCAGAGTTAATTGATTTGACAGAAGTGCAGCACGCTTGGACTAGTCCACAATCAACATTGCCCTCTGCAATACTTTTACCTATTGATTGGCAGATTATTTCAGAACACTGGCTTAGTTGGTTGTTAGCGCGTTGGCAGCAAATAGACAGTGTTAATTTGTTGCATCACGAGTGGCAGCCTTATCACCGTAATAATTTGGGCTGGAAGCAGTGGCGTTGGTCTGTTGCTGGAATAATTATGGTTGTATCACTGGGGTTGGCAGGTATACATAGTTATGCCTGGCACCAGGAAGTAAAAGCTCATCAGTTGGAACAGGCTACGATTGATTTATACCGAAAAATATTTCCTGACCAGAAAAAGGTTATTGATGTGGTCAGTCAATTTAAAGCTGAACTGAAGCAACGTTCAGGTGGCCAGGATAGTACTTTTTTGCACTCCTTGTTTCAGTTAGGGCATATTTTACAAACGGGACAGCCTGGAGAATATACAGTGCGTTCTCTTGATTTTCGTAATGATGGTAGTTTTATGATGGAGCTGTTAGCAAAAGATTTAGCCAGTATTGAGCAGCTTATTACGACCAGTAAAGCTCAAGGGTTAGAGGCTAATCTGCGCTCAGCTAATAATCAAAGCAAGCAGGTTTTAGCGCGTATTGAGCTGGCAGCAAATTAATAGGTTGAGTTATACCGACAGAGAACATCTATGCAGGCATTTCTAGCATCATTATCACCTCGTGACCGAAGAGCATTAATTCTGCTCAGCGCATTTATGGGCATGATGATTTTATATTGGGGGATTTGGCAACCTACCCAACAGCGTTTAAGTAAATCGAATGAGCAGTTGTTGTATTGGCAGGATGCTTATCAGTTTGTCAGTAGCCATCAGCAACAAGCAAAAGCCCTTAAGCAGGTACAGCATGCTCCGGTGTTGACTGTGGACCAAGCAAGACAACGAATTACTCAGGTTGCTCGTCAACAGCAATTAGAAATCAAACGTTTAGAGCCTGGGCAAAAAGCCATGACATTATGGTTGGAACAGGTGCCCTTTCAAAAGGTATTAACCTGGTTATACGATATTGTAGAAAAACAAAAGATCCCTTTATTAAATGTTCATGTCTCACGTAAACAAGAAAATGGACTGGTTGACATTAGGGTAAGCTTTCAGTTAGCAAGTTCCTAGCAGATGATATTAATATACCCTTCACAAATCACTTTTAGGGTTCGTTGTCTGCGTTCTAGTTTATGCAGGAGCATTTAACTGCCACCTCAGTCACTTATTAATATAAGCTCCTGGGGGGGCATCACTTGACAGCTGTCCCTAAAAATCCTTTGTTGTGGGTATAGTTGAATATGTATCTTGCACCTAATGTATGAGCATGGCTTAATTAGGTTTATTTGTGACAGGTATTGGACATGAAGATCGTTGCTGATGAAAATATTCCGTTGTTAGATGCTTTTTTTGCTTCTTTTGGGGATATTATTCGGCTACCTGGACGAGCTATTACTGCAGAGCATGTACGTGAAGCTGACATGCTCTTGGTGCGCTCGATTACTCAGGTAAATGCAGAGCTGTTACAGGACAGTGCTGTACGTTTTGTTGGGACGGCAACGATAGGTACAGATCATATAGATGAGCAGTTTTTGACAGCTAAAGGTATTGGTTTTGCCAGTGCACCTGGTTGTAATGCCAATGCTGTTGTTGAGTACGTCCTTAGTGCACTTAATGTATTAGCGGAACAGCAGGATTTTGATATTCGCGATAAAGTGGTTGGTATTGTTGGTAAAGGTAATGTTGGTGGCACGTTACACCAAGTACTGCAGCGTTTAGGGGTGGCAACCTGTGTCTCAGACCCCTTTTTGGAGGAAAGTGAGCCTCATGCCGCTTATGTAGATCTACCCACGCTTATTGCCGAAAGTGACATTATTTCGTTGCATACGCCACTGACTGACTCAGGTCCACATCCAACACATCACTTATTTAATGAGCAGGTTTTACGACAACTGAAGCCTGGTACGATTTTAATTAATGCCAGCCGAGGTGCTGTCATTGATAATGAAGCTTTACTTAAATTAAAAAGTGATGGTCTTGCTACCACTGTTGTGCTTGATGTTTGGGAAGGAGAGCCAGAGATTAATACGGCTTTATTACCTTATATTGAACTTGCTACTCCTCATATCGCTGGCTATAGCTTGGATGGCAAAATGCAGGGCACAGAAATGATTTATAAAGGGGCTTGTCGCTTTTTTGGATTGCCCACTCGAATCAAGCTGCCAGGTATCTCACCTATGCCTGTAATGAAAAGTATTAGTTTTGCGGGCAATGTTCCTCGCCAACAAGCAGTGTCTACAGCAATACGTTCTTTATACGACATACGTTGTGATGATGTCATATTACGACGTGAGTTGCTTAAGTCGGGTGCAGAGGTTGGAAAAATTTTTGATGGTTTACGAAAGAATTATCGTGAACGACGTGAATTTAAGACACTAAAAATCAAGTTAAAAAACTGCCCTGGCGATGTGGTTAATGCATTTAAGGCATTAGGTTTTAAAGTTGTTATTCATTAGTGTTAAGTGATGCATCTTGAATATGTTACACTTTTCACGTCGTACATTTTTTTTATGTGATCAGTCTGTTACTAAGCCTTCAGGTTTAGTAGCAGCTTATTACTGATTAATGCTGCACACGACTACAGGCTGTGTGCAAGTAGGTTAATTCTAAGTATTGCGAATGATTATCAGCTCTTTTTTGTAATATCACTTCTACTGGCTTCGTGCTGTTATTTAAAACAAAAACTCATTTTTTTCTGGGAAGTACCCAGGCTTTTTCTAGTCGTTTAAATGCTTTTTGCAACATTTCTTCTGTGATAGGCACTTCGTTGCCATTTTCATCAATGATGGCTCCACCATTAAAAATATCAGGGCGATGGGGCGAAGTGGTTTTATTGCCGCTTGGGACGGTTTGCAGGTGCATGTTCGTTACCTCTTAGCCTAATCAGTACAAAATTCGTTACGCACCTGTATGACGCCGCACTATGTAATAAGTTTTTAATATGTTTGGCAAGGCGCTTAACGAGTCACAAAAGTTTTTTTTATGTTTTCTAAATGTGAGATTAAACGACATCTCATGCTAACTGCAACACGTATATGCTGTGGTTTTTATACCTAAATGAACTAAAAAAAAAGCTCCTTGCTATTATTAATACTCTGTAGTTAGCGGTTACACACTTAAATTTAAGAGATCAATAATATTGAAAGAAATTGAGTAGAAAAAGATGCATTTTGGGAAATGGAAGGGGACGAATTTGACTATCAAGGGGGGGAACAGTACCCCTTGATAGTTATGTATTTGTCAGGGTTATCTCATGTTTTGCAAGGCAGCAATACGCTCTTCTAAGGGGGGATGGCTCAAAAATAAGTTGGCAAGTAAGCTGGATTTTTGCTCGCCACTAATGCCAAATGCCGTCATGGTTGAGGGTAATGCACTCTGCTCAGCATAATCAGCTTGTAAGCGTTGCAAGGCACCAATCATAGCTTCACGGCTGGTTAATTCAGCACCCGCTTGATCGGCACGGTATTCGCGCTGACGAGAAAACCACATGACAATGGTAGAAGCCAGAATACCAAGTACAATTTCCATAACAAATGTGGTGATGTAAAAGCCAAAACCTACGCCACCACCATCATTATCACGACGAAGGAAGCTATCAACGGCATAGCCAATGACTCGGGCAAAGAACATAACAAAGGTATTAATTACACCTTGTATCAGTGACAGTGTCACCATATCACCATTGGCAACATGACCAATTTCATGACCTAAAACAGCACGGACTTCATCTGCACTCATTCGTTCTAAAAGGCCAGTGCTTACTGCCACAAGTGCATTATTTTTATTCCAGCCAGTAGCAAATGCGTTAGCTTGAGGGGAGTGGAAGATACCTATTTCTGGCATGCCAATACCTGCTTTATTAGCGAGATCTTGTACTGTTTCCACAAGCCAGCGCTCATTGCTAGAAGTGGGCTGCTTGATTAACTGAGTACCTGTTGACCATTTGGCCATTGTTTTTGACAGTAGCAGGGAAATAAATGAGCCTGCCATACCAAATACAGCACAAAACACTAAAAGGTTGCCAAAATCTAACCCTTGTCTCGTTAAATAGCTGCCAACACCCAATATGTTGAGCGTGATACTGGCAACAACCAGTACAGCTAAGTTCGTGGCAAGAAAAAGCATAATTCGTTTCATGCTTGGTTACCTATCTCATCAATAATCTATTTGTCAGATATGTGGTTTATTAGTTTTTTTTCAAGAGCATATATGTTTGAACACAAAGTTAGATGTGTTTTTACATATTTAGTTTATGTAGCTTTGCTATAAATAAATACTGAAATATTAGAGGGCTTTTGATTTAGCAAGCTGTTTTGGATGAGTTGTTTGTAAGCAGCGTCTTAAGTTGCCACTAGGCAGTGGCTATTGTAATTATTTTGTAACACCTTCAAGCATGAGGGGGGGGCAATTCTTGATTGAAAAAATAACGTAACAAGTGTTTTACGATAAGTGCTTGTTGATGGTTGATAGCATTACGTAACTGTTGTGCAAGCGTAGCTTGTTGTTCTGCTACGGAAGGGGGGAGAGTCTGGTCTGCTGGCTGGGGAGGTATGGGTTGACACAATTGGGCTGGTAACAGTCCTGACAGTTTAATAAAGCTGGTTTGAGTCAGCACAATTTGGTCTAAAGCATCATGGCGGATAGTATCTTCATAGCGAGCATAGCCTTCTTCAGCAAGCCAAATCATACAGCCAAAGCAGGCTAGATGGCGCTGTGTTGGAATGCCAAACTCATCAGGATGTTCGGGAGATATAATGTCGTCTACATAGAGTGTGCACTTGCGAGGGAAAAAGTTATAAAGACGTAATAATGTCAGTGCACAGTCTCGGTAAAAGTCATCAATATGAATATCAGCCATGAAAATCTACATCATATGTGGTGAATTAACATTATTACAGCACTGTAGTTATTTATAGACAAATGAATCATTTATCATTGGATGAACGGCTCAAAATTGCCGCTGTGTTTCAAGGTGCTACTAATCATTGCTTCAAAACGTTATGGGACGGGTGTGAAAAACGCTCAACCTGATTATTCAATAAAATGGGAAAGGCATTGATTTAACCATTGGTTTGACTGGCTAAAACCGCTTAAAAACCAATGGTTTTATGAAACGATGAGCTTGTAAACAGGCTCAAGATTTATTCACGATGTTTATTGTTCATAACGGCTGAGAAAGTGTGCAAACTTCTCAATGGCGGCTGTTAGGTCTTCAACATAGGGTAAGGTAACGATTCTGAAGTGGTCAGGGTAAGGCCAGTTAAAAGCGGTACCTTGGACGAGTAAGACTTTTTCCTGAGTGAGTAAATCAAGCACCATCTGTTCGTCATCCTGAATACGGTAGCGCTTAGGATCAAGTCTGGGAAATAAATACAAGGCGCCTTTAGGCTTTACACAACTCACACCAGGAATTGCATTAATCAGCTCACAGGCGCGATCACGCTGCTCAAGAAGGCGGCCTCCAGGTAGAATGAGGTCATTAATACTCTGGTAACCACCCAGTGCTGTTTGGATAGCGTATTGGCTTGGCATACTAGGGCATAAACGCATAGAGGCAAGCATATCTAACCCTTCAAGATACCCTCTAGCATGATGTTTAGGCCCGCTTATAACCATCCATCCAGAGCGAAAACCTGCAGCACGGTAAGCTTTTGATAATCCATTGAAGGTAATCACCAATACATCGTCACACAGTGCACCCACAGAGTGATGTACAGCATCATCGTAAAGAATTTTATCGTAAATCTCGTCAGCAAAGATTATCAGTTGATGCTGACGAGCAATTTCGATGACTTCAAGTAAAAACGCTTTACTATAGACAGCACCTGTTGGATTATTTGGGTTTATCAGTACGATGCCTCGGGTTTGAGGGGTGATTTTACTGCGGATATCATCTAGGTCAGGTAACCAGTCCTGCTGTTCATCGCAGACATAGTGAACGGGTTTACCACTTGATAGCGTGACAGCGGCAGTCCAAAGAGGATAGTCAGGTGCGGGAATGAGGATTTCATCATGCGTGTTGAGCAGTGCTTGCATTGCCATCACAATAAGCTCACTGACCCCATTGCCAATAAGAATATCGTCAATATTGACATTATTGATTGGTTTTTGTTGATAATACTGCATGACGGCTTTGCGTGCGGCAAAGAGTCCCTTAGCATCTCCGTAACCTTGTGCCTGAGGCAGGTTGCGGATAACATCCTGAATGATTTCTTCAGGGGCATCAAAACCAAACGGGCTTGGATTTCCAATATTTAATTTTAAAACCCGATGACCTTCTTCCTCTAAACGTTTCGCTTCCGCTAGTACTGGCCCACGAATATCATAGCAAACGTTACTGAGTTTAAGGGATTTATTGATTTCCTGCATGGTTAGGACTCTTTGAATAATCAACTAAGGTATACCCACTCAGCAGCAGGTGAATAGCCATTTCATTAGCCTCCTGATTTCATAAAAGCTACTGTGGCACAAAGGATGTTAGTTTCATCTTATTGCTGAGTATATGCCATAGTATTGTAATCTGGGTGTTATAAGCAATCGCTGAAATAATGATTTCAGCATCATACGCAAAGTGTCATGTAGTAACATAGATGGTATCTTCACTGAGGTGCAATAGGGAGATTAAATGCTGGCTGCCATTAGAGTACATTAAGTGGTGAAATGGCTGTTTGTGCCTGTGTTGCAAAAGGAAAGTCAATGGAGTTATTCATGGTAAAAAATAAGAAAGCTAAAAAATCTCTTCAGGAGTGGCAACAACAGTTAACACCAGAGCAATATCGTATATGTCGAGAAAAGGGCACTGAGCCAGCATTCTCTGGAGAGTACCTGAATATGAAGGATGAAGGTGTTTACTGTTGTGTGTGTTGTGGGCAGCGATTATTTGACTCAGCAACAAAATACGATTCTGGTTCAGGATGGCCTAGTTATTATCAGCCAATCGCTAAAGAGGTCATCGACACAAATACAGACCACAGCCACGGTATGATGCGAACAGAAGTCATGTGTAGTCAATGTGAAGCTCATTTAGGTCATGTATTTCCTGATGGACCGCAACCTACAGGATTGCGTTATTGTATTAATTCAGCTTCATTATGTTTTACGACAGCTAAATCAGAGCCTACCAAGGAAGATGGAAAATAACTCTTTATTTTAGAAATAGGAGGAGTGCAATGGCTGATTCACTTTACGAGATTCCTTGTCAAACGATTAAAGGCGAATGGGTGACACTAGCGCCTTATCAAGACCAGGTAATGTTAATTGTAAATACTGCGAGTCATTGTGGCTTTACTCGACAGTATGCAGAGTTGGAAGCTCTGTATCAGCAATTTCAGGAGCAAGGTTTTGTAGTTCTAGGTTTTCCGTGTAATCAGTTTTTACAGCAAGAGCCAGGAAGTGAAAATGAAATAGCTGCATTTTGTGAGCAAAAATTTCAGGTTAGTTTTCCTATGTTTGCGAAAGTTAATGTTAATGGTGAAAATGCTCACCCGTTGTATGGATTACTTAAACGTCAAGCACCTGGTTTGTTTGGGCTGGATAAGATTAAATGGAATTTTACCAAGTTTTTGGTTTCTCCTCAGGCAAAAACAATACAGCGATTTTCACCAATCACATCACCGTTGGCCATTAGTCAGCAGATTGAAGGTCATTTAATGTGTGCCTGAGATGCATAGGCTAAAATAATACGCTAAATCAGGTTACACGCGAGCTGGCTCTGCAGTGAGTGTATTACGATGTTGGTCTGCCCATTTTTCTACCATATAAGCCAGTTGGTCTTTTTTGAAGGGTTTTGCCAGATAGTCATTCATGCCGGCATCTAAGCATTTTTGACGGTCATGACTTAGAGCATTTGCTGTGAGTGCTATAACAGGTACTGATGCCATATGATCAATAGCACGTAGCTTTTGGGTTGCTTCATAGCCATCCATCACAGGCATATTGCAGTCCATAAAAACTAAATCATAGTGATGTTGTTGACATAACGTCAGACACTCTTTGCCTTGAGTAGCAACATCCACATGGTGACCAATTTTCTCTAACATGCCTTTAACCACAAGCTGATTGATATGGTTATCTTCAACCACCAAAATATACATTGCTTCAAAGGATGGTTTAGGCGTTTGAGAAACTTCTTCAATCGTTTTTTGAGTTGATAAGTGAAAAACTTGTAGCAAAGTATTGTAGAGTTCATTTCTACGTAAGGGTAATTGCAACTGTGTGCTAATACCCAGGATCTGTTGTGTTTCTTTATCTAGCATATCTTGGTGGGCTGTCGCAAAGATAATACTCATATCATCGTTTGCATTGATAAATGCATTCGCATCAGCTGCTCGATCAAGAATGACGCATGAGTAAAGATGGGGTTTGATTTGTTCAAGCTGGGGTACTAGCGGTTGTTTATAGTTCAGTGTTTTATAAGGAGTTCCCCAGTAATTTAAATGATTGCATAATGTTTGCTGAAGGGCATCATGGCACAGTAAGAGAATTTGATAATACTGCAGTTGAGGGTTAATTTGTGGGCGGAAAATATGCTCGGGTTTAGCCAGCGGTAAAATGACGGTAAATGTACTACCTAAGGAAGGTTCGCTGTTGACTTTAAGGTGTCCGCCCATGGCTTCACTTAAATTTCTACATAAAGCTAAACCTAAGCCAGTACCACCATATTTGCGTGTAATATCCACATGGGCTTGGGAGAAAGGCTGGAAGATATTTTCTTGAGCCTCCTTACTGATACCTATGCCTGAGTCTTTGATATTAATTGCAACAATGAATTCTTGATCATTTTCATCTGCAACGTGAACACTGAGCTGAACAAACCCCTGACTGGTAAATTTTATTGCGTTGCTTAACAGGTTGCTGATAACTTGATGAATGCGTGTTGGGTCTCCTTGTAAGTTTTCTGGTATCTCTGGAGCAATATCACATTCTAGGGCAAGTTTTTTCTCATTAGCGCTTTGACTGTGTAAATTAACCGCATCTTCTACAGTGCCACGCAGGTCAAACTCAATTTGCTCTAGCAATAATTTACCTGATTCAAACTTCGACAGATCAAGTATATCATTGAGTAACTCCACCAAAACTTTACCAGAGTTGTAGGCAATAGTGAGTTGTTGTTGCTGTTCATGATTGAGCTCGCTATCTAATGTTAGCCCAATCATACCTAACACCCCATTTAAAGGGGTTCTGATTTCATGACTCATGCTGGCAAGAAAAGCAGAGCGCGCTTCAGCCATCTGTTCTGCTTGATGCCGTGCGCGCTCAAGCATTGCATTACTGGTTTGTAACTGTTCATTGGTTCTTCGTAACTCTCCAGTGCGCTGGTCAACGATGGTTTCCAGTTGCCCAAGATAGTGACGGAGTTGCGATTCAGCTTCTTGACGTCGGGTCAGGTTTGAGTGAAGACTTTGTAGGTACTGGTTGGTTGTTTTGACCAGGCAACCTATTTCATCATCTTCATGGTATTTCGGGTAGGGGAGTTGGACAGCATTTTTTTCATCTTCAGGATTAACCCGGGTTAATGCTTTTATCAGGCTGACTAAAGGCTTAGTTAATGTACTGTAGAATAAAACTAATAAAATGACTGACAGTACCAAACTACGAACAAAACCTGTTACTAATGTAGTGAGAGAGCGTTGCAGAAAGCTCGAGCCAATGGCGTAGGTATCGATTTCCAAGTTGAGATAACCTAGTAGTTCATTAGGGTTATAATCAATGGTTAAGGGTTCTTGATAGTAACGGGTTTTGCCAAAAAGGAAATCGCTAATGCCTCGATAAGGGGCGTTATACATAGCTTCTTTGGCTGAAGCAAGGACATTGGCATTGCTGTCTATCAGCTCTACACCAATAACACTTGGGGATTTAAGTAAACCATTGACTAATTCTTGTGCAAGCTCGTGGTCAATGATATAGGCCATACGCGCAGCTGGATTACGGGTGATGTCTAGAATAGAGCGAATTTGTTCATCGATAAACGCTTTTTCATAGATATAATCAAGTGTTACTTGAGCAATACTGAGAGTAAGCCCAAGTAAAAAGGCAACAAGTACAGTGTTCCTCGCCTGTTTATACGATAGTCGTTTTGTAAACTTGATATTCATTAGTCAGGTGTTGTATGACCTGTTAAATGTTAATAGCGATTAATGGTTTATAAGGTAGGATACCATTCCCTGGATCATTCTGGCAGAGTAAGTATCAGTCGTAGACGTTTTTCTTTTTCCATGTATCATCTTCTTCAACAAACTCATCAAGCTTGTTGACTAAACTGCTACTTTCGTTTTCGGGAGTCTCCTGTGTTGTTTGGGTTTTTTGTTGCTCCTCTGCGCGAGCAATACGGCTTTTTAGTTTTTGAATAAATGCGTCATAAGTATGACTGGCATTATGTTTACGTAATTCGTCAATAGCGCGTTCATAATAGTGAATTGCCAGCGTATATTTTCCTACTTGCTGTGCATTATAAGCGCTATAAGAAAAAAGCTCGTAGGTGATAATGACAAGGCGTTCTTTAATGTGATTAATGAGCGTTGAAGCATCCACTTTACTTAATCGGCTGCTTTTAAAGCTGGCCAAAGCCAAGCGGTGGCATTCATGGAAGGTGTTGTGGAGTTGTTGAGCTTGTGCTTCAGAGGTGATGTTGACGGATTTATGCTGCTCCTGAACTAATTTATCCAAAAATTCTGCAATTTCACCTTTTGTATTGGCTATGCGCTCTTCAATAGAAGAGTTATGTTCTTTTAGTGATAAGTTTTTAATTGACTCTAAAGCGTCAAGCTTTTCACTCATAAGAAACTCACCCAAACCATGACCGAGATAAGGAAGAGGTAACGTACTCATTACCTCTTCTATACGTCGGATGCGGTTGCTATACATTGATGCTTTTCGGTTTTTTTCGATTTTGGCATTTTCAGCACTATGATAAGCATAGGCAACACCTACTAAGATGATGACAAATACCAGTATCGCCGCTGTAATCGTAATAGGTGACACCGAACTCTCCATTTATTGGTTGTTATTCACCTTATTTCTTAATTGAGTATAGGCCGCTTGCCCAAAGGTGTTTAGGTAAATTCTAGTATGAATGGTGCTGTGTTTGTGTTACATGACGAGAATAAGGACTAATAGGTAAGCTTGTGCGCTCGTTTTTTATTTTTGAGGGTGTCATAAAAAAGCTTGACCCATGAGTAATTAACTCGTAGGATACGCACCCGTTCGCCACTGAAGTTGAGAGCGAAGGTTTGCGTCCCCTTCGTCTAGTGGCCTAGGACACCGCCCTTTCACGGCGGTAACAGGGGTTCGAGTCCCCTAGGGGACGCCAAAATTAAAAAAAAAGCCAGCTTTAAGCTGGCTTTTTTTTTGTGTGTCTGAGCATTATACCGTAATACCACAGCCTGTTAGCTATCGCGGCATTTCTATATTTATATGTATTTACCATCCAGCTAGCACTTGCTATGACTATCTGGCTGTATAGCGTATATATAGATTGTTAGTTGGGTAAATGTTGGACGAGAAGTTCTAACACGTAGTGAGTTGAGATGCCAAACAGCTTGGCATCTCAATTTAATCATATTGCTTAATTAGTAGTACTCAATCTCGCCACTATGATCTTCAGCAATGACAGTGCCAGTAACACCTCGAAGGATGCCTTCGGCGTTATCGAGCGATCCAATTGCACCTATTTTGCCACCTTGCTTAACAAAGTCACAAATGGCTTCAACTTTAGGTCCCATGGAGCCTTTAGCAAAGTCAAACGTGTCCATTTGAGCTGTTGTTGCCTTCTTAATATTTTTCTGTTCAGGTGTGCCCCAGTTAATAGCAACAGCATCAACGTCTGACAGAATAATCAACGCATCGGCTTTCAGGTCATGTGCAAGCACGGCAGAAGCGCGGTCTTTGTCGACAACAGCTTCGACACCTTCAAGCTTATCTCCTGCTTTGGCAACAGGTACACCGCCGCCACCAGTACAAATAACAAGACTACCTTGGTCAACCAGTGTTTTGATGGTATCCAGCTCTACAATAGCTTTGGGTATAGGAGAAGGTACGACACGTCGGAAATAAAGGCCATCTGCTTTAATGGTATAGCCCATAGTGCGCGTGAGTTCAGTGGCTTCTTCCTGGCTATAAACAGGACCAACAAACTTAGTTGGATCAGTAAATGCCGGGTCATTTTTGTCTACAATCGTTTGCGTTAGTAGTGCCGCAACTGATTGCTTAGGCATTTCGTTATTAAGGCACTGTGCAAACATATAACCAATCATGCCTTCTGTTTCTGCGCCTAGTACATCTAGGGGGTAGGGGGAAACATCTTTATAAGCATCATTTTGTAATGCTAATAAGCCTACTTGTGGACCATTACCATGAGTTAATACGACTGTATGGTTTTCAGCAACTTTAGCAATAGCGGCTGCGGCTTTTTTGATATTTTGATACTGAATGTGTGCTTCTAAGGGCTCACCCCGTTGGAGAATAGCATTGCCTCCAAGCGCGATTACAACTAACATGCTTGTTTCCTCTCTCTATAAGTGGGGACTGGCTGCCTTGGATGGGGAAAGGGGCAGCCAGGTTCTAGCAGACTAGGTGACTAATTAGCTGCCTAAGGTGGCAACCATTACCGCTTTAATAGTGTGTAACCGGTTTTCAGCCTGATCAAAAACAATTGAGTGTTTAGACTCAAATACTTCTTCAGTCACTTCCATACCGTCGAGACCATATTTTTGGTAAATTTCTTCACCCACTTTGGTTTCTCTGTTATGGAATGCAGGCAAGCAATGCATGAATTTCACATTGGGGTTACCTGTTTTTTCAATTAACTCACGGTTAACTTGATAAGGCTTCAATAGTTTAATACGCTCTTCCCAAACGTTGTCTGGTTCACCCATAGAAACCCATACGTCTGTGTACAAAAAATCAGCGTTTTTCACAGCGGCTTCAACATCATCAGTAATCATGATTTTCGCGCCAGTGGTTTTGGCTATTTCGTGAGCAATATTGACTAATTTCTCATCTGGACGGCAACCTTCTGGTGCAGCCATGCGGAAATCCATACCCATTTTAGCGGCACCAATCATTAATGAGTGGCCCATATTATTGCCGCCGTCACCTAAGTAGCAATAAGCAATATCATTAAGGGGTTTACCACTGTGCTCCATCATTGTAAGGAAGTCAGCAAGAATTTGAGTTGGGTGAAACTCATCAGTGAGACCATTCCATACGGGGACGCCTGCGCTAGCGGCTAACTCTTCAACAACTTCCTGACCAAAACCACGGTATTCAATGCCATCATACATGCGACCTAAAACCCGTGCTGTGTCTTTCATAGACTCTTTGGCGCCTATTTGAGAACCTGATGGGCCAAGATAAGTGACATTTGCGCCTTGGTCGTAAGCAGCTACTTCAAATGCACAACGTGTGCGTGTTGAAGATTTTTCAAAAATTAACGCAACATTCTTACCTTTAAGACGAGGTTTTTCATAGCCAGTGTACTTAGCTACTTTCAGGTCATCGGCAAGACGTAATAGAAACTTAATTTCACGAGGAGTTAAGTCTTCTAATTTGAGAAAATGGCGGTTTCTTAAATTAAATGCCATGGTTATTTACCTTACTCTTATCTAAAACAGTTGTTGTATGGTCTTGAGTTAAGAACCACAAGTCAAAGGTTATTCAATGAGTTGAATTAGATATCATCACGCTCAAGTGGACAGCTCATGCAGCGTGCTCCACCGCGGCCGCGACCCAAATCTTCACCAGGTATTGGAAGTACAGTAATTCCTGCTGCTTCCATCTTTTTAATGGTATAAACATTACGCTCATAACCAATAACAACACCAGGACGTACAGTAAGTACATTATTCGCATCATTCCATTGTTCGCGCTCAGCTTCGAATGCATCACCGCCAGTATGGATAAGGCGTAATTCGGGGACTTCTAACGTACGGGCAATTGCCTTGATAAAACTATCTTTGATGCGGGTATAACAAATCTCGCCCGCTGCTTTTCCAGGTGTAAGTTCCCAAGCAGGTATATCATCACGCATAATATCAGGGTAAACAGTAAAACAGTCATAATCCATATGAGTCATCACTGTATCCAAGTGCATGCAACTACGTGCTTTGGGTAATTGCAAAGCAATTACTTTATTGGCTTGACCTGTCTTGAATAAGTTACGCGCTAATAATTCAACACCTTGTGGTGTTGTACGCTCAGACATTCCAATTAATACAGCGCCTTTACCAATAACCAGTACGTCTCCGCCCTCTAATGTGGATAGTTCAAAGTTACGGTCTTCATCACCAAAGTAAACTTCGAAATCTGCATCTTTAAACAATGGGTGGAATTTGTAGATTGCGCGTAAATGGACTGTTTCGCGCTTGCGGGCTGGTTTGGCCATAGGGTTGACAGAAACACCGCCATAAATCCAGCATGAAGTATCACGGGTGAATAAATGATTTGGAATGGGGTCTACTATAAAATCGGTTTCTCGCATCACTTGCAAGACAGGGCTTGGACATTCTGAATTAAGCTCTGCAACGGTTATCCCACCAATAAGGTGTGAAGCTAACTCAACGTTATTCATGCCATTAAGATAGCTTCTAACTTCAACTGACAGAGTAGGGCCAAAGCGGTATTCAGAAATCTGACGATCAAGCACCCAGTTTTTGGCTTCAGGAGAGGACAACGTTTCAGCTAAAACTTCATGTAGCAAAAAGACTTCAACACCATTTTCGCGCAGTGTTTGAGCAAATATATCATGCTCTTTACCGGCTTCCTCTACGCGTAAAACATCATCAAAGAGGAGGTCTTCACAGTTTGAGGGAGTTAGGCGCCGTAAAGATAATTCTGGTCGGTGAAGTAGTACTTTGCGTAGTTGTCCAATTTCTGAACCAACATAAAAGCGAGACATTTGCTCTCTCCTTGCCTGTCAACAAGCGACTAAAAGTAAAGGATAAAATTAACTTTCTAGTGTAGAACACTAAGTTTGGATGAATAACACAATATTTAATAGTTTTACCATAAAAATCTTGAGTTCTATTAAGCTCGATAAGTTATCAGTAAGTACTTCAAGAAATTTGACAGAAAACACTATTTATGAAGTGTTATTCATTTTAAAAAAACACTTGCGGCATTTTGGTAAGAAGCTGTCGCAAGTAGGAAAGTATTTAAAATATATAAGCTGATATTAGCTTGAAAGCTCTCAATGCGCGACATAGGCTAGCGCTACGATTTTTTTTTGACTGTACGTAAAAATACCCATTTTAATGTGAATTTTAACTAAACTACTAAAATAACAATTTATGGCTTTTGTTTTTATGCATAGCTGCGTGTTTAAACGACAGCTTACTTATGAACTATTTCCTAAAGATTTAAATATAGGCTAACTATTAACCTGGTTGTGGCAAAAGTAAAGTTAAGATATATAATTCTGCATGTGATTTAATTTTTTAGCACTTGCTTTGTCGCTAAACAGAAATAAGGAGTCACTTTTTGGTAGGTTGCTCTGCTACTGTGGTGATAGAATGAGGGCTTGTAGTAAAGTTACAAGAAAAATGATTGATATTTGCTCTAAAGGTATTTTTTTTGTTAATTCTACTAAATAGTTTTACATAAAGTAAATTTGTTGATTAATATTTTAACAAGAGAGCTGTCTAGAAAACTTGCATATTTGCGCTATAAGTGACGCCTTTTAAAAAGAAAAATTAAATACTGTTGATTCAATAATTTTTCTTTTCAGGCGTTTGATCTTTATCAAGAACAAGTGTTTTAGATGGACTACAATCCGGAGTTAATCGTTGGCTGAAACAACCTTTAACTCAATTCTAACTTGATAACCGTTACTGACAGAGCGTTTAAGCATAAAGAAAAATGTCGCATAGAGTGAAATACCTAGTGACACATGTTTTGTGTACTCTTACATTCAATATAAACCGCGTGGTAAATCACATACGGCGCTCAGTCTATTTTATCTATTTTGGCTTGAATCTAATTCTAGTGAGTAAGTGTTGATGACTGGATTAAACGTTATAAAAAAGTTTTTAGTGTTATGGTGTGAAAGCGATATTAGAAATCATGACTATGAATAATAAACTTTTAATTGCGTTTAATATAAGTTCAAGTCAACAACGTAAGCCAATAAAACAAAAAATCCAGTTTACCCCATAAAAAGGAAGTACTGCGATGGCAAAGTTTAAGTTCCCTTCAGCGTATAGCATTCTCTTTTTCCTTATCATAGTGGTGGCAGGTTTAACGTGGTTAGTGCCTGCGGGTCAATATGATCGGGTTGAAAATGAATCACTTGGTAAAGAAGTCCCTGTTGCAGGTACTTATAAAGAGGTTGAAGCAAATCCACAAAATGTGGTAGACATTTTTTTAGCACCTATTGATGGTTTTTATGATCACGATAGCTATGAGGCAAATGCTATTGATGTAGCTTTATTTGTCTTAATTATCGGAGGATTTTTAGGGGTCGTTAATAAAACAGGTGCGATCGATGCTGGGATTGCCCGAACCGTAACTGGTCTAAAGGGAAAAGAAATTTTAATGATCCCGATATTGATGTTGCTATTTGCTGCAGGGGGAACGGTTTATGGTATGGCTGAAGAAACCATACCATTTTACACGTTATTGATACCTGTAGTGATCGCGGCGGGATATGATGCAGTAACCGGTGTTGCGATTATTTTGTTGGGAGCGGGTATTGGAACTTTAGGGTCTACCATTAACCCCTTTGCGACTGTTATAGCATCTGATGCTGCAGGGGTAAAATTCTCTGTGGGTATGATGTGGCGCTTAGCGATTTTAGGTTTGGGTTGGTTAACCTGTGTCATCTTTGTTATGCGTTACGCTGCGAAAGTGAAAAAAGATCCATCAGCGTCATTGGTCGCAGACTTAGCTGAAGACAATAAAAAACACTTTCTGCATAGTAAAGATCAAAACCAGGATATGAGCCTGAGTGGTTCCAGACAGTTAATTTTAATTGTATTTGGATTAACTTTTGCTGTAATGATTTGGGGGGTATCATCACAAGACTGGTGGATGGCAAGAATATCTGCACTTTTTATTGCGTCAAGTATAATTGTTGGCTTAATTGCTAGAATGAGTGAAGAGGACATTACCTCAAACTTTGTTGATGGTGCACGAGACCTCTTGGGTGTAGCACTTATAATCGGAATTGCTCGTGGTATTGTAGTGGTAATGAATAATGGGATGATTACTGACACCATTCTTCATGCCTCAGAGCAAGCATTGGCAGGACTAAACACGGTTGCATTTATTAATTTAATGTACTGGCTGGAGGTGGTGCTTTCTTTCTTGGTGCCTTCTTCTTCAGGTCTAGCGGTATTAACTATGCCAATTATGGCACCATTGGCTGATTTTGCAGGTGTGGGCCGTGACTTGGTGGTGACTGCTTATCAGTCTGCTTCTGGTGTAGTTAACTTAATTACGCCAACTTCTGCCGTTGTTATGGGAGGTTTGGCTATAGGTCGAGTTTCCTATAACCGTTGGTTAAAGTTTATTTGGCCCTTGTTGTTAATCTTAACCATCCTAATTATGGCCGTGCTAAGTATCGCAGCAGTACTTTAATAGACAGTTTATAATTAGAATAATTAAGTAAGTCCAATTACCCCGGCCAGGTAGCCGGGGTTTTTATTTCATAATACATTACTAATTGCGTTGAAAGGGGTAAATACTGCCTAATTGTAGTATTTGGGTAAGTTCATCAAGTGCAAGTTGAGTTTCGTGAAGTAATGAGGGATCACTTAAATCTTGAATCGTTAATTGGTTTCGATAGTGTTTGTTAACCCAATTGGTTAATTTTGAATAAAGGAATTCATTAAGAATACAGTGTGGATTTACAGCTCCGAGTTCCTCTGGAGTGAGTATTACACGTAAACGTAAACACGCAGGTCCTCCTCCATTCTGCATGCTTTGTTTTAAGTTGAAATTAAGTACTTTGTTAATTGGGTTGTCTGCACTTATCAACTCAGATAAGTAGTGTTTAACAGCATTGTTGTGTAAACATTCTTCTGGTACAACAATAGCCATTTCTTCATTTGTGAGAGAAAGTAATTGACTGTTAAAAAGGTAAGTGTTAATAGCATCTTTAACACTTACAAAATTTGAGCTAACTTCAATTGGATAAAAAGGTTTATCATGGAAAAAGTGATAAAGTTTATTTAGTAATTCTTTTTTATCTAAAAATGCTTGCTCATGAAATAATAGTACGTTTCGATTGCCTACCGCTATAACATCGTTATGGAAAACACCTTGGTCAATAACATCAGGGTTTTGTTGAATAAACAGTGTTTGCTCTAGTGTCAGGCCATGGAGTCGAGCAATAGCAGTAGAGGCTTCATAAGTATGGCGTGCAGGAAAACGGCAAGGGGCTGATTTTTCGGGTGATAATCCATAACGACCAAAGACAAATAATTCCAAACCCGCATCATCATAATCATTACAAAGGCGAGTATGATTTGCTGCACCTTCATCACCAAATACATCAACGGCTGGGAGTGGAGGGTGGTGGTGGAAATATTGGTTATCATTGAATACTGCTTGAAGGATACGTGCAGTCGTTTCAGGTTCAATACTTCTGTGGAATTTATTTACTAAGTTGGCTGGGGTAATGTGAATTTTACCATCCAGGGTATCACTACTCGGGGATATAGTTGCTGCATTGGCCGTCCACATGCTGGATGCCGAGTAGCATGAAGTAAGTAAAACCGGATCAGTTTTTGCGGCAAGTGCTAAAATATGAGTATCTGATCCACTAAAACCAAGGCGTTTTAAGGTATTGATGTCTGGTCTTTCTTGAGGTGCTAGCACGCCTTGAACAAAACCCATATCATGCAGCGCTTTCATTTTGGCCAGCCCTTGTAGCGCGGCTTCTTTTGGATTGGAAGCTACTTGCTGATTTTTACTAGAAGCTACATTGCCATATGAAAGTCCTGCATAATTATGGGTTGGACCCACTAAGCCATCAAAATTTGCTTCAACAGCATGCATATTTTTTATCTCGTAGCATTAAGAGATGATTATGTATCTCCTGTAAAGGGGATTATCATCTCAATTTAATACCGTATACCCATTGGCGAATGACTTCCATTTAATACGCTATCTTTAGCGCTTACCCTAACTGGTTAACAAAAAGGGACTGTTGCCATCAGTTTTCGGCTCAATTATTTATTACAGTATAAGCGTATTTAGCTCACTAATTGGCGCTTTCCCTATAAACCATTCGTAATAGGTATAGCTCTTGTTTAATTTATTTTTTAACTTCTATGAGAAGAGGCTTTTGGTATACAAATAGCCTCTATCTGTTTAAGTATAGGATTAATGAAATGTCATTATAGGGATAAACCTGGTGATAAATTATTCGGTAAGGTGAGATCAGAGACCTCCATACTGGCAACAGGGTAAGCACAGTAATCTGCAGCATAATAAGCGCTGGGTCGATGGTTGCCACTTGCGCCAACACCACCAAAAGGTGCAGCACTACTTGCGCCAGTGGTTTGTTTATTCCAGTTTACGATGCCTGCACGAATGTGTTGTAAAAAGTACTCATAGCAATCACGACTGTCAGAAAGTAGCCCTGCGGATAAACCATACTGTGTGTTATTGGCTTGATCAATGGCCTCTTCAAATGTGTCATAACGATACACTTTCAGTAAGGGGCCAAAATGTTCTTCATCAGGAATATCTTTTGATGAGGACAGATCAATCAGACCAGGGCTGATGAGGCCTGTGTTTTCTTTTAGTTTTTTCATTAAGACCAGTGACTTGCCACCTAAAGCAATTAGTTTTTCTTGTGCTGCAAGCAGTTGATCTGCCGCATTTGAAGAAATGACTGGACCAATAAACGGTTGAGGATTGGCATCAGGTGAGCCAACAACAATTTTTTCAACCGTATTTGTTAACTGCTTTATAAATTCATTTCCCCACTCATTGTTGGGTACAAACAGACGGCGTGCACAGGTGCAGCGTTGACCTGCAGAAATATAAGCAGATTGTATGGTTTCGTGAATGGCTGCGGTGATATTTTCAACATAATCAATAATGAGTGGGTTATTGCCACCCATTTCCAGCGCAAGAATTTTTCCTGGGTGGCCTGCAAACTGTTTATGCAGCAAGTGTCCTGTATTGGAGCTACCCGTAAAAAATAACCCGTCAATCTGAGGGTGATTAGCTAGAGCTATACCCGTATTTTTCTCTCCTTGAAGGAGATTAATGACACCTGCTGGTAGCCCTGCTTGTTGCCAAATTTTTAATGTTGTTTCTGCGACAAGTGGTGTAAGTTCACTGGGTTTAAATACCACAGTATTGCCAGCCAATAAGGCAGGAATAATGTGCCCATTTGGTAAGTGCCCAGGAAAATTATAGGGGCCAAAAACAGCCACTACACCATGTGGTTTATGCCTTAAGACGGCTGTACCTGCTGGGGTTTCATTGCTATGTGTGCCTGTTCGTTCATGATAGGCTTTGATGGAAATAGTCACTTTACCAATCATAGCCGCTACTTCAGTCGCTGTTTCCCACAATGGCTTCCCTGTTTCTTGGGAAATTATTTGGGACAGGTGATCACGTTGTTCGTCTAATAATTGTGCAAATTTTTGTACGAGTGCTTCACGCTCAGCAAAAGGGCTCTTTGACCAACTAACAAAAGCCTGTCTCGCAGCCTTGACAGCTTCTTCAACCTGATCTGAAGATGCGCTTTTTCCTTCCCAGACGACTTCACCATTGGCAGGGTTTAAAGAAAGTATGGCTTCACCTTGACCTGACTGCCATTGGCCATTAATCATTACACTCAAGTTGCTCATTACTGTTCTCTCCCACTAGAAAGTTCAAAGATTCTTGCATGATCGCCGTTGTTAAGCTTAAGCTCTTTAGCATCCTCTGGAGAAATAGCTACAGCGCCATTGTCTTCTACTAGTTGTAGCATGCCACAGCGAAAATCATTCAGCCGTGTGTTACTCATTACGTATGTTGTATCGCTAGAGGGAAGAGTAGAGGTTACATTCACTTTGACTTCACGGCTTGCTCTGATTGCACGAATATCATCAAAGTGACAGGTAACAGTAGGACCTGCATCAAAAATGTCGACATAGCCTTCATAGCGGAATCCTTCGCTTTCCAACATGCGTAAAGCGGGGCGTGTATTTTCATGTACTTCGCCGATCACTGCTTGGGCTGATTCAGGTAATAAGTTTGTATAAATCAAGTGTTTTGGCATTAACTCTGCGATAAATACTTTTTCACCAATACCGGTTAAGTAATCAGCATGAGCGAAATCCATTGAAAAGAAGGGACGTCCTAATGCTTCCCAAAAGGGAGATCTGCCTTCTTCATCTGATACACCGCGCATTTCTGCACATACCTGTTTACCAAAGCGGTTAGGGAATTGTGCCATAAAAGCATAACGCGATTTTGATAATAAACTGCCATTTCCACTATGACGGTATTCGGGGTCGAGGAATAATGAGCACAGTTCAGTATAGCCGGTATGATCATTGGATAACCTGAGTGTATGCACAATGTTATGTACTTTTAATTCTCTTGAAGCATGAACTAATGTGCCCAGGTGATAGTTATACCAAGGTTCAGAAAGCCCAACAGCAGCTGCAACGCCACAAATGCCAACCACTTGATGTGTTGTTGTATCTTCAAGTACAAATAAATAAGTTTCTTCGCCTGGGGATTCAGGCTCATCCATAGCAATAGCTTCTTCAGAAACAGTAATCTTCTGTTTAAGTTGCGCTTCATTTGGCTGTAGAGAGGTAAATCCAGTGCCCGTTTTTTCTGCTAAATCGTATAGGCGCTCATAGTCATTTTGGTTGATTGGGCGAATAATCATCATGGGGTCATTATCACCAAAAATCTGGTGCCTCCTAATCGGTAAATAGTTATTCAGGCTTATTGACTTGTTTGGTTTAACCTGGTTAAGCGCTTTCTTTAAAACTTGAGAATAACGCGAATATTTTAATTGCCAATAACCTGTTTTTATTAGAAAAATACTCTCTTTTTATACTTTCCTGAACATAAGCTCAGGGAGATTGCTTTGATTTTTATCCCCCTTCTTTGCTAGACCGCTTCTGTGTCGATCTCTTAGGAATGCAAAAATGAAAATATCCTGTAAGTAATTATTTTCAATACTTAAGCATTTAAATTTGTCACTGTTTATACCTTTCTCTGAGGGCATTTACAATGTCATGTTGACTTTGACAAAAAGATGCATTTAACAACTTTCTTATATCTAGCAATTTACCTGTTGTTATGCATAATTTTATCTAGCTTAACCCTCAGTTATTTATCTTTTTCAATCGTTCTCTTTTCTATCAGTTAGCCATGGCTATTTTGACATTAGTACTCTCAAAGATTTTATCTGCAGATGCTGCAACAAATCCTTGGTAAAGTTCACCATTATCCATCGGATAGCGTAAAGCAAACTCGTAAAAACAGCTGGGAATAACTGCTGTTGTGTCATCAAAGGTAACTTCAACTTTATTTGCTAAGGTTGATGATTGTTCCAGAAAAACTTCTGGTGAGCCTTTGATGAGTCCACCACTACTATTTAAGGTAAATCCCTGCTGTTGAAGAAAGTTGTTGACCTCTTGCAGGGTTTGGTGAGAACGCAAGGCATTGACCAATACGGTAAAGTGGTTGGGACGGTAGCCAAAGGCTGCAGTCCAGGCTGCGTATTCACTTTCTTCAAGCAATTGCTGATATGTGGAAAGTGTTAATGGCCAGTGGCGGCCAGAATAACAAAAATTATCCTGAAGTAAACAGTTACTATCTAAATACTGTAATAAATTTTCTATAGTCTGTTTAGACTGTGAAGAAAGTTGGTCTAAACATAACTCGCTTATAAAAACTTTGGGTAAAGTGTTGTCGTCATGTTGAAAATGTTTTGCGTATAATTTTTTTTCAGGGAAGTGATATTCTCCTGATTCTTGATAGCCTGCATCAAGAAAGGGTCTAGCAACTTTATCAATAGTGACTTTTGAGTGTTGAAACGAGCGTAATGCAATATGATCATTAATCACCTGACCACTATTGTGTGAAGAAAATAAATTATATATACGCTGTGCATCTGGATTAAGTTCCAGATAATTTTGCCACATTGCATTTAAAAGGTTATCTAATTGAGTGTTTTGCATAGCAGTACACCTTCATCTCCGCTAGAGTTGTTATTATGTGTTACAGACTGTTCGTACTTAATTTCTGTAACGGGCGATGACTTCTTTTTTTAACTACGATATTTGCAGTATCTATTATTTTTTAAAAATATTTTGTGTGAATTATAACCTCCATAAATTGTCTAATTTCAAAGCATGACGCAATGAATCTGGTCATTTTCTGCTGAGCCTAAGCATTCAGCTTCTTCAAGTGAAAGTTGTAGATTTTCCGGGTCTGTTCGGCGAAGAATACAACGAAAGTTCTTTAACTCACCGGTACTCAGTAAACATAATGGTAGTGCAGGATTTTCTGGTGGTGTTGTCGTTATTTTCGTTACAGTCATAGACCTCAAACGTCTTATAGTTTCAAGTTGATCTGTTTCAACTTCAAGCGTTGGACCTGCATCAAAAATATCCAGATAGTGGCGGTAACAAAAGTGTTCTGCTTGTAATAATGCCATATGTGTTTGCATATCCGCCCGAGGTTGACCTAAGACAGCTTGGGCTTCAGGAGAAAGTAAGGGTACATAAACAGGGTACTGGGGCATCATACTGGCAATAAATGCTTTTGAATTAATGCCGACTAGAAATACTGCTTTAGTAATGTCCATTGAGAAAAAATGACGACCGAGACATTCCCAGAAAGGAGACAGTTGATGGTTATCTAGGACGCCTTGTAGCTCTGCGATTGTTCTATCCGCAAACCGGTTTCGGTGAATGCCCATAAATAACAAACGTGCTTTCAGTAAAAGCTGGCGTGTTGTAGCGTTTAAATATTCTGGATCAATAAAAAAAGTACAGAGACGGGAACTGCCTGCATAGTCTTGGCATAAATGAAGTGCTGGGATACGGTTGTGAATTTGAAGTTCTGCCGAAGCGTGGACAATTTCACTTAAACGGTAACTGTAGAAAGGACAGTTAATGCCAACGGCAGACTCGATACCTGCAACACCAATAATTTGTTTATTTTCTGTATTTTCCAACACAAAATGGTAACTATTTCCTGCTAATTCAGGCGCAGGATTTTGTAGCGCACGCTGCGTTGCACTGATAATGCTACTTAAGTGGTCTCGATGAGCAGGAAGCGTTGTCAAACGTCCTCTACTGAGAACGGCAAGACGTTCAAGTGCTGGTAAGTCATTATGATGGATGGGTCTAACTTGGAGCATGTTCCCCCCGTTCCCAGTTTTCAGGATGATCACTTGCCAAATGAAAAAGCAAAAGTGCACTTAGTTTTGCGCGTTCAACTAAACTACTGACCAGCATATATTCCTGATCACTATGAATCTTGCCGCCTTGAACACCAAGCGTATCGATGTTAGGTAAGCCATAAGCTGCTAAGTTGTTACCATCACAGCATCCGCCAGTAGGGTGCCAGGCTAAATCAAGGCCAATTTGTTGACCACATTGTTTTGCGAGTGAAAAGAGCCGTTGATTGGCGGCTGTTAAACACTTGGGTGGTCGACCAAAACTACCGAGGAGTTGAAGTGTGATGCCATCCCGCTGGTTAATGTTTGCTATCAATTCGGCTAAATTTTGCTGACACCAGACTTCATCTTCGGCCGTTGTTGTACGAATATTGAACTGGCTGACACAGTTATCTGGTACAACGTTGACTGGTCCACCACCATGAATATAACCAGGATTAACGGTGATCGTTTCCCGTTGTTGGTTGAAATCGTCGAGTGCAGAGATAAAGTCGGCCATAGCTCGAATGGCATTGCACCCTAAATGGTGTTCACGTCCAGCATGTGCTGCTTTGCCCGTTACTACAACTGAAAAATTACCACTACCTTTGCGTTGACCAGCAAAATCACCATTAGGAAAACAGGGCTCATAAATCATACCTACATGATTGCGTTGGGCACATTCTGCAAATAGTGAGGAAGAACCTGGAGAGCCAATTTCTTCATCTGGGTTAAACAGAATTTCCCAGCCAATTTGTTCTGCTAGTGGGCTTCGCTCTAGACAGGCCAGCGCATTTAACATGACAACCAAGCCACCTTTTAAGTCCGCAACGCCTGGTCCATTAATAGTGTTGTCATCCAGCCATTTGACTTGTTGAAAAGTGTGATCCACAGCAAACACAGTATCCATATGGCCACATAGGAAAACCTTTATGGGCGCTTGCGGACGTTTAGTGATTCTTATGGCATTGGCTAAGGGGTATTGTTTAACTTGCCCTTTGTCATCAATAACTTGATGAGCTGGCATGGGGATATGTTCGACTTTGCCCTCTAGTGGTGCTGCTAATTTGCATAGCGCTTCACCTACTGCTTTAACACCAGCATGGTTCAGACTGCCTGAATTAATATTCGCCAAGGCTATGGTTGCAGCCAACATCTCTTCTTGACGGTTATCCAGCCAATTCAACCATTCATGGAATGGGGACTCACTCATACTCCTAATTTCCTTTGTTTTTTACTTTTGATTATTCCGTATTTCCTTGTCAGGGCCTAGACAAGGAGTGTTATTGATGCGACCCAGACTATTTTTATTTGGACAAATTATAATTTTGTGAGGTCGCAGAATAGGCATTTTTGCCAAAAATGCTTCATTTAATAAAGAAACCCCAACTAGTGCTACCATGCCGTTGGGGTGCAAAAATAAACTGATTGGATGACTATGTGTTTGGCCCTTCAGCAACCACTTTGGCAATACCCTTTTCTAACAGGGCAAGACCTTGATCAATGTCGCTGTCTGGAATAATCAATGAAGGAGCCATGCGTATAACATTGGGACCTGCAACGAGTACCATCACGCCTTCCGCTAACCCTGCTTGTAAGAAACGACCCGCTTGACCTTGCCATTCATCCTTTAATGCGCCACCAATCAATAAGCCTTTACCGCGAACTTCTTTGAAAATTCCATATTTAGCATTGATTGCATTTAGGCCTTCAATAATGCGTTGATTCTTTTCGTGGACACCTTTCAGCAGAGCAGGTTCTTTAATAATGTCGATGACTTCGTTGGCAACAGCACATGCGAGAGGGTTGCCTCCTGATGTACTACCGTGGGTTCCAAACACCAAACTTTTTGCGACTTTATCAGTGGTTAACATGGCACCTATTGGGAAACCACAGCCTAGTGCTTTGGCAGAGGTTAGAATATCAGGTACGACATCATATTCCATATAAGCGTACAAGTGCCCAGTACGGCCAACGCCTGTTTGTACTTCATCAAACACTAACAGGGCCTGGTGCTTATCACACAGCTCACGAACACCTCTGAGAAAGTCTGGGTGGGCAGGGATAATACCACCTTCACCTTGAATGGGCTCAAGCACTACCGCACAGGTTTTGTCTGAAATAACCGCTTCAACTGATGCCAGATCATTAAACTCTGCATGGCGAATACCGCCAGGAGCAGGCTCAAACCCTTTTCGGTATTTGGTTTGGCCACCAACTGATACTGTGAATAACGTTCGACCATGAAAGGATTGGGTAAATGAAATGATTTCATTTTTTTCTGGGCCTACATGGTCGTAGCTGTATTTTCGCACCAATTTGAACGCAGCCTCATTCGCTTCAGCCCCTGAGTTAGCAAAAAATACTTTATCAGCGAATGTTAGCTCAGTAAGCTTTTGCGCTAGTTTGAGCACAGGCTCGTTCGTGTAGACATTTGATAAATGCCAGAGTGTTTTTGCTTGTTGGGATAAGGCATTTACCAGACGTGGGTGACAGTGTCCAAGTGCGGTAACAGCAATGCCTCCTGCAAAGTCAATGTACTCTTTGCCTGATTGGTCCCAAATCCGTGATCCTTCACCACGCACAGGAATTATTTTCTGTGGGTTATAGTTAGGGACCATGACAGCGTCAAAGACTTCTCGTGTTACCTGCTTTTCAGTCATGCTTTTACCTCGCTTGCGTTACTCGCTTGTGTTTATTACATCGTTGTTGTTGTGAAAAAGTGCTGTTAAGTAAGGTTGTGCAGCTCTCGGACAGCTACAGACAACATCGCCAAGTCTGGCTCAGCACTGGATTGAATATCTGCCCAAATAGACTGACTATGTTGTAATGTGTTTGTTTTTTGTGATAGCCAGTTATCAAGACAGGGCAAAATTTGGTCGTGCTCATGAGCAATTTGTTGCTGAACATGGCAGGTAACTTGACTTAGCGCTGTATCCAACTCATCAGCTAGTGTGTTACGTGCTTTTCGCTGCCAGACATTGCGCTGGGGTAAAGCGCTGATGCTGGTGCGTAGCCATTGTAGGGTCAGCCTTTCTTCAAGTGCAAAGAAGAGTTGTGCTGCATGATTGACATCCTGTTGCTCTTGTAATGCTAAGTGGACAATATCAAGGCTATTGTACTCAAATGACAGGCTGGCACATGCTGCAGCAATAGACTCTGGTACATGTTGCTCTAAATAATGACCAACACGTTGTTGATATGTAGTGGCCAGTTCACCGTGCAATAGAGAATGTAATTGCTGACGGATATAGGCGAGGCCAGGCAAATATTTTTGGACAGTGGCTTCGACATCTAAAGGGTGACCCCCGTGCCGTAGCAACCACAATGTCACTTTTTCTGTCATTTCTTGCAATACAGTGTACAGATTGCACTGAGTGGGGTAGCTAACCTCAGTCGTAAGTTGATCAACAGCTTGCCAGATTTGATCAATATTAAAGAGCTGAGTTGCCGCAATAAAGGCTCGAACAATCGCCAGTGCAGAGCAATTAGCTTGCTCTTGAACACGCATGATAAAGCTGGGCCCCATACGGTTACCCACAATATTGGTAACGTGGGTAGCAATGATTTCATTATGCAGGGGGTGATGCTTAACAGCAGATAAGCAGCGTTCTATTAAAGGTGAAGGAAAATAACTCTGTATTTGTTGTGCAAAGTAAGGATCATCGCCTATCCGTTCCTCTTTTAACGCATCGGATAAATGAATCTTACTGTAAGCTAACAATACAGAGAGCTCTGGCCGGGTTAAACCTTCCTGGGTTTGAGCTCGTTCCTGCAGTTGATCTTCGTTGGGTAGATATTCCAGTTTACGTTTTAGACGTTTTTCTTTTTCCAACAGCCTTAGTAGACGCGTTTGGTCATTGAGTAATTGCACGCCTTTAGCATTAACCAAACTAAGAATCTGGCTTTGTTGGACATTATGTTTTAGCACCAGCGATGCAACATGGTTTGTCATATCCGCCAGCAGCTTGTTACGTTGTTTCTGGGTTAAGTCACCTTGATTGACAACTTGATCGACAACGATCTTAATGTTGACTTCATGGTCTGAGCAGTCCACTCCGGCTGAGTTATCACAGGCATCAGTAGTGACTAATCCACCTCGGCGAGCAAACTCAATTCTGCTCAATTGGGTAAAGCCCAGGTTTCCACCTTCACCAATGACTTTGCATTTTAGCTGGTTGGCATTGATGCGCACACTGTCATTGGCTTTATCACCAACATCACCATGAGTCTCGGTACTGGCTTTAACATAAGTGCCAATGCCACCATTCCAGAGGAGGTCCACAGGTGCTTGCAGAATATGTTTGACCAGCTCGTTTGGCGTGAGTTTTTGCTTATCAATACCAAGTGCTTGCTTGGCTTCTGCTGAAAGTTCTATCACTTTCGCTGATCGAGGATAAATTCCACCACCTTTGGATAATAATTGCGTGTCATAATCGAGCCAGTTTGAACGGGGAAGGTTGAATAGCCTCTGGCGTTCAACAAAGCTGCTTGGAGCATCGGGTGTAGGATCGATAAAGATATGTTGATGGTTAAAGGCTGCAACTAGACGAATGTGTTTAGAGAGCAGCATGCCATTACCAAAAACATCGCCTGACATGTCACCGATACCGACACAGGTAAAGTCTTGTTGTTGTGTATCAATACTAAGCTCTTTAAATAAGCGCTTGACTGATTCCCACGCACCTCGAGCGGTAATGCCCATTTTCTTGTGGTCGTAGCCGTTACTACCACCAGAGGCAAATGCATCTCCTAGCCAAAAGCCATAGCCCATTGCAACTTCATTGGCTAAGTCAGAGAAGGTTGCTGTACCTTTATCAGCCGCGACAACCAGGTAAGGGTCATCATCATCATAGCGAAGTACTTGAGTTGGAGGAACGAGCTGCTGGTCTACAAGGTTATCAGTAATATCTAACAAGCCACTGATAAACGTGCGGTAACAATATTCCACTTCTGCTTGAATTTGCTCTCGTTCCGCAGTAGCAGGTAAGCGCTTCGCAACAAATCCACCTTTTGCACCAGAAGGTACAATAACGGAATTTTTGACCATTTGGGCTTTGACCAGACCCAGAATTTCGGTACGAAAATCTTCTCGCCGGTCAGACCATCTCAACCCTCCGCGTGCTACTTTACTACCACGCATATGTACACCTTCTACCCAGGGGGCATACACAAAAATTTCATAGGCAGGACGAGGCTGAGGGGCAGTAGGAATTTTTTCAGGAGCGAGTTTGAAGGATACATAAGCTTTAAGATTTTGATCCTGGTCTTGCACATAGAAGTTAGTGCGTAGCATGGCCAGGATAACCTCAAGATAGTGTCTTAAAATGCGGTCTTCATCCAGGTTCGCAACCGCATCCAGAGCAGCCTGAATATTCTGTTGTAACTCTTGGCAGCGCTCTTCATTTATGGGTTGATTAGGGTCGAAACGTTGGCTGAATAACTCCACAAGTTGTCGGGTAATAATCGGGTTATTGGCCAGCGTTGTTTCCATGTAAGTCTGGCTGAATGGCACTTTAAGCTGGAGCAAGTATTTACAGATAGCTCGAAGTATCACCACTTGTCGGCACGTTAGCGCAGCCGCAACAACCAGTTTATTGAAGCCGTCATTTTCAATTCGTTCCTGGTAGGCTTCAATGAAGGTGGTTTGGAACTCTTGCTTGGCGCTATTGTTGTCTAAGTCGATTGCGCTAATTGTGGCAATATTAAAGTCGAGGATCCAGCAGGTTGCCCAGTCTGTACATTTGATGGCATAAGGGTGAGCACTCAGTACTTTAACCCCCATGTGCTCCAAAATAGGCAGCACATCAGATAATGCCATAAAGTCACCACGGCCGATCACTTTAAAATGTAGGTTGCCAGCGCTAGTATAGGGGCGATAAAGGTAAGTGCTGATTGTTTGGCCAGAAAGTACATTCTCCAAATGTTGTATATCTGCAGCAGCTCTGGCTACCGTGAAATCAGCCTGATAACCTGCTGGAAATGCGTTGCCATAGCGACGGAATAAGCGATTAGCTTCCGCTTCTCCAACACGACTTTGTAGTGAAAGATGCAGATTGTCTGCCCAGGACAACATGGCTTTAGTCATCTGCATTTCGATTTCATCAATGTTGTATTCTTGCTCGTGAGCATTTTCACAGTGAATAGTAAAGTGCACACGAGCAGAGACTTGTTCGGAAAACTGAACATTAAATTCGACGCTTTGACCGTTAAAGCTTTGCAGTAGAATTTCTTGCATCCGCATACGTACTTCGGTGTTATAACGGTCACGTGGTACAAAAACGAGGGCAGAAATAAAGCGTCCGTAGATGTCAGGTCGAATAAATAGGCGTAACTCTCGTCTTTCCTGGGTTTCTAAAATACCTTGTACAGTATCATTCAGTTGCTCATAGTCAGCTTGAAGCATTTCATCACGAGGATAATGGTTCAAAATATTCCGTAGAATTTTGCCTTTGTGACTATTGGCTGGAATATGTATGGTATCAATAAGACGCTGAGCCTTGCGGCGTAATAAAGGGATATCTTGATAGGGTGCTGCGTAAGCAGAAGAGGAATACAAGCCAAAAAAGCGCCACTCACCAACTACTTGTCCCTGCTTGTTGAACCGCTTGATACCAATGTAATCAAGGTGAGCAGGACGGTGAACTGACGACATGGTTGTGGACTTGGTTAGAATCAGCGGGAACGGGGATAGCATCCGCTGCAGTAAATAAGGTGATAGAGTGAGTTCTCGCGTGGTTTGATTATCAATATTACGGAATGTGCCGAGACTTTTATCTGCCTGCAGAACCATTGTTCCTGTAGAGCTTTGAGGATTAGAGGTAAGGGTATAGGCACGAAAGCCTACAAAGGTAAAGTGGCTGTCCATTACCCACTTTAAAAAAGCAACGATTTCTTGTTGTTCACTACTATCGAACCCAGGAATTGAGGCTTTGGTTAAATCATTACAAGCCGTTTTCATGTTACTAAGCATGGGTTGCCAGTCAGTAACGGCCAGGTTAACTTCCTGAAGTACCCATTGAATGCGTTGCTCCATATCATCAAGCACGGTTTGGTCAAGCACCCGTGCAACTTCAAAGCGCATTATGGCTTCAAAAGGTGTGTCAGGCTGGACGTTTTCTGGGGCAGGAATATCGGTGATATTACCATGGCTATCGCGGATGACAGGAATGACTGGATGGGTAATGCGGTGAATGAAAAATTCGCCAGCATTTAATGCCATAGAAATAGATGACACTAAAAAGGGTTGGTCTGCAACAATAATCTCAATAATGGTATGCCGAGATTCCCAGCCATGCTCTTCAAAGCTCGGATTATAGGCTCGAATTATAGGCTTATTGGTACGCTGTTGAGCAAAATCCCATAAGCTCATAATAGCCCCACAAAGCTTATCAATTGGAGCTTGAACCAGTTCTCGACTAATGCTTTCTCGATAGAAGTGATAAGCCAGTGCGTTGACAGGTTTGACTAGGTCAGGTGACAGCTGAGCACTAAGGCGTTGCTGAATTTGACGTATAATGTCGTATTTATTTTGATTCTGACTGCTCATAGATTTGGTTCTGGTAGTACATAGGCGAAATATTACAGTTGTGGTGTAGTATAATTATCTAACACCCATTATTTTTGCTTTATTTGGGCTACAGTCGTTTTCATCACACTAATTTATGCTTCACATGTGCTATGTGATGAAAAGAACGTTTCTACATGCACAAGCTGGGTATTTTTTTCTTGGCTAGGCTGGATTATGAGCTATTGTCCATGTGAAGGCATAGCTAATTTTTTTAAAGGATGCGACAAGTTGTTATGTGCATATGACATTTTTTCGTTTTTGGGCTATGGTGTGTGAAATTTTGCCTACTTACCGTACCAAGCTAATATTCAATACCCACCATTTTGCTGTTGTGGCGAATAATTCTATTGGTTCTTGAATAAGATGCTTGGTTAGGTCTATTGATAACAGAATAAAGAGACAAGATGCCCTATGGTTGTGTTTGAAGTACAACACCATAACGCACAAGAAAAGGTATCAGTGAAACCGTTACATTTTGGTTTTTTGCTATTACCTAATTTTTCATTGATTGCTTTTTCGTCAGCGATAGAGCCACTTAGGATGGCAAATTGGGTTACAGAACAAGAGCTCTATGAGTGTACTGTGATTAGCGCTGATGGTGAGGCTGTAGCGAGTAGTAGTGGTGTTTCTACCCTGGCAGATTGCAGTTTGGAAGCCATTCCAGAGTTAGATACAATCTTTGTTTGTGGGGCAAGTCCTGTTGCACGAACGGGCAATGAAAGTGTGATTGCCTGGTTGCGAAAACATCAACATGGCAACATGGCTATTGGCGGTATTGGTACAGGTAGTTATGTGCTTGCTTGTGCTGGGTTATTAGATGGCTATAAAGCGACAATCCATTGGTGGGACTTAGTGAGTTTACGGGAAGAGTTTCCCCAGACACGGGTGACCAGCAATTTGTTTGAAATTGATGGCCAGCGCTATACCTGTAGTGGAGGCACTGCAGCTATGGATATGATGCTGTTTTTGATAGGTAAGCATCATAGCTTAGATTTAGCCTCGACGATTTCCGAACAGTTTGTATGTGAGCGAATTCGACCAGGTGAAGATCCTCAGCGTATTCCTCTCAAAGTACGTATTGGTACCAGTCACTCAAAACTTATAGAAGCCGTAACCCTGATGGAGGCCAATATTGAAGAGCCATTGAGTACGGATGACCTTGCTTATCATGTAGGCTTGTCTCGACGTCACTTAGAGCGACTTTTTCGAAAACATCTGCAGAGTGTACCCTCAAAATACTATTTACAGCTGAGACTGGAACGAGCCAGGCAGCTATTACAGCAAACAGATAAACCCATTGCGCAAGTTGGAACCATGTGTGGCTTTGCCACAGCATCTCACTTCAGTACGACCTACCGTAATCATTTTGGTATAACCCCTAGACAGGAGCGGGTTAAACAGCAAGAGCGCAGTCAGCAACCACCAACGGGAACATTGTTTGGTAGCCACGAGCAGCCTCAGCGTTAAAATTAGAATTGGTTCAAGTTTTTGATGCCTAGTAAGTCATTTTTGCTGAGAATGGTCGCGAATGTGTAAAAGATAGGCTTATTTGCGACATTAGGTTAGATGATTATCTGGTATGTTTGTGCAAACCGAATATAAAGTACGGTTAATACGTATCATGCTTGTGGTTTTTACTTGAGCGGGTTTTTCTTTAACTATAAATTAAATGTCAAGCTTATAAGTGATCGTTTTATGATATTTAACCTGTGAAAAGTGTGATGCGCTACAAAAATAATAAATTTTATGTACAATCAGGTATTAATGCTTAGTGTGTAATGACTTTTTAATATAAGCGTTTCAAAAACGTCTCTTGTCGTTTTTTCTTTAAATAATGCTTAAAAAGTTAGGTACTAAGTAGTCGGGTAGTACAGCCTAGTGTGCTTTTCGAAATAGGTGGTTGTACCTTGTGTATCATTTATAAAGGAGTAACCCCTTCCAGGGGCAAGAAAAATAATGACAGAAGTACCTGCCTTAGAGCTTGAAGATATTCATAAATATTTTGGCGCCCACGAAGTACTCAAAGGGGTATCACTCACTGCTGAAAAAGGTGAAGTGATTTCCATGATAGGCTCCTCTGGTTCAGGAAAAAGCACCTTTCTCCGTTGTATTAATATGCTGGAAATTCCCACCTCTGGTTTGGTTAAAGTTCATGGTGAACTGATCGAAATGAAACAGGATCGTTCAGGAAATACAATCCCAGCAGATGCTAAACAGGTTGAGCGCATTCGAGCGCGTTTATCAATGGTTTTTCAAAGTTTTAACCTGTGGTCTCATATGACTATTTTGCAAAACATCACTGAGGCGCCAATACATGTGCTGAAAATACCTAAAAAGCAGGCTATTGAAGCAGCCGAGCATTTATTGCAGAAAGTAGGTATTTATGAGCGTCGAGATTACTATCCGGGGCAGCTGTCAGGCGGTCAACAACAACGCGCAGCTATTGCCAGGGCATTAGCTGTTGATCCTGAAGTGATGCTATTTGATGAGCCAACCTCAGCATTAGATCCAGAACTTGTGGGTGAAGTATTAAAAGTCATGCATGATCTGGCAGAAGAGGGGCGTACTATGATTATCGTGACACATGAAATGGCTTTTGCTCGGGATGTTTCTAATCATGTGATGTTTTTGCATCAAGGGTTAATTGCAGAGCAAGGCCCTCCTCAGGAATTATTTACTAATCCACAAACTGAACGTCTTCAGCAATTCCTGTCAACCAGCTATTAACGACGTAGCCAGTATATTTTGGCTACGCTGTTAACCATGGAAAAACAATAAAGACAATAAGCAGGAGTCACCTTATGAAGAAAATAATGATGATGGTTGTCGTGTTTGCCCTTTCAGCTACCGCTGCCGCAAAGGAATGGAAAACAGTACGGATAGGCGTTGAAGGCGCATACCCTCCCTTTAGTTATACAACAGAATCAGGTGAGGTAAAGGGATTTGATATTGATATTGCTAATGCATTATGCCAGTCCATGAAGGTGAAATGTAAAATGGTACCCCAGGATTGGGATGGAATGATTCCCTCACTCCTCTCACGTAAATTTGATGCCATTATTGCATCTATGTCGATTACTGAAGAGCGTAAGCAAAAAGTAGATTTTACTGATAAGTATTATCATACCCCCGTCCGCTTTGTTCGAAAAAAAGGAGCTGACATTGCTATTTCTCCTGAAGGTTTAAAGGGGAAAGTGGTTGGTGTTCAACGATCCACTACATCAGACCGTTATTTAACGGATGTTTATGGGGAAGCTGTGACAATTAAACGTTACAGTACACAAGATGAAGCTTATTTGGATATGAAAGCTGGACGTTTGGACTTGTTATTAGGCGATATTATTCCGCTATCTGATGGCTTTTTAAAAAAAGAAGGTGGGGATAATTACGAATTTTTTGGCCCTACAATCAGTGATCAAAAATGGTTTGGTGAAGGTATTGGTATTGCCATTCGCAAACAAAATAAAGATCTAAAAGATCTGTTTAATAAAGCGATTAAGCAAATCCGTGCAGATGGTACCTACGATAAAATTCAAAAACGCTATTTCGATTTTGATATTTACGGACAATAACATTTGATGTTTTGACGTATTTATTTGTTTTTTTTGCAGATAAATACGTCAAATTACCATAGTAAATATAGTGAGAAGTAACAATCATGCTAGGTTTGCATGGCTATGAAGCCAGTTTAGTGAGTGGAGCTTGGGTTACATTGCAGGTTGCATTGTCGTCCTTGTTTATTTCGGTTGTTCTGGGAATTTTGACAGCACTGGCCAAACTATCAAAAGCGACACCTTTACGTGTCATTGGTACCCTTTATACAACAGTCATTCGTGGTATTCCTGATTTGGTTTTAATGCTATTAATTTTTTATGGCGGCCAAATGCTTGTTAACGTTATTGCTGAGTCGGTAGGCTATGAGGAATATATTGATGTTAACCCGTTTATAGCAGGTGTACTCACCATCGGTTTTATTTTTGGTGCGTATATGGCTGAAACATTTAGAGGGGCCATTATGGCCGTTGACCAAGGCCAGCTTGAAGCGGGTAAGGCTTATGGCATGACTCCATGGCTGATTTTTCGACGGATTTTATTTCCACAAATGATGCGGCATGCTTTACCTGGGTTTGGTAATAATTGGTTAGTTTTACTTAAGACCACAGCACTCGTGGCCATTATTGGACTTGAAGATATGGTCAGAAAAGCGCAGCTTGCCTCTGGTTCAACTCAAGAACCGTTTACATTTTATTTTGCGGTTTGCTTGATTTTCTTATTGTATACCACTGTTTCAATTTTATTATTGAATTGGGCTGAGCGTCACTTTAGTGCCAGTGTCAGTCGGGAGGCCTAAGCTCGTGGATTTTAAAGAAGTTATTCTCCAGTACGTTGATTACAAAGTTATTCTTGATAACCTCCCGATGTACTTTGACGGTCTGGTGATGACCGTTCAGCTAGTGTTTATTTCTCTGGTGATCGGATTATGTATGGCTGTACCTTTGGCTGTTTTACGATTATCCAAAAATCGCTGGGTAGCTTGGCCCGTTTGGCTTTATACCTATTTTTTCCGGGGAACCCCATTACTGGTGCAGCTCTTTTTAATATATTATGGAATGGGGCAGTTTATTGACTTAAATGCTTCATCAATTGGTGCTTTTTTTAAGGATGCTTATTACTGTGCGTTAGTTGCTTTTACGTTGAATACAGCGGCTTACACGACAGAAATTATTCGGGGAGCGATGAAGGAAACACCCAGAGGTGAAATTGAAGCAGCTAAAGCCTATGGTATGAGTTATTTTCAAACTTTTTACCGCATTATTTTACCCAGTGCATTTAGACGGGCTTTGCCTGCTTATTGTAATGAAGTGGTTTTTATGCTTCACGGTTCTGCCATTGCGGGGGTGGTTACAATCATGGATATTACCGGGGTTGCACGTGTTGTTTATTCACGTTTTTATACCCCTTTTGAAGCATTTATATTTGCAGGTTTACTTTATATGATGCTGACATTTCTGATTGTTTGGGCGTTTAAACAGTTGGAACATCGTTGGTTAGCTCATCTTCGTCCACGCTCATAATACATTTCGTATGTTCGCTTAAAAAAAGAAGGCCTTTATTAGGCCTACTTTTTTTACTGAGTACCTTCCTACTTATTTAACCTTCCTGATAGGCGCGTTTAACTTCTTCCGCGATAATCTTTAAGCCTTTGGCTACTTTACTATCATCTTGAGCATAAGAAACTCGAATACACTCGTGTTGGTGGCGCCAGGAGGCATCCATACCAGGAAAGAAATAATGGCCAGATACGACAATAACACCTCGGGCCTTTAACCGCTGATAAAGCTCTAAACTGCTAATGGGTAAGTCTTTAAACCAAAGCCATAAGAACATTGCACCCTCAGGTTTATGAATATAATACTCATGATCTCCCAATGCGTTCTGTAAAACATTTGTCGCTTTTTCGGCTTTTTGTTGATAGTACGGACGAACAATATCATTACTTAAGGTTAGGATACTGCCATCCTTAACCATATCCATTGCCATTAAACTGCCAGTGCTGTTTGTGGCAAGACTCATAATCGCATTAATGCGTGATAATGCAGTGATTACCTCTTCGTTGGCTATCACAATACCTGTTCTAGCTGCAGGCAAACCTAGTTTTGATAAGCTTAAACAGAGAATAATATTGTCATTCCAATAAGGCGTGGCGTCAGTGAAAATAAGGTTGGGAAAGGGCGTACCATAAGCACCATCGAGTAGTAAAGGAATGTGGTGTGCCTTGGCCAGCCGATCTAACTTTTCAATCTCATGATCAGTTAAAACATTGCCTGTCGGGTTTGTGGGGCGTGAAACACATAATGCACCCGTTGTTTCATCAATCTTTAACTGGTCAAAATCAACGTGATATTTAAACAGGTGGTTATCTAGATATTCGATGTTGGGTCGATTTGCTGAAAAAAAGTTTTCAGTGAGTCCCGCATCTGCGTAGCCTATGTACTCAGGTGCCAGTGGTAACTGTATTTTACGTTGTGTTCCATCACTGCATTGTCCCGCAAACATATTGAATAACATGAAAAAAGCGGATTGGCTGCCATTGGTTAAAGCAATATTTTTAGTCGAAAGTGACCAGCCAAATTGGTTTCGAAGTAGTTTAACCAAGTGGTTGATAAACTCAACCTCACCTTGGGGAGGATCATAAATACCAATGAGTCTGACGAATTCATGATGGTTGTCAAGGATGCGACTAAGTCGGGCTTTGAAGGCATCTTCTACGGCAGGGATATGTGCTGGGTTACCACCACCCATCATGATGAAATCTTCACCACTGGCGAGGGCATTACCCAGGTCATCCATTAAGGATTGTATACCGGTCTGACTCGTAAACTTTTCTCCAAACTCCGATAGTTTCATGCATACCTCAAAATAAGCGAATCAAAGCGTCTTGCAAGCATAATAGTCACTAGTTTCTGATTTGGACTATGAGACGTTTTATGCAAAGCCTAGTAAGTATCATGTTCTAGAGAACGTGCGTGATTACTAATTTTCCGCAATTTTGGCTTAAAAGTATACCTCTGCCTCAGGAAAAGTGGGCAAGTAAGCTATTTGATCCATCCTGCTGTTAAAAGTGATCTGTGTTGTTTGGTCAGTTAACTTGGACATAAGTGGCATCGAGTCGTGTATGGGATACATGTTCCGTCTTATGTCAGGCTCTTTTACATAAATTAACATCAATGTGAAATATCGAACAGATTTGTATTTTGCTTGTTAATTACTAGTCATTACATAAATTAAATGTGAAGTGGGTGGTTAAAAATTAGGCGGATATTGATGACAATACGACTAAGTCGTGAATGTATGACCAAACTAATAAATACGGCATTGGCTGAATGTTTGAGATTAACTCGAACTTAAATAACAAGCATAAGGCCTGTTAGTTAAAAAATAATAATCTGTTTGTGAATCAAATGAGTGGTAAATGTGTGGATAGACTCACCTGCTAACATAAGAAGACACTAAGCGTTTAGCATGGTGACTTAGTGATCTAACCCAATACAGTATCCATGTGTTAGTTGATCAAACACTTACTGTATTTAGAGTTGTTAGTTAGGACGGGGCAACGTAGGCCACAAAAAGTCCCAATCATGGGGGACGGGTTACACAGGAGTATTGGCAGTGAAAACAAGAGGTTCATTATTTTTTGGGGTGAGTGGTTTGTTATTGGCAGTCATTGTAGCATTGCCAGTTCAGGCTGACCCTGAAAAAAACGATCAGTCAGTGAAAGAAAGTAGCTGGCGTGATGGTGCTAAACGAGTGATTGAATGGCTTGTTGATGAGCAGCCAGAAACAAACGCTGTGACTACGGTTAATGTAGAACTTAAAGCTGATCAAGAACCTAAAGCACAAGCTGTTGAACCTGCCTTACCTATAGTCCAAGGTCCTAACGGGAATCAGTGGAAGTATGAGGCAGTTAGTCAGCTTTCACCTATATATACTGATAACACGCCTCCACTTCAAACAATACTTCCACTACTGGCAGTACCTAATCAGCCTGTACAAGAAGTCCCTGATATTGATGATAAGCAGTTAATTGACGATTGTGATCCCGCTTTATCTGGTTGTGAGGGCGGAGAACCCGTTACACCTATTGTTGTTCTATCTGATATCCCCCAACAGAAACCTAGCAACACTAAAATACCTCCGCCTGTAATAGCTACAGCTTCACCGATAACTTCAGTTTCTGCGCCAGCATCAGGTTTGTTAATGTTTGTTGGAGTGCTGCTCTTGGCAGGAAGAAGGCGTAGACATTAATCTTACATAATACAGTACGTTGGGGTTATCTAAAGCCGGTATTTACCGGCTTTTTTTATCTCGACTTTGGCCAT
>NZ_JAGSOY010000319.1 GCF_018837975.1 Zooshikella harenae | reverse complement strand
GCATGTATAGGCTCAGTATTGAAATAACTGAGGAACAGGACATCCACTATTTGACTGTGATCAAAAAATAGCCAGGAGTGTAGGGTTGTACTTCTGGTTATAAAGTAGTCAGTTTTGAGTGGAGGTTTAACGATAAAGTAGTCAGTTTTGAGTGGAGGTTTAACGAAGAAAAGGAGGAAAAAAGAGGACAGCCAAGATTTGACTGCGATCAAAAAATAACCAGAAGTGAATGTCTATACTTCTGGTTATAAAGTAGTCAGTTTGTGTGGAGGTTTAAGGATGACACGGCCACGAAGTGAGTTAGTCAGTGTGGCGGATACGCCGTATTATCACTGTATATGTCGGTGTGTTCGTCGTGCTTTTTTGTGCGGCGATGACCAAGTAACGGGGCAAAACTTTGATCACCGAAAAGCCTGGTTGGTTGAGCGGCTCACGGAGTTGGTTAAAGTGTTTGCTATTGATATTTGTGCTTATGCGGTGATGTCAAATCACTATCATTTAGTAGTCCGCATTAATGAAGAAAAGGCGGTGCAATGGACGGATGATGAAGTGATTCGTCGTTGGCGGAAGTTGTACCAAGGACCTCCGATGATTCAGCGATATTTAGCAGGAGCGGTGCTGGATAAGGCTGAGCTTAAAGTCGTTAATGATATTGTTCAGCAGTGGCGGTTGCGGCTAACGGATTTATCGTGGTTTATGCGCTGTTTAAAT
>NZ_JAGSOY010000318.1 GCF_018837975.1 Zooshikella harenae | reverse complement strand
GTCCAAACCCAAAGCCAGGTGTTTGATGAACTGGGCCGACTCATTCGCTCAGTGGGTGCCGCCGGTCAAACCAGCAAAGTGTCGTATGATGTCAACAGCAATGCGACCGGTGCCGTGGATGCCAATAACCATGGCTCCAGCTATGGGTTTGATGCGTTAAATCGTTTAGTCACCTCAACCGATGCCTTAAACCAAGTCACCAAGCTAGACTATGACGCGCAGGGTAATCTTGCCAAAGTCAGTGCACCCAATGGCGCAGTGACACAATACGCATACAACGGCTTTGGTGAATTGGTTAAACGCATCAGTGCCGATACGGGTGTCACCACTTACCAGTATGACAGTGCCGGTAATATTACCCAGAAAACCGATGCCCGTGGCGAAGTCACCCAGTACCGCTATGACGCCTTAAACCGCTTAACGGCACGGACGTATCCTAGTCAGCCCAAGCTGAATGTTACCTACCAATACGACGAGACCGATAATGGTAACGTCGGTATTGGCCGTTTAACCGGTGTTAAAGACCAAGCTGGACTCATTGCCTATTACTACAATGCCCAAGGCAACCTCACTAGCGTCATGCGTGGTATGTACGTTGCCGGTCATGAGTTGGTCTACAACACCCAGTACCAATATAGCAATGCAGGCTATATCACCGGCATCACCTACCCAAGTGGTGCCTCTGTCAGCTATGCCCGCAATAGCCTAGGCCAGGTCACAGG
>NZ_JAGSOY010000317.1 GCF_018837975.1 Zooshikella harenae | reverse complement strand
GTGTGATACCTGGCATGGATGAGCTGGAAGCCCTATGTCTTAAGGATGGTGGGGCTATTGTCAACGGTATTGAAAATGTTGATGGTTATTACAACATCAGCGCTAAAGAAGAAGGGGATTTTGAAAACATTGTATATGGAATTTATGAGTTTATTGAATACGAACATGCTAAAAACAAGCTGGGGTCTCCTGTAGCTGAGCTGCCTTATGGCTACTACCGTGACTATAAAGCATTAAAAAATGATCCCAACTGTAACCCTCACTATCTAGAGGAAATTGAAAAATATAATGTTGAACCCTATGTTTCTTTTAAAGAAAAGTATTGCGTTGCAACAGTTAAAATTGATTCATTTAAAAGTAAGTATTCGTATGAGTCAACAGGTGAAGAATTTATTAATAATAAAACTGAAGGTTATGAAATATATAGATCTGTAGATAAGATCTCAAACATCAAGACAGGTAAATTATTAGGTAAGTATACGAGCTATTTATTAACTCCGTATGGCATATTCAAAACACCTGAAAGCTATATGACATCACAGTGTACCCGCATTAATAAATTTAAATATTTGCCCCTTAAAAAGTCAATTGATTCGTGGGTATTTAATAAAGAGTAAAATACATTAAAACTAATTTTTAGCTGTTTTACATCAAGATAGTAATAGTCGTTTTATCAATGAATGGATGTTCATAAATGAGTGAAAATAATCAAGTCGAAAAAG
>NZ_JAGSOY010000316.1 GCF_018837975.1 Zooshikella harenae | reverse complement strand
GGGTGTAACTTTAGTGAGTTTAAATCGGGGTTCCCAACGGGTTAAGGCTTCAGCCGTCGCAGCAATTAATTCCAGGCGTAAAGCCCCATTTAACGGTTCATCGATTAACTCTGGCAAGCGACTCCCATAATCACGCCGCATGACACGGGTGCCAATGCGGGTGGTTAAAATATCGGTAATCGATTGCTTCAGATGTTCGATGCCAGAAAGGGATTTACCAGTATTGTTGTTTATGCCTTGCATGCTGTCGGTATGAAGGAAAAAGTATGGTTTAATCAGAGCTGCTGTCACTACTGCAACTACCGCCACTATCACTACTGCTATAACTGTCACAGAAACTAGTGCCTGAATCATTTCGGCTACAGGAAAAGTCTTCGGAGCCAGATTGATGATTATTTGTATTATGTGAGTTATGACTACGGCCAACCATTCCTTGTTTTACTCTTGAGTTTCGCGACAAGGCACAAATAATAAAAAAGGCCATTAACCCGAACAAAAAAAGAAAAAAAATCAGTGATCCCATCGATGGCGTCCTTTAAACATTAAAGCCATATAGTAACAGTTAGTCGTACTTTCGTATTTGAGCTAAAGCGCATATAAAGCAATACTATAGTTTATTGCCTTGGCTTGGGCGGCACATGATGCTGATCTAAATGTCTGTTATAAATATCTCTATCTGCCGCCATACTACGGGATTTATCAGTAATATCCCCCGTGGCTTTGATGCTGCCTTCCACATGA
>NZ_JAGSOY010000315.1 GCF_018837975.1 Zooshikella harenae | reverse complement strand
CTGATCTTGTAGGATTTCCTCTTGAGTTTTGTTATCTCCACGGCTTAATAGAGTGTGTATTTGAGCCACAGGAACCCCAAATGACCTATAGGCGATAATGGTTTCAAGTCGTTTAACAGCATTGTTGCTATACCACCGATAGCCATTTTCAGAGCGAGTACATGGTTGTAATAGTCCCATACGCTCGTAGTAGAGCACTGTAGCCCGAGAAATAGTAAATTTTTTGGCTATTTGACTCACCGTTAGCATTGCAATTCCTCGCAATCAACTAGGAGATAGTATGAACCCTACACCTATAGACAGGTCAACGGCTTTTTGACTGAATAAAGCACTATTCACATAGAGCAGGACTCTCTATCGCTTCGGTATATCCAAATGAGTCAGATACAAATAGCGAACTAAAGCATTGCTAGATAGAAGGTTAGGTTATGTCTATTCTTTTTATAAAGTACGCTATTTTTAGGAAAACATAAAAGATAGGTGTTCTTTGTTAAGTATTGTTCAAGAAAATTTTTATTTATGAATAATTGTTGGGCTAATTGTTAAAAATAATATTTTTGTAAATGAGTAAATGATTTTTGGATTATTTTTTTGTCGACTATTTATGGATATTATTGCACTTATAGAAACGATTGAATCCCGCATTAATAGTTATTGGAATTTTTATACGGTTGTTATTTTCGCTAATGCAGGTTGGGTTTTCAGTCAATATGGAAAACTATCAACAGTCTCGACTTTGGCCAT
>NZ_JAGSOY010000314.1 GCF_018837975.1 Zooshikella harenae | reverse complement strand
AGGCATGTTCTCGGGAGCTTGGGATCTCATTAAAGGTATTTTTAACAAATCCCCCATTGGCATGTTACTCAAACACTGGAAACCAGGCTTTGAATGGCTGGCGTCTAAATTCAGTTGGATTAAGGACATTATTAGTCGTGTGTTTAACTGGTTTGGGGATGATGAGGACGAAGATAAAAGTGATAAAAAGAAAGTTAAACCCAAGCCTCAACGTAAGCCATCATCGTATATTGCACCGCAACACCGAGGGCGGAGCCGAGGTATTCACTATGGAGTAAAACCCTATGCCATGGCGAATCGCCGTTACAACTATCAACACAAAACCAAAACACGAAACCCTGTAAAAGCATCAGGACGTGTTATTTCCTTAGCCAAAGCGCGTAATAATAAGACCATACAGGAGCAATTACAGACCAAACGTAACCAACACATTAAAATACAGAACCAGTCGCGTACTAATATTAACGCCCCAATTACCATTCATACCCAATCCGGTCAGAACAGTGAAGACATTGCTAAACGGGTAAGGGAAGAACTCAAACGGCGAGAATTTGAGGCAGAATCGGATCGTCGTGCATCACTTTATGATCAGGACGGTTTGACATATGGCTACTAGCACCTTACTGAAATTAGGGCCGTTTACCTTTTCCATTGAAGCCGCAGCCTTTAACCAGTTGCAACGGGCCTGGTCGTTTACCTGGTCAGAACAAAAACGCTTGGGCACCATCCCACAACTGCAGTATACCGGCGAAGGCCAG
>NZ_JAGSOY010000313.1 GCF_018837975.1 Zooshikella harenae | reverse complement strand
GTTAGGTGACCAATGAAGTTTAAGTGCCGCGCATGCGGAGAATTGCTTACAAAAGAATTGAGTAACACACCTGTTGAGCTTTGTGAGGAAGACGGAAAAGATTTGATTCCTGAAGGTTTAACACTGAAAGATAATGAGTGGTCTGATGGGCAGTGGGTAATTAACTCTAAAGATAATTTATCAATGGAAACTACCGATAACCCCAAGAGGTTAAATGGCTGTTGTGACCTAGATGGTTGCGACGGCCCAAATTTGGTTTGCAAATCATGCAAAGCAGAGGTGGCTACTGCAAAATACGATTGCTGGATGCCTCGGCACATTGTACTTTCTAAGGTCGGCACTGATGCAATCACCTAACAAGGCAATTAAAAATCGCCCACAAAAAGCGTGGGCTGGACTCGCTAACGCTCGCCTTTTATTGCGGCGTTATACATAAGTCAGAGTATGGAATTAGAGAAAATAATTAATCATATATTCACCTACAGCTTTCCTACAGATGAAGAGCTTGTTCGTTTTGCTAACGAGCGGCATGGGTTTGGCGGTGATGATGGTGGCTACGGTGTAACATACCCTTCTGACCTCGATGCCTACGAAAGAGAAATAGAGCAGCAGTCTATTCCAGATGGCAGTGTTGAAGTTTACTGCTCGGCATACACAGATGAAGACATCATTGTTTCTGAACAGCAGTATCTTGCGGTGTTAAAAAAGTACCTAGAAACAACTGGCCAGCACGAGTTGGCGTGTGAGCTAAAAAATGTA
>NZ_JAGSOY010000312.1 GCF_018837975.1 Zooshikella harenae | reverse complement strand
CTGTTAAAGCATACACTGAATGGTCCTCAACAGGTGGAGTATGTGAAACAAGAAGAGATTGGAGTAAAAATCCCGATATGATACCACAAAGGTATAACTCAGAATATTATGGTATTGATATGGGCGAAAGTTACATCATTACAGTGCTGCAACAAGTTAATAAATAAGTGTAATGATGATATTGATCAAATTTCTATTGCATTCTTTGATCGTAAAGTTGATGTTGGAGGAGTGGGGATAAAATATTTTAGGCGAAATATAACAGTTTCTGAAAATATATTAGGTTATCCGAATTCTAAACGTATCATGTATTGTTGGAAAGAAAAAATTAATATGTCAAGTCGCAATGCTGGATGGTGTAAAAAAGAAGTGGATGGCCCCGACCCATAATATGGACAGGACTTGCGTATTGATGGTGATAATTTGGCTGAGGAAGGCATAAATGCTGCAAATAAGTTTTTTGGTCAGGGAGCTGGTTCTCACTTTTTAGTTATGAGTGAGGATACTTTAAAAAAACTAAATTTAGATCCGTTGGATGAACTTTTTGAGTCAGGTAAAAATCATAGTATGGCTGGTGGTTATATACCTAATATGAAGTATGCATTACAAAAACTTCTCAAAAAAGATGAGAGTTACAAGCAAGACTTAGTATTGGTAATAGAGAGTTTAGAGCAAAGCAAAAAAATTCTAGCTAATTTTATCAATAAAATAAAAAATGTAGCAGAAGAAAGTATTAGTTCATTGCGTGCATCAATGCGAAGTCC
>NZ_JAGSOY010000311.1 GCF_018837975.1 Zooshikella harenae | reverse complement strand
TCTTATCTACGCGAATACCAATATTCGTATACCTGAACCTTCCTGCGATGATCCCTATGTTATTCAACGTGGTGATACCTTAGGCGATTTGGCTAAAAAACACGACACGACTGTAGACGAAATTTTAAAAGAAAATAAAGATATCAAAGACCCCGATAAAATTTATGCGGGTTATGAATTAAAAATACCTGGTCGTAAACCAGAAGGTGAGTGTCCTATACCACCAAAAGGTGGACCCGGAACAGGCGGACCCGGAACAGGCGGACCCGGAACAGGAGGTCCAGGAACAGAAGGTCCAGGAACAGGTGGACCAGGAACAGGTGGGCCCGGAACAGAAGGACCCGGAACAAAAGGTCCGGAAAAGAAAGGTCCGGAAGAAAAAGGACCAGAGAAACAAAAACCTGAAAAAATAGAAGAACCAAAAGATAAGAAAAAAACGGAAGAGCCTAAGGCCGAAGAAAAACTCCCTGAGGACAAAGATAAGCCTTGTGAGGAGTGTGATACTAAGTGTAATGTAAAAATTGCTTGTGCACACAAAGAAAGAAACTTAAAAAATAAGAAGCCAAAGGTTATCTGTGTAGTGCCTGATGCTAAGCCAAGTAAAACAAAGCTTGGTGAAGGCGTTAGCGTATATAGTGATACTGTGGGGATCGAGTTAACAGGATCTCAAGCACCTGACGAGTTAAACCATAATCTTGACTCGGATTCAGTTAACAGAACGTCTAAAACTGACAATAGAAAAGTATTTGAAGTTGAAGCATCATATACT
>NZ_JAGSOY010000310.1 GCF_018837975.1 Zooshikella harenae | reverse complement strand
TTGACCCTGTAGTGGTTTAGTTAGTCTTCCATTGTGTAAAGAATGCTCAAATCAGGTAGTAAATAATGTAAGTGGGCTGATTTGCCATTGTCACAGGGTAATCTGCCAAAGTAACCAAAAAAGTCTTCTGAAAATAGGGTAGGTTTGTTGTGTTTTTTTAAAAGCGCATTAAACTCATAGGGATGAATTTGCCAGTCTAATATTTGCCCACGTATTTTAATGCGAGCGCTTTTGGTGTGTGCAAGCCAGCTACGGTATCGAATCTTATTTCTAAGATTGGGTTCATCTTCTTCATAGGCTTCTTCTATAGAAGCACTTTCAGCAGCCATTGGTGCAAGATAAATACTCACTGTGCCAGTGTTATTGGTTTCTGTTGAAAAATACACATTTAGGCCAAACTTCGACCAAATCAACCAGCTAATATTTTTGCTTTCTTTATCAGGAGGTCCAAACACTTTATACCATTCATCTTTATGGGTACCATAGTGAACTTTCTTGCCATTATACTTGAGATAACAGCCATCTATTTCGACCACGTTATCATTTGAAAAAGCGGTTATTGGCATTAAAGTAATTAAAAGTAATACCTGCAGAGTTAACTGTGTTGTTGATTTATGTATTCTGTTCATAGTCATTATAGTTTTTCACTTTTAGCGTTTTTTGTACTTATTTGGGTCTGAATACAAGTTACCATGAATTATCATAATATAACTTAGCCCTTGAGGTTTTTCGGAGTAACCATAAAATGGTCGAAATTTGACATAAATCTCATC
>NZ_JAGSOY010000031.1 GCF_018837975.1 Zooshikella harenae | reverse complement strand
TTAGCCACTCACCTAAAGGAGTGACTCGAGGATCTCCATCGATCTTAAAATCCACTGCGTGCTTTCCGTGCTTATTCAGGTGAAAAAAATGTCTTTTAAGATCCTCAGCATCAGCAACCATGCTCCTAAACTTAATCATTTTAAAGCGTCTACCTTTGTAACCCGTTCTTTCTTGGATAAAAAATACAGGTCCATAACTCGTATATTTAATACCTAATGCAATAAATAAGACCAATGGCAATAAAATGATAAGGATCAAGCAAGCGATAACTGAACTCCAGATTCGGTTACTCTTTGATAATGCCCATGCAGACTTTGGCTCAACAGCTTCCATTTCTTGAGCGTAAACCCAACGAGCAGCAGACTCAATTTTTGATCTTAACTCAACATCCTTACGCCTATCATCCTGAACAGGTTTATAAAGAACATATCCCCCATATTCACCTGTTGATTTTGATATAAGTTTATTCAGTAATAAACGTTCAATTACTCGATGTAATTTCACGCATACAACTCCCTCATACTACTCAATTATGTTAGAGTCCTTTAAACAAATACTACCAGTCCAAATTAAACCTATATTTATAACACAATCATTATAATAGCAAACAAGTCCGATGAGAAATATATTCAACCCTATAGATAGATTAGTAAGGGGATTTCAGTACCACCAAGTGAGCATATAATACAGACTTCAGATAGCTATACACATAAACTCTCACCCCTTTCAGCTATATAACTTATACAAAATAAAAATCATACTAATGCCAAACCTTTTAACAAAACTCATTCACCAATAAATTCATTATCACAAACAGTAAATATTACTATTTTTCATATCAACAAAAACAATTGGTTACTCTTTCAATTATTTCATCCAACTCTACATAAAAATCTTTGCTATAATCATCCTTTTAAGATGAAGTCATCCGCCATAACAACAATCTATTAATTGATAATAGAACCATCTATCCTTAGAAAAATTTTTCTATATCCTAATCATATATGGCTTGCTCACCCACATAGCTTAATATCTAACAACAAGCGACCGTCAAAGCAACTTATATAAAAATTTTTTATATATTAGTTACAAGCAGTTAATACTTCATGCAATTAAATATTATTTTTTATAATAATTTGATAGGAGTATAGAGTAAGCTATTCGTTGAAATATTAATATTATGTAGTAAAAGAAAGAATTTTTTCTTACACTCACCACGCAAAAGGCCCAACAGGCAACCACCCAAAATAAAAAGATTATACTAATGAGCAGCTATTGACATACAACACCCCAAAGAAATTAAATGTTTTGTTGTTCTATAAAATGACCTAACCAAATAATTGCTTTTGTTCTATCTTCAGTCCATGGCTTCGAAAAATTAATACGCAAGCAATGTTTATATTTACTTGATTGGACTGAAAATAACTCTCCAGGTGTTATTAAAATACCTTGCTGTTTTGCCTTAAAATATATCTTAGTGGCATCAATATACTCAGGGAGTTCTATCCATAAAACAAAACCACCTGTTGGCGAAGAAACCCTTATATTTTTTGGAAAATATTTTTTTATTAAACTAAGTGTCTGATAGTATCTTTGCTGATACGTTAAGATGGTGTGCTGTAAATGTTTTTGATACTTGTCTTGAGCTAAATATTCAGCGACTGCTAACTGGTTCAAGTGCGGAGGAGTAATACCCATTAACGAATGCTGGTAGATAACTCTATCAGCATGTTCTCCCATAACCATCCACCCCACTTTGAGCTGAGGACTAATCGTTTTAGACACAGTACCACAATACCAAACCACGCCTTTTTTATCTAACGCCTTAATTGGCTCTGGTCGAGCCTGTTCAAAACTTAAATCAGCAAAAGCATCATCTTCTATAAGAGGTATATTTTTTTCTTCAATGAGCGTTAATAATTGTTGTTTACTCTCCTTTGACATCGATTCCCCTAAAGGATTACCGACTGTAGGACTAATAATAATCGCTTTAACTGACCATTCACTTAATGCTTTTTTTAGTAAAGGAATATCAATACCTGTAAGTGAGTGCGTTGGAATTTCTACTACTTTTAACTGTAGCACTTCCATTAATTGTAAAATACGATAGTAAGCAGGTGTTGCAATAGCGACAACATCACCAGGTCGAGTAAATGTTTTCAAACACAGCATCATCGCACTTTGACAACCCGTTGTTATCAAAATATTTTCTACGCTGGCTAGAATGCCTAACTTAGTTAACCGATAAGCAAGCTGCTGTCTTAACTTTAATGAGCCAATTAGTTCTGAGTTAGTTGATAATATTAAGTGATTATCACGGAGTATCCGTAACATATTCTGCTTTATTTCTTTGTTGGCTGCTATGTCTTCAGCAGGTTGCGCAGTACTAAACTGATGGAAGTTTTCTTTTGTTGCATTCGCTATTAAATCAACAATTAATGCAGATCCTGTAACCCACTCAGGAGAGATTGGTTTCTGTTCCTCTAATTGCGTTTGTAGGGTAATCAATTCACTGCTGACATAGTACCCAGATTTATGACGAGCCTCGATCAACCCTTTATCTTCTACAAGTTGATAAGCACGTAGGACCGTCGAAATACTCATATTCGTTTGCTGAGCTAAGACACGAACTGAAGGTAAACGCTGGCCAGCTATAAATACACCTGAATGTATTTGCTTGCATAGCTGTTGAGCTAACGATAAATACAGCAATTGCTTCATAAAAGTACACCAGTACCTATTAAATTAAGAGCACCTCTAAAAATAGTGATTTTTTTGTGAGAGCAAGAAAGCACTGCACGGAGGAGCACAGTGCATAAGGAATACATGAGGATCCGAGTACAACGCTGACACAGCTATCAAGGAAAAAGTGCATTTTAGAGATGCCCTCAAGTGATCACCGCTTGAGTAAGTGTATGTTGGTTAATCTGTTATGCTCAATAACAGCCGATCTGTATCTATTTATACCATTGCTTTTTCTTTACTATAACTTGTGAGTTTGATTGTTACTCAAAATACACAGCCTAGCAGGCCTGCAATACAAAACAACATCACTAAATTTCTAGCTTGTTGAGAGAGGAAAAAGATGTCAGTAATCGATTTCAGGAGTGATACTGTTACAACACCTACAACAAAAATGCGGACAGCTATGGCTGAAGCTATCGTAGGTGATGACGTTTATGGTGATGATCCTACCATCAACCAATTACAACAGCTTGCAGCCGATCTATTAGGCTTCGAAGCAGCACTCTTCGTCCCCTCAGGCACTCAGGGTAACTTAATTGCTATCATGGCTCACTGTCAACGTGGTGATGAGTATATCGTGGGTCAAAATGCTCATACTTACAAATTTGAAGGCGGTGGTGCAGCTATTTTAGGCAGCATTCAGCCCCAACCTATCATGGAAGGTGAAAATGGTACTCTTCCCTTAGACAGCATCAAGTCAGTTATCAAACCTCTAGATCCTCACTTTGCCCGGACACGCTTACTTTGCCTTGAAAATACTCACTCAGGCAGAGTGTTACCTCAAAACTATATTGAAGCAGCAACAACATTGGCGAGGAAACATGGTTTAAGCTGCCACTTAGATGGAGCCCGCGTGTTTAATGCTGCAGTAAAACAAGACCTCAACATAAAAGAAATTACTCAATACTTTGACTCTGTTTCCATTTGTTTATCAAAAGGACTGGCTGCACCTGTAGGTTCTATAATTGCTGGCTCAACAGACTTCATTAATACAGCTCGTCGCTGGAGAAAGGTTGTTGGTGGAGGAATGCGCCAAGCAGGCATACTTGCCGCTGCAGGTATTATTGCATTAACAGAGCAAGTTGATCGATTAACTGAAGACCATGACAATGCTAAACATCTTGCAGATGAGTTGAACAAAATTGAGGCATTGTCTGCTGATATGACTCAGGTACAAACTAATATGGTTTTTGCACACTTACATCAAGGATCATCAATTGAGCTTTCAGCATATTTAAAACAGCATAACATTCTTATCAGCCAATCTAATCCAATTCGTTTTGTGACTCACAAAGATGTAGATGCTAATTCAGTGAATATATTAATAAAACATATCAAATCGTATTTGCTGAGTTCGTAACAAGTTAATATAGGAATAAATATATCCCACAGCTAAGGCTTTTTAGTGGGGAAAGTCTGCTACTGTAATACTTACGGTAGCTACTTTAATTTATTTATAAGCGTTGTTATGCGTTTATATTAAATAAGCTGAGCCATTGCATATAACATAGTTCGTAATGCATTTAGATTGAGCCAATGCCGTGCATGAATTAATTTTTTCCTTCCACAGCAGAAGACTATCCTTGGTCTCCACTGCTCACAGTGCTCCCAGCATCTGCCCAAAAACAAACTCAACCACCACAAAGTCTCACTAAAAGAATATATATTTAATGAGTAAAAAGCAGGAGTAAATCTGGCGAAAGGTCAAACCCAGTATTTTATAATATGCATCAACAAAAAAATAACATTGTACTGCTTAATAACTTTAACTTTTTATCTGTTGCAGTGGAATTAAATAAGTTCCTTTACTCTTCATATTCAAGTGAAGCCTTAAATACTCCAAACTCTTCAGGAATATCGACATACCATCGATCAGCATACATTTGCAAACGTAGCGTTTTAAATAGATTAAAATGAATTAATTTACCTTTTCCTTTAACCTGTGCTTCAATTTTAAAGACGGCATAAGCCACGTCTGACTGCGGAAACAGTATACCCTCCAGCTTAGAAGTTATTGATTGTGCAGGAAAATTATCAATAACACTTCCACCTAACACTAGCGCTGAAAGTTTGGCAAAAAACTGCTTACTATCCATCGCTCTTAAGGCACTTTCATTACCGAACTCTTGCCCAAAAAGTTGTTTTGCCAAATAAGCATCATGAGCAAGCAGCTCTTTTAAAAAGTAATTACGCTGCTGTTCAATTGATTGAGGCTGGTGATAACTCGACGCTAATAAATAATCCTTATGAATATATGCATCCATATAAGCATTAATAACCTGCTCAGCATCTGTTGTTAATACAGTGTCTTTTTCACCAGCCCAAACAGCCGGTAAATTCACTAGTAGAACTGCCCCAAAAAACCATGAAACAAATTTTATAATTGGCATACTTGCAAAATAATCCCTACAAATGATGTTCATTTTTAGTGTCATACTATCATAAAAAAATCATCCAATTTGGAACTATACCCGCAAGTTAATGTGACAAAAATCGCACATAATTTGCCTGCCTATAGTATTAAACGTATGTGTGAACAATCACAACAAAAGATCCTAGTTATTCTCTCGTATAAAACGAGGCAGTATTTAGCCATGTTATATTCATAATGACTACCAGTACCTAGTTAATACAGGTAACCTAATACATCAAGATCACTGAATTATAGACGTTCAGTAAAAAAAACCAGTGAGAGTAAAACTATCTCATGATATCTACTCTCTATGAGAGCGTTTTATACTAGAAAGCTTGGTCATGTCTTTTAGCCAACCGTCACAACCAAGTGAAAGCAAGGATGAGTGCTATAAAATATCTGTGTTTCTGACAGTAAGAACAGTACTAAGAAAACTGTTCTCCCCAACGAGGAAGCAATTGCTGCTCGATTCCCAACTGATTAAGGATTCTTGCAACAATAAAATCAATCAAATCGCTGACATGTGCTGGCTGATGATAAAAACCTGGAGAAGCAGGTAAAATCACCCCTCCCATATTGGTTATTTTCAACATGTTTTCTAAATGTATTGCTGAGTAAGGTGACTCTCTTAGCACTACAATTAACTTTCGACGCTCTTTAAGTGCAACATCTGCTGCTCGTTCAATCAGGTTATTACAAGCACCCGTTGCTATAGCTGATAACGAGCCAGTACTACAAGGACAAATAACCATGGCACTGGGTGCACCAGAGCCTGAAGCCACTGGAGCCATCCATTGTTCGCGTCCAAAGACATGGAGTAATGAAGGGTCTACAGCAAAGCGTTTAACCAACTCAGCTTCAAGCTCTGCAGGTCGAGCAGGTAACTGCCATGTTGTTTCTGTAGCAATAACGACTTGTGCAGCTTTTGACACCATGAGATACACTTGATGTCCATTGCTTAAAAGTACTTCAAGAAGCCTTAAACCATATTGAGCCCCAGATGCCCCCGTTATCGCTAATGTCACCCGCATGAACTATTACCTTTAAATAAAACAACATCATATACTCTTTGTAAGTATAACTATAACAAGTTCCGTATTTGAACCAGGCTGGCTACAACGTTCTTAAGAATTCTGCTGATGAGATAAGGCTTCTGTTAGCTGTTGATAAATACCCCCAAACCCACCATTACTCATTAGCAGTACATTTGTTTTAGTTGAAGATTTTTCAAGCTCAACTACACGGTGTAAGACATAGCCCACAATTGCTGTTACATCATCAAACTTTGAAGACTTAACTTCACTTTTCTGCATGACATCATCCAGAGACCACTTCAACCCTTCAGGCTCAAACCAAATAACCTCATCGGCAGACTTAACACAGGCAGCTAATTGGTCTGTGTGAATCCCCATTTTCATGGTGTTAGAACGTGGCTCAAGAATAGCAATAATATGATCGTCATTTACTGCTTTACGTAACCCCTCTATGGTTGTCGTTATAGCCGTCGGGTGATGGGCAAAATCATCATAAACAGTCACGCGCTCATCTTCAAAGATACACTCCATACGCCGTTTTACATTGACAAATTTTGCCAGCGCTTCACAAGCCAGGGAAGGAGTCACACCAACATGTCGTGCTGCTGCCATTGCGGCAAGTGCATTTTCAACATTATGCTGCCCAGTCAATGTCCAGTGAATATCGCCAACAGGCAAATCATGATGGAGCACAGTAAAAGAACGCCCTGCAGCATCTTGCAATTGTGCTTGCCACTCTTTACCGATGGTTTGTGTCTCACTCCAACAACCTTGTGCAATCACTTGCTCCATTGCGGAACAAGCTGAGGGATAAATAATAAGCCCATTGCCAGGCACAGTTCTTACTAAATGATGAAATTGTCGTTGAATATCCTCTAGCGAAGAAAAAATATCCGCATGGTCAAACTCTAAATTATTTAAGATCAATGTCCGCGGGTGGTAATGAACGAACTTTGACCGTTTATCAAAGAAAGCAGAGTCATACTCATCTGCTTCAACGACGAAAAAAGGTGTCTCACCTAAGCGCGCAGATACACCAAAGTTCTCTGGAACCCCTCCAATCAAAAAGCCAGGCGACATACCAGCATAATCCAAAATCCATGCTAACATACTGCTTGTGGTGGTTTTCCCATGGGTGCCTGCTACACCTAGTACCCACTTATCTCGAAGTACATAATCTGCCAACCACTGAGGGCCTGAGGTATAAGGAATTTGCTCATTTAACACATACTCAACAGCAGCATTTCCACGAGAGATCGAATTGCCAATAACAACAAGATCTGGCTTTGGTTTTAAATGATCTGATTCAAAACCTGATTGAATTGTTATTCCTGACTCTTCAAGCTGGGTACTCATTGGTGGATACACATTAGCATCAGAGCCAGTCACTTTATGGCCCATTGCTTTAGCCAAAAGAGCCAAACTCCCCATAAATGTTCCACAAATGCCTAAAATATGTATATGCATATCACTCTCAACTTAATACTCAGGAAACAACTCATCACGACTCAGCATAGTTATCCTACCCTTATTAGCATATGACGAGTAGTTTTCACTTCTGAAATAAACAAATGAAGAGAAGGGACTCCAACATTAGCCAACATTTGATGATAGAGTCAATTTGATCGGCTTGGCTCAATTTTTCCTTCCAGTGGAACATGCCGCCAGCGGTAACCCCTCAAAAAAGTTCTGGTGAACTTTAACAGCCTGTCATACAACATTACTGTGCTCAACAATAAACTAAACAGGTTTAGCAAACTATAAAACCTTTAACAAAAGGAATATTTATCTAAGCTAACGACACTTCAGCAGTAAAAACATCATAAACCTAACTGAAAAGCTTAAACGGTAAGCAAGATAAACATAACTCTCGTTAAGTGCTCATCTCTATTCTTAAGCATGGCTTAAATTAAAAAATAAAATACCTTTATTCACTAACTCATTTTTACACAAAACAGACATTCAATAAGCCAATTTTCATGAATACTAACTATTATTTTATTTTTGAATACAGCCTCATAATTAAAAAGCGAAATAGATTCACAAAGGGTAAATACTTCCAATTTATCAATAAAACCTTATAGTCAACATCCAGTTTTTATTAAAAACCAACAAACAAGGTAAACTGCTATCACTTTATCGACAATAATTAATGCACTAGGTTTCTTAACCAAAATTTTATTTTGCATAATATTGCACCATGCAAAACATTTCGTTTTCATTTATTATTCGCCGCACAACAATATAAACCCTTACTCTTAACTAAGCGACTTATGCTAATTTTGAGTTACACAGACAAAATTATATTTATCCTACTGTTAGATGCATTGTCTAACAATGATGTATGTCTGTTTACAGCAAGGCACCGAGAAATAGAGCGTTGCAGTAAACACTATGACAAAAATGATAATCGTATGTCTGTAGAAGGGGTAACATTTAACACTGCCAATTACCAAAAAGTTACAAGGAGAAGGAAATCCCTTAGTTTTCCATTCCCCTTCATTACTGTTTGTTGTGAGCAGTGAAGAACATCCACAAAGACTGAACCAACACTTCTGGAGTAACCTTGCATGGCAAAGAGAAATGCCTTTTATGCCCAGTCGGGCGGAGTTACAGCCGTCATCAATGCTACTGCATGTGCTGTAATTCAAACTGCTCGTCAGTATCCTGATTTATTTGACAAGGTTTACGCTGGCCATAACGGAATTTTAGGTGCTCTCAAAGAGGAACTCATCGATACTACGTTAGAAACAGATCGAACAATTGCGGCATTAAAACATACGCCAGGAGGCGCATTTGGGTCATGCCGTTATAAACTTAGAGACCTTGAGACAAGTAAGGCGGAGTATGAGCGTTTAATTGAAATTTTCTATGCCCACAATATTGGTTACTTTTTTTACAATGGTGGCGGCGATTCCCAAGATACCGCTTATAAAATATCTCAAATGAGTGAGAAGATGGGTTATCCCATTACTTGCATTGGAATTCCAAAAACCATTGATAATGACTTACCACTCACTGACAACTGTCCAGGCTTTGGTTCAGTAGCAAAGTATGTTGCCATTTCTACTCAAGAAGCTGCGTTAGACATTATATCAATGTGTGAAACATCTACTAAAGTCTTTATTTTAGAAGTGATGGGACGCCATGCTGGTTGGATTGCAGCGGCTGCAGGACTTGCAAGCTATCAAGATGGGGACCCACCCCATATTATTTTATTTCCTGAAATAGCTTTCAATAAAGAACGCTTTTTGAAGCGTGTTCAAGAAGTTGTTCAAAAGCAAGGTTATTGCGTTATTGTTGCATCAGAAGGCACCTGCTATGAGGGTGGACGTATGCTTCATGCCACAACAGAGCAAGATGCATTCGGCCATTTACAGTTAGGCGGTGTAGCACCAATCCTTGCCAAAATGATTAAGCATGAGCTGGGTTATAAGTATCACTATGCAGTAGCAGATTACTTACAGCGGTCAGCACGTCATATCGCATCTAAAACCGATGTTGAGCAAGCTTATGCCGTGGGTAAAGCTGCTGTTGAATTTGCTGTGGCAGGTAAGAATGCAGTTATGCCAACCATCGTGAGACAACCTGGAACACCTTACCAATGGGCTATTGGCGAAGCACCACTGGCAGAAGTCGCCAATCAGGAAAAACTGATGCCAAGAAGTTTTATTACAGATGATGGCTACCATATTACACAAGAAGCAAAAACGTACCTTGAGCCACTCATTCAAGGTGAAGACTACCCTCCCTACTACAATGGTATGCCAGTCTACACCGACCTAAAGCACACCTTTGTACCGAAAAAACTATCCCGCTTATTCAAAGTTTAATGTCAATTACTTAATACTTTTTAGTGAATAGAAGCCCGCAATTGCGAGCTTCTATTCACTCTATTATGTAACATTTAAAATCAACAAAATCATCTTTAAGGAAGTGCAGCAACATGGTTAGAAAACTGGTAAGTAATCGTTTTTCCACCTAACCGATAATATTGAAAAGGAGGCCAAATATTTAACTTTTTCTGACTTTTTAATGTAAATGAAAGATCACTGTTGACTTTAATGTGATAAGACAGTTTTTGTTTACTTTCTTTTTCTTGAGAGATTTGTTGCTTAGGCTCTGACACTTTATTATGAATCAATACAGGGATTTGTAATGATAAAATTTGCGTGTATTTGATTATTTCTGGCTGATAAGCACAATAGCGCCTGATTTTATCCGCAACTAATGAACTTAAAGGAATGGTAAGTAATTTATTATCCTCTACGTTTATTGATTGTTGTTGAGAAAGGTACGAATAGTGATTTAATAACAATTGCTCACTGATATGACATAAATAACGCTGCGAGTTAATGGTCTGATCTGCTGAAAAAGGGCAAAATTTGCGTTGCTCCTCCATATCTTCCAATAATGCATAATGTTTGACAGGTGCTGCCTTTACAATGTGAGCTGCCTCACTAATAAAAAGCCCTAACCCTCTATATACATTTTCAGTATAAAAATTACACAACTGGATATTGGTATCACTATACGCCTGTACTGAAATTATCAGGCTACAAAAGAACCAAATCAATTTGTGTTTAAATTGAAACCGTTTACGCAGGAATGGGTAAAGCTGCATAGCCATAACAAGTTCATCATTATTATGCTTATTGAGTCCTATGCAACCCTACCACAGCTCAAGCATCTCACATACTAGTGATGTAAGCTGCCACCGCCTTAATCTCTTGATCTGTTAACTGGGTTACAATTCCTGGCATAGGAGAATCCACATTACGTTTCTGGCCACTTTTGAAGTAATGCAGTGTTTTCACAATATAGTCCTCTGGCTGACCCGCAAGTCGAGGAAGATTCTCTTTACCCAAAGCATCCTTGCCGTGACAAGTATAGCATATGCAAAAAAATACCGATTTTCCTTTAGCTACAAGCTCTGGGTGTTCAGTAGTACGAGAGCTTACCTTTAAACTAGCAAAATACAATGCAAGATTAACCTTTTCACTATCTGACAAACTTGCAGCCAACCGCTCCATGACATAATTTTTACGTTGCTTTTTCGCAAATTGCTCAAACTGATTAACTAAATACTCTGGATTTTGTGCTGCCAGATTTGGAATATAATTTTTTACACTATTACCATCTTTACCATGACAATAGCCACACAAAACAGCGCGTTCTCGACCACTTTTGACAGTTTGAGTATGATGCTGCTTATCATCAATACGTTCTTTTAATAATTCAAAAACACCCCTATCTATCGCTGCTGCGCCCCCTAATGGCATCCACAGTATACTCCAAATGACGACGATAAAACGCATGATTATTCCCCTGCTACACGCTACTTATTTACTTCTAAAAATACAAACAGCAGCTCTACTACAGCTCTTTTCATATAAAACTATGAAATAGGCTGTATTTGGCGATAATTTGTAAAGGAGAGCATTCATACACTACGTCGATTAACATATAACCAACGTTACAAGCTAGAACTTCGAACCTTATGTATAGAAAACCCAGCTACAACAAATCGAGCCGCTTAACTTTTGCATACCCGCAAAAGTGCTATACAATATTTCTTATTTCTTATTTCTTATTTCTTATTTCTTATTTCTTAAGCATATTATTATAAATATAATTACACAGCTTTAAAGGTATATTTTATAAACTACAATTTTTAGTAAAACTCAGCTTAATTAATTCGATGCTATTTTATGGCTATACATCCCTTTTAAATAAATTTGCAAAACATCAATATTTGAAAAATTCTTCCAATAAAAACCCAACAATTAAAATGTTATTTAAAAATTAGAGATACTTTTTCCAAGAAAAAAATCAACTATCACTATTACTTAATCTAAACAATATATAGTTAAAGATATTCTGAATCATAAGCAACGATGTAGATCCAATTAATAAGGGAGAATCTTTAAGCATGAAACCCAACCTAACTCATATCGCGCTTCATGTTGCAGACCTTCAAGCGTGCATAAGGTTTTATCAAAAATATTGTCAACTCAACATCATTCACGAACGACATGCATCAAAAGATATTGTATGGATGGCAGAGAAAGGTCGAGAGCAAGAGCTTATATTAGTCATAATGTCTGATGGCCCCAACCGTAACGCAGCTGATCAAGGTTATGGTCACTTAGGTTTTGCTGTCGAAAATAAAGCTAAGGTGGATCAACTAGCCCAACTAGCAGAAGAGGACGGTATCTTAATTTGGTCTCCTCGAGAAGAACCTTACCCTGTGGGGTACTATTGTGGAATTGTTGATCCTAATGGTAACTTTATTGAATTCAGCTATGGACAGCCACTGGGACCAGGAGCAAAGCCAATTGATGAAGAAAGGAGCTATAATACTACCTTCAACCCATCATGTTAGATGAGCTGAAGGTATAAGATCGTGCAACAGAGTCGTAAGAGGTGGTTGGCGTTACAAACCTTTAGTGAGCAGCTGTTTGGCTTAACTTATTCATACTCTCTGTATCTGGCAGCTCATCACACACTAAGCGGACATCAAAACTCACTGCATGCAAATTAAGGATGAGGTCATAAATAAATAGCACCACAGAAATAAGTACACTAATAATGCTGCAACCAAAAAATACAAAGATCCACGCTGTCGTTGAAATGTGGAAAAAGTACAAAATAAACAAGCAGATAATAATCAAACAAGCAAAAAGGGTGCTAAAAGAGAGTGCAACCATTGATGAGCGTAATAACAAGCAACGTCGATACAGGATAGTTAACTGTTTTCTGGGGTTACTGATCGCTTCGTTACCTTGCTTGATAGCCAGGACTAATGTGCGAGTTCTATCTATCGCACGCCCCAACCGGTTAGTGAGGGTTAAGAGAATTAATCCCACTCCTGAAATTAATACAATAGGAGAAATAATTGCACTTAATAATGATGAGATTTCAGTAAGTTCACTCATTGCTGACTACAAATCTATTTAGGCGTTAAAACTTGGAAACTCCGTATATTGGCTATTATATGCTACTCAGCTCAGTCTATACTGACAGATATCAACCTGTTAAAGCGATAACACAATACTGCGGTAATTACCTAGTAACATTAAGTGAGTGTTTCTTACATAGAGTGCAGCAATGAAAACTGCGCATAACAAAGTTCATGACAAGCTAGGCAGCCAATACTTAAGGGGTTGCGTTCAGTTACATTTTGACACAGACATTGAAAGCTTATTTCGGCATCACTACGATGCAACAAATCGTTTCGTAAAACTCTTCACCACCAACATTGTTCTATTGGTAGTTATTTATTACCTTACACAATCCATTACTTTTCCTGATAGCCAATTGGCAGGCATACTGTTAAGTGCATTACTAGTTTTGAGTGTTATTTTAGCCTCAGCTGGGATACTTGTTCACCGACTTCACTTCCTTTCTCGTGTGTCACTTTTTATTTTCAACTTACTATTATTATTGACTATTCCATTATTTTATAAAATGACCACATCTTCGAGTATTAGCCAATACTTTATTTTCTTTTTTATTTTGCTTTATACCTATATATTTTCAGGTCTGATTTGGCGAGATTGCATTGTCATTTCACTGACAGCCTTAACCTGCGTGCTATCGTTTAATCTTGAAAGAACCATCATTTTTATACAATCTGACTTTTTTATTTTCTTTTTATTCTCAATCATTTTCTGTATTGGTGCTGGTTATTATAAAGAATTTCAAAACAGACAGTTTTTTTTAATTGAAGAGATGCTCAGTCAACAGGCAGAGACTGACCCTCTAACGGGTATATCAAACCGTAGAACACTTAACCACCACCTCGTCAAACTCTGGAAGCAGGCTTGCCGAGAAAAGAAAAATCTAGCTTTGATTTTAGTTGATATTGACTACTTTAAGCTTTTTAACGATTACTACGGGCATATCGCAGGAGATCATGCCTTAAAACGAATTGCTACGGAATTAACCCACCATGCCCGAAGGCCTTTGGACCTTGTCGCACGTTATGGTGGAGAAGAGTTCGCACTACTGCTTTATGATATTGATGCGAATGCATTATCAGAACATAGTAACAAAATTGTAACCAGCATTGCTGCTCTGGAAATACCTCATGAAGCCTCAAAAATTACCAAGAAACTTACCATTAGTTGTGGCTCCAGACTACTCTATGCAAGACCCAATCTTAGCGTAAGAAAGTTACTCGCTGATGCTGATCAAGCACTCTATTCAGCCAAAGCGCATGGCCGGAATCAAGCTGTCATCTTTGGCCTAAGCTACAAAGAAAACCTGTAATAGACCATTTTTCACCGCTTCTCATACCCAGCGTTAATCTTGTCGCTCAATAAAATCACAAAGTAAGTCAACCTGCATCTCATTAAATACCGGTATACCAGCCTTTTTTAAGGCTGTTACAGTTATACCCGACCCATCAATAAGTTGGTTAGAAAAACTACCGTCATAAATCTGTAAATTACCACAAGACGGGCTATTACTTTTCAACAATGCAGCCATCACATTGTTTTGTAAGGCTATTTCAAGGGTTATTTTTGCTCCTCGCTGAAAAGCATCAGTGACATCACAACCTCCTTTAGTGATTACCTTTTGATCAGAAAAGCCACCAACACTTTTAATAATCTCAGCGGGTTCCCTCGGTATAGGTAACCCGCCAATAACTTCTGGACAAACAGGTACAAGGTAGCCTTGTTGCTGGAAATAGCGAATTTTCCTATCTGTGAATGAAATACTTTTCCCATCATATCTGACCGGCTCACCTAACAAACAAGCACTTATTAAGATTTTTTTTGTTAATGGCTTCATTACTTCTCATTAAATCTAGTGTGTTCTAAGCCTTTATACATTTTTTTCGCTACAACATCGAGACTTTACCTTGCCACGATAATCACTTAATGCTTTCTAATTTCATCACATGACTTGCGAATATTTCCAATATGTCGGAGACAAAGTCCATATTTTACTGCTAGCTCTCGTCGTGATGCTCCTTTTTCAGTATCAGATACAATCGCTTGATTTCGTAACTGGCGAAAAAAATGGTCTTTTTTTGGAATTTCTAAAGTTGTTCCTGAAAACCGCTCAGATAATGCATTTACGGCATACTCATCTAAAAATGACTGCAAAACAGAGCGATCAGGATTTTTTGCGATATATAATGGTCTTCCTCCATATTTTAAGGTCAGAATGAATGTTTGCTTTATTCCAATACAATCAACCAATTCTTGTAAGGTTAATGGAAGTTTATCTACCTTGATTAAACTAAAGTCAATCCCTTGCATTGTTTTCTCCTGATTGTTTTTCAGGAACTAAGCTAATGTGTTAGCTGATAATCAGTTAATATGGAAAAAAATCCCTAGAAATAAATTTGTGTCAAGCAGAGATTATCTTCAATGTACCAGCTTCAAAGGATTGCATTTGCAATACAAGTCTCAAGTATCATAAAATTCCTTTACGACACAGCCAAACTATATAACGAAAACCAAGTAGTCCTTATTTTTTATAAAATCATCTTCTGCTCTGGTATATGATGGTTTAAACACTAGAAATTACCACATATGGCTTTTCGCTATGCAAAAGTCAATTAAGGCTAACTTTATTAGTAAGTAGTGAAGCGATGTAACAACTACAACTTAATAGCAGTTACAATTAACTACATATACTGCACAAGACGTGTATATTTATGTTATTTTTTGTATATTTTGAATGTTAGCGAAAAACAATTAATTTATAACTAAAAAACATCAACATAGGAATTGTTTCCACCTTACTTTGCTTGTATTCCAACTATACCATTGGTGAAAGTTTTACTGTTTTTTTATTTGTAAGCATGCTTTTAAACTCTCCTTAAGTTTTCTGTGTTACGCTCAAACACAGCGTAACCTACTAATAAAGCAAACAATGAGCAAATATCAAACACCACAAACTTAAACTATAGTTCAATAAATTATCTTGATTTCTTGATTGCCCAGCTAGCGCATTTAAAACAACTATTGCTGCTATCGCTAGTCTTAACAGACTAGATTAACGCCTCCGCTGTGGGTATTTTACAAAATGTGAATAAAGATTAAGCAAATCAAGACTAACGGTACCTGATCAAATATATGTCAAGTGTTGTATAATTTAATTTATCCATATAGTTAGGCGAATACAATCTGTATACTTGCTTTAAATCTAAACAAGGTTTGAAGTCTGAAACTAGGGGGCAATTTACCTACTCTAAGCCAACCAAATACGAACAACTTAATCTCCATTATAGTTCGCAAGAAAAGTTAAGCTTATCAAGGACATCTGAGAAAAGAATATTAAGAAAGAAAGTATATAGAGAAAAAGCACTAGGGTGGGTAATAATCGTAGAAACAGGCTAGCTATGCCAGCCTATCACTAAATATGCTTACAAAGTATGCACAATTACATCACATATGTAAAAACAATCTCTTGTAATTTAATTGTGCAATCAAGAGCATTTAAACGCAGCTAGTCAGTATTTGATACTAAAAGCTTAAAACGGAATGTCATCATCAAAGTCATCAAAATTATCCATAGCAGGCGCTGTGTTTTGTGAAGGTTGAGTTTGATTATTTGGCGCTTGGTGCCCTCCCACTGGTTGAGGTTGAGCATACTGCTGGCCCACGGGTGGCTGATTGTTAAAGTTTTGTTGTGGTTGCTGACTAGGCGGCATATTTTGTTGTGGCGCCATATTTTGCTGCCGATTAAAGCCTTGATTAGGTGCACCAGGGCTATCTTGACGGCTATCCAACATTTGCATTTGCCCACTAATATCTACAACAATTTCTGTTGTATAGCGGTCGCTTCCATCCTGAGCTTGCCACTTACGTGTCTGCAACTTTCCTTCCAAATAAACCTTAGAACCTTTTCTTAAATATTGACCTGCCACTTCAGCCAACTTACCAAACATGACAACTCTATGCCATTCAGTCCGCTCTTGAGGCTGACCTGTTTGCTTATCTTTCCACTGCTCACTAGTAGCAATACTTAAATTAGTAACCGCATTACCATTGGGCATATAACGCACTTCCGGATCAGCACCCAGGTTACCGATCAGGATGACTTTATTTACTCCACGCATGAGTTTCTCCTAACGATTAAGCCTTAAGTTCAAATGCTTGTAGGGCCTGCATATCCAGCCGGGTACGATCGACTTTAAGATAAGCGGATTGCTCTTCAACAATCACCACAACTTCTTGCACACCATGAATAGCAGACAGTGCTGCAGATACATCAGCTACAGATTGATCATTCACAGGCTTCAAGTTAACCATTAATGTTGTAACATAGGGTGGTGTCGACATACTCCAGCTAATGACCCACCAAATGACAGCACCCATTGCAGCCATACTGATAACACCAATAAAGCCATAGTGCTGATAGACTAAACCACCGGCAATTCCACCAAGTGCAGCACCTAAAAACTGGCAGGTAGAATAGATGCCTATTGCAGTACCTTTACTCCCAGCAGGTGCCAACTTACTAACCATTGAAGGTAGTGATGCTTCCAACCAATTAAATGCCATGAAAAATAAGAAAATACTAAACAGTAATCCAATAAAATGTTCACCACTCCATAACATGCTCACTAAACTGAAAATTAGCAAACACAAGGCGCCTAAAAATACAGGTTTTAATTTTCTTTTTTTCTCAGCCAAAATGATAAAAGGCAGCATAGCAAAAAAAGAACTTAGCAAAGTAATGAGATAAACCCACCAATGCTGCTCCCTAGGTAAACCCGCAAGTCGTTCTAATGCCAAAGGTAATGCAACAAATACAGCCATTAAAACAAAATGCAACACAAAGATGCCTAAATCTAATCTTAGCAAATCCGTATTAGCCAACACTTGGCGGATTTCACTGATTACAGGATATGTATCCCGATGTAGCCTCTGTCGAACAGGTGTTGGTACCCGCCAAACGAGTATCATAGCGAGCAGTGCCAATAGGCCATTTGTGCCAAATAACCCTGTCAATCCCCACCAATGAGTGATCAAAGGGCCAGCCACCATAGCAATACAAAATGACATGCCGATACTCATGCCAATCATAGCCATTGCTTTCGTACGCTGCTCTTCTCTGGTGAGATCAGACACCAATGCCATAATAGCACTAGCAACAGCTCCAGCACCTTGTAATGCTCGACCAAAGATTACACCATATACGGATTCAGAGCTTGCTGCCACAATACTACCCAGCATCAACAATAATAACCCTATATATATAATGGGCTTACGTCCTACACGGTCAGACAAAAATCCAAAAGGAATTTGCAATATTGCCTGGGTGACACCATAAGCGCCCATTGCCAGCCCCAGCAATGCTGGTGTCGAACCAATGAGCTGGTCACCATATACTGTTAAAACTGGCAAAATCATAAACAGGCCCAGCATGCGCATGGCAAAAACACCTGCTAGGGAAAAAGTGACCTTTCGCTCAGTTTTATTCATGACAGATGAACTCATCCATCCCCTCTTTAACCTTACGAGAAAAACTGTATATATTAACAGGTAATCCAGTATAATCATTCATTTTGTTATACCAGTTTACTCAGCGCGCATTGTACAACTGTTCGCTGCCATAAGCATGTAACAAATGACATTGCTCGATAATTCTAGTCTGAGCAACTTAGTCATCACTTCAGCCATAAAACTGGGGATGTTTATAGTGGATATAATTAGCGTACGCGGTGCACGGACTCATAATTTAAAAAACATCAATATTGATATCCCTCGTGACAAGTTGATTGTCATTACTGGATTATCAGGTTCAGGGAAGTCTTCTCTTGCATTTGACACCCTTTATGCTGAGGGACAGCGTCGTTACGTTGAATCTTTATCTACCTATGCCCGTCAGTTTTTATCCATGATGGAAAAGCCAGATGTAGACCATATTGAAGGCCTATCTCCCGCTATTTCTATTGAGCAAAAATCTACATCCCATAACCCTCGCTCAACCGTGGGCACCATTACAGAAATATACGACTATTTACGTCTCCTCTTTGCTCGGGCCGGCACGCCACGCTGTCCAACCCATGATTTACCCTTAGAAGCGCAAACCATCAGCCAGATGGTAGACCAAGTGTTAGCCCTACCTGAAGGTACAAAATTAATGCTCCTTGCTCCTATCGTACAAAATCGTAAAGGGGAGCATTTGCATGTACTGAATGACCTGAAGTCTCAAGGTTTTGTCCGCGCCAGAATAAATGGCATTGTGACTGATCTTGATGATGCCCCCAAACTTACTAAAACTAAAAAACATACCATTGAAGTGATCGTTGACCGCTTTAAAGTCAGAGCAGATTTAAAACTTCGCCTTGCTGAGTCACTTGAAACAGCCATTCAGCTAACTGAAGGAATAGCTGTTATTTGCGACATGGATGAAAAACTCGAGGATATTATTTTCTCCGCACGTTTTGCTTGCCCCCACTGTGGACATAGCATCAGCGAACTTGAACCTCGCATGTTCTCATTCAATAATCCAGCTGGTGCATGCGATACCTGCGATGGTTTAGGGGTAAAACAATATTTTGATGAAGACAGAATTATTGTCTCCTCCGACTTAACCTTAGGAGAAGGAGCCATTCGAGGATGGGATCGACGTACCGTGTATTACTTTCAGTTACTCTCTTCTCTGGCAGACCACTACAAATTTGACATTGACACTCCCTTTCAAAAACTCAGCAAAAAGCACCGCAACCTCATACTTCATGGCAGTGGTGACGAGGTTATTAAGTTCACCTATGTTAATGACCGTGGAGATAAAATTCATCGTGCTCATCGTTTTGAAGGGATTATTCCCAACATGGAGCGACGCTATCGAGATACTGATTCGCAAAGCGTTCGTGATGAGCTTTCCAAGTTTCTTAGTGTTCAGCCCTGCCCAGGCTGTCATGGATCTAGACTAAAGCGCAATTCTCGCTATGTCTTTATTGAAGAACATAATTTACCTGCCCTAACAGCACTACCAGTAGAGCAATCGTTAAACTACTTTGAACACCTAGCTATTCCAGGTCAAAAAGGAGAAGTTGCAGCCAAGATTCTTAAGGAAATCCGTGAACGCCTACAATTTTTAGTTAATGTTGGCCTTAACTACTTAACCCTGGATCGTAGTGCAGACTCTCTATCAGGAGGGGAAGCTCAACGTATCCGTCTTGCTAGTCAAATTGGTGCTGGCTTAGTCGGTGTAATGTACATTTTAGACGAACCATCAATTGGTCTACATCAGCGAGATAATGAGCGTCTCCTTAGTACGCTGATACGCCTTCGCGACTTGGGAAATACCGTTATTGTGGTTGAACATGATGAAGATGCTATCCGTCATGCTGATTTTGTCATTGACATTGGTCCAGGAGCGGGAATCCATGGTGGTGAAATTGTTGCTCAAGGTGCACCTAAACAAATTATACGCAATAAAAAATCCCTAACGGGCCAGTACCTTTCTGGTCAAAAATGCATCGAAATCCCAGAAGAGCGCGTGATTGCAGATTTAAATTACACAGTAAAACTTTCTGGTGCTACGGGAAACAACCTAAAAAATGTCAACCTAACCGTTCCCCTTGGCCTTATGACATGCATAACAGGTGTATCAGGCTCAGGTAAGTCAACTCTTATTAATAATACACTTTATCCTATTGTCGCAACTGAGCTTAATGGCGCAACCACGCTAAAACCTGAACCTTATAAGCGTATAACCGGCCTTAAACATTTAGATAAATGCATCGATATCGATCAAAGTCCAATCGGTAGGACTCCACGCTCAAATCCTGCAACCTATACAGGTATCTTCACAGGCATTAGAGAACTGTTTGCAGGTACACAGGAAGCACGATCCAGAGGCTATAAAGTCGGACGTTTCAGTTTCAATGTTAAAGGAGGACGCTGTGAAGCCTGCCAGGGTGACGGCGTCATAAAAGTTGAAATGCATTTTCTACCTGATATTTATGTTCCTTGTGAAGTATGCAAAGGCAAACGCTATAACCGCGAAACCCTGGAAATAAAATATAAAGGCAAAAATATCCATGAAGTACTGGAAATGACTGTCGAAGAAGCGCTTGATTTTTTCAGTGCAATTCCAGCCATCAAACGAAAACTTCAAACACTCATCGATGTAGGTCTGTCGTATATACACCTAGGCCAAAATGCAACGACCTTATCTGGAGGAGAAGCCCAACGCGTTAAGCTTTCCAAAGAACTGTCTAAAAGAGATACAGGAAGAACGTTATACATTCTAGATGAACCAACAACTGGGCTACATTTCCACGACATTAAGCACTTGCTTGAAGTATTACACCGCTTACGCGATCAAGGTAATACTATAGTGATTATTGAACACAACTTGGATGTCATAAAAACCGCAGACTGGATTATTGACTTGGGTCCAGAAGGAGGAGATGGCGGCGGTGAAATTATCGCGACAGGCACTCCAGAAGAAATCGCAAATGTTAAAAGCTCACATACTGGACACTTTTTATCTGCACAGCTAGCAAAATAAATACTCCGTGTTTTCCTTTTATTTAAAACATATACAACCCTAACTTAGCCAAAAAGTTGGGGTTTTTGACTTATAATCCAGTGGTTCCACAACAGAAGTAAAACTACTCATATCCTCTTCCACATATCAGTATCTACATATCAATAAATCACTATAATTTAAAAAACACACTCGTAGATAACTACAGGAAAGGATAATGCCTTACAAAACAATCTCGGACATCATGATTAGGGATGTGATTAGTTGTACCGAAAAAGACTCTTTGGATGTACCTAACCGCTTAATGGCAGAGCATAGTATTCGTCACATCCCTGTTATCTCTAGTGAAAATGGCGACTTCCTTGGTGTTATCACTCAAAAGCACTTACTTAAAGAAGCTTTTCAACAAGCAAAGCTCTTTGGATCAGTTGATATGTGGACTTTTGGTAGGGGAGTTACTGTTAAGTCAGCTTATTCAAAAGATGTAGAAACCGTCCAACCTGAACTCCCATTATCAGAAGCTGGTAAATACTTTCTGGAAACAAAGTATGGCTGCTTACCAGTTGTTGAGCAAGGCAAGCTTATAGGTCTTGTTACATCAGTTGATTTCGTTAGGATTGCTGTTGAACTTCTTACTGAACAAGAAAAAGAAGACAAAAAATAATGCAGGAGTAGTAATAGCAAGATTAAAATATAAAAACTAAGCCGGGCTAAAAACCCGGCTCAATTGTACTTAGTCTTCATCAGCTGCTTCGACCTGAACCTCAGGACGATCAACCAATTCAACATAAGCCATAGGTGCTTGGTCGCCATGACGGTAACCGCATTTCAAAATACGAATGTAACCACCTGGACGCTCAGCAAAACGAGGACCCAATTCGGCAAATAGCTTACCGACAGTAGCTTTACTACGTAGACGATCAAACGCCAAACGACGGTTAGCTACAGAGTCTTTTTTAGCCAAAGTAATTAATGGCTCAGCAACACGACGCAGCTCTTTTGCCTTAGGCAATGTAGTCTTGATAATTTCGTGCTCTACCAAAGAACAGGTCATGTTTTGAAACATGGCTTTGCGGTGAGAGCTATTACGATTTAGCTTTCTACCACTCTTTCGATGACGCATAACTCAATTCCTTACCAAACTTGCTTTGCTTGGCTATTCAGTGACGCTAGGCAGAAACCTTATCGTCATTTTTTAAGCTAGCGGGAGGCCAATTATCGAGACGCATGCCAAGCGACAAACCTCGAGAAGCTAGTACATCTTTGATTTCTGTGAGCGATTTTTTACCCAAGTTAGGGGTTTTCAAAAGCTCAACTTCTGTACGCTGGATCAAGTCACCAATGTAGTAAATGTTTTCAGCTTTCAAGCAGTTTGCACTGCGTACTGTTAGCTCAAGATCATCTACTGGACGCAATAAAATCGGATCGATTTCTTCTTCAATTTCTTCTGGCTCAGGCTCTTTGTCTCCCTCTAAGTCAACAAAGACAGCCAGCTGTTGTTGAAGAATAGTTGCAGCCCGACGAATTGCTTCTTCTGGATCCAAAGTACCGTCAGTTTCTAAATCAAGTACCAACTTATCTAAGTCTGTACGTTGCTCAACACGAGCGCTTTCGACAACATAGGACACTCGAAAAACGGGGCTATAGGTGGCATCAAGCTGAAGTCTACCAATAGAGCGACTTTCATCATCATCGCTGATACGTGCATCAGCAGGTTCATAACCACGGCCACGACGGACCTTAAGCTTCATGTTTAATGAACCTGCATCACTCAAATGAGCAATCACATGATCAGGATTAACCACTTCGATATCATGATCTAGCTGAATATCTGCGGCAGTTACAACACCCAGACCTTGCTTTGAAAGACTCAGTACTGCTTCATCACGACCATGCATCTTAATAGCAACACCTTTAAGGTTAAGCAGGATTTCAATAACATCCTCCTGCACACCTTCGATGGCACTATACTCGTGTAAAACGCCCTCTATTTCCGCCTCAACTATAGCGCACCCTGGCATCGATGAGAGCAATATACGACGTAACGCATTTCCCAAAGTATGCCCAAAGCCACGCTCTAGTGGCTCCAGAGTAACCTTTGCACGAGTTGCGCTGTTTTCCTGAACGTCTATGTGACGTGGTGTGAGAAAGTCTGTTACCGAACTCTGCATGGAAGTAATACCCTACTTGATGCCATTGTCTATCCTTTACTTGGAGTAAAGCTCTACAATGAGGTTTTCATTGATGTCTGCAGAGAGCTCACTCCGTTCAGGTCGAGCCTTGAATACCCCTTCTTTCTTCTTGGTATCCACCTCAACCCACTCAACCAAGCCACGCTGACTTGCAAGTTCTAGAGCAGCATTAATCCGCAGTTGGTTCTTGGCTTTTTCACGGATAGCGACTACATCACCCGGCTTAACCTGATAAGACGGAATATTTACTGCCTTACCATTTACCATGACAGCCTTATGGCTGACCAACTGGCGAGCTTCTGCACGAGTGGAACCAAAACCCATACGATAAACGATATTATCTAGGCGACATTCCAAAAGCTGCAGCAGGTTAACACCTGTTGCTCCTTTTAAACGGTCAGCATTTTTATAGTAGTTGCGGAATTGCTTTTCTAGCAAACCGTACATACGACGTACTTTTTGCTTTTCACGCAACTGAAGACCGTAGTCGGATAAACGACCACGACGTTGTCCGTGTTGCCCTGGAGCGGTTTCTGCACGACACTTCGAGTCGTGAGGCCGCACGCCGCTTTTCAGGAAAAGGTCTGTGCCTTCACGACGAGAGAGCTTACACTTAGGACCTAAATATCTAGCCATTTTTTCTCGTCTCCTGCCTTATACACGACGCTTCTTAGGTGGACGACAGCCATTGTGGGGAATAGGTGTTACATCCACAATGTTAGTAACCTTGTAGCCACATGCATTAAGTGCACGGACTGCAGATTCACGTCCTGGACCAGGGCCTTTAACACAGACATCAAGATTCTTTAGACCGTATTCAGCAGCAGCTTGGCCAGCTCTTTCTGCAGCGACCTGCGCCGCAAAAGGTGTGCTTTTACGAGAACCGCGGAAGCCTGAACCTCCAGCAGTGGCCCATGCCAAGGTGTTGCCTTGACGATCGGTAATGGTCACGATCGTATTGTTAAAAGACGCGTGGATATGGGCGACCCCATCAACCACCGTCTTTTTTACTTTCTTACGTGAACGAGTACCTGGCTTTGCCATATCAGATATGTCCTGTCTATGCTATACCTGCTGCAGCTAAGAAACTTTTCTTAGAGCAGATACTTACTTACGAATAGGTTTGCGAGGACCTTTACGAGTACGGGCGTTCGTCTTAGTACGTTGGCCACGCACTGGAAGACTACGACGGTGGCGTAAACCACGGTAGCAACCCAGATCCATTAACCTTTTAATATTCATATTAATTTCACGGCGCAAGTCACCTTCTGTAGTGTGCTCAGCGACTTTTGTCCGCAAAATCTCTATTTGGTCTTCACTCAGATCTTTTACTTTGCTTACTGGATCAATACCAGCATCAGCTAGAATTTTCTGAGCTTTTGGTCTGCCTATACCAAAGATATAGGTCAGGGAGATAACAGCATGTTTGTTATCTGGAATATTGACGCCTGCAATACGGGCCATTCAATCTACTCCAATCCCATCGAGCATTATGCTCTTTATCAAACGAAATACACCATCCGCGAAAGGCGCAACAGCATACCGTTTGCTGATCAATAAATCAACCGCCCAGCTAATTAATTAGCTGGGCGGCTAACTTATAAAAGCTGGTATTCCTTAGCCCTGACGCTGTTTATGGCGCGGTTCAGCACTGCAAATTACCCTTACCGCACCTTTACGGCGGATAATTTTACAGTTACGGCATATCTTTTTCACAGATGCACGTACTTTCATAGCTTTCTCCAAATCAACCGGCAGAGTTAGCGCAACAGTCCACCGCTGCCAAAACCCTTAAGATTTGATTTCTTCATTAACGACTCATATTGATGCGACATAAGATGTGACTGCACTTGAGACATAAAGTCCATCACCACAACCACAACAATCAACAGTGACGTTCCTCCCAGATAGAATGGTACATTCCAAGCAACATTCAAAAACTGAGGAAGTAAGCACACTGCAGTCATGTACAATGCACCAAACATCGTTAAGCGTGTTAACACGCCATCAATGTAGCGTGCAGATTGTTCTCCAGGCCGTATACCAGGAATATATGCCCCTGATCGTTTCAAGTTATCAGACACTTCCTTTGGATTAAAGACAAGTGCTGTATAAAAGAAACAGAAGAATATAATTCCAGCTGAAAACAGAATGATATTTAATGGTTGCCCAGGACTAATCGCATGAGCAACATCCTGTAACCAGCTGAAAGCCCAACTTTCCTCACCTGCAGCATCTGTAGCGCCAGTACCAAACCACTGAGCTATAGATGCTGGAAACAGCAAAATACTACTAGCAAAAATCGCTGGAATAACACCAGCCATATTTACCTTTAATGGAAGATGACTAGACTGTGCCGCAAAAACTTTTCGGCCATGCTGACGTTTAGCATAGTTAACAGTAATTCTCCGTTGACCACGCTCTACAAACACCACAAAACCAATTACGACAACTGCAATCAACGCAACTAGCAATAACACCAAGATTTCCAAATTACCTTGCCGAGCTGACTCAAACGCCTGCCCTATAGCGCTAGGTAATCCAGCAACAATACCCGCAAAAATTAGGATTGAAATACCATTACCAATACCTCTCTCAGTAACCTGTTCACCAAGCCACATCAAGAAGACTGAACCAGTAACAAAGGTTGTTACTGCAGTAAAATAAAACCCAATATCTGTAGTATAAGTAACACCTTGATTAGCTAGGCTAACAGTGATACCGAAACCTTGAATGGTTGCAAGTAACACTGTGCCATAACGAGTGTACTGACTGATCTTACGTCGACCAGCTTCACCTTCTTTTTTAAGCTGTTCCAGTTGAGGACTGACTACAGTCAACAACTGCATAATGATGGAAGCTGAAATATACGGCATGATACCTAGAGCTAACACAGACATGCGCTCTAAGGCACCACCTGAGAACATGTTAAAAAGGCTAAGGATAGTACCCTCGTTTTGACTGAACAATTGCGCTAACGTATCCGGGTTTATTCCTGGTACAGGAATATGTGCCCCAATGCGGTACACAATGATCGCCAATAATACAAAGCGGAGCCTTGCCCAAAGCTCAGTCAAACCACTTTGTGATCCACCAGGGAGTGATCCTTGTTTAGCCATTTAGTCCTCGACTTTACCACCAGCTGCTTCAATTGCGGCGCGAGCACCTTTAGTCATAGCTAAACCTTTAACAGTCTTCGCTGTGGTGATCTCGCCAGAAAGAATAACTTTAACACGTTTTACATTGGCACTGATGATATTTGCTGCACGTAATGCTTGCAAATCAATTACTTCAGCTTCAACTTTAGCAAGTTCGTTTAAACGAACTTCTGCCGTGTACAAAGCCTTACGGGAAGTAAAGCCAAATTTGGGCAGTCGGCGCTGTAATGGCTGCTGACCGCCTTCAAATCCAGGTTTAACCGTACCACCTGAACGGGACTTCAAACCTTTGTGGCCACGACCACCAGTTTTGCCCAAGCCACTACCAATACCGCGACCAACGCGCTTACCGGATTTGCGGCTGCCAGGTGCGGGCTTTAGAGAATTCAGATGCATGATTATTCTCCTTCCACTCGTACCAAGTAAGATACTTTATTAATCATGCCGCGTACGGAAGGTGTGTCTTCAACGTCAACGGTGTGACCAATGCGTCGCAAGCCTAGTCCAGAAACACAGGCTTTATGACTGGCAAGGTGACCGCTCGTACTACGGACAAGCGTCACTTTAATACGTTTAGCTTCTGCCATTGTCTTATCCCAGAATGTCCTCAACAGACTTACCACGCTTGGCTGCGACATCATCCGGAGAACGCATATCACGCAAACCATTAAAGGTTGCTTGCACTACGTTCACAGGATTTGTAGAGCCATAACATTTTGCCAATACGTTTTGTACGCCGGCAACTTCAAGTACTGCACGCATTGCACCACCAGCAATAACACCAGTACCTTCAGAGGCTGGCTGCATGAATACTTTAGAAGCTCCATGCCTTGCTTTTACTGGATACTGTAATGTAGTGCCATCCAGATCAACTTGAATCATGTTACGACGTGCAGCTTCCATCGCTTTTTGAATAGCGATTGGCACTTCACGTGCTTTACCACGCCCAAAACCGACCTTGCCTTTACCATCGCCGACGACTGTCAACGCGGTAAAGCCAAAGATACGACCACCTTTGACTACCTTAGCAACCCGGTTAACCTGAACCAACTTTTCAATGTAACCTTCGTCGCTCTTACGTTCGTTGTTAGCCATGCGTCTACCCTTAGAATTCCAACCCAGCTTCGCGTGCAGCGTCAGCTAACGCCTTGACACGACCATGGTATTTAAAACCAGAGCGATCGAACGCCACCTTAGTTATACCTGCAGCTTTAGCACGCTCGGCAACTAATGCACCGACCTTTTTCGCTGCTTCAACATTACTTGTAGTGGTACTGCGAAGGTCTTTATCTAAAGTTGACGCAGAGACCAGTACTTTATCCCCTTCTGAAGAAATCACTTGTGCATACATGTGCTGCCCAGAGCGATGTATACATAAGCGAGTTGCCTTGAGCTCACGCATTTTCAGGCGAGCTTGAAGGGCGCGACGGAGTCTTGATTGTTTCTTTACGCTCATATCAATGCCCTACCTTACTTCTTCTTCGCTTCTTTACGGTGAACATGTTCATCCGCATAACGAATACCTTTACCCTTATAAGGTTCAGGGCGACGGAAGTCGCGAATTTCTGCGGCAACTTGTCCAACCAGCTGTTTATCGATCCCTTTGAGAACAATTTCCGTTTGCGAAGGAGTTTCTGCTTGAACACCTTCTGGTAATTGGTAGTCAACAGGATGTGAGAAGCCAAGTGTCAGGTTTAGGGATTTGCCTTTGGCTTGAGCACGATAACCAACACCAATCAGCTGTAACTTTTTCTCAAAACCATTGCTGACACCAGTAACCATATTAGCTACCAGTGCACGAGTAGTACCTGCCATTGCACGAGAGTGCTTTGCACCATCACGGGCTGCAAAGGTTAAACTGCCATCAGCCTGATTGACTTCTACACTGTGGTGAAGGTTCATTTCCAAAGAGCCTTTAGAACCTTTTACAGTGATGTGGCGATTATCCAGCTTAACTTCTACACCGTTAGGGATAACAACAGGGTTTTTAGCGACTCGAGACATCTTAACCCCCCCCTTAAAATACGGTGCAGAGAATTTCACCGCCAATACCAGCAGCGCGAGCAGCACGATCAGTCATCACACCTTTATTAGTGGAGACAATCGCTACACCCAAGCCACCATTGATTTTTGGCAGTGCATCTTTACCAGTGTAGGCACGCAAACCAGGACGGCTTACACGCTTAAGCTCTTCAATAACAGGCTTGCCATTGAAGTACTTCAGCTCAATGCTCAGCACAGGCTTGGCTTCACCTTCAACCGCATAACCAGTGATATAACCTTCGTCTTTCAATACTTTGGCAACAGCCATTTTTATTTTGGACGATGGCATACTGACAGAAGCTTTTTCTGCCATTTGGGCATTACGGATACGAGTCAGCATATCTGCCAACGGGTCCTGCATACTCATGTCTAAACATCTCCTCGAATTAAACTACGCACTACCAGCTTGCTTTAACCAAACCTGGAACATCACCACGCATTGCAGCTTCACGTAACTTAATCCGGCTTAAACCAAATTTGCGATAGTAGCCATGTGGGCGACCAGTAACACGACAACGGTTACGAACACGAATGGGGCTAGCGTTACGTGGCAGCTTTTGTAGCGCCATTTGTGCTTCCCACTTTTGCTCTTCTGTTGCGTTTACATCAGCCAAAACCGCTTTAATCTTGGCACGCTTTTCAGCGTACTTGGCTACTGTACGGATGCGCTTTAATTCGCGCTGTTTCATTGATACTTTTGCCATAACCCCGCCCTATTAACCTTTAAACGGGAAGTTAAACGCTTTAAGTAAAGCGCGCCCTTCTTCGTCGGTCTTAGCAGTGGTGGTCAACGTAATATCCAGACCACGCAAGGTGTCAATTTTATCGTACTCAATTTCTGGGAAGATAATTTGCTCTTTAACACCCATGCTGTAGTTACCACGACCATCAAATGACTTAGGGCTTAAACCACGGAAGTCACGAACACGAGGTAATGCAACGGATACTAAGCGATCCAGAAATTCATACATTCTTTGCTTACGCAGGGTAACCTTTACACCAATTGGCCAACCCTGACGAATTTTAAATCCAGCAACAGATTTACGTGCTTTAGTGACAACTGGCTTTTGACCAGAAATCTTAACCATATCTGCAACTGCATTATCGATGACTTTTTTGTCACCAACCGCTTCACCAACACCCATATTTAGGGTGATTTTGGTGATCTTCGGTACTTCATGAATGTTATTGTACCCAAACTCTTTCTGAAGCTGAGGTACGATTTCACTCTTGTACTTTTCGTGTAATCTAGCCATTGTTCAACCTATCCTGCCTTAGGCATTTACAGGCTTGCCAGTAGATTTGAAGATACGGCGTTTTTCTTTGCCTTCACCTTCAAAGCCCACCCGATCAGCCTTGTTGGTCTCTGAATTAAAGATCGCAACATTAGAAACGTGAATCGCCGCTTCTTTCTCGACAATACCGCCGGGACGATTCAGCATTGGGTTTGGCTTTGTATGGCGCTTGACCATGTTTATACCAGAAACAATCAGCTTGTTATCTGGCTTTACGGTCATTACCTTGCCGCGCTTACCTTTATCTTTACCGGCAATTACGATGACTTCATCACCACTTCTGATCTTACGCATCGCTGGGCCCCTCCTTATAGCACTTCTGGTGCTAAAGAAATAATTTTCATAAACTGCTCAGAGCGCAGCTCACGAGTTACAGGCCCAAAAATACGAGTACCAATTGGCTGCTGCTGATTATTCAACAAAACTGCTGCATTGCCATCGAAACGAATCAATGAGCCATCTTGACGACGCACACCCTTTTTAGTGCGCACAACAACAGCGGTCATCACCTGGCCCTTTTTGACCTTGCCACGAGGAATTGCTTCCTTGACAGTCACTTTGATGATGTCACCGATATTGGCATAACGGCGGTGAGAACCACCTAAAACCTTGATACACATTACCCGACGTGCACCGCTGTTATCAGCCACATCGAGCATGGTTTGTGCCTGAATCATGTGCTTTCTCCAACCTCATGTTTTACGCTAGGCGTTGAGGCTAATTGAATTAAACCTGTGTTGCCCGCTCATCAATAGAAATCAGAGAAAATGCCTTCGTCTTAGACAGAGGTCTGATTTCTTTGATGGTTACCAAATCACCAATTTGACACTCATTGTTTGGGTCATGAGCATGTAACTTGGTTGAACGCTTTTGATATTTCCCATAAATAGGGTGCTTAACATGGCGCTCAGTCATTACAGTGACGGTTTTATCCATCTTGTTGCTCACCACCCGACCGCTCAGGGTACGGCCTTTACTTTCTTGCTCAGCCATTGCTCTTACCTACCTGCTCAGTTAGCACTGTTTTAACCCGTGCGATGTCGCGACGAACCTGTTTCAGCAGATGGGTCTGCGTTAGCTGGCCAACGGCCTTTTGCATACGGTAATTGAACTGGTCGCGCAACAGTGAGTGAAGCTGATCTCGCAGCTCCTCGGGTGACTTATCACGTAGCTCTTGTACTTTCATTACATCACCGTCCGCTTAACGAAAGTTGTTTCAACGGGTAGCTTAGCTGCCGCTAATGCGAAAGCTTCACGTGCCAGTTCTTCAGAAACACCTTCCATCTCGTAAAGAACACGACCAGGTTGAATCTGGCAAACCCAGTATTCAACACTACCCTTACCTTTACCCTGGCGCACCTCCAGTGGTTTTTGAGTGATTGGTTTGTCTGGGAAAATGCGGATCCAGATTTTACCACCACGCTTGATGTGACGAGTCATGGCACGACGTGCAGCCTCAATTTGGCGTGCAGTAATGCGACCACGACCAGTCGCTTTTAAAGCATATTCACCGAAGCTTACTTTTGAGCCTCGAAGAGCTAACCCACGATTACGGCCCTTCTGTTGCTTCCTAAACTTCGTACGCTTTGGTTGCAGCATCGAAGTACCCCTTATTTAGCAGCTTTTTTCTTAGCGGGTTTGCTAGCTGGCTTCTCGTCTTCACGTTGGCCACCAATAACCTCGCCTTTGAAAATCCAAACTTTAACGCCCAATACACCATATGTGGTGCGTGCTTCGTAGGTTGCATAATCAATATCTGCACGAAGCGTATGTAGTGGTACACGACCTTCCCGATACCATTCAGTACGTGCGATTTCTGCACCACCCAGGCGACCGCTGATTTGAATCTTGATGCCTTTCGCACCAAGACGCATTGCATTTTGCACCGCACGCTTCATAGCGCGACGGAACATCACACGACGCTCAAGCTGGTTAGCAACACTTTGTGCTACCAACATAGCATCAAGCTCAGGCTTGCGAATTTCTTCAATGTTGATATGGACAGGAATACCCATCGCACCAGAAACTTCCTGGCGCAACCTTTCAACATCTTCACCTTTTTTACCAATCACAATGCCTGGACGAGCGGTATGGATGGTAATACGAGCACTCTGTGCTGGACGCTGAATTTCGACGCGACTAACAGAGGCATTTTTCAGCTTCTTTTGAATACGTGCACGAACTTGCAAATCAGTGATTAGCTTGTCCGAGTATTCTGTTCCTTCGGCATACCATACAGAAGTATGTTTTTTTACGATGCCTAAACGAATTCCAGTTGGATGTACTTTTTGCCCCATGACTGACCCCTATTTCTCAGCAACTTTAACCGTGATATGGCAAGTCCGCTTCAATATGCGGTCAGCACGGCCTTTAGCACGTGGGCGAATTCGCTTGAGTGTAGTTCCCTCGTCTACAAAAACAGTGGAAACTTTCAACTCATCGATATCCGCACCTTCATTGTGCTCAGCGTTGGCAACTGCCGACTCAAGCACTTTCTTAAATAGCATTGCTGCCTTTTTAGGACTGAAGGCCAAAATATTAAGCGCTTCATCTACCGATTTTCCGCGAATCTGGTCAGCAACCAAACGGGCTTTCTGGGCAGATATGTTAGCGCCTTTATGCTTAGCAGCTACTTCCATCTTAATAACCCCTTACCTACGCTTGGCTTTCTTATCTGCTGCATGACCACGATAGGTACGAGTGGCAGCAAATTCGCCGAGTTTATGTCCAACCATATCTTCTGTAACAAAGACTGGTACATGCTGACGACCATTGTGCACCGCAACGGTTAAACCTACCATTTGCGGAATAATCATCGAGCGACGTGACCATGTTTTAATTGGACGCTTGTCACCTTTATCTACAGCGTCCTCAACCTTCTTCAATAAATGAAGGTCTACAAAAGGACCTTTTTTTAATGAACGTGGCACGGTGTCGTATCCTCTTTAGCTAACCTGTTTAACCGCGACGACGCACAATAAGCTTATCAGTACGCTTATTACTGCGAGTTTTGCGCCCCTTAGTGGGTAGACCCCATGGAGAAACCGGATGACGGCCACCAGAAGTACGACCTTCACCACCACCATGAGGGTGATCAACAGGGTTCATCGCAACACCGCGAACTGTTGGTCGAATACCACGCCAACGCTTGGCACCCGCTTTACCCAAAGAACGCAAGTTATGCTCACTGTTGGACACTTCACCTAATGTGGCACGGCAGTCAGCAAGAATTTTACGCATTTCGCCTGAACGAAGACGTACAGTTACATAGCCACCTTCACGAGCCACAAGTTGTACAGATGCTCCAGCACTACGAGCAATCTGCGCACCTTTGCCAGGTTTCATTTCAATACAGTGAATAACACTACCTACAGGAATATTTCGTAGAGGTAAGGTGTTTCCTGCTTTGATTGGAGCATCAGCGCCAGATATAACCTGACCACCTTGCTTCAGGCCTTTTGGCGCAATGATATAACGGCGTTCACCGTCAAGATATTTCACGAGCGCAATATAAGCAGTCCGGTTTGGATCATACTCTAAACGCTCAACAACTCCTGGAATGCCATCCTTATTGCGACGGAAGTCGATCATGCGGTAGTGATGCTTATGGCCACCACCACGATGACGGGTAGTAATACGGCCATTATTATTACGGCCACCCGTTTTACTTTTCTTTTCTACCAAAGGAGCATAAGGTGCACCTTTGTGCAAATCAGGATTGACTACGTTTACAACAAAGCGACGGCCAGGAGAAGTAGGTTTACATTTTTGAATTGGCATACCTTACACTCCCCTTATTCAGCGTCTACAAAGTCAATTTCTTGACCTTGCTCCAGACGAACATATGCTTTCTTCCAGTCAGGACGCTTACCTAAGCCATGAGTAGTGCGCTTAGTTTTACCTTTAGTATTAAGCGTCTGAATTGACTTGACCTTCACGTCAAACAGTGTTTCTACTGATTTTTTGACTTCACGCTTGGTCGCGTCTTTTGCCACACGGAAAACGTACTGACCGTTATTTTCCGCTAAGACAGTTGCCTTTTCGGAAATGTGCGGACCAAGCAGTACCTTAAATACTCTTTCCTGGTTCATCCCAGCATCTCCTCGAATTTCTTCAGCGCAGCAACTGTTACGACAACCTTTTCATAGGCAATCATGCTGACTGGATTTGCAGCCATCGCATCGCTGACATCCACATAAGGAATGTTACGTGCAGCCAAATACAAGTTTTGATCTACTTCTTCACTTACGATCAAGACATTGCCAGCATTCAGCTCTTTTAACTTGGCTACCAATTCTTTAGTTTTTGGCGCTGAAACTTTAAAGTCTTCTACAACAACCAAACGCTCTTGACGAACAAGTTCTGAAAGAATAGAACGCATCGCTGCACGATACATTTTCTTGTTCAGCTTTTGCTCGTGATTTTGTGGCTTAGCAGCAAATGCTACTCCACCAGAACGCCAAATTGGGCTGCGAATTGTACCAGCACGCGCACGTCCAGTACCTTTCTGACGCCATGGTTTGCGTCCACCACCACTTACTTCAGAGCGAGTTTTTTGCGAACGAGTACCCTGACGAGCACCAGCTAAATACGCAACAACTGCCTGATGCACTAATGTTTCGTTAAATTCAGCTGCAAAAGTATGATCTGAAACTTGAATCGTACCTGCACCTGTTACATTTAAATCCATGAGTTCAACCCCCCTCAGGCACCAGTTTTGACTGCTGGTCGAACAACAACCTGAGCGCCAGTAGCACCAGGAACTGCACCTTTAATTAGAAGCAGGTTACGCTCAGCATCAACTCGAACAACCTCTAAAGACTGAACTGTCACGCGGCGATTACCCATGTGGCCAGCCATCTTTTTGCCTTTGAACACTCGACCAGGTGTTTGACACTGACCGATTGAACCAGGCGCACGGTGAGACAATGAGTTACCGTGGGTTGCATCTTGAGTCGCAAAGTTCCAGCGTTTTACTGTTCCAGCAAAGCCTTTACCTTTGGACTGTCCAGTTACATCAACTTTCTGTCCAGCCTGAAAAAGATCAACTTTGATTTGGTCACCAACATTGATTTCTTCATTTCCAGCGCGAAATTCCCAAAGACCTGCACCAGCTTCAACACCAGCTTTAGCAAACAGGCCTTTTTCAGCACGATTTAAACCGCGGCCAGGACGCTTACGCTCACGCTTACTACCTGTAGTTACCTGAATAGCAGAATAGCCATCAGTATCTACTGTTTTAACCTGTGTGACGCGGTTAGGATCAACCTCAATTACCGTGACAGGCACAGAGGCACCATCTTCGGTAAAAATGCGCGTCATACCGCATTTCTTTCCGACTAAACCAATAGTCATGATTAAACCTCTCATGTGTACGGGGCTATTACCCACTATGGCCACCCATTTCAGAGCGTTACACTAAGTTGCGCACCCAGTGGAATGTACACCCGATGTTCCGTGGTTAACCCAGACTGATTTGAACTTCTACACCAGCAGCCAAGTCCAGCTTCATCAGTGCATCAACAGTCTTATCAGTTGGTTCAACGATATCTAAAAGTCGCTTGTGGGTGCGAATTTCATATTGGTCACGCGCGTCTTTATTCACGTGAGGAGAAATGAGCACAGTAAAGCGCTCTTTTTTCGTAGGCAATGGGATCGGACCACGCACCTGGGCCCCAGTACGCTTTGCTGTTTCAACAATTTCCTGGGTGGAGACATCTATCAGGCGGTGATCAAACGCTTTCAAACGAATACGGATTTGCTGACTTTGCATTTGATCAAAACTCCAGAATAAAGAACTACACTAGACACACGATGTTGTCATAGCAAAAGGAGGCAAAATTCTACTTTCGCAACATCACTCTGTCAAGCATACACGATAAGAGGCCCCACCCTTGGCGGAGCCTCTTATAGATTTTTTACTATTAAAAAGTAGTGTTGTTATTCGATAATCTTAGCAACAACACCCGCACCAACAGTACGGCCACCTTCACGAATCGCAAAGCGTAGCCCGTCTTCCATCGCAATTGGTGCAATCAATGTTACTTTCATTTGCACGTTGTCACCTGGCATTACCATCTCAACACCTTCTGGCAACTCACATGCACCAGTCACGTCAGTTGTACGGAAGTAGAACTGTGGACGGTAGCCTTTGAAGAATGGAGTATGACGTCCACCTTCTTCTTTGCTCAGCACGTAAACTTCTGATTCAAACTTAGTGTGTGGTGTAATAGAACCTGGTATAGCTAATACTTGACCACGCTCTACATCATCACGCTTAGTACCACGTAATAAGGCACCAACGTTCTCACCTGCACGACCTTCGTCAAGCAGCTTACGGAACATTTCAACACCTGTTACGGTAGTTTTAGTGGTGTCACGTAGACCAATAATTTCTACTTCATCACCTACTTTAACAATACCACGCTCAACACGGCCTGTTACTACAGTACCACGACCAGAAATTGAGAATACGTCCTCGATTGGCATCAAGAAAGGCTGATCAATCGCACGCTCTGGCTGAGGGATATACTCATCCAATGTTTCTACTAGTTTTTTCACTGCAGAAACACCCATTTCGTTGTCGTCTTTACCTTCCAACGCCATCAACGCAGAACCAGTGATGATTGGAGTATCGTCGCCTGGGAACTCATATTCGCTCAACAGTTCACGTACTTCCATTTCAACCAGCTCTAACAACTCTTCATCATCAACCATGTCCGCTTTATTTAGGAACACAACGATGTAAGGTACGCCTACCTGACGAGACAACAGGATGTGCTCGCGTGTTTGAGGCATGGGGCCGTCAGCAGCAGAGCAAACCAGAATCGCTCCGTCCATCTGTGCAGCACCAGTTATCATGTTCTTAACGTAGTCAGCGTGTCCGGGGCAATCTACGTGTGCATAGTGGCGGCTTGGAGAATCATACTCAACGTGTGCTGTTGAGATTGTGATACCACGCTCACGCTCTTCAGGTGCGTTATCGATTTGGTCAAACGCTTTAACTTCACCACCCCATACTTCAGCACATACGCGAGTCAGGGCTGCTGTCAATGTAGTTTTACCGTGGTCAACGTGACCAATTGTACCTACGTTAACGTGTGGCTTATTACGTTCAAACTTAGCTTTAGCCATTGTGAGTTATACCTTCTTATCAGAATTAGATTGATTAACCTTTGCTCTTAATTACTGCCTCAGCAACACTGGTAGGCGCTTCAGCGTATTTTTCAAACTCCATGGAGTAGGTTGCACGACCTTGTGTCGCAGAGCGAAGGTCTGTAGCGTAACCAAACATTTCTCCCAGAGGCACTTCTGCACGAATCACTTTACCTGAAGAAGAGTCATCCATACCTTGAACCAAACCTCGACGACGGTTCAAGTCACCCATGACATCCCCCATGTAGTCTTCAGGCGTTACTACTTCAACCTTCATTACCGGTTCAAGTAGCACTGGCTGTGCTTGAGGTGCATATTTTTTCAGCGCCTGAGAAGCAGCGATTTTAAACGCCATCTCACTGGAGTCAACGTCATGATAAGAGCCATCATATAGGCGAGCTTTCAGGTTAAGCAGCGGATAACCGGCAATAACACCGTTTTTCATCTGCTCATCAATCCCTTTTTGCACAGCTGGAATGTATTCTTTTGGAATAACACCACCAACGATTTCGTTGACAAACTCCAAACCTTCTTGTTCAGAAGGTGAAAACTCAATCACTACGTGTCCATACTGACCACGACCACCAGACTGACGAGCAAACTTGTGATCAGCATTAACAGTGCTACGTAATGCTTCGCGATAAGCAACCTGAGGTTTACCGATGTTCGCCTCAACATTGAATTCACGTCTCATCCGGTCAACGATAATATCCAGATGTAACTCACCCATGCCGGAAATGATTGTTTGGCCAGACTCTTCATCTGTCTCAACACGGAAAGATGGATCTTCCTGAGCAAGCTTACCTAACGCTATACCCATTTTCTCTTGGTCAGCCTTAGACTTAGGCTCAACAGCCACAGAGATAACAGGATCAGGAAATTCCATTCTTTCCAAAGTAATAATACTGTCTTGAGCGCAAAGCGTATCACCCGTGGTGACATCCTTCATACCAATAAGCGCAGCAATATCACCTGCTAATACTTCTTTAATTTCTTGGCGGTTATTTGAGTGCATTTGCACCATCCGGCCAACACGCTCTTTTTTGCGCTTGACTGGATTAAAAACTGAGTCGCCAGAAGAAAGCTTACCAGAGTAAACTCGCACGAATGTCAATGTACCCACAAATGGGTCAGTTGCAATCTTAAATGCCAATGCAGCAAAAGGTGCATTATCATCAGCTTCACGCGTTTCTACTGTTTCATCGTCATCAAGCGTACCTTCAATTGCCTTAACTTCTGTAGGCGATGGTAGATACTCAATAACAGCGTCAAGTACAGCTTGAACACCTTTGTTCTTAAATGCTGAGCCACAAGTAACCAGAACAATTTCATTGTCTAGAGTACGCTGACGAAGACCTTGCTTGATTTCTTCAACTGAAAGATCACCCTCTTCAAGGTATTTTTCCATCAGCTCATCAGATGCTTCAGCAGCATTTTCAAGCATTTTTTCACGCCATTCAGCAGCAACACCTTGCAAGTCCGCAGGAATGTCTTCTAGCTGGTAAGTCATGCCTTGATCTGCTTCATTCCACATAATGGCTTTCATAAGAAGCAAATCAACAACACCTTTGAATTCATCTTCTGCACCAATATTAATTTGAATTGGTACAGCATTAGCACCTAGACGCTCTTTCAGCTGATCAACAACCATAAAGAAATCAGCGCCCGCACGGTCCATCTTATTTACGAAGACCATACGTGGTACATGATATTTATTCGCTTGACGCCATACTGTTTCAGTTTGTGGTTGAACACCAGACGAACCACAAAGCACCACTACAGCACCATCAAGCACGCGCAAAGAACGCTCTACTTCAATTGTGAAGTCAACGTGCCCAGGAGTATCAATGATGTTAACGCGGTGCTCACTAAACTGCTTATTCATCCCCTGCCAGAAACAGGTTGTTGCAGCTGAAGTAATGGTAATACCACGCTCCTGCTCCTGCGCCATCCAGTCCATGGTCGCAGCGCCATCATGCACTTCACCAATTTTATGAGAGAGACCTGTATAAAACAGCACTCGTTCAGTAGTCGTCGTTTTACCTGCGTCTACGTGCGCACAAATACCGATATTACGGTAGCGACTAATAGGGGTTTTTCGAGCCACGACACTATCCTCTGATCATTAGAAACGGTAGTGGGAAAATGCTTTGTTGGCTTCTGCCATACGATGCACGTCTTCACGTTTCTTAACTGCAGAACCTTTTCCATCAACAGCATCTAAGATTTCACCAGCCAAGCGCAAAGCCATAGACTTTTCACCACGCTTACGTGACGCATCTACTAACCAACGCATTGCTAACGCAGTCCGGCGAGAAGGACGTACTTCAACGGGTACTTGATAGGTAGCACCACCAACCCGACGAGATTTAACCTCAACCACTGGAGCAACTTGCTCAAGCGCTTTCTCAAACAAATCTAAAGGCTCAGATCCTTTAGTGCGCTCTTCAACTTTATCCAGAGCACCATAAACAATTCTTTCTGCAACAGATTTTTTACCACTAACCATTACATGGTTAATAAATTTAGCCAAAGTCTGACTTTTGTACTTTGGATCTGGTAAAACTTCTCGCTTTGCGACTACACGTCTTCTTGGCATGATAAGCCCTCAATAGGTCTTCAGGGTGAACCTAAGAAACTAAGATCTACAGATTGTCAGTGTTTACACTGTCAGAAAATAGCACTTAGCCTTACTCTTACCGATAAGCAACTTTACTCAAAGAACGAAATTGCTCTATGAGTCTACATCCTTTATTTAGGACGTTTAGTACCGTACTTAGAACGGCCTTGCTTACGATCATTAACACCTTGGGTATCCAAGCTGCCACGTACAGTGTGATAACGCACACCTGGCAAGTCTTTTACCCGTCCACCACGGATTAGCACAACACTGTGCTCTTGCAAGTTATGACCTTCCCCACCAATGTAGGAAGTCACTTCAAATCCGTTGGTCAATCTAACACGACATACCTTACGAAGCGCTGAGTTAGGCTTCTTAGGAGTGGTCGTATAAACACGTGTACAAACGCCACGACGCTGAGGACAACCCTGTAGCGCAGGTACGTCACTTTTAGCGACTTTGCGTTTGCGAGGCTTACGAACCAACTGGTTAATAGTAGCCATGGATGCAAACTCCAATTACTAACTAATGGATAATAAAGAACCAAAAAAAAGCAGGTGATAGACCCGCCTTTTTAAGGACGCGAAATTGTAAAAGTCAAGTAGGTGCGAGTCAAGTGACAGCTCACAAGGGAACTGTCAACATGTCGCATATCCGTAACAGGTGATTAGGAGTTACCAGAGTTCAATGCTTCACTCAAGGCTTGTTCTACATCACTCGCACTGACTTTACTTGTTGTGGTTGCTTTGGCTAAAGCTTGATCACGCTTACGCTTACGCTCACTATGATAAGCTAGTCCAGTACCCGCAGGAATCAATCGACCTACCACAACATTTTCTTTTAGGCCTCTTAAGTGATCCTGCTTACCAGTTACTGCCGCTTCTGTCAGAACCCTAGTAGTTTCCTGGAAAGATGCAGCAGAAATAAAGGACTCTGTTGCCAACGATGCTTTGGTTATACCTAGCAATACGCGCTCAAACTTAGCCGGAAACTTATTCTCAGCTGCAAGCGCTTCGTTAACTTCCTGTACATGAGTAAACTCTAACTGCTCACCTTTGATCAGATCAGAGTCTCCAGCATCAGCCACTTCAATCTTTCTCAACATTTGCCGCAGAATGGTTTCAATGTGCTTATCATTGATTTTTACACCCTGCAAACGGTAAACGTCTTGAATTTCATTGACAATGTACTTAGCCAGTGCGCTCACACCTTGTAAACGAAGGATATCATGTGGATTCGCAGGACCATCAGCGATTACCTCACCACGTGCCACCTGCTCACCTTCAAACACATTAAGCTGACGCCACTTTGGAATGAGTTCCTCATGATTATCGTTACCATCAGGTGGAGAAATAACCAAACGTTTTTTACCCTTGGTTTCTTTACCAAAACTGATTGTTCCACTAATTTCAGCCAAGATAGCTGACTCTTTTGGCTTCCGCGCCTCAAACAAGTCCGCAACCCGAGGCAAACCACCTGTGATATCTTTGTTACCCGAGCTGGCTTGTGGGATCCGCGCAATAACATCCCCTATTTCTACTTTTGCATTATCAGTTAAATTCAATAATGCACTTGCAGGCAGGAAGTATTGAACTGGCATGTCTGAGTTAGGGAACTTAATCTCATTACCAGCACTATCAAGCAACATTACTGCTGGACGAATATCTTTACCAGCTGTTGGACGATCTTTAGGATCAATAACCTCTATATTAGAAAGTCCTGTCAGTTCATCTGTCTGACGCTTGATGGTGATACCGTCTTCCATTCCTGAGAACGACACAGTTCCACCCACTTCAGTGATAATTGGGTGAGTATGTGGATCCCACTTAGCAACAATCTGGCCTGGTTCAATGTCGCTGCCATCTTTCACAGAAAGCATTGCACCATAAGGTAGCTTATAACGCTCACGCTCACGGCCAAATTCATCAGCAACAGCCAATTCACCAGAGCGAGATACGGCAACCAAAGTACCATCTGTACGCTCTACAGACTTCAGGTTGTGCAACCTGATTTTACCTTTATTTTTGACTTGAACACTGTCAGTTGCAGAGGTTCTAGATGCCGCACCACCGATATGGAAAGTACGCATCGTCAACTGTGTACCTGGCTCACCAATTGACTGAGCCGCGATAACACCAACAGCTTCACCCACATTAACCAAATGACCACGACCAAGATCACGACCATAGCACTTGCCACATACACCATAACGCGTTTCACAAGTGATTGGAGATCGAACAATAACCTCATCAACATTTAAGTTTTCAAGGCGTTCAACCCAGCGCTCATCAATAAGTGTTCCTGCAGGAACTGCAATATCACTGGTTGTTCCTGGGCGGACCACATCTCGCGCAACAACCCGCCCAAGAATACGTTCACCTAATGGCTCAACAACATCACCGCCTTCAATATGAGGCGCCATATGCAAGCCTTCTTCAGTGCCGCAATCAACCCCAGTCACAACCAAATCTTGTGCAACATCAACCAGACGACGCGTTAAGTAACCTGAGTTTGCTGTTTTTAACGCTGTATCTGCCAGACCTTTACGCGCACCGTGAGTCGAAATAAAGTACTGTAATACATCCAACCCTTCACGGAAGTTTGCTGTAATTGGCGTTTCGATAATCGAGCCATCTGGCTTAGCCATCAAACCCCGCATACCTGCTAGCTGACGTATCTGAGCAGCACTACCCCGAGCTCCAGAATCGGCCATCATGTAAACTGAGTTAAATGATGGTTGACCAACTTCTTTACCTTCTCGGTCAACAACCAAATCAGTACCCAAGCTTTCCATCATTTTCTTGGCTACCAACTCATTGGCTCGAGACCAAATATCAATCACTTTGTTGTATTTCTCACCTTGAGTTACCAAACCTGAAGCAAATTGATTTTCGATTTCTTCTACTTCACGGTTTGCGGCTTCAATTATATCCACCTTCTCTTTTGGTATCTCAAAGTCATTTACACCAATAGAGCTTCCAGAAATTGTGGCAAAGTGAAAGCCGGTATACATTAGCTGGTCAGCAAAAATAACGGTTTCCTTCAAGCCAACATTGCGATAGCAGGTGTTAATTAATCGAGAAATGGCCTTCTTGACCATTGCTTGGTTAACAAGCTCAAAAGGAATTCCTTTTGGACAAACATCAAATAACAGCGCACGACCAACAGTTGTATCTGCGATTAAGGTTCTGCTGGTTTCATTACCATCATGATCCTTATTCACTTCACTGATACGCACTTTAACCTTGGCATGCAAATCTACTTTTCCTGCACGGTAAGCACGGTGGACTTCACGAATATCCGCAAACGCCATGCCCTCACCAGGAACGTTGATTGCGTCACGGGTCATATAGTAAAGACCTAGAACCACATCCTGAGAAGGTACAATAATAGGCTCACCATTCGCAGGTGCCAGAATATTGTTGGTGGACATCATTAAAGCACGAGCTTCAAGCTGGGCTTCAAGTGTCAATGGCACATGAACAGCCATCTGGTCACCGTCAAAGTCAGCATTATAGGCCGCACAAACTAATGGGTGTAGCTGGATAGCTTTACCTTCAATCAACACTGGCTCAAACGCTTGGATACCCAAACGGTGCAAAGTCGGTGCACGGTTAAGTAGCACGGGATGCTCACGAATGACTTCCGCTAGAATATCCCAGACTTCTGCAGTCTCACGCTCAACCATTTTCTTTGCAGCTTTAATAGTTGTAGCCAAACCACGATGTTCAAGCTTGCCAAAAATAAATGGTTTGAATAGCTCAAGCGCCATTTTTTTAGGCAGTCCACACTGGTGCAAACGTAAAGTAGGACCTACCACAATAACCGAACGGCCAGAGTAGTCTACCCGTTTACCTAGCAGGTTCTGACGGAAACGACCTTGCTTACCTTTAATCATGTCAGCCAAGGACTTCAAAGGTCGCTTGTTTGAACCTGTAATTGCGCGACCACGACGACCATTATCTAGCAACGCATCCACTGCCTCTTGAAGCATACGCTTCTCGTTACGCACAATAATATCAGGCGCACTCAGATCAAGCAGACGCTTCAGACGGTTGTTACGGTTGATCACTCGACGATAAAGGTCATTCAAATCAGATGTAGCAAAACGACCACCATCCAAAGGAACCAATGGACGCAAATCAGGTGGTAGTACAGGTAATACCTCTAAAATCATCCACTCAGGGTTGTTACCTGAATGGTAGAAAGCTTCCATTAGCTTCAAACGCTTGGTGAGCTTCTTTATCTTGGTTTCAGAGTTTGTATTTGGAATTTCTTCACGTAGCTGGCCAACTTCTGTTTCAAGGTCAATTTCTTTCAAAATTGCCTGAATAGCTTCAGCACCCATACGCGCATCAAAATCATCACCAAACTCTTCAAGTGCTTCGTAGTACTCCTCATCATTGAGCAATTGACCTTTATCCAGCGTCGTCATACCTGGATCAATCACCACATAAGACTCAAAGTAAAGCACACGCTCAATATCACGCAGGGTCATATCCAGCATTAAGCCAATACGGGAAGGTAACGACTTAAGGAACCAAATATGTGCAACTGGGCTAGCTAGTTCAATATGCCCCATTCGCTCACGGCGTACTTTTGCCAGGGCTACTTCTACACCACACTTTTCACAAATAACACCACGATGCTTTAAGCGTTTGTACTTTCCGCATAAACACTCATAATCTTTAACAGGGCCAAAGATTTTGGCACAGAACAAACCATCACGTTCGGGCTTGAAGGTACGATAGTTGATCGTCTCTGGTTTCTTGACTTCACCGTATGACCATGACCGAATCATCTCTGGTGATGACAAGCCGATACGAATGGAATCAAATTCTTCAGATTGCCCTTGTTTGAGAAGGTTAAGTAAGTCTTTCAAGGTCCTCTCTCCTCGCTGAGGGAGGCTAAGCCTCCCATAGCTATAAGCCAGCTAACGTTATTCGCTTTCCAGTTCGATATCGATGCCCAATGAACGGATTTCTTTAATCAGTACATTGAACGACTCGGGCATACCAGCCTCCATTCGGTGATCACCGTCAACGATGTTCTTATACATCTTCGTCCTACCTGCTACGTCATCAGACTTCACAGTAAGCATTTCCTGAAGGGTATAAGCAGCACCATATGCTTCAAGTGCCCAGACCTCCATTTCTCCAAAGCGCTGACCACCAAACTGAGCTTTACCACCCAATGGCTGCTGAGTAACAAGGCTATAAGAACCTGTTGAACGAGCATGCATCTTGTCATCAACCAAGTGATTCAGTTTCAACATGTACATATAGCCGACGGTTACTGGCCGATCAAACAGGTCACCTGTCCGCCCATCACTTAACCTCATTTGACCTGATTCAGGCATATCAGCTAGCCGGAGTAATGCCTTGATTTCTTTCTCTTTCGCACCATCGAAAACTGGAGTTGCCATTGGCACACCTTTTTCGAGATTTTTAGCCAATTCAATAACCTCTTCATCACTTAGTGAGTTGAGGTCTTCATAACGGCCTTCTCCAGTTCCGTTGTAAACTTGATCCAGAAATTCTCGTATTTCAGCAATGGAACGTTGCGCTTCCAGCATACGATTAATTTTTTCACCAAGACCTTTAGCGGCTAGACCAAGGTGAGTTTCCAGGATCTGCCCTACGTTCATCCGAGAAGGTACACCTAGAGGGTTAAGCACGATATCAACGGGTGTACCGTTTTCATCGTAAGGCATATCTTCAACAGGCATGATGACGGAGATAACACCTTTGTTACCATGACGTCCCGCCATTTTATCGCCAGGTTGTATACGACGCTTAATTGCCAAATACACCTTAACAATTTTCAAAACGCCTGGTGCCAGGTCATCACCACTTTGCAGCTTTTTCTTTTTGTCTTCAAAGCGTTGATCTAGCTGCTCACGACGCTCTAGCAGTTGCTTTTGAGCTGCTTCAAGTTGCTCGTTCAGTGCATCATCAGCCATGCGCAACTTAAACCAGTTCTTATGCTCAAGCTCGTCAAGGTAAGCGTCAGATATAACGTCACCTTTTTTCAAGTTTGGACCACCTTCTGCGGCTTGCCCAATCAACGCTACACGCAACCGCTCAAAGGTTGCCTGTTCAACAATACGAAATTCTTCATTCAGGTCTTTGCGGACTTCATCAAGCTGAGCTTTTTCTATAGAGATAGCACGCTGATCTTTTTCAACACCATCACGCGTAAAGACCTGAACATCAATAACAGTACCTTTAACACTGGTAGGCACTCTCAATGATGTATCTTTTACATCAGATGCTTTCTCACCAAAAATTGCACGTAATAGTTTTTCTTCTGGTGTTAATTGAGTTTCACCTTTAGGTGTCACTTTACCAACGAGAATGTCACCACTGCCTACTTCAGCACCAACATAAACAATTCCAGATTCATCTAGCTTAGAGAGTGCACCTTCACCCACATTAGGAATATCAGAAGTAATTTCTTCTGGCCCTAACTTGGTATCACGTGCAACGCAGGTCAGTTCTTGAATATGAATAGTGGTAAAACGGTCTTCTTGAACCACACGCTCAGAGATAAGAATGGAATCCTCAAAGTTGTAACCATTCCAAGGCATGAACGCGACACGCATGTTTTGGCCTAGTGCCAATTCACCCATGTCAACTGAGGGTCCATCAGCTAAAATATCACCACGGTTGATAACATCACCCGTTTTCACCAATGGCTGCTGATTAATACAGGTATTTTGGTTTGAGCGTGTGTACTTGGTTAGATTGTATATTTCAACACCCGCTTCACCTGTGATGATTTCATCCTGATTAACACGAATCACGATACGACCCGCATCAACCGACTCAACCACACCACCACGACGCGCAATAACACAAACACCAGAGTCACTGGCAACATTACGCTCCATACCTGTACCCACTAATGGCTTTTCTGCAAGTAGTGTAGGCACAGCCTGACGTTGCATGTTTGATCCCATTAACGCCCGGTTAGCATCATCATGCTCGAGGAATGGAATCAAAGAAGCTGCTGCTGATACCACCTGCCGAGGAGAAACGTCCATATAGTTAACGTTTTCAGGGGGCATCAAGGTAAACTCATTACGATGCCGCACATTAACAAGCGCATCTGTCAGGCACATCTCTTCATCAACTTCAGCATTAGCCTGTGCTACAACATACTCACCTTCTTCGATGGCTGACAAATATTCAATTTCATCAGTAACAATGCCATCAACAACCTTTCGGTAAGGACTCTCAAGGAAGCCATAGGCATTAGTCCGGGCATAAGTTGCTAACGAGTTGATCAGGCCGATGTTTGGACCTTCAGGTGTTTCGATAGGACACACACGGCCATAGTGAGTTGGGTGTACGTCACGAACCTCAAACCCTGCACGCTCACGAGTAAGACCACCAGGGCCTAACGCTGATACCCGACGCTTGTGAGTGACCTCAGACAGGGGGTTATTCTGATCCATGAACTGGGATAGCTGACTAGAACCAAAAAATTCTTTTATAGCCGCCGCAACAGGTTTTGCGTTAATTAAGTCCTGTGGCATCAAACCTTCTGACTCAGCCATGCTTAAGCGTTCTTTTACTGCACGCTCAACACGAACCAAACCTACACGGAACTGGTTCTCAGCCATCTCGCCTACACTTCGAATACGACGGTTACCAAGGTGATCGATATCATCCACTTCACCTTTGCCATTTCGAATAGAGACCAACAATCCCATGACATCAATAATGTCATTGTTATCCAGAACACCGGGGCCTTCATCAACACCACGACCTAAGCGACGGTTGAACTTCATTCGACCTACCGCTGACAAATCATAGCGCTCAGCAGCGAAAAAGAGGTTTTCGAAAAGTGCTTCAGCGGCTTCTTTAGTAGGTGGCTCACCAGGACGCATCATCCGATAAATTTCAACTAAAGCTTCTAACTGACTATTAGTACTATCGGCTTTCAATGTGTCTGAAATATAAGGACCGCTATCTAGCTCATTAATGTAAAGAGCTTCGATTACTTTAATGTTGTTATTAACGGCTTTTTCAATGATATCTGCAGTAATTTCAACATTGCATGGCGCAATAATTTCACCCGTTGCAGGATTAACCAAATCTTTAGCGAGCACTTTGCCAATTAAAAATTCTAGCGGCGCTTCAAGGTGTTTAATATTTGCTTTTTGCAGCTGGCGAATATGCTTGGCAGTAATACGTCGACCACTTTCAACTATTACATTACCTTCAGTATCTTTAATATCGAAGGTTGCTGCCTCACCACGAAGACGATCAGCAATTAACTCAAATGTGATACCCTGCTCTGACATATGAAACGTTGTCGCTTCAAAGAACATGTCCAGAATTTGCTCAGCAGTATAGCCAAGAGCACGCAGTAATATTGTCGCAGGCAATTTACGACGACGGTCTATACGAACATACAACAGGTCTTTTGGATCAAACTCGAAATCAAGCCATGAACCACGATAAGGAATAACTCTGGCAGAATAGAGGTACTTTCCAGAAGAGTGTGTTTTACCTTTATCATGGTCAAAAAAGACGCCTGGAGAACGGTGTAGCTGAGAAACAATAACTCGCTCAGTACCATTAATTACAAACGTACCGTTATCCGTCATTAATGGGATTTCTCCCATATAGACTTCTTGTTCTTTAATATCTTTTATCGCTTTGTTGGCTGACTCTTTATCATAAATAATCAACCGAACTTTTACTCTTAAAGGTACTGCATAGGTTATACCTCTAAGCTGACACTCTTTAACATCAAATGCCGGCTCTCCCAGTTTATAACTGACGTATTCCAATGCAGCGTTGCCAGAATAACTGACAATTGGAAAGACTGATTTGAACGCGGCATGCAAGCCATAGTCTTTGCGGCTTTCCCTTTCTCCCGATTGCAAAAACTTGCGATAGGAATCCAACTGGATTGCTAGGAGATAGGGTATATCCATTACATGCGGCAGCTTGCCGAAATCCTTACGGATACGTTTTTTCTCAGTAAACGAGTATGCCATTAGCGTTCCCCAGCTTGGTCACCTGCTAATCATTGCGGCCTAACAGGCATTATTAGTGCCACTGTGTTGATCAAGAACAAGGTATTGCTCTTATAATAAATACCCGATGTGGTATATAACCTGCCCTAAGCGGACCATCAAATTTTCATATTACAACGGAAAAAGGCCGGTGCCCGGAGGCACCAGCCATAAGCACTAATTAATATTAGGCTTGCTTTGGTGCAAAATCCTGCAGAATTACTTAACTTCCACAGCAGCACCAGCTTCTTCCAGCTCTTTCTTAGCTGCTTCAGCTTCTTCTTTAGATACACCTTCTTTCAATGGAGAAGGAGCACCGTCAACTAGTGCTTTAGCTTCTTTCAGACCAAGACCAGTCAAGCCACGTACTACTTTGATTACGTTAACTTTCTTGTCACCAGCGCCAGTCAGAATTACATCAAATTCAGTTTTTTCTTCTTCTGCAGCAGCAGCTGGAGCAGCAGCAACAGCAACAGGTGCAGCAGCAGCAGAAACACCAAATTTTTCTTCCATTGCTTCAACAAGCTCAACAACTTCCATTACGCTCATTTCAGCAATTGCATTCAAAATATCGTCTTTAGACAGAGCCATGACTCTTATCTCCTGTAAACTGTGTAAAAACTTTTACTACGTAAGCGATAAACCAACAGTCAATTAAGCAGCTTCTTGCTTCTGATCGCGAACAGCTGCGATAACGCGAGTGACGCGTGTTGGGATATCGTTTAAAGCACGTGCCAGCTTGGTCACAGGTGCAATTGTTACGCGAGCCAGCATAGCTAATGCTTCTTCGCGGGTTGGCATCTTCGCCAACACATCAATTTGATCTGCACCTAGTAGCTTGCCACCAATGGACAGCGCTTTTACTTCCAACTGTTTATTTTCTTTAGCAAAATCTTTGATCAAGCGTGCTGCTGCACCTGGATCTTCTTTAGAGAATGCTAAAATGGTTGGTCCAGTTAGAGCCTCTGTTAGACACTCAAAATCGGTACCAACAACTGCACGACGCACAAGCGTATTACGCACAACGCGAAGATAAACATTACCTTCACGAGCCTGCTTGCGTAGCACAGTTAACTGACTAACAGTAAGGCCACGATAGTCAGCAATCACAGCGGATAAAGCGCTTCCGGCAGCCTCGTTGACCTCAGCGACAATCGCTTTCTTGTCTTCGAGTCTTAATGCCATCGGCTTTACTCCTGGGTATAACCGTAATGTGGTTTAGAACCACCGAGATACACATGCATCCCGTGGAATATACGGTGAAGGGCTCTAGATAAGAGGTCTAGAAACAACACCGTCTACGTAGGAAGATTAAGTCAGCATAAATGTGACACCTACGGTCTTTGACGGCTCCTGCCTCACTGAAAAGAGCTGGCAAGAGCCCCAAAGTTGGGTATTAGATGTTTAGTGATGCCATATCAATAGCTATACCTGGCCCCATAGTGGTAGACAGGGTAACCTTCTGCATATAAACACCTTTTGAAGATGAAGGCTTAGCCTTTTTAAGGTCCGCCAACAATGCTTCAATATTTTGCTTAACAGCTTCTGGTGCAAAACCAACTTTACCAACACCACAGTGAATGATGCCGTTTTTGTCAGTACGGTAACGCACCTGACCAGCCTTAGCATTTTTTACAGCTTCTGCAACATTAGGAGTCACAGTGCCAACTTTTGGGTTGGGCATCAAACCGCGAGGCCCAAGAATCTGACCTAATTGGCCAACAATGCGCATTGCATCAGGAGAAGCAATCACAACATCGAAGTTAAGATTTCCAGCTTTTACTTCATCAGCCAGATCTTCCATACCAATAAGATCAGCACCAGCTTCTTTCGCAGCGTCTGCATTTGCCCCTTGAGTAAATACCGCTACACGAACGTCTTTACCAGTTCCATTAGGAAGTACAGTGGAGCCACGAACAACCTGATCTGATTTACGTGGGTCAACACCTAAGTTGACCGCCACATCAAAAGATTCGCAAAACTTTACTGTAGAAATTTCAGCCAGCAATTTTGCAGCATCTTCAATAGGATATGCTTTATTGGCTTCAACTTTTTCTGCGATCATCTTTAGTCGCTTAGTCATTTTAGCCATTTACACACCCTCCACATTCAAGCCCATACTACGAGCACTTCCAGCAATGGTTCGTACAGCAGCATCTAAGTCAGCAGCCGTTAAGTCAGGCTCTTTTTGCTTAGCAATGTCTTCCAATTGCTCACGAGTTACAGTGCCTACTTTTTCGGTATTAGGACGACTACTACCTTTTTTCAGCTTAAGTGCTTTTCTCAATAGTACAGATGCAGGTGGAGTTTTAGTTTCAAATGTAAAACTACGATCACTATAAACAGTGATAACAACAGGTGTAGGTAGACCGGGTTCCATACCTTGCGTTTTAGCATTAAACGCTTTACAGAACTCCATAATATTCACACCCTGCTGACCCAGAGCAGGACCAACAGGTGGACTTGGGTTTGCTTGACCTGCAGGAATTTGCAGTTTTACATATGCTTGGACTTTTTTAGCCATTACACTACCTCAGTTGGGTTAAACGCCTTTCGGCTCCCCTATTTAAACAGCTTCTACAGACGCAACAACCCCTCACCGCGATGGCAGTGAGGGGAAGCTACTAAAATTCAACTAACCTTTTTCTACTTGGCTAAATTCTAATTCAACCGGTGTAGAACGGCCAAAAATTAATACAGCAACTTGTAAGCGGTTTTTCTCGTAGTTAACTTCTTCAACTACACCATTAAAGTCACTAAATGGGCCATCAATAACACGAACGACTTCACCTGGCTCAAATAAGGTTTTCGGTTTAGGCTTATCAGAACCATCTTGTACTCGACGAAGGATAGCGTCGGCTTCTCGCTTGGTAATTGGTGCTGGTTTATCGGCAGTTCCACCGATAAAACCCATCACTCGCGGTGTATCTTTAATAAGGTGCCAAGTGTCGTCATTCATTTCCATTTCGACTAATACATAGCCAGGAAAAAATTTACGCTCACTTTTCCGTTTTTGCCCACCACGAATTTCAACGACTTCTTCAGTCGGCACTAAAACTTCACCAAACTGATCTTGCATTTCATGCAGCTCAATACGTTCTTTAATAGAACGCATTACCTGCTTTTCAAAGCCGGAATAGGCATGAACCACATACCAACGCTTCGCCATGTTATGTTACCCAATCAAACTATTTACTATCCAGCTTAGCAAGGAGTCAAGGCCCCACAAAAGTAGCCCTACTAATAAAACAGCAGCAACTACGATAAGTGTCGTTTGTGTGGTTTCCTGACGAGTTGGCCAAACTACTTTTCTTATTTCAGCCTTTGCATCTTTTAATAATGTCCAGAAGCGGCTGCCTTTTTCTGTACTAAATGCAACAAAACCCGCAAATAGAGCTAGAACTAATAAGCCTAACACCCTATACAGCAGAAATTGCTCGTAGTACTTTGCAAAGTAGTGATTGCCGTAGACGCCAACTCCGACAATAATAACAACCAGACACCACTTCAGACCATCCAAGGTCTTAGTAGAACCTGACTGATTGCTGTTATCGCTTTCAGCTTTGGAACTCATAGAAGTAAGCGCCTCATCAAGCTTGCGGGAAACTTTAAATGGCAGGCCAGGAGGGAGTCGAACCCCCAACCCCCGGTTTTGGAGACCGGTGCTCTACCAATTGAACTACTGGCCTGTATCTGTAGTGCAGAGCCGCACATTATGCAGCTCATGCCGTTATTTGTAAAGTGGTTTACTCGATAATCTTGGCAACAACACCCGCACCAACAGTACGGCCACCTTCACGAATCGCAAAGCGTAGCCCGTCTTCCATCGCAATTGGTGCAATCAATGTTACTTTCATTTGCACGTTGTCACCTGGCATTACCATCTCAACACCTTCTGGCAACTCACATGCACCAGTCACGTCAGTTGTACGGAAGTAGAACTGTGGACGGTAGCCTTTGAAGAATGGAGTATGACGTCCACCTTCTTCTTTGCTCAGCACGTAAACTTCTGATTCAAACTTAGTGTGTGGTGTAATAGAACCTGGTATAGCTAATACTTGACCACGCTCTACATCATCACGCTTAGTACCACGTAATAAGGCACCAACGTTCTCACCTGCACGACCTTCGTCAAGCAGCTTACGGAACATTTCAACACCTGTTACGGTAGTTTTAGTGGTGTCACGTAGACCAATAATTTCTACTTCATCACCTACTTTAACAATACCACGCTCAACACGGCCTGTTACTACAGTACCACGACCAGAAATTGAGAATACGTCCTCGATTGGCATCAAGAAAGGCTGATCAATCGCACGCTCTGGCTGAGGGATATACTCATCCAATGTTTCTACTAGTTTTTTCACTGCAGAAACACCCATTTCGTTGTCGTCTTTACCTTCCAACGCCATCAACGCAGAACCAGTGATGATTGGAGTATCGTCGCCTGGGAACTCATATTCGCTCAACAGTTCACGTACTTCCATTTCAACCAGCTCTAACAACTCTTCATCATCAACCATGTCCGCTTTATTTAGGAACACAACGATGTAAGGTACGCCTACCTGACGAGACAACAGGATGTGCTCGCGTGTTTGAGGCATGGGGCCGTCAGCAGCAGAGCAAACCAGAATCGCTCCGTCCATCTGTGCAGCACCAGTTATCATGTTCTTAACGTAGTCAGCGTGTCCGGGGCAATCTACGTGTGCATAGTGGCGGCTTGGAGAATCATACTCAACGTGTGCTGTTGAGATTGTGATACCACGCTCACGCTCTTCAGGTGCGTTATCGATTTGGTCAAACGCTTTAACTTCACCACCCCATACTTCAGCACATACGCGAGTCAGGGCTGCTGTCAATGTAGTTTTACCGTGGTCAACGTGGCCAATAGTACCCACGTTAACGTGCGGCTTATTACGCTCAAACTTAGCTTTAGCCATCGAGACCATCTCCTACCAGACGAAGATCTACAACACAAATAAGGGTAGAACTATGTTCCACCCTCTTCTCTTAAAACTGGAGCTCATAACCGGATTTGAACCGGTGACCTCTTCCTTACCAAGGAAGTGCTCTACCGACTGAGCTATATGAGCAACCTGAAAAATATAATATGGAGCGGGCGGCGGGAATCGAACCCGCATCATCAGCTTGGAAGGCTGAGGTAATAGCCATTATACGACGCCCGCACATTACCACTTAAACAATCATAGTGAAAAATTTGGTGGTGGGGGAAGGATTTGAACCTTCGAAGCTCGCGCGTCAGATTTACAGTCTGATCCCTTTGACCACTCGGGAACCCCACCTAAAGAGGAGCGATTAATTTAAGGCTTGGTGCCGGCACTAGGAGTCGAACCCAGGACCTACTGATTACAAGTCAGTTGCTCTACCAACTGAGCTATACCGGCTCTCCCTCAATCGCGGGCGCAATTCTAAGGGATATTTATATAAGATGCAATGGGTTTACAACGATTTCTTCTTTTTTCTATGTAATGATATTTTTTTGCAATTTCGACCCAGATTTTATCACCTACTAAATCAACTTGATCCGGCGCAAAAACAAGCCAAATCTCGTCTTTAAAACGCTCTACTCGCTTAACTTTTACATTATATCCAGCCTGAGCAATGGTCTTATGCAATTTATCAGCTGATGCTTTCTTAGTGAATAAACCAAGTGAGATACCATTTTTCAACTCACCATCATTGATTATGTAACTATCAATATTTTGCTCTTTCAGCTCTTTTAATTTTCGTAACGCGTATTTTCTTGATGGCTGTGGAGGAATATAAACCCAGTAATCAGGCTCAGTTTCAATATGCTGTTTTTCAACATCAGGCTGGACACCTAACGCAAAAAAACGCTGCTGAACCTCTTTAAAAGGAGCAACTTCCGTAAAAGGTCCAAGCCCTATACAAAACCGTTCAGGTTCATGAGGTGTTTTTTGAGGAACAGCAACCGTCGTATTATTTTGATCTAACTTTTCAAGCTTGGTTGGGTTTACTTCTGTTAATAACTGAATCCCCTTCCCTTCAGAAAAAGTCTCAACTACTTCTGGCTCGACTTGAACAGGGTTACTATGATTTCCTTGGTACCAAAAATACCCATATAAAAAACCATTTGCTAATAATAGGGTTAAAAAAATCCAGCGCATTCTCAGTCCTATTTATGAAAAGCCAGAGTAAGACCTTCAAATATTAAATCTTGCTTGATTTCTGCATCAATGGTTGCCAATGCTTTAACGTACTCAGCATCCCCTCCTGCCAAGATGACTCTATCAACTTGTAAGCTTTGATCAGCAATTAAGGATTTCAACATGCTAACTACAAGCCTTCGGATACCATTGTTCACGGCCTGAGTTGTTGACTGTCCCAATGCCATCTCATTTAACTCATTACTGGTAAACCACACTCGTCCAGTATTTTTCGTTAGAGACTCATGCAACAAGCGAAAGCCTGGAATAATATACCCTCCCAAATGATCTCCTCTTTTATCAATAACATCGACTGTTATTGCTGTGCCGAGGCTAACCAATAGTATAACTTCATCTGGATACTGGACTTGGGTAGCTAGCATTCCTAGCCAGCGATCAACACCTAGCGTAGCTTCATCCTGATAAGCAATTTTGAGTCCAGCAAATTCCTTTTTTACTTTTGCAACTTTCAGTGTGCAGTTACATGCTTTGACAATTACTTCAATTAATCTTTTCTTACGCTCTTCACTCCAAACACACGCAAGTTGAACTTCATCAATACTTTCTGTTTTCTCTAAGAAATAGTTAATAAACACATCCTCAGAGTTAAAAGCATCGTAGTAAATAACTCGGTCGTTTTGCACTACTCGTAATTTTATGCGAGAGTTACCCGCGTCAAGTTGCCATATACTAGCCATAAGACTCTATTCTTCTACGCAAAGAAACTTCACCACCTTTATATACCACCATTCCTTCTGCAGTAAGCACTTTAATTCCACCAGACACATCAACGCCTTTTGCAACACCAGGGATATATTGATCCCCATGAATGATATTTACAGACTGTTCGAAAAATGCATCATAACTTTGCCAGTCACTCTGAAAATAGGTAAAACCTTCACGTTGAAATGTAGAAAGCATTTTACTTAGCTCACTGATTAAAACAGCAGCAAGTTTATTTCGGCTGACTTTATTTGAGGTATACTGACTGACTGCAGCAACAGACTGACTAATTTCTTTTTCTGTCTCACTTGTACTTGGCAAATCTATATTTATACCTATCCCAATAATAACCTGGCATTCTCCAGCAGGGTCTCCCATCACTTCCAGTAAAACACCTGCTGCCTTTTTTCCCCCTAAAAGAACATCATTCGGCCACTTAAGTGTTAACTGCTGTACACCTAGTTGCTCAAGGCCTTTTACGACAGTCAATCCCACCGCCAGACTTAAACCTTCCAGCCCAGCAATGCCATTGTAAAATGTCCTTAGTGTAGAAAAGTACAGATTATTTCCTAACGGACTTACCCATGTTCGTCCTTGCCTTCCACGCCCAACACTTTGGTGCTCAGTAAAACAAAAATAATTCTTTTTGATACCTGAACGCGCTTTACTCATTGCTACATCATTTGATGAAGGAATAGTGACAAAAAAATCCATTTCTAAACCATCAGTAAAATCGGAGCTTAAATCATTAATAATTTTTTGCTTTTCAAGCAATTCAACGCCTTTCTGCACTCGATATCCTTTACCAGGTACAGAGTCTAAACGTAGCCCCAAAGACTGTAGGCTTTTTAGTTTCTTCCATACAGCAGCGCGGGTCACCCCTAAGCTTTTTCCCAAAGCTTCACCAGAGTGAAATTTACCATCACTTAATATTTCTAAAAGAGCCTTCATGTCACAAGTCTAAATAGAGAGGGAATAATAAAGGAAAGTGTACAAGAATAAGTTAGGAGGTAGTTGTAAGGCAACAAAATACAAACAAAGATGAGAAGAGTAGGGAAAAATCCAAAACAGGAAAAGTAGCTGTAAAAAACTTATCTTTTAAAGCAACTCTACTGCTACTAAGAAAAATCTCCTAAAG
>NZ_JAGSOY010000309.1 GCF_018837975.1 Zooshikella harenae | reverse complement strand
ACCGCTTGCAGTACAACACATTTAGGGAAGTGGCAACCTTTGAAGCGTTGATCATAACTCATAGTGACTACAAAATAACCAGAGTGTTAGCAGGAGAGGGAAAGGCTATCACGACGGATCAAACTTTGCGACAGAACCATATTATTTCATCATTGCAGGAAATTAGATGAGAGTTAAAAGAGAAAACTGGGAGTCAGGTGACTCTGTATATGTAACAGATTCTTTTGGTGAACAGCTAGCTTTAATTGACTTTGATAAGGACCAAAAACTGCAATCATTATGTATTTATGAAAGTGATGAGCTAGGTCGAGATATAGGTTGGGTTAGTCTTAACCAATTTGGAAAGCCAGAAAAATTCTTTGAACAGACCTATAAAGCGGACTCTTATGAACCAACATGTATTATTGAGTATGATGGAGAGCATAACTTTTTAAGAAAAACCGAGTTGGTTCTTGATGAAGAAGAACGCGTGATAAAAGAGTTACATTTCAATAAAGAAAACCAAAAAGTTAGTGAAGGCGTTTATATATATATTGATGAAGAGTTTAGCCACATGAAATATGTTGATAACGAAGGGAATGAAATACCAGAAGCTTTATATTAACACCTGTAAATATTTCTGTGTATCTATCTAAATTTTTACATAGTTGGTATGCCCGCATATGCGGGCATTTTTATTTAACTCCTTTGATCAAGGCAATATCCTTTTTTAGCAGCTCATTAACCATGGTATTAAGCTCGATGCCTTTTGCTTCAGCCCGTGCTGCGAAATA
>NZ_JAGSOY010000308.1 GCF_018837975.1 Zooshikella harenae | reverse complement strand
CACTACAAATATAGTCAGGCGTCAATTCCCCTTTTTTAGCCTTTTGCCATAACTCATCTAGCAAAGGGGGAATCTTCTCTTCATTAAGTTTAGTGCGCATTTTTTTAATATAATTTACCCTAAATTCGCCTTCAGGATAGTTTTCACCGGCCAATATATTTAAATACTCGTAAAACCTATGCCTAGCACGCTCCTTTCGTTCTGGAAGTCCAATTCTGTGTAAACCTAAAAAGTCCTCAATATGAGAATCTTTAAGTCCCGCAATACACAAATCAATCGGTTGATCATACTGCCAAAAAACAGTAGGGTTAATATTCTCTAAAGATTTTTTAAGCCAAATAATTGAATAAAACCACCTTGCAGGAATAACTTTCAAATCATTTAAGTTTACCTCCCAAGTTTGAGATATATAAATATAACTTTTAAACTTATCACCAAAAAGTATTGTAAATATTCTTTCTTCAAGTCCACCCATAAAACCATCATAAAATCCATCTTTAGGGTTATAACGAAAAACGGTCCCAGCGTTTCTTGTAAAAATTTCTATTGACGTTTTATAGTGATCATAGATGATATCATCTGGCATTTTCCAGACATAGGAGACAATTTCATTCCAGCACGCTTGACTCTGATCAGGATGAAACCAAAGCATAAATAACAAAGGAATTGGCATAGGATTATCAATATAATCATATTCTGGCCTAACACCTTTGATAAAGTAATCTTTTAAATAGCCTCGTTGCTTTCGATTAAAAACATCCGTTTGTTTGACTTTTTTTTCAAGATA
>NZ_JAGSOY010000307.1 GCF_018837975.1 Zooshikella harenae | reverse complement strand
AAGGTTTTTTAGTGGGTAAGTCTGCTATGGTAGAACTTACGAATGAAGACAAACACCCCCTTGTGTCCTAGGAATATAAAAATAACTCATCAAGTGTAGTATGTAGCATGAAACCAAGCAAAGGAGAAAAAATGAGTATTAGAGATAAGCTAAGCCCTATTTCAGCAAACCATCCCGACGCAGCCATTCTAGCCCAGTTTAGACATTTGGTTGAAGGCCTTTGGATGTATAGCGAAGACAAACAGCCTTACGATGTTTTTATCTGGGATGTTACAACACATGGAGAACTTTCTGTAGATCCACCATACAGTTTTAAATATAGAAATATTGTAGAAAAATTTCATGGAAAAATGATACCTATAGGAAAAACCAGTTTATTACAAGAAAAACATCGCTCCTTTTTTAAGTTTGATGGAGAAAAACTAGCTAACAAGAAACCTTTAAAATTCTATCGAGACCAATACCAAGCCTGGAACCGATTTGTAGGGCGTATCTACACAGACAATGGTGCCCTGACTCAAGATGAAATAATTAAAATGCGAACTTTAGCCAAACACCTATGGAAGCTTGAGTCGAATACTGTGCGGGTATTTGAGTTTGACTCTCCTATTATTCAGCAGTATTTATTAGGCAGAACTGAAAATGGTAATTGGCTAGGCATCCATACAATTTCAGTAGAAACATAAAGCTCACTTTTGCTTATCGAATTTTCGAGTATTTTTCATAGTTTGCAGGGAAAAGCAAGCTATTTCTTGAAATAGACAACCTTATATCTCGACTTTGGCCAT
>NZ_JAGSOY010000306.1 GCF_018837975.1 Zooshikella harenae | reverse complement strand
CCAACCGATATTAATCGCCGGCTCCTTACGCGAAGCCACCAAGTTAGGTGATAAAGGCACATTACCCGCTGCCATCAAAGGGATTTTTGATCAGATTGGCGCATTGGTAGTCGTTATTCGTGTTAAGGAAGAAAGCGAGGAAGCCAAGCAAATCAGTGCGCTGGTGGGCAATGGCCAAAGTGATCCACCCACCGGCATTTATGCCTTAACGGCGGCTAAATCTGTAGTGGGTGTACAGCCTCGTTTACTGATTGCACCGGGTTACAGTCAATTAGAGCCAGTGGGTAAAGCGCTGGACATGATCGCCAGCCAACTTAATGGTATGGCACTTATTGATGGCCCTAATACTACCGGTGCAGAAGCCATTCAGTATAAAAATAAATACGACAGTCGCTACGCGTATTTAATTGATCCCTGGGTCCAGGTCTGGGATATCCATAGCAATCAGGCCGTGGATAGACCACCCTCGTCGTATGTGGCGGGATTGATGGCTAAAGTGGATAACGATAAAGGCTTTTGGCACTCGCCGTCGAATAAGCCAATTAATGGTATTATTGGCACCAGTCGGCCCATTGACTTTACATTGGGGGATGCCAATTGCCGAGCCAACTTACTCAATGAAAACCATATCACCACCATTATTCAGGAGAATGGTTATCGACTCTGGGGCAACCGCACTACCTGTATTACTGATCCCAAATGGGCCTTTGTTAATGTGGTGAGAACCAAGGCGATTATCGAAGACTCGCTGTTACGTGCTCATCTTTGGGCGGTGGATCGGAATATTAC
>NZ_JAGSOY010000305.1 GCF_018837975.1 Zooshikella harenae | reverse complement strand
ATACGCAATGGCTTGGCCTCGGTTACCCAGTTCGATGCCCGCCCGTAAGTATTGGGTATCCGCTTGCTCAAAGGGATTCGTTAACCGCTCACTGTCGATTAATTTAATACAGGTCTGTGGTCGGTTATTAATGGATTTTCGCCGCCATTCCGCTGAAGCAAGTATCTCACCCTGGCTGGCATAGTGTCGTACCGATTCTCGCGCCATCATGGTCAACGTTCTTTTTTCTTCGGCATCAATCCAACAATCTGGATCTTCCGCCCAGTCGGTAAAACGTGCTTCGACATCCTTGGCCCAATTACAGGCAATCTCTGCATCGAGGCCCAGTACTTTATAATTGGGCTTGGCGGATAAGCGAAACTGATGGCCAACGATATTATCGACATAAATTTGTTCCGCCCCATTGGCATAACCATGAGTGCGTTTAATATCCCGTGCTCGGCTATTAAGCAGGGGCATTTCCGGCAAATGTTCACGGTCAATGGATAATAAGGCGGGCTGCCAAAAATCCATATTATTCTGAACGGATTGCGTGGATAAAGGACGGGATTCCATGTGTAAGGGTTTTCCCGCTAGGTCAATAATCAGGGACATGGTAATATAGTTAAAAGGTTAATGAGGACTAATTAGACTGTGAATATCAGTAAACAACAGACGCTCTTTATTTATGCCGTTTTAATTGGAATGGTTTCATTAATTATGCTCGCCATGACAGGCTATATTGTCTGCACACTTGATGTCCCTTCTGGTACTTTTTAGCTTCAGCCTAAAATATTACTTTAAACGCTCGT
>NZ_JAGSOY010000304.1 GCF_018837975.1 Zooshikella harenae | reverse complement strand
AATACCTATGCGTATGTAGCAGCTAACCCTCTAAAATATGCAGACCCTAAGGGCTTAGTTTATGGTTATGGAAGTAGCCCTTATGGAACTTATTACGCAGCAAAGCCTGATGAGAAAAGTGAAGTTGCTACAGGAGCTTTTTCTTATCTATCTGATCTTACTAATGGATTTAACCCTTACGAAAAAGGTTCTTGTGAGTACTTCAGAAGAGAGGCTGCAATAAAAGGTGCAGAAGAACTACTAGAAGTTGCAGCTAAGTCTCCAACAGTTAGGGAGTATATAACTTCCAGGCTTATTGAAATTATTCAAGCAAATCCCGAATATTATGCTGGTAGAGTACTAGCTAATACCATAACTGCTGCAATAATTAATAAAGTTCTGAAAAGAGGTAAAAACGGCACTATTCCACAAAATGCAGCTTTAGGTGCAGCTTTAACGTCAAAAGCAACCTACTCAGCAATTATTGAGATGGTTGAAGAAAATATTCCGGAGTGCCCGTGTGAAAAATAAAGAAGTACTTAAAGCAAAAGGTTTAATTTTAATTAGAATACTTATTACCTTGCTGTTTTTTTCTTCGGCAAAAGATCAAGGGGTTAGGTATTACTACAAAAATATAGTTATTTCAGCATTGGATTTGCTTTATTGGACTAACTTGGCGTTATCAATTTTTGCAATAATTTTTTTAAATTATTGGCTTCTTTTGGGCATTGTTACCTTATTATATATAGGAGTCAAAGGATTGGTAATGTTGTTCTCAGAGTTAAATATAGAAAGTAAACCTAGCGAACAGTCATAATTCAC
>NZ_JAGSOY010000303.1 GCF_018837975.1 Zooshikella harenae | reverse complement strand
TTTTTGCTATATCAGGAAAATCTGGCTTAATTATGCCAGTTGACCCCCAATAATCAACACCTTTATCAAAATCAATGTATGCAGCATCTGCTAAAAGGGCTGCTTGGTAGGCTTTTTCTGTGTTAACTTCTTTTTCGACTTGATTATTTTCACTCATTTATGAACATCCATTCATTGACAAAACTACTAGATACATCTTGATGTAAAACAGCTAAAAATAAGTTTTGGTGTCTTTTACTCTTTATTAAATACCCATGCATCAATGGATTTTTTAATGGGTAAATATTTAAACTTATTAATACGTGAACACTGTGATGTCATATAACTTTCTGGTGTTTTATATATTCCATAGGGAAAAAGTAAGTAGCTAATGCTTTGTCCTAAAATTTCTTTTGTCTGTATATTTTCAACTTTAGTTACTGACCTATGTATTTCATAACCTTCTGTTTTATTATCAATAAGTTCTTCACTTACTGATTCGTATTGATACTTGCTTTTAAATGAATCAATTTTAACCGTTGCAACGCAATACTGCTTTCTAAAGGACACATAGGGTTCAACATTAGATTTTTTTTTGATTTCCTTTAAATAGTATGGATTGCAATTGGGATCATTTTTTAACGCTTTATAGTCACGGTAGTAGCCGTAAGGCAGTCCATTTACAGGAGACCCCAGCTTGTTTTTAGCATGTTCGTACTCAATAAACTCATACAGTCCATAAACAATATAATCAAACAGCCCATCTTCTTTAGCATTTGTTAAAAAGTAACCATCAACATTTTCAATACCGTTGACAATAGCT
>NZ_JAGSOY010000302.1 GCF_018837975.1 Zooshikella harenae | reverse complement strand
ATCAACTTCAGCCACAGTGGCAGCAATGATGACATCAATGTCGCCCAGAACATCAGTTACTTACCTTTTGGTCCTATCCAAAGCTTAACCTGGGGTAATGGCTTAACGCTGAACCGCCAGTATGACCAGGATTTCCAGCTCACCAGCCAGAGTGTACAAGGTATTCAAAGCCTGAGTTATGGCTATGATGCCGTGGGCAACATCCTCAGCATTGATGATGGTTTACAAGCCAGCCTGAACCAGAAATTTGAGTACGATGCCTTAGATCGCTTAGCACTGGAAAGTGGTTACTTTGGGCAAAAGACCTATGAATTTGATGAAGTGGGCAACCGTACTCAGCGTGTTTGGACCACCAAAGCCGATGCCTCTGGTAACAGTCAAACCAAGAAGCAAGCCCTGAGCTATCACGATAACAGCAACCGTCTGAACAAGCTGAACAAAGAAACCGTTAGCTTGGATGCGATGGGCAATACCCTGGCCAGTCGTGGTGCCAATGCCACCTATGACGCCCGTGGGCGTTTAAGCAGCATGACAGTAAACGGTGAGCTTCGTGCTAAATACACCTACAACGCCATTGGTGAGCGGGTCGTTAAAGAGCGCATCTTAGGGGGACAATCTTACTATGGTGTTTACCAATATGACTTAGCCGGCCAGTTATTAGCTGAATCCAATTACTCCAGTACTCGCAAGCTGTTAGACCGCCATTATGTGTGGTTAGGCAATATGCCAGTAGCTATGGTAGAAGTGCATTACCAAGGCAATGGTAAGGTTGCCAATACCCAGGTGAACTATATCCATGCGGATCACCT
>NZ_JAGSOY010000301.1 GCF_018837975.1 Zooshikella harenae | reverse complement strand
CTTTAGCCGTTGAGATGGTTGAAGCATTTTCATTGTCATTTTCTGAAATAAAAATTAATGCAGTCATTGCTGATGCACTGTATAGCACAGCCGAGTTTATGGATAAGGTTTCCATCGCGACAGGTGGTGCTCAAGTGGTGAGTCAATTACGCTCAAATCAAATCATTTCCTCCCGAGGAAAAAAAGTACGGCTTACACATTACTTTGCACGCCAAGCAGGCGTTGATACCGAATTAATTATCCGGGGCCAAAAAACACAGTCAATTACGATGCTGGCGGCTCGGGTCTATGTGAAAGCGCATGGTAAAAAGCGATTTGTGGTTGCTCTAAAATATGAGGGAGAAAAAAATTATCGTTATTTAGTGGCATCCGACATGTCCTGGCGGCACAGTGATATAGCTAGGGTTTACACGTTGAGATGGTTAGTTGAGGTTTTCATTGAGGACTGGAAGCAACATGCTGGCTGGAACCAATTGGCCAAACAGCAAGGTGAAGAAGGATCAACGCGAGGCGTGATCATGAGCCTGCTGTACGACCATATGTTACTGCTGCATCCGGAGCAATCCGTCCGCCTTGAAAATAAGCAGCCCGGGCTACCTGTTGGCTGTTTGACTGAACGCATCAAAACAGAAGCCCTGATAAAAACAGTGGAAGCGGTTGTCACAGCGGATGAACCAAAGCAGCAACTGGAAGCATTTACCGCAGCAATTATGAGTGTACTTCCTGATCGCCAGTCAAAAAAGCATTTAAGCGGTTTAGACTTGGGCAAACAAGAGCCCACTGACTCATTAAAATACAAAGTAGCGGCATGAGTAAACGAAT
>NZ_JAGSOY010000300.1 GCF_018837975.1 Zooshikella harenae | reverse complement strand
TTTGATCCCCCAACCATATATATAGGCAAGTTTTTCATTTCTTTGCTCATGCTTTGTATCCTCAATATCAATACTTAACTTAAATATCTGCTGAGTCTTCTTTTAACGTAAATGATGAACTTATCCGAGAAGTCAAAGTATCATCAGCTACAGGTTTTGTAGTATCAGTCTGCTTTGGTGCTGATACTGTGCTCTTTATTGCTTTATCGGTTGATTTGTTATTTTTACTAACTTTTGGTACAGAGGTTGTTTCAGGTTTAGTTCTTGCTTTAGTCTTCTTAGGCTTCTCTCTTTTTGCAGCAAAAACATATTGATTGAATGTGCGCTCACTAATATCAATGAAGCCTTTCTTCTTTATAAGCTGGTATATATCTCTAAGCTTGAATCCTTGTTTTTGAAGATCCGTAATTTCATCAATCATCATTTTGATGGCTTCATTAGAGCTGATTGCTTGCTTTTCAGGTTCTTGTAACTCTGAAAGCTCTTTTTTCAACTCGTTTATATCATTCAGTGTAAATTTCATTTTGGTTTCAGTTTCTGTTTTTTAGTTTATGGTTAGTAATGCTTACTGACAGTTACATAAAACCTATTACTGAGCTTTGATGAAGATAGTAAACATTTGCTGTACAGATTTAACTATATTAGCCTTATTTTAAGGGTTTTACCTATAGGTTATAGATTGCTTTTCATATAGTTTATTGTCTTAACATTTGCTTTGTTTTCATACTAACTCATATATTGTCTATTTGATAGACTTAGTATTGTTTTTTTAATTAACCATTGTACTGTCTACTGTATTGCTATCTTATTGACTTTGGTATTGCTAAT
>NZ_JAGSOY010000030.1 GCF_018837975.1 Zooshikella harenae | reverse complement strand
TAAATTAATGGTATATGGTTTTATTTGGTCATGATATACATAATGTGGGGAAGGAGCATTTACTTCAGCTTTACAAAATCCAACATACACATCACTATTGTTGTCATATACAGGCTCTTTCCAACAGTGGCTTACCCGATTTGGGTTTGGGTAACCAAACTTTTGACCACTCTCAAATTCTCGATCGAAATAGTTTATTGTAAAGCCTCCTGCGCTAATTTCCCTATCATAAAATCTAATACTTAAGCTATAAATAGTGTCACTACAACGATTGATATTATGATCAACTTGTTGAGGAACACTAATAATATACTCCTTCCCTAAATCAATTCCATAATATTCAACCTCATATCGTCTAGGGATCATTTTTGGATTTCCACTCCAATCTTTACGAGCCAAACACTTTCTCCCAGAAGATGACCACTTTACATATGCTTTTACATACCAACCTTTTGGTTTTTTGCCTTTGACTGTTAGTAAATTATTTTTTAAGTCAATACCCCAAATTTTTTCGTCTAATTTATCAATGTAAATATTCCCATTACGATAATAGTCTTCTGGTATACCCTTGGTCCACCAGAACTTTATTGCCTCACCAAACCAGCCTATTATACAAGAAATGACAATAATAATTACTACAAGACTCCACCAGAATAATTTAAGATTCTTAATCTTACTTAAGCTGATCATAAATTGATTCTCTATCAATATTAGGAACTTCCAGCATATCTTGGGGAATATTTCCATTTAACAGCTTACTGAAGAGTGCAATATCGGATTCAACTTTATGAATTTGTGTTCTGTAGAAGCTCATTTCTGAAGCCAATAACAGTTTTTTTTCCTCAAGATCCTTTCGTAGTTGTGAGCGATAATCAATAGTATGTGGGCTTCTTAATGATGCACGTAATGCACTAATATTTAATTCACCCATACTTTTAATTTTATTTACAAAATCTACGAGCATTCTTTTACTTTTCTCTAAAGTATTTATTGCAAATTTCAAATCTTGTTTATATTCCTCCCCCTGTTTAAGAAGCTTCTCCAAAGCATATTTTATATTTGCTATATAACCATCTGGCATACTATGATTTAAGCCTGACGCAAAAAGTTCATTCAATGGATCTAAATCTAGTTTTTTTAAAGTATCCTCACTCATAACTAAAAAGTGAGAACCAGCTCCCTGACCAAAAAACTTATTTGCAGCATTTATACCTTCCTCAGCCAAATTATCACCATCAATACGCAAATCCTGTCCATGTTGTTGATGTGCAAGATAATACATTAGTGTTGCCAACCCCTGATGAGTTAAACCTAAACTTTGTAGTCCAATAATAAAATTACTATTATTAATAGTCAGTATTTGTTGTAATTGACCATGGTGTAAATAGTGATCTTCATCCATATCACTCATTTCAAGTATTGTTTTACCTGATGACATGGTGGTTAACATCATACTGGATAAAGCAACAGTTGGAATTGAAACAGGATTACTTATACTATTTATTACAAAGTGCTGTAAAATTAATTTTTGCCTTCCAGCAAAATTGATTATATCAGATAGCCCTCCACTAATACGTTGAAAAGGTACCATTGGTACTATATCTCTATTATTCACATGTCGAAAATGAGGAATAGATTGATAGTGCTCTACAAAACGTTTAGTACCCACTCTAGGACTGCCATAAGTATATAATACAGGCTGATTAAATAATTTTGTTTCCTGTATAATCGCAGCCATAAGTGTTGCTGCAGCTCCACCTAGACTGTGTCCTCCAATAAAATAAAAACGAACTTGCTCTTTATGGATTACTAAATACTGCTTAATAAACTTCCAAATAGCACCAAAAAAATGATTAAATCCACGATGAACTCTTGGAGCATCACTATCAATAAGAGGAACCCAGTCATCTAGCAATTTATCTTTTTGAGACTGAGCTGGAACAAATGGTACTTGCTCAGCATCTCCATCTGTTATTACATCCTTAAAACCTTGAGATTTGGCTATTATATTTATCGACTCAACAACTGTCTCCTCTTGATTAATACTTAACAAATAACGTACAGCAATACCAGGTGCTATTTTTAGCGCTAATTCTTTATTTATTGGCTGCTGCCATAATTGCTCCAGCTCATCAACATTCCACTCCCCACCTTCTGTTCCTCTTACTAGGATTAACACCCTCTTCCCTTGACAAAGGATTAATGCTTCAGAACCAACATCTTTATTTATAAATAAACGAGGAAAGATCATGCGATCAGCAAATGGAACTGTTTCCAATAAAAAATTATATTGCTGCGTATTGACTAACTCTGTTTTTTGGTGTCGCGCACATTTTGTTATTACATCCTGCAATGAGCCTACTTTACTTTCTTCTTCGTTAATTGCCCAGTCGGAATATACCCATAAACATCCCATACCTATGTTATAGGCATTCACATAATGGTAGTCCCGGCTATCCACCAGTATTGGTACATAAGACACTAGAGATTCAATTTCAATACAGTGCCTCTGGCAAACGGCTAACCCATCAATTTCTGTATTTATACCACCAAAGTATTCATCCGCAGTTTTAGTAATAAATTTTTTTGCCTCAAGGCCACCATCGGCTATATCAGCCAATAACGCATTTTTTATATCATCAGGATAAGCATGAAACTGGTATTGCCATGAGGCAGGTCGGTTTTCCAACCATTCACGTACAGGTTCGGTACCTGCCTCTTTTTTCAAACGTCGGGCACAAATTAAATCCCAGACTTTTAGTGTTAACTTATAACTTGTATCAACCAATTTGGTTTTATAAATAATACCATCAGAAGGAATAAAATCTTCAAACAACTGCTTTTGGTTTGCACTCAAGAGCTGATAATAAACTCCTTTATAGGGTTCATTTTGTTCATCAACGACACGTATTTTTATCCAGCGCTGCTTCGCTTCTTCATCATAAATTTCAGGCTCTAATTTTTTTAAACCTTCACCTTGAAAATGTTTTGCTTTTTGCGCAGTTAATTTGGCTCGATTCAGTGAAAAGTTACCTGAAAAGTCTTTATCTGCTTCCATTGGGGCTGCAGGACTATTTGAGGCAGCTTGCTTAGCACCTGTTACTGATCCACCCCCCAAGTTGTAACTTGGACCTTTAATATAAACGCCACTGTGATCAATTTTTATAAAACTTCCACCAGCGTAAAAAACAACTTCCCGATCTGATTCAATAACAATTTTTTGGCCGCTTTTTACTTGCCATTCTTGCCCTGCATCAAGTAAATGATCACCATTTATTTGGCTATGTTGAGTATCACCGACCTGATGATGAATATCCCCTTTCACTACGCGTTCGTGGTGCTGGTCAACTTTTAGATGATTGTCCTGTTTTATATTTAAATAATGATTATCAACAATTTCATGGTGACGCATTTCCACTACTTCTTCACGACTGTCATTTTTGACACGAAGATCACTGTCTTTTTCACCATGAATGCGTATTTGTTCTGAACCCTGTTTATCTTCAAAACTCAGCTCATTGTAACCGCCACTGCCAATTGTGGAGTCTGAACGAAAGCCAGAACGTGTTTTCTGTTTTGGCAATGAGTAAGGAGGATTTTTACGTCCATTGTAGACGACACCTGTCACCACTGGCTGGTTCACATCACCATGCAGGTAATCAATGGTAACTTCCTGTCCTATACGGGGAATTATTAAAGCGCCCCACTGCTTACCAGCCCAGGTTTGCATCACCCGCATCCAACGGGATGAGTGCTCATTATTTTGACCTAGCCGATCCCAATGAAACTGCGCTTTGATACAACCGAAGCGCTCTGTATAGATTTCTTCACCTTCAGGCCCTGTCACCACAGCAGACTGTTTACCAGGCATTTTGGGGGCTTTGGCTTTTAAAGGTGGTCTAAAAGGGGTACTTTTTGGAATCCATAGTCCATGATTTCGGTACCAGCTACCTTCTTCCGACATTGCATATTCATCTTGTCCCTGAGGTTGTTCACCCTCATGCATCACCTGACAGATAATGTACGATTGATTTAATGCCGTTCGAGGATGACGTACCAAGTCAACCTTATAGCCAGGAAGCAAACGACGGCAGGTACTTTTCGCATTGATTTTTTCCGCAAAGGTATTAAATGCTTCTAAACGTAGCTGAGCGTAACGTTGTCCTTGCTCTGGTAGCTGATAACCACCCGGAAATTGGTAATCAACGAGTGATTCATCCCCCTGACTGGCCGTTACGTATAAATCCAGGTTAGGCTTGGTAAAGTTATAATCATCCAGTTCTACTTTACCGATAGTTCGTTGGCAGGTGTAGTGTAACTCGTCAACAACTTCATAATCTGGCACCAACCCTGTTTTGCCATGAAAGTCTACAGACTCTCCTGCAATGGGTCCAAAAGCCGTATTGTGGTCGGAAATAATAAGACAGTGGCTATCAATCTGATGCTCAAAAAAGTAAAAAATACCTTCTTGCTCTAGTAATCGAGAAACAAAATTAAAGTCTGTTTCGTTATATTGGACAATATAATCATGTGGTTGATAGTTACCTGTGAGTTTTTGAATAAAGTCTTCTTTTTCTGTAAATTCAGCCGCTTCTAATACTTGTTTTACAATCTCTGGAATCGTTAACGATTGAAATATTCGACAGTCTGCTCTTTTCGTCAAATACCATAGCTTTGGTATAAAATCGAATGAGTATTCGGTATATTTATCCGCGGTTTCCCCTTGGGTAAACTGATTAATAATACCATTTACCTGCCGCTCAAAATCCTCCCCTACGATCGTCAACGTAACAGGCTGTAGCAACATGCCAACGGGATCAATATTATCGTTAATACTTACCGCATTTATTGAGTAATGAAATAGCTGAGAAATACCTTCATGCCCAATAAATGAGGTAACATTCAACGTATCGTTTAATGAAGGAACGGTAAGATAGAAAATGCTTTCGTTTGCCGCTAATGACATCAAATCTACCTATTAAGAGAACTCTAAGAGGCTTAGTTACATCTCTCAATTATAGGTAAAAATACATATACTGATGTGCTTAAAAGTGGTTATCGAAAAAGCTGGAAAAAAAATCACATATTTTGTTGAATATTACTTTGATTACTCACTTCTGTTGTATGTATTTTGCTGTAATCAAACTATCTCTATGACCATATATACCATTAATAGTTAAAATCTTGCATAATTAGACGCTAGACTTATAAAGTAACTCATAGTGAGTAAGCTCGAAATTTCAGGTAAATGCAACCAACCTGACGCGGTTATTTGCTAGGTTTATACCTACAGTGAGTACAAACGCTAACTCGCTAAAGGCATTTAAAGCATTAAAAAAAGTGACACGACTTTGTTAGGAGTATCATGAACACTCAAGGTTCCTTGTATATCATTTCTGCGCCGTCTGGTGCTGGCAAAAGCAGCTTGGTTGCAGCCTTGGTTAAGAGCGTAGCCCAGATTTGTGTGTCCGTATCCTACACTACACGCGCTAAACGGCCTGGAGAAGAGGATGGGGTTAACTATAACTTCATCACTCAGGCGGAGTTTCAGCAAATGCTGACTGATGGAGCATTTCTTGAGCAGGCAGAAGTATTTGGCAATTACTATGGGACCTCTGAACAATGGGTCAATGCGCAGTTAGCTAATGGCACTGATGTTATTCTGGAAATTGATTGGCAAGGCGCCCAGCAAATTCGACGCTTACGTCCTGATGCAATCTGTATTTTTATTGTACCTCCCAGCCGCGAAACGCTGTTAGAACGCTTAAATACGCGTGGGCAAGATAATGACGAAGTAATCACCAAGCGTATGGCAGAAGCTGAGAGAGAAATGGCTCACTTTGTGGAATATGACTATCTGATAATTAATGATGAGTTTTCGCAAGCACTTAGCGAACTTGAGACCATTGTAAAAAGTCAAAGATTAAAAGTAGACAAACAACAGCTCAAACATGAACAGCTATTGCAAAAACTCTTGTCATAGACAATGGTGATTAAGTAAACTGTCTGGTCCCTTAGACCGCCAGAAATACTGAATGATACCCACAACGAGGGGTTTTTAGGAGCGGCCGTCAAGTGATGAAATTCCAGGAGCTTATATTAATAAGTGACTGGGATGAAGATCGCCGACAACAAACCCTAAAAATGATTCGTGAAGGGTATACCTCGCTTATGGAGATCCTTGATGGCTCGAGTGACTGTAGAAGATTGCTTAGATAATGTTGATAACCGCTTTCAGTTGGTTATGGTAGCAACTAAGCGTGCACGCCAACTGGCTACAGGTGGTAAAGATTCCAAGCTGGAGTGGGAAGATGATAAACCCACTGTAATGGCACTACGGGAAATCGCTGCTGGTTACGTTAGTCCAAGTATTTTAGATGAACCGAAAGAAGATGATCAGGATGTAGCCTTTTCACTTTCAGGAGGTGCTTAATTGGGATAACCCAGATGTATACCCTTCACGGATTATTTTTAGGGTGTTTTGCCTGTGCATTTCAGCTCAGAGAGCGAGCATATATCAATCAGTTGATTTCTTCTTTTGAAATCAACTTCCCCAAGAATTCGCAGAAGGAACTCGCCCCGCTTTCCCAGACAAAAAACTCATTCCATCATGGATACAGTTTTAATACAGGAGGCGGGCTTTGTCTTCCATCGTAAACTTAGCGCACAAGCTCCAATCTTATCTTTCACACCAACAGGTCAATCAGGTTCGTCGCGCCTACTATTACGCAGAACAAGCGCACGATGGTCAACGACGTCGGAGTGGAGAGCCTTATATCACTCACCCATTGGCTGTTGCGACCATTTTAGCCGAAATGCATATGGACCATCACAGCCTAATGGCTGCGATGTTGCATGATGTATTAGAAGACACCAGTGTTGATAAAGCCGCAATCTCTGAACAATTTGGTGATACCGTAGCGCAGCTAGTTGACGGCGTCAGTAAACTGACCCAGATTCCGTTTGAATCAAAAGCAGAACAGCAAGCAGAGAACTTCCAGAAAATGGCCCTAGCCATGGCTAAGGACATTCGCGTTATATTGGTTAAACTGGCTGACCGTCTGCACAATATGCGTACTCTTGGTGTTTTACGCCCAGATAAGCGACGACGTATTGCCAAAGAGACGCTGGAAATTTACGCGCCTATCTCCAATCGCCTGGGTATGAATAATATCCGTGTTGAGTTTGAAGAGCTGGGCTTTTCTTCCATGTACCCCATGCGTGCAGGTTTAATTCGAGAAGCAGTCATCAAGGCACGGGGTAATCGCAAGGAAATCGTTAATAAAATTCAGTTGGCCATTGCTAAACACCTTGAAGATCATGGCTTGCAAGGCCGTGTGCTCGGTCGGGAAAAGCACCTTTACAGCATTTATAAAAAAATGCGTAACCAGCGGAAGTCATTCTCTGAAATCATGGATGTATACGCCTTCCGTATCATTGTCGATACCGTTGATAGCTGCTATCGCGCACTAGGTGTCGTACATAATCTTTATAAACCTTTTCCTGGCCGCTTTAAAGACTATATCGCTATTCCCAAAGCCAATGGTTATCAGTCCTTGCATACCACGTTGTTTGGTATGCATGGTGTACCTATTGAGATTCAAATCCGAACTCAAGAAATGGATGATATGGCGAATAAAGGCATTGCTGCTCACTGGCTGTATAAATCAGGTGAAGAGGCACTACTTGGCAGTCACGCCCGTACCCGTCAATGGTTAAAAGGCGTGCTGGAACTACAAAAGAATGCTGGAGACTCATTAGAGTTTATTGAAAACGTTAAAATTGATTTATTCCCCGATGAGATTTATGTTTTCACTCCTAAAGGCAATATCATGGAATTGCCCAAGGGCTGTACACCTGTTGATTTTGCTTATGCCGTTCATACCGATGTGGGTAGTACATGCGTAGCCTGTCGTATTGATCGTCAGCTAGCTTCCCTTAGTCAGCTACTGCAAAGTGGTCAAACCATCGAAATCATTACTGCACCTGGCGCCCGCCCTAATCCTGCCTGGTTAAATTTTGTCGCAACAGGAAAAGCTCGGTCTAATATTCGTCACTTCCTGAAAAACCAACGACACTCAGAATCTGTTGAACTTGGGAAGCGTTTGCTTAACAAGGCGCTATCAGGATACAACCACACGGTTGATAAACTATCAGATGAGCAAAAACAAAATGCACTATCCCAATTAAAGCTACCTTCATTCAGTCAATTACTGGAAGAAATTGGTTTAGGCAATCGCATGAGCTATTTGGTTGCCAGGCATTTGGTGAGTGAAATTGCTCCTCCTGAAACAGAAACCGTATCTGATACCAGTAATCAACCACTGACCATTCGTGGTACCGAAGGTATGGTTGTGTCTTTTGCCAAATGTTGTCACCCTATTCCAGGTGACCCTGTTGTCGGACATGTCAGCGCTGGTCGTGGCATGGTTATTCATACTGAGTCCTGCCGCAATATCAGCGATATCAGACACAACCCGGAGAAATGCCTTGAGGTTGCGTGGGATAAAAATGTGTCTGGTGAGTTTTCTGTTGAACTGAGAGTAGAGCTAGAGCACCAACGTGGTATTGTAGCTACCTTGGCAACCACGGTGAATGCCACAGATGCCAGTATCGAAAAAATCAGTATGGAAGAGCGAGATGCACGTTTCAGTGTCATTCACATACTTATCAGTGTGCGTGACCGGGTACATTTAGCCAGAACCATTAAACGTCTGCGGACGATTAAAGGGGTCTCTTCCATCATACGAATAAAAGGTTAACTGACCTCTTTTTCCTACTATTACCTTTATCTTATCGGTTCAAACAGAAGGATTTTCTATGAGCAACAAGCAAGTCATCACTACGGAAAAAGCACCTGCCGCCATTGGGACTTACTCGCAAGCGGTAAAAATTGGAACAACTGTGTATTTATCTGGCCAGATTCCACTAGACCCAACCACAATGGAAGTCGTAAGCAACGATGACTTTGCTGCTCAGGCCACACAGGTTTTTGATAACCTGAAAGCGGTCACGGAAGCCTCAGGCGGATCAATCAATGATATTGTTAAACTTAATATCTTCATGACAGACCTGAGCAACTTTGCCACAGTGAATGAAATTATGGCGAAATACTTCCAAGCACCTTATCCAGCTCGTGCAGCTATTGGTGTTGCCGAACTCCCTAAAGGCGTTATGGTAGAAATGGATGGTATTATGGAACTTGTCGAGTAGTAACATTTTCTGTAACTGCTGCTAAAAAAGCAGCAGTTTCTTATCTGTCGTAAACATCTCCTTTTTCTCTTCTCTCTAGTCTCTTAGACGTTTAGCTTATTTTGCAAGTGCAGGCTACTCTATTTAAAATCCTTTGTTATTTGTCATTAATCTCCACATGCAGTGCCATTATTTGAGAATGCTTAGGAGTAACCTTAACGAATTACTCACTGGTTTTATCGTTAAAATCATCGGTTGTTTGTTATTGAATACTAACAGCCACGCATTTGAAATCGTATACATAGGGTTTGGCCAAGATAAGCCACCCTATGTCATTAATGAAGAAAGTGGTTTGGAAATCGACTTGGTAAGAGCCGCATTTGCCACGCAAAATACAGAAGTTGTTATACGCCTATTTCCGAGGAAAATGCTCTACCAACAAGTAAAAAAACGACTTGATGGCGCATCTGCTCTTACGCAAAAAGAAAATGATGGTTTATTTTATTCTGTACCTTACCTTGTCTTTTTTAATGTATTGGTAACCAAAGTCGACAGAAAAATTACTGCCAACCATGTTGCTGACTTAGCAGGGCTACATGTGAGTGGCTGGCAAGGGGCATCTCATTTACTGGGCTCTGAACTACAAAGTCTCATTCATCAAAGCCAGGGGGCACTCGCTGACTATCATGAAGTAAATGCCCAAGCTCAGCAAATCAGCATGTTACTCACTAATAGGACAGATGCACTTATTATTGACCGAAATATTTTCCGTTGGTATTGGTTAAAGCTACCTGAAGAAGACAGGTTTGATTATAGTATTCATCAAATTTTTCCTAAAACCTCAGTGTACCAAGCGGCTTTTCGAATGGAAAAATTACGTGATCAATTTAATGCCGGTTTAATCGCTATAAAAAATAACGGAAAATACGACGCTATTTGGCAATCTTATTTTAATGAAGAAAGTATACCAAAACAGCAAACGCACAATGATGGCTAGTCATTAATCATTCTCAAGTAATGCCTGATAGCCGTCACGATAACTTGGATACTTAAACTGATACCCACTGTTGATAATTCGCTGACTGCTGCATTTCTTACTTCCACCTCGCCCCATAGGCACTTCTTTAACGGGTCTTACCCCTAGCTGTTTAGCTAACCACAAAGTCACCTCACGTAATGGCGCAGGCTCATTATCCACCCCAATATAACAATCCTTTAGGGGTTGTCCCATACAGTCGAGCTTGATCAAATGTGCTAACAGGCCAACACAGTCTTCAATATGAATCCGATTACTTATTGGATTACTATCTTTACTACAGACGTCCCCCGCCCGTACTTTTTTGATTAATCGCTCTCGGCCAGGACCATAAATACCCGCAAAACGAACAACTGTTGCCGGGTAAGAAGCTGCCTCAAGTAATTGTTCCGCTTTCAACATAACCGCTCCAGCAAAACGTTGAGGTTCAACGGGTGTTGATTCAGATACAATTTCACCCTCACTCTGCTCATACACGCTGGTACTAGAAACAAAGAAAACACGTTTCGGGTGCTTATCCTGCAACTTCTTTAGCACGTTTTGTAAACCAGTCACATAAGCAGACTTATAACCTTCCTCAGAGTATTCAGATGCAGCTAGACAATAAATGACATAATCGAAAGCTTTCTCTGGCCAACACGAAGCAAGTGACGTCATACAACTTACGTCCCCTATGATAGCCTTCAGTGGCTCCGGAAGGGCATGTTTAGACCGTCGTACCCCATAAACCTCATGTCCCAGTTCACTGAGTTGAATACCTAAACGAGTGCCAAGGTCGCCACAGCCCACAATTATGATAGATTTACGATGCATATCAGGTCCAAATAGCTTAAAATTACCTACTATAGATAAGTAGCTAATTAATTTTATCAATCAAATATCTGTAGTGAGTAACTTCCCACTACTCCACAACAAAGTAAAAGTACTTTTCTTATTTTGCTGCCCCTGTGGATAAAAAAACGCAATGACTACACTAAGTTGTCAGTAATGTGAATATAATTTAGATCAAGTACAGTAACTGCTATGACACTAACAGAACTCCGCTACATTGTGACCCTTGCTCAAGAGCAACACTTTGGACGTGCAGCCGAACGCTGTTTTGTTAGTCAGCCTACACTAAGTGTGGGTGTTAAAAAACTTGAAGATGAGCTGGGTATTGCCATTTTTGAACGCACCAAAAATGCCGTACGTGTTACACCAATCGGTGAACGTATTGTTGAGCAAGCCCAAAAAGTACTTGAAGAAGCAGCGACGATTAAAGAAATATCAACAGCAGGTAAGGATCAACTTACAACCCCTTTACGCATGGGGGCAATCTACACTGTGGGACCTTATTTATTTCCACACTTAATTCCTCAGCTCCACGAACTGACACCCTCAATGCCTCTCTACATTGAGGAAAACTTTACTGCTGTACTACGCCAAAAATTACGCAAAGGTGAGCTTGATGTCATTATCATTGCGTTACCTTTTACAGAACCTGATGTCGTAACACTTTCCTTATTCGATGAACCATTTACGGTGTTATTACCTGCAGAACACGCATTAACTAAACAGCAGGAAATCTCACGGGATCAGCTATCAGAAAATAAATTACTGCTACTGGGGGAAGGACATTGTTTCCGCGACCAAATTCTGGAAGCCTGTCCTGCGTTAACACAAAAACGCGTTAACAACACTAAAGGCTTACAAACAGATATTGAGGCGAGTTCACTAGAAACAATACGACACATGGTCGCCTCAGGAATGGGAATTACTGTCCTGCCATTATCTGCAGCTGATAACAGTCACTATGCTGATGGTATTTTAACCACACGACCTTTTGCCTCTCCAGCACCTTTCCGTACAATTGCATTAGCCTGGCGTGTTAGCTTTCCACGGCCTAAAGCCATTGATGTGTTGTCACAAGCTATTCGTCAGTGTGCAGTGAAAGGTCACTGTACTACTAATGATGAAACCAGTGGCAAAGCATCATCCATAGACAAAGGCAACAGCAAAGACAAAGCATCCATTTAGTCATCGTGGTCAACAATGGACAGCAAAGCTTCACAAGTACCATTACACCAATTGCCTCTCAGCATCCTCACGGGTATCGGAGGTAGTACCGCAGCTAAACTACAGCGCTTAGGGATAAACTCTGTTCAAGACTTGCTATTCCATTTACCCTTTCGCTATCAAGATAGAACACAGATTACACCTATTCGCCAATTACACCCTGGAGCTGAAGTTGTTGTTCAAGGCACTATTCATAATGCCAACTTAACACCAGGCAAACGCCGGAGCTTAATTGTTCAAATAAAGGATGAGTCCGGAAGTAGCCTACAACTCCGTTTTTTTCATTTTGCTGCAGCACAAAAACAGCAGTTTAAATCAGGACGGCTTGTGCTGTGTTTTGGTGAGGTTAGACGTGGACGACAGGGACTTGAATTAATTCATCCTGAGTACGAGTTTATCAGTACATCTACCTCACCTTCTACAGACTCAGCTGATCAGACAACGCTTACACCTGTTTACCCAGCAACAGAAGGACTGACTCAAAAAAAAATTCGTCAGTATTGCCAGCAAGCACTCAAGCACTTAGCTTACCTTAAAGAGTTAATACCAGATGAGGTCACAGCCCAGTTACAGCTAATGCCTTTGGCCCAAGCAATTACACTGCTGCACACTCCATCTCCATCCACAAATCTTTACCAGCTTGAGCAAAATAGCCATCCAGCTCAACAACGCTTGTGTTTGGAAGAACTCCTTGCTCATCAACTTAATTTATTGAAGTTACGTTTTACCAAACGACAGTTGCAGAGTTCACCACTGCCCGCTGACACCCAATATATTCCTGGCTTTTTAAGTTGCTTACCCTTTGCGCTTACCACAGCCCAACAGCGGGTATACGATGAAATAGCCACTGACTTGGCTCAACATCGTCCTATGCTTCGTTTAGTACAGGGTGATGTGGGTTCTGGTAAAACGGTGGTAGCAGCACTGACTGCGTTACATGCCATTGCTAATGGCCAACAAGCTGCCATTATGGCCCCTACTGAAATACTTGCTGAACAGCATCTGGAGAGTTTCTCAAACTGGTTTACACCACTGGGAATAAACGTCTGTTGGCTTACGGGGAAAATGTCTGCCAAAGAGAGAAATACGGCTCTTGAAGCCATTCAATCAGGCCAGGCACAGCTCATAGTGGGAACTCATGCTCTTTTTCAAGAGCAAGTATTATTTAATCAACTCGCACTGGTTATTATTGATGAGCAACATCGTTTTGGTGTTCATCAACGCCTGGCATTAACACAAAAAGGCGAAAGTAATCTATATACTCCCCACCAGCTTATCATGACTGCAACCCCCATCCCCAGAACACTCGCCATGAGTGCTTATGCAGATTTAAATTGCTCAGTCATTGATGAACTGCCTCCAGGTCGAACACCCGTTAATACTGTCGCTATACCTGACACACGTAGGCCAATGGTCATACAACGTGTGCAGCATGCTATCCAAGAAGGACGACAGGTTTACTGGGTTTGCACACTAATCGAAACATCAGAAGCCATCGAGAGTCAGGCCGCAGAAGAAACCACTGAGCATCTTAAAGAACAGTTACCAGAAATACGTATAGGATTAATTCATGGCCGCATGAAAGCCATTGAAAAAGCCTCTGTCATGGCTGCCTTTAAAGACGGTAATCTTGATTTATTAGTCGCCACGACCGTTATAGAAGTCGGAGTAAATGTACCTAACGCCAGTTTGATGATAATTGAAAATCCTGAGCGTTTAGGGCTGGCCCAACTTCATCAATTACGTGGACGGGTTGGCCGTGGTTCCACTGCCAGCCATTGTGTGTTGCTTTATCACCATCCTCTATCACAACAAAGTCGTGAACGTTTAAGTATTATGCGTGAAACCAATGATGGTTTTTTAATTGCTGAAAGAGACTTACAAATAAGAGGGCCAGGAGAAGTATTAGGTACACGTCAAACAGGTGTCGCCAATCTAAAAATTGCCGATATTCAACGAGACCAGGCCTTATTACCTGTAGCACAGCAAATCGCCAAAAAATTATTAACGCGTTATCCCGAATATGTGGATATGATTATCGAACGTTGGTTAGACCAAGACACCATAAACTACGCACGAGTTTAAATTTACCCTCATTACAAACCTGCCTTCTTTTTTATGTTTCCTCAAAATACCTACAGAGGGGATATTGGAAAAAAGCCACAGAATAAAATCCTACTCTTATACATATCTACTTTGAGAGCAAACTAAAAAAATAAAATTCCTCTCGCCTTTACTAAAAACATTCCTCTTTAGTGTAATAGTTAATATTTTCTTACCTTAAATAAAACTAATCTAAAAAAACAAATTAATTATAAACATAAGGGCACCTCTAAAATAGGTGCCCATAAAATACACTCTTCATTTTTTTCACCATACTACTGTGAACTTATTCCAGTAGTAACGTTAACCCAGCAAGGCATTTAATGAAGAGTAAATACATGTACTTCTAAGAATATTAATTAGAGGTGCACAAATGAGAAAAGCGAGATTTACACCCATATAACAGGGCTTAGCCAATGAAAGATAAGTCACCACCAATAAAGACAATACAACTTTCTTTATCCACATTATTTATTGCAGTAGCAAGTGTCGTACATGCTGCTCCTGACAAGCTGGTTATTAACCCCAGCTATCAATATGCTAAAAATTCAAAGCCTACTCAGGAAATTGTGGGTGGACGCGAATCAAACTTTGAAGAACGTAAATTTATGGCATGGCTTGGAGGTTGTGGCGGCAGTATTCTTAACAAGGAATGGATTTTAACAGCTGCACACTGTCAAGGCGTTCGACAAGCTACAGTAGGTCGCTTTGACCGTACCAATAGCCGAGATGGAGAAATCATTCCTATTGAGCGATTTATTACCCACCCCCAATATAACAGTCGCTCATCGAATAATGACATTGCTTTGGTAAAATTAAGTCGCCCAATTCAAGCTGATGTAAGCACAATAAAACTGGCAGATACCAATATCCATCACTCAGCAGCTCAACCTGGTGCAACCACTACCGTTTCTGGCTGGGACAGTACCCAAGCCAATTTTAGAAGAGCACTTCCCAACAAGTTACGTGAAGTTGATGTTCCTATTGTTTCTCAACAAGAATGTCAGCAGGCTTACTATGGACTTACCGACAACATGGTCTGTGCAGGCTATAGAAAGGATTCTTGTCAAGGTGATAGTGGTGGGCCTCTCTTTGTGAAGTGGTATAACACCTTATACCAAGTAGGTGTCGTCAGTTTTGGTTCTGGTTGTGCACGACCAGGCTATCCAGGTGTTTACACCAAGGTCGCAAATTATAATGACTGGATTAAAAAGTACGTAGACCTGGATACCACCCCAGACCCAGGTACACCTGACCCAAATGATCCTGACGATCCTAATAAACCGGACCCTAACGATCCAAGTGATCCTAATGACCCAGATGGTCCAGACTGGCCAGATCCTAACGACCCAAGTGATCCTAATGACCCAGATAGTCCAGACTGGCCAGATCCTAACGACCCAAGCGATCCCAATGACCCGGATGGTCCAGACTGGCCAGATCCAAGTGACCCCAACGATCCCGATGGTCCTGGCTGGCCGGATCCTGATAACCCAAATGACCCAGATATTCCCGTACCACCTACACCGCCTGGTGATGGCGATGATCCAGATATTCCCGTACCACCCTCGCCTCCTGGTGATGATGACTTACCGCCACCACCACCTCCTCCATCCTATTTTTAATCTTACCCTCCCCAGAGTTTCACTCTGGGGTTCTTCCTCTTACTTTCTCTGATTTCACAGTAACAAGGCTGTTCATACTTAAATACCCACTTATTTAATTAAAAGGTCAAAGGGTTACATAGTTTTTTGCCATTCTTTACTACGATCAGTAGCTCTTTGACTACACTAATTGAAAGATTTAATCGTTTAGTCGGAAAGGTACTAGTCCAATGCCTATTCCTGAGCAAGTTCAAAAACTGCTGGAAAGTGAGCATATTTCATATGGTATTACAGGACATGAGCAAATTATGAGGCCAGCTAACACCCTCCCACCTAATGTCGCAGTGTCTGTTGTGTTAGAGGATGAAGAAGGGAAACTACAACTTATCTTTCCTCATGATCACCTCATTGACTTAAACACATTAAATGAGCGTTTGGGTCGTAACCTGACAGCCATTGCTCCAGAAAAACTACAACATATTCTGCAAAGCCAAGGGGTTGATGCATTACCAGGTATTCCACAATTAACGGGTTTTGCAACGATTGTTGATGATCGTTTATTCGAGCATAACGAGCTTTATTTAGAGTCGGGCCAGCTAGGTCACTTTATCAAAATAAGAATGGCTGATTTTAAACAAATCCTGCAAAATGCGACCCCCATGCAAGTAACAGAAAAACTTCCTAATAGGCCACTTACTACTGATGCAAATACCGATGTTAAAGAATTAACCTTAGCCGTAGAAAATTTTACTTCGCTTCGGATCAAGCAACGGCTGGAACAAACCATAGAAATTCCACCATTACCTGAAACGGCACAACGAATTATTAAACTTCGCGTCGACCCAAATGCAGCCGTTAAAGACCTTGTTGATATTGTTGAACGCGATCCAAGTCTCGCAGCACAAGTCGTAAGCTGGGCCTCCTCTCCTTACTATGCCGCACCTGGCAGGGTCCGCTCTATTGAAGATGCAATTATTAGGGTTCTTGGTTTTGATTTAGTGATTAATCTGGCGATTGGTCTATCGCTAGGCAAGGCCTTACAACCTCCAAAAGATCACCCTCATGGTTTCACTCCTTATTGGCATCAGGCCGCCTTTACAGCAACAGCCGTTGAATCTCTGGTACGTCAAATTCCCTTAAAAAAACGTCCAGAGCTTGGACTTTCATATCTATGTGGTCTGCTCCATAATTTTGGCTATTTAGTGTTAGCCTATGTTTTTCCACCTTATTTTTCACTGATTTGTCGCCATATCGAAGCCAACCCACATATTAATCATGTTGATATTGAGCGACATATCATTGGCGTGTCTCGGGACCAAATCGGTGGCTGGTTAATGCAGATTTGGGACATGCCTGAGGAAGTTTGCACCGCAATCCGTTATCAAAACGAAGCCGAGTACTCTCGTGATCATCAGGAATATCCACATTTATTAAATATCACTGGGCGGCTTTTACGTCAGCATGGTATAGGTGATGCTCCTGATGAAGGCATTATTCCTCAATTATATGAGTATTTAGAGCTAAATCCTGCAAATGCAGCTAATGCTGTTGCTTCAATTGTTGAGTGTGAAAGTGAAATTGAACAACTTAGTCAGTTTTTTAAATCAGCCTAATTATCGAGGTATCCAATATTTAGCGATTCCCTGAAACCACATAACCTGACTAAGATCGCCCGTCACAATTAATTGTTTTTCTTGAATAGCTTGCATAAAAGCAAGCTGAGCATTTTTGGCGGTTAATACGGCAAGCCCCGTTCCTGCATCCTTGAAAGAAATAGCAAAGTCATGTTGATCAGCTACACCTGACTTACTCAAAATTTGCTGATTTTCAATAATAAAATGGCGAGCAACACGTTGGTCATCTGTCTGAAATTGCACCGTTAATTGTTTATCGTCTAATTTATTGCGTAATTTTTCATTACGCTTGCTGGCACGCCCCATTAATAACCCCATTATCCATAACAACAATTTCAGCTTTATCATATTATTTCACTCATTCACTGTTTCTTTTAATTGTTTACCTGCTTTAAAACTCACTGTATTTGTTGCAGGAATGTCAATAGGTTGGCCTGTTTGTGGATTTTTTCCAATCCGTGCCTTTCGATGCTTCCTGGAAAAAGAACCAAAGCCAATGAGAACAACATCTTCTTCTCGGCTAAGCGCTAATAAAATTTCATCAAGTATTGTGGTCAATACTTGAGATGCTTGCTCTTTCGTCATTGACGTCTGATCGGCAATTTCAGAAATTAATTCTGGCTTATGCACACGTTATCCCCCACTATTTTTAAGCGCCATTTATTAAGAGGTGCTGATTTAGTTTGATGAAGATATACCTTTTGCTATAGCTATTCTTTCGACGTTGTTATTTCCAAAAATGAAGCACTCAAGGTATTAATTAACTCGTTGATAGTTTTTTATTTAATGCATATTTTTCTTTTACATATTGCCCTGTTAATGCATATCCTAATAATTTTTCTTCTTGCACAAAGCAAGCTCTTAAGTCCAAGCCTTCACCATGAATCTGCCATTGTCCCAAACTACCTTTAGGCGGTGGACATACCACAACAGGGCAAATAGGTGTTTTAACCCCCACAGGCATAGGCCCATAACGTAACGGAGTCGGATGGCCTGCTAAGGTACGTGCTAACGTTTTGGCACATGCCATGAGAGGTGCGACATACAACAATACATGTCCATCTACCTCTGCACAGTCCCCCAATGCAAATACATCAGGCTCAGATGTTTCCAATAAATGATTCACCTGAATGCCCTCATTGACAGTTAACCCTGCTTCCAATGCCATAGAAATATGTGGCTTAATACCTATAGCGGATAACACCACATCCACATGAACAAGCTTGCCGCTATTAAGGACTAACTCAAGCCCGCCATCCGTGCGATTAACTTCTGCCAAGCCTATTCCAAAATGAAAGTGTACACCTAGCGCTTGCAGACAAACTTGCAATGGCGCAGCCACATCGGGTGGTAAAAGCTTTGGCATCAGAGTATGACTTTGAGAAATCATCTCCACATGATGCTCAGAGGCAGCTAAATCATTTGCAAACTCACACCCCACTAAACCACTACCCACAATAGCAACACGCTTTTTACCGGATATCGCCTTACGAAAAACCTCATAGGTCTGCAAATTGTTAACAGAGTAAATTTCCTCAATCCCATCCCCTTCAACTTCAAGCTGAAATACATCAGCCCCCCACGCTAAAACTAATTGTCGATAACGTAGTTCATCTCTTCCTATTTTGATCAGATGATGTTGTGGATCAATGGCCGTCACACGGGTATTGGTCAGGATAGAAGCATTTAACTGTTCTGCCATTTCATTAGCATCTGCCGAATCAATTTGTTTCCGGCTCATACCGATAGACAGCATTGGCTTAGAGTAATAGCGACCATCGTCAGCTGTGATTAATGTAAGCGGCGAATGGGGATCATGCTTTCTGAATTCTTTTGCAAGAGTATAACCCGCTAACCCAGTTCCGATAATAATGAGCGGTTCCATGGCAAGTTTGACCTGTTGTTTTATTATTTTTTAATAATTAACACTTCCCAATATTATTCAAGAAGAATCATTTCAAAGTCTTGTTTGCTTACACCACAGTCAGGACAAACCCAGTCTTCAGATATATCTTCCCATCGTGTTCCAGGGGGAATATCATCATCGGGCCAACCATCCGCCTCATCATAAACAAAGCCACAGACTGTACACTGCCACTTACGAAATGCTTCCATGCTCACACAAGTACCTCTCTAAACCATTATTGATGGCTAAAGCCAGAATAACGTATGGTTTGTAGTGGTTCCAGATGAAACCAATGACTCTATTGTCACGTAATTAACCAATGCCAACAGGAAAATTAACTTTCTACGGTTTACACCTTGCAACATCAATCATATTCAAGCATCCTGCTGCGAATTATGAACTTCAATCACTACCCTAAAATGCAGTTTATTAGTGAACGTTTATGGCACCCTACCCACGTATGGCATGCTCAAGATCCATTATGCCCACGTCTTAAATACTGGTTAAATCATCCTGGTTCATTGACGGATCGACTGACTAACCACTTTAATAGCAAGACCACTGTTCATCTGCTTAACCAACAGTGGATGACAGCATCTGAAGAAGAACAGCAGTATCTGGGTATAAAACCTGACACGTTAACCAATATTCGAGAAATTACGCTTTTTGTCAGACAGCAGCCTTGTATATTGGCGCGTACTGTTATTCCTAAAGAAACCCTAAGTGATGATTACCAAGAACTACTTACCTTAAATGAGCAGCCTCTAGGCCATTTTTTGTTTAGTAAAACCAGTATTAAACGTTTACCACAATTTGAGCTGACAAGGGTGAATACCACTGAGTTACCCATTTCCCACAACCTACCATTACCCCCTGAACAAGTGTGGGGCCGCCGGTCGAAGTTTTTACTTGGTCAACAACCACTGATGATCACTGAGTATTTCTTACCCTTTTTGCTTCACAGCATCCAAAATGAACAAATTGGCAACCCCGCTGCAAGTGATATACTAACCTCCTCATCGCCTTCTAATGATCATTAAAACAACGTCAATATGCGTGTAATCCAGCAACAGTGGCCCCGCCTATGGGCTTATAGTCAACTTATGCGGCTAAACCGCCCTATTGGTACCTACCTTTTACTTTGGCCCACACTATGGAGTCTCTGGATTGCCGCACAGGGATTTCCCAATATCGACCTGATCATTATTTTTTCATTAGGTGTTTTTTTAATGCGCAGTGCAGGCTGTGTCATCAATGACTTTGCTGATCGACACTTGGATGGGCATGTAAAGCGAACTCAGCTACGCCCATTGATTACTGGAAAAGCCTCAGCAACAGAAGCAATTTGGCTATTTTTTGTTTTAGTACTACTTTCATTTCTACTGGTTTTGCAAACTAACGCCTATACCATACTGCTCTCATTTGGTGCGCTTGCACTTGCAACCTGCTACCCATTTATGAAGCGATATACCCACTTCCCGCAAGTTGTGCTGGGAGCAGCGTTCTCTTGGAGCATTCCAATGGCATTTTCTGCACAAACAGGTGAATTATCAGTGACTACCTGGTTGCTTTATGCCGCGAATTTGTCATGGACAGTAGCCTATGATACCCAGTACGCTATGGTTGATCGTGATGATGATTTGCAAATCGGTATAAAGTCCACTGCAATATTGTTTGGTCATGCGGATAATCTGATTATTGCCATTTTACAGCTGCTTGCATTACTGTTAATGGTTATTGTAGGCATTATCCAACAGCTTGACTGGCCATTCTATACTGGTCTTATTGCTGCTAGTTTGCTATTTATTTACCAGCACTACTTGACACATGGACGTAACAGAGAGCGTTGTTTTCTTGCGTTCTTGAATAATCATTGGGTCGGATTACTCATTTTCCTGGGCACTATGACTGCTTTTTGGTAACAGTTAGGACCATTTGGCATATCTGTTAAATGCCTAAAAGGTTTCAATCAATAGCCTTTTAATTGTCATTTAATTGTAACAAACAGTCTGTGTAATGAGTTGCTGACCCGTAGAGCGAAGAGAAGGCTTGAACATGGTTGGCAAAAAAATACTTATTGTTGATGATGAAGCCCCAATCAGGGAAATGATTGCAGTCGCCCTAGAAATGGCTGGCTATGAATGTCTGGAAGCAGACAATACACAAGATGCGCACGGTATTATCATTGACAAAAAGCCAGACCTAATTCTGCTGGACTGGATGTTACCTGGTACCAGTGGAATAGAATTGGCTCGGCGCTTACGAAGGGACGAAATGACGGCTGGCATTCCTATCATTATGCTGACCGCTAAAGGAGAAGAAGATAATAAAATACAAGGCTTAGAGGTTGGTGCAGATGACTATATCACTAAACCATTCTCACCACGCGAACTCGTTGCTCGCCTAAAAGCAGTCTTACGCCGTTCAGGTGCTCAAGAACCACAAGAACCCATTCGAGTTGAAGGACTTGAGCTTGACCCTGTCAGCCACCGAGTAACAATCAATGGCAAACCTACTGATATGGGTCCCACTGAATATCGCCTGCTACAATTTTTTATGACTCATCAAGAACGTGCCTATACCCGTAGTCAACTGCTTGATCAAGTATGGGGAGGCAATGTTTATGTTGAGGAGCGTACTGTTGATGTCCATATCCGCCGCCTGCGTAAAGCATTAGGTAATGGCCATGACCGCTTGATACAAACGGTACGTGGTACGGGTTATCGTTTTTCCACCAAAGGTTAGTCAGTATAGATTGGTAAACCATGCCACAACGATTGTTTTTTGGGGCAGTCATTGTAGTCATCTTTGGGCTTGCCATTGATGAGCTTGCTTGGACCCTAGTTGTAACTTTGAGTAGTTATCTCTTCTGGACCCTAGTACAGGTTTATAAATTAAACCATTGGCTTCAGGAAAGTGAGCTCACCAATAATGAACCACCAGAAAGTCGAGGTATCTGGGGAGAAATCTTTGATGCTATCTACCGACTCCAACGGAGCCATCAAAAGTCCCGTGCTCGCTTACAAGCGGTTATTGATAGAGTACAAGACTCAACGGCAGCACTCTCTGATGCAGTAGTTATGATTGACAGCCATGGTAATTTGGAGTGGTGGAACCATGCCGCTGAAAAGCTATTAGGATTTCGTTCACCTGTAGACCGTGGTCAGCTCATCACCAATCTGATTCGTGATCCTGTATTTTGTAAATACTTTGAAGAAAAGCGCTATGCAGATCCATTAGAGATACCTTCACCTATCACAGAGCAAATCCACCTACTCTTTACGATTACACTATTTGGTCGAAATGATAGGTTACTGTTAGCGCGGGATATCACACGATTACATAACCTTGAGCAAATGCGTAAAGACTTTGTCGCCAATGTATCTCATGAATTACGTACACCTCTGACAGTTATCCGCGGTTATTTAGAAACTTTTGCAGATAATGCTGATAGCCTGCCTGAACGATGGCTCCGAGCAATTCACCAAATGCAACAGCAATCTGATCGGATGGAAAATCTGGTTAGTGATTTATTACTGTTATCTCGTTTAGAAACCAGTGATAAAATTAGTGACCCTCAAGAAGTCAATATAGAAAAACTACTCACTAATATTATCAATGATGCTAAAGCCCTTAGTGGTGAAAAACAGCATAAAATCAGTTTTGTCTGTAATCCAAATGCTATTTTAATGGGGTACGAACGAGAGCTTCATAGTGCATTTTCTAACTTGATTTTCAATGCTGTCAAATACACACCGCCTAAAGGTGCTATCAATGTGTACTGGTGGGAAGATGAAAAAGGAGCACACCTATCAGTGATGGATGATGGTGTTGGTATCGACCCCAAACATATTCCACGCCTGACAGAACGCTTTTATCGGGCAGATGCCAGTCGATCGAAAATGACCGGAGGAACGGGATTGGGACTCGCGATAGTCAAGCATGTTCTACTGCGACATTATGGACGTCTTGAAATCATCAGTGAATTAAGTAAAGGCAGCACATTCACCTGTCATTTTTCCCCTCAACACTTGATGGAAAATGCAGCTTGAAAGTCTCATTCTGATTAAAGAAGTGACCCTACTTATTATCCTTTACAGATCACCTTAATTAGTATCACCCTTTACTTAACATGCAATAGAAGACAGTTATTTGTTTATGGCAAACGGAGAGGTTAAGTTGTCAATAAGTATGCATAAAATTTAGATAATACCAACCTATAGCCTTTGCTTGTTAGACAATCACCCAATCATGCCATACCTACTTTTTATTAAGATATTTTCATTCCATTCAACTCTATCTATCTTAAAACGCCCCTAGATAAAACAAACTAAGAGTATCCTTTCAGCCATATTGTCTAACAAACTAATTAACACAAAAAAACAATAACAAACATGTTGTATACATTTTAAATATTTATATAATGACAATTGGATCTGAAGTCATGATATGTTGATCTGGGTATACATTTAACCAATGTTATCAGGTATGTTAACAATACAACATGACCTTGCAATAACCGCTATCCAAAATCAACTGTTAGATGTAGCACGTTATTAATAAACCTGCTTAGTGTATATAGGAGGCATACAGCTACAACAAATGATTTATAAGGGTGATAATAATGAAGAAGGTAAATCATATGCCCTAAAAATCATTGTCAACTAAATAATTATCTATATACATAAAACCCTAAAGTGATCCAAAAAGATAACAGCTAATAATAAAAAAATAAGCTTTGGGCAGAGTACTCAAATAGCTTTATAAGATAATAAAAGCACACGAGGAGGGAGAACACATGCTGATACAACAGGAGTAATCTCCACACATTTATCGTAGGGAAACAGGAGATCTTTATATGGCACAGGCAAACACACTTTCTCACGACTCCCCTTTGCTTAATCGACTATATGCCTGGGCAAAAGAGCGCTTTCCATTAGCCAACGCCTTATTAGCAATATCACTATACTTAGCAATTTCAGCTATAGCCAAACACAGCTCATCAGACGCGATACCAATATGGCATGATATTACCAATTGTTTTGCAGCGGTAAGTATTTTTTTATTATTGCGAATTCTTGATGAACATAAAGACTATAAAATCGATAATACCTTCCATGCTGATCGTGTTCTACAACAAGGGTATATTAGCTTATATCATCTAAAAGTACTTGGTGTTATTGCGTTTATTATCACTGGCTTATCAACCTTAGTTGTAGAAAGCAATGATTTATACTCTTTACAGTCCTGGTTATTAATGCTTGGCTGGTTAACACTGATGACATTTGAGTTTTTCAGCTCTAAGTGGCTTAACCAACACCTCATTAGCTATAGTTTTTCACATATGCTAATTATGCCTCTTATTGGCTTGTGGTTTTATTTTCTAGCAGGTTATAGCTCAACTAACTTAAGTTTAATTTCTCTAATTATGTTCCTCTTCTTCTTTTCAGGTTTTTCATTCGAATTTGTTCGGAAAACAAAACCAAGTGAAGAAGAAAATAAAAACATTCCAACTTACTCATCCGTTTTAGGTATATCGCAAGCTATCACTTTAGTTGTCTGCTGCGTATTTGCTGTAAGTCTCTTTGCTATACTGTTGATTTATTACTTTTTAACAAATCATTGGTGGGTTTACACTATTATTATTGGTACATCCCTACTATGCTTATTGTCTCTTACCCGATTTTTAATCTCACCAAGTATACAAGCTCGTCGATACAATGAAGCTGCCGTAGGCATTCATATTCTTTGTAGCTTATGGATGATCATAATTTCAAGTCTGACTAGTTAAGGTAATAATACAATACATTAATAGCTAATCTCAGCAACTAAGTATGCAATGAGCTATATAAGTTATTATGGAGAAAACCTACTTTTGATTGTTTAACAGTATTCCTGCTATAAGGTGTTTTACTCAACAAAACAAGCTGATAGCAGTAAACTACGATATTAAACAATATCTTTTACATATAACTTAATGAAAGAATTGCAAATTCTTTTACTGGTAAAAAACCCATAAAATCATATCAAAACATATAGCTTTTTGTGAGAAAAAATAACGTAAGAATACTCTAGGTAGGGTATAAAATAGCAGGAAAGGATGTATGACTGCACCCAAAATTGTAATACCAAAAACGTCCGAAGAACCTTTAGAGCTAACTAGCACACACTCATTAGAAAGAATTCCTGCGCGTGGCCGTTATACTGAAGAAGCAAGACAAACTCGTTTAGACTTCCTAAAAGAAAAGTCAGGACAGCTGTTTAATAGAGTAGGAAAAACGTCCTTAAGAGCAGATCAACTAAGGTTTAATATAGAAAATTTTGTTGGCTCAGTAGAAGTACCTATTGGGCTTGCTGGTCCACTTTTATTTAATGGACAGCATGCAACAGGCACTATTTACACACCATTAGCAACGACAGAGGGTGCTCTTGTTGCTTCAGCTACGCGTGGAGCTACCGCCATTTCTAAAAGCGGTGGTGTTAGCACTGCCGTATTGTCTCAACGAATGATCCGCACACCTTTTTTTAAGTTTGACTGTCTGACAAGTGCCTTACATTTTTCGGAGTGGCTTAGAAAACATTTTATTGCCATTAAAGAAAAAACACGCCAACGTTCTCGACATGCCGAACTAATAGAATTAAAGCCATTAATTTTAGGGCGTATTATTCATTTAAATTTTATCTATCAAACAGGTGATGCCTCTGGGCAAAACATGACAACCAGTTGCACTTGGCATGCATGCCAGTGGATTTTGCAAGAGTATCAGCCCCGCCATACTATCGAACAATTTTTTATTGAAGCTAACTTAGCCAGTGATAAAAAAACATCTTATCAAAGTTTTTTGTCTGGACGAGGCACACGCGTTATTGCTGAAGCTCATATTCCAGAAACTGTCTTACAACGAATATTAAAAGTTTCAGCCAAGGATTTAGTTTCAGCTTATCAAGCTGGCGTCACTGGTAGCATACAAGCAGGTATTCCAGGTGTTAATGCTAACGTAGCCAATATTATTGCTGCTATTTTCACAGCCACTGGACAAGATATTGCGTGCGTTCATGAGTCCAGCCTGGCACACCTTCATATTGAACAAACGGAACAAGGGATTTATGCCTGCATGTTATTACCAGGCTTGGTGGTGGGTACTGTGGGTGGTGGTACTGGCCTACCTCATCAACAAGAGTGTCTTGCACTATTAGGCTGTGCAGGAAGTCACCAGTCAGCGCGCTTTGCTGAGATCATTGCAGGGTTTTGTCTGTCACTTGACCTTTCAACACTGTCGGCTATCGCCAGTGGTCAGTTTGCTGCAGCACATGATCGTTTAGGCAGAAATCGTCCGATAAAATTCTTACGAAAAGAAGAACTAACGCCTTCTTTTTTTCAAGCGCATATGGGAGAGCATTTCAAAGCGTTAGAACATATAAAAATTAGCGAAACTCCCTGTCATGCAGAAAGTATTGTCTGCCGCTTAACATCAGAACATACCACTAAGTTTCTTGGTTTATTACCTGCCAGTTTATATTTCCAGCACCAACACCAGCCACTTCAGGTCATGTTGAAAATTAAGCCGACTGATGAAGAAGCTATTCACACGCTTCAGACCTTGGCTCAATTCTGTGATCCACGCTTGGCAGAAGAAATAAAACGTGCGGGTGGTACTACTTTCTTCAAAGGCTGTCACCAGCGGGAAATGCAACTTTATCAGCTCAACGACTCTTGTTTTACAGATATAGCCCCCCAATGCTTTGGTCAATACCAAAACCAAGAGCGAGAAATTTACCTATTGGTACTGGAATGGTTGGATTCATTAACACTGATGAATACCGTTGATGACCTGGCTGGCTGGCATGAGGCACATATCACGACTGCAATCAAAGATATCGCTGAGTTTCACGGCTTATTTCTAGGACAAGAACAGCAGGTTTTCGAACAGTTCAATCTCTGCGTAATGAACCAAACAAAAATGGTACAGCTTCAGCCTCTTTGGCGGCTATTGCAAAACCATGGATTTAATGAGTTTCCCGAGTGGTTTACTGAGCAAGATCAGCAACAGCTAAAACTTATCTTAGAAAACCTGCCTATGTGGTGGGGCATTTTAGATCGACAACCCAAAACACTTATTCATGGTGATTTTAATCCACGCAATTTAGCGTTTCGTGAAACCAGCAACCAACTGAAGCTATGTGCTTGGGACTGGGAGTTAGCCACCTGGCACTTACCACAACGTGACTGCGTTGAGCTGTTAGCATTTACCTTAAAACCAGAACAGGTAACGCCAGCCTATTTACTGAAGTTCAGTGAATTCCACCGCCAGCAACTGGAACAAGCTACAAAGATGACTCTAGATAAAACCCAGTGGCACTTGGGTTTTCATTACAGTTTATTGGATTTTACTGTTAACCGGCTTGCTCACTACTGGCTGGCAAATACCCTGCAGGATTATCCATTTATGACCCGCCTGACGGCAACGACCTTAGCCATGATCAATGCATTGGAATCTACTGCAACTCAAGCTTGGGGGAATGCATCATGATGGTTAATACGACCTATGAGCATATGGTCATGGATGCGCAAGCAGCTTGCAGTGCGGATAAAAACCTGCTGGGAGGCAAAGCTTATAACCTGGCTTGGCTAACCCGTAATCAGTATCAAGTGCCAGCATGGATCGTATTAACAACCACCTCTTTTGAGCAACAACTTGCCTATTGCCAGCTCACTGACCAGGTCCGCGCTTTAGATCAGCTATCACCGACTGAACAGCGAGAGCAATGTGCTCTCATACGACAAAAACTTGCTGCCTCAAACCTTGCACCTAATTTAGCATCAAAACTCAAACATTATTTAGCTGAGCTACCTAAAGGCCGATTAGCCGTTCGCTCTTCTGCCGCAGATGAGGACTCAACCACTTTATCATTTGCAGGTCAGTTAGATTCTTTTATTTGCCTGGAAGACTATCCAGATATCGCTAAGGCCGTTATTAATGTCATGGTAAGTGGCTTTGGTGAGCGTGCTGTTCGCTATCGTCAACAGCATCAGCGGTCTCTTTCCCAAACAACGCTCGCTGTCATTGTGCAAACTATGGTCGAAGGGGAGTACTCTGGTGTTTTCTTTACTGCACACCCAATAAATGGCAGCCGCAAGCAAGGGCTTATTTCAGCTTGCCATGGCTTAGCTGAAGGCGTAGTAGCAGGTACTGCGGATTGTGATGAGTTTACTGTCGACTTATTCAGTGAGGAGATCAAACCTCAGATCCATCAAAAACAGTTCCAAATTGTCTATGCCCAAACGATAGGTCAAGGCACCGAACGCACCAGCGTCCCCGAGGTATTGCAAGAAAAACCCTGTTTATCACCTCAACAAATTCAGCTCATTAAGCAGCAAGGGTTTCAGGTTGCTCAGCAACTGGGCCGTCCACAAGACTTAGAGTGGACTATTGTTCATGATCAGCTCTATTGGTTGCAGACACGACCTATTACTTCACTTCCTGCACCAGAACAACCCATTGGAAAAAGGCAGGTTTGGGATAACTCAAATATCCAGGAAAGTTACTGTGGTATCACGCTACCACTCACCTTTACCTTCGCATTACGTGCCTATCAAACCGTCTATCAGCAAACTTTTCAGTTATTAGGCGTATCCAAAAGCAAGCTACAAGCGCTACAGCCCGCCTTAAGTAATATGTTGGGTCTGATACAAGGACGGGTTTATTACAATATCAACCACTGGTATGCCGCTCTCCAGATTCTACCAGGCTTCAAAACCAATAAAGCGGATATGGAACGGATGATGGGTCTACAAGACCCAGTGGATTTTATTGAAAGCCAACCAGACAATTGGCGCCAGCGCCTGACCCGCTTACCAGACAGCCTACATGCACTCAGCAGGTTATGCTGGGGCTTTATGACTATGGATAAACGCGTCAGAGACTTTGAATCTCACTTTAAAAGCACTTATCAACAAGTCAATCGAGCGTTACTGCACACCCAGCCCATTGCAGAGCTGATGGCACAAGCAGAGTGGCTACAACGCCAGCTGCTAGATAACTGGCAAGCACCCATAATCAATGACTTTATGGTGATGATGACCAATGGCCGCTTGCACCGCCAGTTGCAAGCATTGGGAATCGACAATGCAGAGGCATTACAAAACAATTTGCTTGCTGGTGAAACCCTTGCCAGTACTGAGCCTACCAAGCATCTCATGAAGTTATGTGACTACATCCGTAACAAGCCAGGATTGGCTCGACTGCTAACGGGATTAGCCAATGATGAAGTGATGCCTGCCATTCAATACTGTTATCCTGAATTTTATAAACGTTGTCAGGACTATATAGAAGCATTTGGCGACCGTTGCATGGGTGAGCTGAAACTAGAATCAACCACCCTCCGCCAAGACCCGCACTTCTTAGTCGCTCTGCTAAAAAACTACACCGCTAACCCAAACCTTAACTTATCAACACTGGGCAAAACCGAGCGAAATCTACGAACGCAAGCAGAATCAACCCTTCGCCAACAACTTATGTTGCAGCCTCTAGGTAAATATCGCTGGCGTTATCACCGCATTTGGAAACTACTTAATTTATGGCGAAAAGCGGTAAAAAATCGAGAAAGTATGCGGCTTGCAAGAACCCGCGCGATAGGACTAATACGTGACATTTATCGTGAAATAGGCCAGCAGCTTGCTTTTTATGGTGTGATTGCTGAGCCTGAGGATATTTTTTATTTAACCGTTACTGAGTTAGAACAGTACATGCAAGGTACAACAGTACAGACTCAGTGGCAGTCACTGGTAACCACACGAAAAGCAGAATACAGCGAATACCAGCAGCAGGATTTACCCCACCACTTTCAAACTGTAGGACCTGTTTACTTACATAATGAATTTAAAGCAAAGACACTATCGAGCTTTGATAAAGCAGTACCTCATGGTGCAAACGCTTCATCAGAAAACCAGCAATTAAAAGGTATTGGCTGCTATCCTGGCGTGGTTACTGCCCCTATCAAAAAAATATTCAGCCCTAACGATGACTTGGATTTACAAGGGCATATCCTCTGTACAGTGCGTACTGACCCTGGTTGGGCGCCGCTATTTCCTACCGCAGCAGGCATACTCGTAGAGCGAGGCTCAACGTTGTCCCACTCTGCTGTTGTTGCCCGAGAACTGGGTATACCCGCCATTGTTAATATTCCAGGCCTTACTCAACAACTTGAAACGGGGCAGTGGGTCACGATGGATGGCACAACAGGCCACATTCAGCTGCAGCAAAGCCCACTCACCACCAAGCAAATACATGCTGAACTTAACACACAGTCAGAAGACGCAGACCAGAAAACAAATAAAGCTAAAGCAGTGCTAGAGGAGACGTCAGTATGATTAATACTACAACAGATTCTCTAGCTTCTACTAACCAGGCGCTGCCTTTTAGTCTAACGGATACTGCTTTTGAAATTACTGGCAAAGCTCTCTATGCTAAACCTTGGTTAGCAGACCAACCACTACCCGAAGCCTTCCTCTCTCTGCCCAACCACATATATCAAAAAGAGCCTTACTGGATTCCTGAGCAGCAAGCCTACATACAACAACTATTTTCTATTAAAAATCCTTATTTTCAGGCTGGTCAGGCATGGCTTGGTGTTATGCCTAATGAAAGTCGTTTGGCAGGTTTTTATCACCCTCAGCAAGTCGTTGATGGACAACCAACGGCGTATTTCGGCTTTTGGGAAACCACAGAACAGTTGCATACTAATGAGGCCTTATTTGACCAACTGGAGGTCTGGGCTAAAGCACAAGGGGCAACGCAGTTATTAGGACCTATTAACTTCTCAACCTTTGGCCGTTATCGACTGCGCTTATCTCATTTTGATACATCCTATTTTCCAAGTGAGCCCTGGAATCCCTATTATTACGCTCCTTTACTCACAGAGCTTGGCTTTAAACAACACACGACCTATCACAGTAAATTTACCCATCAGCTGCAGTTTAATGCACAACAAAATGAACAGCTCAGAGAGAAGCTAAATAAACGTTTATCATCCCGCTTTCAACTCAGTCCACTGACGAGTGAGCGCTTACATCAATTACAAGACAGGTTATACCCTTTAGTTGAGCATACGTTCTCTCACAACCTGGCTTATACCTCAATCAACCCTCAGCTATTTAAATCGCACATTTTGCAACCTTTAGCCAGCCGGCTCTGCCCTCATTCCTCGTGGCTGGCTACAGATAAAAGGAATGGAGAGGTAGTTGGTTTTGTGGTATGCACCCCCGATTATGGACCCATTCTGAATCAGGACTACCAACGTAACCATCCTGACAGGAAACCGCTCAATCAACAGCAATTGAACTACCCCCAACACACATCGCTACTAAATGATCCTGTTTGCCTGATTAAAACGGCTGGCGTTTTACCCAATCATCAGCATCGAGGCATTGCTGCCTGGTTATGTCTGACGGCAGCGCATGCTATTCGCCAACACTATCATGGTATGGGAGCCGTCCTGATTAGAGATGACAATGCATCAGCAAAACTAGCCAGCCTGCTATGTGATGGACCTGATTGTGAAACGCATCAGTATGGCTTGTTCTGCAAGTCACTCCATCCCTGTCAAATTCCACCCTGCATGACTACCAAGGAGTAAGGCTATGTCAGCAGCACCTATTGCCAATACAAAAATAACGAATGCGGCACAGTTGCCATTACAAACGATGGCACAATTTCCAGAACAAACGGCTTTACTGTTACTTAATAAACTGGATGACTCCAAGAAAGGCAATAAAGCCATAAGTTATGGACAACTAAATCAACATATTCAACAACTTCAGCACGCTCTCACTCAATCGGGGTTTAAAGCCGGAGACCGCATTGTTGTTTTACTAAGACCCAGTATTAACCTTTATGCACTGCTAATTGCATTACTCAGTTTGGGGCTGGTTGTTGTATTTATCGACCCTAAAATGGGCAGTAAGCGCATTGGGCAAACACTCCGAAAAAGCCAATGTAAAGCCATTATTGGCGGACGCCGGTTACTGCGTTGGCGATGGCTAATGCCTACACTGTGGCAAATTCCTGCGGTGAGTATTGAGGAATTACTGCAGCCTCAGCAACCCGCACATCAAAGCCATACCACTTCTTACAGAGACTGCACAGACAGTGATAATGCGCTTATTACCTATACATCGGGTAGCACTGGTTTGCCAAAGGGTGCAGCTCGTACTCACCAGAGCCTGATTACCCAGCATCAAGCCTTAGAAAAACTGTGGCGAGACCAATCTGGCACTACCGTCATGACTCAGCTACCCGTCATGGCTCTGCACTTTCTAAGCAGTGGCGTCAGTACCTTTTTTGTTAATCTCAACGGTAATCTACTTACGCCAAATCAACTGCAATTGCTTGTACAAAAAGCCAAGCAACAACAAGTCACTAGGATTATTGGCTTTCCCAAACTTGTCGAAATACTCACACGTGAGTTACTCGCCAAAGAACAAATTTGGACGGAGATTAATTACATCGCCATTGGAGGTAGTAGTGTTTCAGTCAGGTTATGCCGACAAATGAAGCTGGCCTTTCCTAATGCACGTATTGAAGTCATTTATGGTGCAACTGAAGCTGAACCTATTAGTAGCGCTTCTATTGATGAAATTATTAACGAAAGCATGCCAAATGGTTATCTGGTGGGTAAACCCGCTTCCGTCGCTGAAGTCTTAATTGTCCCCACTATGGACTCAGCCAAAGGACTGGATGAGGGGACTTTATTAGCTCGAAAACTTCCCCCAGGAGTGATTGGTGAGGTACTGGTAAAAGGGCCACACGTTATTAAGCAATATGTTGATAACGATGAGTTAACTCAATCACTTAAGATTCCAACCACTGATGGTCAGGTATGGCACCGTACAGGAGATAGTGGCTATTTCGATGGCCGTGGCCGGTTATGGCTGACAGGCCGTATCAAAGACATCATCGAACTGGCCAACATGACCATTTACCCCTACCCGCTTGAATGCCGAGTAGAAATGCTTCCAGGTGTTATTAACAGTGTACTGATTGCCTGCCGAGGCAAAGCAACACTGGCCTTGGTGACCTCCGCCAAAGCAGATCGACAGCACATTACTGATGAAGTACAACGTATTTGCCAGCAGCTTGAGGTTCCTCTACCCAGGTTATGCTGGGTTAATCAACTGCCTCTTGATAATCGTCACCATAGCAAAGTCGATCGCCAGTTATTACGCCAACAACTGAGCTAGCGAAGCAAAGGAGTTTTGCCCATGGACAGCCCTCATCCTTTTTTTCTGGTCCGTCTGAATGCTGTTGACTGGTTGACCCTATCAGGTGTTGTCTGGATCAGCTTAAGTATTGGACTCATGCTTTCTGGACACTTTGCGCTGGCATTGAGCTGTATGTGTCTGGCCATGCTTTGCGATGCTTTTGATGGGCTACTGGCTCGCCGGCTCAAAACAGAACGTCCTTTTGGCCGCTACCTTGATGGTTTTGTTGACATACTGGATTACCTGGTGGCCCCCATGCTGTTTCTCTACTTACTGGGGTTTTCTCACCCATTTCATGTCATCGCCATTATTACCTTTATTGCTGCGGGCATCGTTCGTCTGGCTGTTTTTAATGAGATAGGTAATGTTAAAAATGCAGAGCAATCACTTGCCTATCTAGGCTTGCCCGTCTTTTGGAGTGTACTGCTCCTGTTGGTGGTCTACCCTCTTTACCTATGGTTTGGCAATGCGCCCTTTAACATACTTGCCTTGCTACTCCTGGCAATGTCTCTGGCAATGGTCAGCCGCTATACCTTTCATAAGTTTCGCAATGCCAAACTTATGTTGGCCGTATTAGGAGGAAGTGCATTCGTTTTGCTTTTGGTGGATATCTACCAGCACCAAACTCTGTCCACTTATCAACAGCAGTTAACACTTTCAACTCTCCTGTTATGGCCACTCCAACTTATCTTACCTGTTGTCATTGGTGGCATTGGTCATATGTGGAGTGTTAAACGGCAGCATCTACCGAATCTCACCAAGCCAATTCATAGCAAGTGGTTCGGTGCCAATAAAACCTGGCGTGGTGTGGTACTGATGTCAGCCTATACCGGGGGCGCAGCCTGGCTAAGCTACCCGCTATGGACTGTGTTTAATCTTACACCGCCTTGGGATAGCCTTACTTTTGCGGTTATCGGCTGCGAACTTGGCCTTGCTTATACCCTGGCTGAACTGCCTAATTCCTGGTTAAAACGGCGTTGTAATATCCCACCTGGTGGTGCTGCTGACCAAACCAGCTCATATCGCTGGCTCTTCATTGGCCTTGACCAACTGGATTCCACCCTTGGCATCTGCCTGTTCACTGGTTTAGTGCTTGGTTTACCGGTTAGCACCTGCATTATTATCTTTATTGCTGGTCCGCTAACAGCATTGCTTGTTAAACGCTGGCTTTATCGTAAACAACTTAAAAGTAGCCAGTTCTAGGAGGGAATGAACATGCGAAAACTTTCGCTCACTCACTGGCTATTGTGCTATCCCAAAACTGCTCTGGTGGGTTGTTTATTACTGGTTTTAATCAGCTGTAGTGGTTTAGCTAAACTATGGATATCGATTGATTATCAGGTGTATTACGCTAATGATGATCCCTACCGCTTGGCATTGAATAGCTTAGAAAGTCAGTACGGTAAAACCCAAAATGCCTATTTAGTCATTCGAAATAAAAACTCCAAAGAAAACGCAACAACGCCAGAAGCAATACAGGCACTTTACGAACTCACACAAGCAGCTTGGCAAATTCCATTTTCCCAACGTGTCACATCAGTCACCAACTATAAATACATTCAGGCGCAAGGCGATGACATCCAAGTTGCACCATTACTAGATAATCCTGTCTCACTGTCCTCTGCTGAAATAAAGGTTGCTTTACAGCGTTTACAACAAGAACCTGCCGTTAACCAACTTCTACTTGGCAAAGATCAAATCATGACAGCGGTAAATGTTGGCTTGCATTTGCCAGACAACCCTATTGCTGAAACACGCCAGGTTACTCAATACATCCGCAACATGCTGACTGACTTCAAGCAACGCTATCCACACTTTCAATTCTTTGCCAGTGGTTCAGTCTTTGCGGATGAAGTTTTTGCGGTAGCGACTGAGCAAGATCTACTGACACTGATTCCCTTAAGCTATGCCGTACTCATTGTCTTTCTTGTGATCTTACTTCGCAGTACACGGGCAATGCTGCTGGTGCTCACTTTGGTCACACTCTCTGTGACCATTGCTTTTGGTATCAAGGGCTGGATAAACCCAGTTATTTCTCCCGTAACCGCATTTGCACCCAGCATGATTATGATTATTGCGGTTGCTGATTGTATTCACCTGCTAAATGGTTTTATGTATCACCGCCGACAGGGATTAACCCCATCTGCCGCTGTTATTGAATCACTTCGCCTCAACAGCCGGCCCGTTATCTTAACCAGTGTGACCACGATAATCGGCTTTTTGGCAATGAATTTCAGTTCTTCTCCAGCATTTCATGACTTAGGCAATGTAGTTGCGATAGGTGTTGGTGCTGCACTGTTATTAGCATTAGTGATGCTACCGGCCTTCTTGTTAATAAAACCTATTCCAGTCACAGCTAATGCATCAGTGATTAGTCGTTTCATGCCTTACCTGGCTAAAAAGCTGGCCCAATACCCATATGTATTTTTAACAAGTAGCCTGCTCTTATCTCTCTTACTGATAGTAGGTATTAGCCAAAATAAGATTAACGAAACCTTCATTGCATTTTTTGATAACAGCTTTGAATTTCGGCAAAACGCGGAGGCTATTGATCATCACTTAACAGGCTTACATCGCATTGACTATATTTTGCCAACTGATAAAGCAGAGGGAATATTTCAGCCCAGCTATCAACAGACCTTGGCTAAATTCAGTCACTGGTTAAGACAGCAACCAGAAGTTGCTCATGTTGAAACCTATAGCGATATCATCAAACGTCTTAACCAAGCTTTACATGCTGATAAGCCCGCTAAATACACTATTCCTGACAAAGCTGAGTTGATTGCACAGTATCAGTTGTTGTATGAGTTGTCCCTACCTTACGGGCATGACCTGAACAATCGAATCAGTTTCAACCATGATGCTACACGTTTGACGGTTAGACTTTGGCTAACAGACTCTGCAGCTATTCTGGCTTTTGATCAACGGGTGCAAAACTGGCTTGAGCTACATGCTCCCGATATTGTACAGACACAGCAAAAAGCGGGGTTAATTAGCCAGGGTATTGGTATCGACATGATGTTTGCCCATATCGCACTGAATAATATTCCTGCGATGTATTACGGCACCTTAGTGGCACTCTTATTAATATCCTTCATCATTATTGGTGCTCTTCGCTCCTTAAAAGTGGGCAGTTTGGGCATGCTCACTAATCTATTCCCTATCACGATGGCATTTGGCTTATGGGGGTGGCTATCAGGACAAGTTGGCCTCAGTATCTCCGTTGTCGCCAGCCTGACGTTAGGGTTAGTGGTGGATGATACCGTTCACTTTTTACATCGGTATCTTCATGCCAGAAGACATCAAGGCCTCACCCCCTCCCAGGCATTAACCACCACATTAGAGAGTAGTGGTGTGGCTATTGTGACAACCAGTATTGTCCTTGCTGCCAGCTTTGCAGTGTTAGCCGCCAGCCACTACACCCCCAATGCTCAGCTTGGTTTATTAACTGCTATTACCATTATCTTTGCGCTGGTTATCGACCTGTTATTGCTACCTCCACTGCTGTTCCTTTTAGACCAACGATTAACGCACCTTTCAGTTATCAAGGAAGTAGAGCATGCACCTCATTAATAAAATCTCCTGTAGACAAACAGTCTATTGGCTCACCTTTAGCTTCTCTGTTATAGCCAGCACCTTAATTGTCACTCATACCTCTCAAGCATCAACGGCAAGCAATCAGCAAGTCCCTCAGGCTTTAGCAGAGGCTAAAAAGCGCGGCTATGAAATTGCTGAAAATGCGGATTTACAGGACCTTGGGTACAGCGATATGCAGGTAAATGTAAAAATGATATTGCTTGATGCTATGGGCCGGCGTGCAGAACGCTCATTAGCGGTCAATACATTGGAAATGACTAAGGATGGGGACAGAAGCTTAACTCTATTTCTTTCACCTCGTGATCAGAAGGGTACGGTTCTACTCACACATGCCCACCCTCAAGCGAATGATGATCAATGGCTCTACTTACCTGCCTTGCGTCGAGTGAAACGAATCACTGCTAATGATCGATCTGGTCCTTTTGTGGGTAGTGAGTTTGCCTATGAAGATATGATTCGCCAAGAAGTCGATGATTACAGTTATCGACTATTAAAAAGCACTCAATTTGAAGACAAACCAGCCTGGCTACTAGAACGAACACCTAAAGATATTCACTCTGGATACAGTAAGCAGCATGTTTGGCTAGACAAACAAGCCTACCGGATTTGGCGCATTGATTTTTATGACCGCAAGAATACCTTATTAAAAACCCTCTTTTTTGAGGGTTACCAGCAATATGCTAATGCTTACTGGCGCCCTCTTCGCAGTATTATGGAAAACTATCAAACAGGGAAAAAAACGATTCTGGAATACAGTGATTATCGCTTCAAAACCGGCCTAACTACAGCGCAGTTCAGTCAGTATCAACTACGTAGCCAAGCCCACTGAGCGTAACATGATGTCTAACGGCAGTATCATCAGCGCCTCATTACTCAGTGCAATCATTTCACTGCTCTGCTCTGGACTATACTTATCCACAGCCGCATCAGCCCATGAAATGGATACCCTTTGGGATCCAGAGTTTGGTATCGAACTGAGTTATTTTCCTAATACGGGTTACCCTGAACAGGAGAACTCGAACCTCTCATTCTGTGGGCAACTTAAGGCCCAACACACTTTAGCTCAAGCCTCTAGCCCGCTGCGTCTTGATCTCTTTGCTCGTTATGATGCTGTGGATAAAAAGCGTACTCACTGGGATATCCGAGAGCTAAGTTGGGACTATCAACCCTCAGATCAATGGCTGCTCCGTGCTGGCATTCTTCAACAATTTTGGGGGGTGACTGAGAGTAGGCATCTCTTAGCAGTGTTAAATCAAACTGATTTGGTTGAAAACATTGATGGTGAAGATAAGTTAGGCCAGCCCATGCTAAATCTCGCTTACTTTTATCCTTCTGGAGCTATTAATGGCTATGTATTACCTGGCTTTCGGGAAAGAACCTTTCCAGGACGCAAAGGCCGTTTACGTATGCCTATTAAAATGGGTGACGCACATTTTCAGTCAGGTGCAGAAAGCAAACACATCGACTGGGCCATTCGCTGGCAGCAAACATTAGGTCAGCTTGACCTCGGACTCTTTCACTTTCACGGCACGAGTCGTGATCCCTGGTTTGAACTGGAAACACCTCAACCTTTGCTCTCTACTCTTAGCCACACCACCAGAAATAACGCTTACTACTCACCAAAAATCCGGCCTGTCTACGACATTACTGACTTAACCGGATTAGAAGCACAATATCTTTGGCAAAGCTGGGCATTTAAACTGGAGCTACTCAGTGACTCAGGCATTGGTCCTTGGGACCGAAATACTGCTGTCACCACAGGTTTTGAATACACAGAGGTGAATGCATTTAACACAGGTATTGATATGGGTGTGTTAGTCGAGTGGCTATTTGATGACCGAGGTGATAATGCTCCTATTGATCGTATGAGTAACGGCTGGTTTCTGGGTACGCGTTGGACAATGAACAACTTTGCCAGCACACAAGCTTTATTGGGAGTAATCATTGATGACAACAGTAAAAACTGGAGCCTGGAAGTTGAACATAGGCTTACCCCAAACCTTCTACTCACAATAGAGAGTCGCTGGTTTTCTCAAAGACAAAGCATGCCAAAAAGCGGATGGGATTGGCTTAACACCTTAAACCAGGACCCTAGTCACAAACTTTCATTTTTACAACAGGAGGACTATTTAAGAGCGGAAATTAGCTGGTATTTTTAAACAGGGACTCAACCAGTTAATGGATAACAAGCATCATGAAAGTAAATATTGCGAAGCCCTGTGACGTAAAACTAAATGTTATAAAGCCAAACCACACTAAAGAAGGTGCAATTAAGCTTGGCAAGGTAGATTCAGAAACAACAAACAAGCTTAAGCAGGGATTTACCGCTTATGTTTCAGGCGCACTTCAACGCTTGATAGTTGCTGTCAGTTGCTGTTTGTTTGTAATGGTGCTTGGTACGTTCCTTTTATTAGCCAAAGCAGCACAAAGTCAAGGTATATGGATTGAACTCACCCCCGATATCATGACTAATCTCGTCACCTATATGATTAAATGCTCAACACTTGGCTCCTTGATAACCCTACTACCCATTAAACGAGGGATAGTCTTTATCCCCCTTTCGATGCTGGGTACTCTGTTGGTTTTAATCAATTGGCATCAACCTATTGCAAATGTGCTTGTTTTTTAGGCCAACAGACAGCAAAAATCAGGCTGCTCTTGTATCCTGAGTAAGCGCATTTAATAGCGATTCAGACCAGCATTCATCTTCTGATGCCAGATTAATTTCGCCATTACGTCGAATTAACATATCTGCATCAAAGTCATGAATTAGGACGGCATCTCCATCGAAATGGTTTAGTATTTGTTTGATTAGATAAACAGCAATGATTGCTGCTTCATCTAACTGATCCTCTTTTGGATAGAAAATAACCTGTATGTCAGGTAAAAAGCCATAATCCTCCTGAATCATACAAGCCCATGAGTCTTCCTCACCCATGAACTCATCTTCACTTTTATGCTCAACAGCAAATGAAATGAGCTCTCTTTTATCTTGCGATAATTGTAAATAGTGTTCATCGATCAGCTGGGTAATGGCTTCCTTTCCTGCTCCCTTGATAAAGAAATCAAAAGAAGGTGTCATGGACTTCCCCCTTAGCTTACTTATTGACTGAAAGATTAATTTAAATCCTATAAGAATCACTCATCGTCATCTAATTTTCAAAGACAGCAAAATGATTCTTAAAGGCTACTTTATGGTTCCACGTTTAACTGAAAATATCTTAAGCCACCTCATTCTTTAGAGACTGCTTTTTTTATAAAAGTTAAACCTGGATTCCCAAAAGCGCAAATTGGCACTCAATAAAACCGTATATTATTAGTCACTAATATCGTGCTCAAGCTGGAAATATTTCAACTTTTCATAAGGGTACCTCTAAAAATAGTGATTTTTTTTGTGAGAGCAAGGAAGCACTGCACAGAGGACCGCAGTGTATAAGGCATACATGAGGATCCGAGTACAGCGCTGACACAGCTTTCACGGAAAAAGTGCATGTTTAGAGGTACCCATAAGTAAACTGAATAAACAAAGTCACATACTAAGCTTTATCACTATAGATTCAAAAAGCGGTATCACCTGACTTTCATATAAATTACTCATACCAACAGGTATTTAGCAAAATTCGTCTGACAGGTGAGTGAGGATTGTAGCCGCTACAATGATTGTACTTAAGCTGCATTTGATCTAACACAGCAAACATACTTGCCACACTAGTAGGCTTAGGGACACCTCTAAAAATGCTCACTCAAACAAAAGGATATATAGCAAAGTTTTATATTGAAGCTGGCTGTGGATTAGATTGACGAGTGTATAACTTAACCAGCAATGACCAGTTGCATAACACGGATAAACTTATAAGGAAATTCTAATGAGAACGTACAAAATTTATTCAGTAATATTTGTCAGCATACTCAGTATTCACAACCTGTCTCTATCCGCATCGTGCAATGAAAAAGATAAACAAAAACTGCTAGAAACAAATAAATGCGTCAATTGTAATCTTTCCTTTTGTGATTTATCGGGTTTAAGTTTCGAATCACTGAAACTTCAGGACACTGCTCTGATGAATGCAAATCTGGCAGGCGCTAGCATTAGCTACAGCACGATCATCAATGTTGATCTTACTCACAGCAACCTGAGTAACACACAACTTATTGAAGTTTACTTTGATAATACGAATATGACAGGAGTAAACCTATCGCAAACCTACTGGGGGCATGTATCTCTTAACAGGGTTAATTTAACTGCCGCCAATATGCAACATGCTCAACTGACTCAAAATAAATTAGCGGATACGGTCAATCTAACAGGCACAGATTTGAGCCATGCAGAATTATTTGGTTACCGGTTTTCAAACACTAACCTAGCAGGCACTAATCTACACAATACAACAGTACTGAGTACTTATTTTCCAAATGCTGATTTTACGACAGCCAACCTTAATCAAGCAGACTTACATTGTACAAGCTTGCTAGGCGCAACTATTTTAGCTGAGCAAATAAAAGAAATGAAAAATGATGAGTGTTTTGATCACCCTCTCTGTAAATTTGATCAAGACCCTGGATTTTGCCCCTAAGTCTTTGGGCCTATCAACAGGCCCTTATATAGGCTGGAGGAACCTCTTCAACTAACCATACATTATTAGCCGTTTTAAAAAAGACAAACCCATCTTGAAACATTGCCTGAGCATCAATGACTAAAATAACAGGTTTACCATATCGTCCACCAACAGCCTTACCTACAGCTATAGACTCTGTTAGATGTACATGATGCCGTTGCTGTTTTGTTATGCCCTTTTCCATAATGCTCGCTAAAAAGCGAGTAGCCGTTCCATGATACAAACATCCAGGAGGCTCAATAGGCGCTAAATTTAAGTCTATAGCAATTGAATGTCCTTGATTTGCCCTGATTTTAGTTCCATCCTCGCTAATACTAAAACGCTGCTTATCATTTGTTTCAACAACGACCTCTATAATTTCTCGGCTTAACTCAACGTCTGTAGTAAGCTCGATTAACGCTGCAATAGAAGCCCAACCTTGCTCATCAAGGATAAGACCAATCGAGTCAGGTTTATGGCGTAATAAAAAACTTAAATATTTTGATACTTTTTTCAGCTGCTTATCCATAGGAGGGACTTTTTAATAAGAGTATTAGGTTAACTACTGCTCTTCGAATAGCGCAAAACACTACCATCAAGAGTATCTAGTAAGCTTGAGGTAACTAAACCAGTAGCGAAAGCTATATTAACTTAGACAAGCTTGTATTTAATGAACAAGTTACTTGATAAAATTTGAACAACTGGTCTAATAAATTTATAAAAGTTACATACAGATACAAACTTAAACATTTCATTTGATAAATTTGTCAGCTTTTTTTCTAACAAACACTGCTTGAAATGAATAGATAGTAAAACTGTGGTGAATAAGGCAAAATCAAATTCAATAACATCACCAATATTCAAAATACCCATGTTATGTTTAGTTCAGTTAATATGCAAAAGGTTCTAGCCAGATTACGGCAGTTTTTCCTGTCATCACCTGCTTGCCGTAAACAACATGACCTGCAATCAAGAGGCAGCAAATATCATTTGGATGACGTTTCAGATAGAAGTGTTAGTAACACTCAGCAAGAATCAGTACATCCCAGCCCAAAGGCAAAAAGTCAGCATGAGCCTTTTAAGCGTGATATACAAAAAACATCTCCTGATTTTATTCAGATAGAAGACGAGTTCATTATAAGAACATTATGGGAAGTGAAAGCAGAAAAGCATGGTTTAAAAGGCTTATTTCTTAATACATATCAAGAATTAGAGAAAACACTGCCTAGTGTAGATAAAGCAACTCCAATCTTTATTGACATACAATTGCCAAACAGTACAAAAGATGGGTTTGAAATTGCAAGGACTTTGTTCCAGCATGGATATACTGACTTATATTTATCAACAGGCAGTCTAGCGTCTGAACTTGAAGAGATACCTTGTATAAAAGAGATTGTTGGGAAGGACTTCCCAATACATATCCTTATAAACAGCACTGAACCCACTACGTAAAAACTACGTAGTGTTATATATATACAACACACACTGTATTATTGTTTTTTCTCTGCCTTCATTTTTAGATACTCTTCAACCGATAATAAAGGCTGGTCTAACTTCTTGTCGATAAACAATATACCATTAAGGTGGTCTATCTCATGCTGAAAAACCCTTGCTATGATTCCTGAAAGCGTTTCTTCTTGCGCTTCACCAGCCTCATTAAGGTAACGAACCGTAATATCTGATGGTCTTTCAACCAACCCCACACCCTCAGGTACAGACAAACAACCCTCATAATCCTTACTTAACGTTTTGCTTACCCATGTCAACCTTGGGTTAAAATAGGCTTGCATAGGGCTATCAGGTTTATCGGTTCTGACTATGATGATAGCTTGTTTATTGATACCTATTTGGGGTGCTGCTATACCAATACCACCAGACTCTTGCAAAATGCGTTTCATCTTATCCACAAGCTCAGCAGGAATCGCCTCTGGTTGAATTGGCTGATTTTCAGCACGTAAAACCTTATTTTGAACAACAGATCGAGTGTGGGTAAATAGTTCAGGATGGTTAAATAGTGGTTTGTTACTTTGGTTAGTATCCCCACTACTTTCAATACCTTGTTCAATGCATCCTTGACTCATAACACACAGCCCTATTATCAGCATTCTTGCCAATTTACAGATAGACATAACAAAAGTTTTTCTACGACAACTGACTTTAATTGACACAGTATAAAAAACAAAATATAGTCATGTAAAGTTTTTTAGCTTCATGTTTTATCATCTAATATGACACGCCTACTAGCCTCTGGCTATTGGTAACAGTATTCATATCGATCCAAAATGACTGGTTTTCAGGGAAAATATCAGGTCATAAACTTAGGCCATATTTCTAGAAATAAGTTAACGCTTATCTTGCCACTACCCCATATTGGAAATCACTCTATAAAGAGCAAAGCTTATTTAAAGTGAGATACTTATATGATGTGAGGGAGCACGCAAAAAGGTCATAACGATAGTTATTTTTTAAGGGGTCCTCTAACAATAGAGACCATTACAAAGAGTATAGCTTTTCATAAGATGAAATAAGTACTTTGGAAATAACGAGTTTTAATAACTAAAAATTAGTTTATTGATGTACTAGAGTCTTTCGTTATGAACTTACCAGAGAAATATATCCAAAACGAAGGGTTTTTAGGGGTGGCAGTTAAAAGCTCCTGCATGAACTGCATTCCCAACATCCTTATTCGTCAAGAACGCCGACAACAAACCCTAAAAATGATTTGTGAAGGGTATATCCAAGCATATTAGATACGTATAAAAAACAAACTACCAGTAATTCACGCCTTTGAGCTAGATTACAGTAAAAAACCATTATTAAATATTAAACAAAGTTTTTAAAAATGAATATTGGACGATTCATAATAATATGTTTGTTGACAATAAAAAGCTATGCCTCCACAAACGACTCATCTATCGAATCCAAAAGCACACAAGGCATGTACTCTCCAATGAAAATGGTTTTCTATCAACTTCCACAATCGCTAAATCCAACCCATTGCTGGTTGGTCGAACATTTACTCATTGTACAAGCGGTAAGTCAGTCACTCATCCGTATTGATGAAAAAGGAAGCTTTCAAGGTGACTTGGCCACTAGATGGCACATAGAAAATGGTAAAAAATATACTTTTTATCTTGATAAACATGCTACCTTTCATGATGGAACCCCTATTACTGCAAGAGACGTTGCACTGAGTCTATCTCAACATTTTTATCCAGATACAAAATCAATTGTCAAACGATATCTCAAGGAAGCATTCGGAGCTACCCCAACATTTGACGATAATATTTTAAGTAATTTAAAAATAATTGATAAAAACACATTACAAGTTAACCTGGAAAATCCTTTCCCACCTTTCTTAAAGGTGTTAGCCATGGGTAATTTTTCAGTATATAAAAATGTCAATGGCAAGTTAGTATTTTCTGGTCCAATGATTCCAAAATCCTATACAGATGAAGAAACCGATTTAAGAGGGTGGGAGTTAACCCATAGAGATAGTAAAAGAAAAAATAAAATTTTAGTACTACAAAGTAATAATTTCCCACAAACATACTCTTTACTCAAAAATAATAAAATACAACTGATGTTAGGGTTTTCTGTAAGTGATGTACTGGATGAGAGCTTAAGTAATGGGTTAAGGATTAGCAAAGTTAACAGCTTAGCTACGTCACATATGTATTACAATACAACCCAACCTCTCTTTACTGATAGTACGTTTCGAGAAGATTTTGGACGTTTCATTCAAAGTGAGGCCAAAAAACATAGCAATATGCTAACCAAGTTCAGTCCCTACTTCCTACCAAGAGGCGTTCTTTCATATAACTACTATAACTCACATAAATTTAACGCCTTAAATAAATCTTTACTTCTACAAAAATGGGGAAATAGACTAAAAGGTAAAACAATAAAAATAGTCTTAATGAAAAGAGCCTTTGCCAGTGAATTTGTATCTTCTCTCAAGTATGAACTTGAAAGCTTAGGATTAAGTGTCGATCTGGTGTTATGCAATGATCAAGAACTTATGCATTACCTTAAAAATCCTGATTATGACATCATTGGCGGTCGATTTATGGCTGGATTCTCTGACCCAGAAGGTTTTCTAAATTCAATTTCCGAAGAGTCTCCCTTACACTATGGTGTGTTCAATACTAAGTGGATATCCGATGAAATTGATAGTAAAAGGCCTTTCAAATCAAGCATAGATCGAACTGAAGCCTATGATTCGGTCATTTCAAAATATGAAGATAGCTGGGGTTCAATTCCTCTCTTTCGGTTTTACGTACCAATCATTCATGCAAAAGATATAAAACTACCAAATAGTGAGTTCAGATTTGTCGCTGAAATCTGGAAAATATCACATGACAAATAAAGAAAGAAACAACCACAAGAAGATACCATTCTATATTTTTATTTCTATTATGGTATCTCTTGTTAATATCACTTCTTTTCTACTTTTTCTTAACTGGGGGCAACCCCGGTTAGAGACAGCCGTTGAATCGACGCTAAAAACAAGAAATAAGAATGCACTAGACTTCTTTGCCAATAACATCAGAAATGATGTTCTTTCCGGCAATGAAGAAGGTGTAAACCAAAAGTGCCATGCTTTTTTACTTTATGATGAGTCTATAACTAAAATTAATATTCTATCAACTGAAGGAAGAAAACTATGTAACCTTAGTAAAAATATTCAATCGAACAGCATGGTCATCACCAGCAGTATTTTTTTCAATGAAATCACCGCCTCACCTGAAACTATTGCCGCAACAATTTCTGTAGGTTTTTCAACTGACATTGTCAAAGACATTTATGCTGAATACAGCAGTACTATAAGAAATTCTTTGTTTTTCAGCATTACTATAAGTACATTTTTTTTGATAGTTGTTTCTTGCTTATCATTTAACCCCATTAATAAACTTTCTGCAGTATTTACCCATTCAGATCTCTCAACGATTTCCGATCAAACGATAATTCCCAACTTACCAAATAGTTGGTTCAGAAAAATTATCAAAGAAGTCAGTATCCTGTACGAGGGCAGTGAAATATTAATAAGAAGAATGCTTGAATATCAAAAAGAAGTTGTTAAAACGGCTCAATATAAAGCCGTTGCAAGAACCAGTCAAATATTAGCACATGACATTCGTAAGCCCTTCTCAATGTTGCAAGGCACTTTGGATGTAATCGATACGCTTGAAGATCCTTGGCAAGCAAAGGAAATTGCCAATAAAGCCATCCCAGACATCAGAAGAGCAATAGCTTCTGTTAATGGTATGATTCAAGATGTTATGGAAGTAGGAACAGACACAACTTTAAATACAGAAGAGTCAAACCTGAGAGCACTCATCGAAAATGCGCTTATCGAAAACTTAAGGTATAACGAACAAGCTAATATAGCCATTTTTTATCAGCTCTACCACACAAATAAATTAAAAATTGACACTTTAAAAGTACACCGTATGTTTTCTAATATTATTGGCAATGCTATACAAGCAATGAATAATGAAGGCAAACTATGGTTTTATTCAGAACAAATTAATAACTTCATTAAGATTACTATTGGGAATAATAACAGTTATATTTCAGATGAAGACCGCCACCGTATTTTTGACGCTTTTTTTACAAAAGGTAAGAAAGGTGGTACTGGTTTGGGCCTGGCCATTGCCAAAAAAATTGTTGAGGATCATGATGGAAGCATAGTTTGCAAATCAAGCCAGGAAATTGGTACCGAGTTTATCTTTACACTACCTATTGGTGAAAATAATGAACTTGATGCTAAGCATAATCTCCCAGCCTCGGCATACGAGATAAGACAAACCAGACATACTTCCAGTGCCTATAGATATAATAGAGAAAATAGCAGTGAGGAATATTCACTTGAACAAAAAATCATTAATTCCCCAATAAATAATAAAATAAAAATCCTTGTTACTGATGATGAACCACTATATAGAAATATAATTCGTAAACATTTTTCTGAAAACTCACTACTGGCAAACAAAATTGAACTATGTTTTGCTGCATCATGCCAAGAATCTGTTTCTCTTGATAAACAATATAATTTCCATATCATTATCATGGATATAGACCTTGGAGAGGATAATGTGGATGGATTTGATACCGTAACAAAGCTAAGATCTGAAGGATCAATGGCCAAAATTATTATTCATTCAAATCGTGTAACACTGGACTATAGTAGTAAAGTGCATGCCGTAGGGGCTCAAGGCTTTTTACCCAAACCTCTTCTAAAAATACATCTTTTAAAAATAATTGATTCACTTATAAAAAAAAATGCCGTGTAATGTTAGCTAGCCACCAAGCATGGGTAAATGCTTTATACGATGATATCTTAAAGCCATCGAGATACAATGTTTTAAGGGTTCAACTGGAACCGAGTCTTTTATATTAAGCATAATCGCTCGGTTACCTTCAAAATGAAATATATCCTGATAAAGAACCTTAAAGGTACTTACCAGTGTAGTTTTACAGTTGAAGTAGACCCCACAGTAATCTGGACTTTTTTCCTTCCAATCAATTCTAATCGTGCTACCACCTTTTATAGTATAGCTAGGCTCTCCCCATTTCAGACTTTCATCAAGTACCAAAGCTTTATCTATTTCATATGCAGTCTCTAAAATTAATGCTCGCAATTCAAGCAGCTTCTGCCGGATATCAGGAGGATATGATTCAAACTTTTCTGCAACCTGAGTGTTAATTATTTTATTCATTGGTTCCACATCTTAGGCGCCCTTAGAACTATCATCTATAATAGTACCTTGTGAAACATCGTTTTTCTGTATCCCACTGGCTATTATACGTGAGTGTTGTATAAATCCTTGATAATCTATTTTCAACAGTTGTTACGCTTAAAGAAGGTTCGGTCGGAGTAATCTGGCTGTTCTTTTTACCCAGTACCTAGGTCTCAGACTAATCCAGACGTTCAGCAAAACCTCCGCCCAGAGCTTGATACAGAGCCATCATATTTTGCAACTGGGCTAGACGATTTTCAGTGAGTTGCAACTGTGCCTTACGCCGTATTTCTTGTTGATCCAACCATGTCTTCACGTCAGTGGCCCCAGACCGATAACGCACCTCTGACAAGCGCTCTGCCTCAGATGCCAACGAGAAAGACTTGCGCAATGCTTCTTCCTGAACCATCAGCTGTGCTCTGGCAGAAAGTTTGTTTTCCACCTCAGCTAACGCCGAATACAACTTCTGTCTGAATTCAATCACTGCCTGCTCATAATCAGCCTCGGACGCCTGGATACTCAACTGCATCTGCCGCCACTGCAAAAAAGGTAGACTTAGGCCTGCTCCCAAAGTGGCAACTGGATTGCGCAATATATTCGCCAACACTGAATCACCTGTCGCCATGGATCCGGTTAAGCTAAAGCTGGGGTAATAACTGGCGCGTGTATGGTCTGTATCCGCCAGGACACTGCGTAAACGCATTTCAGCCGCCTGCATATCTGGCCTGCGTGCCAGTAACGCCGCTGGAGTGGCCACAGGCAAGGTTGGCATCCGCATGACAGGTAAGGTTTGTGGATCAGATACCGAATTCTCTGGTGCCTGATCAAACAAAATAGCCAGTGCATTTTGCACTTCCACTTTTTCCTGCAGCAAAGTGGTCAACGAGGCACGCTGACTTGCCAAGTTTTGCTCAGCCTGGATCAAGTCAAGGTTGGAGACTGCACCGCTACGACGTTTAACTTGAGCGAGCTTCAAGGCTTTTGCCGTATAACCCAATGAAGCCTCACTAGCGGCGATGGACTCGTTCAAATATGCAAGACGCCAATAGAGGTTCGCTGTCGTGCCGATCAATGCCAGTGCTGCACCGGCTCTATCCTGCTCAGTTGCCATAGCTTCCCAATGCGCTTTGTCACGTGCGCTAGATAGCTTTCCCCAGAGATCAAGCTCATAACTCAATTCAAGAGAAGCGCCAGAGGACTTCCTGCTGGTGTGAGTATTCATATCACGCACTCGGGAAGCGCTGAGCTGTGCGCTTGCATCAGGTGTCAGGTTGCCGTCAGCAATACCCGCTCGCAGTTGCGCCTGCTGCACTTTTAACGCTGCCAGAGCCATGTCACTATTACTCTTCAACGCCCGCTCAATTAAGCAGTCCAATGCCTCGTCCTTAAACGCTCGCCACCATTGCTCTGACGCCAATGCCTGTTCTCCATTCACTGCCGCATAGGACCAAGAGGCAGGAAGTTCCAATTGAGGCCGAGAATATTGCGTGCGCACCAAACTTTCGCACCCAGCCAACAACGTCGAGCACAGCAATAAAAGTGCTATGTTTTTTCTCCCTCTCACGCCCATAAAACTCACCCATTTTACTGCAAACTTCATAGGGTTACCGCTCATCAATCACTCCCGCGCTAATGCTTCAATCGGATCAAGTCGCGCCGCATTTCGCGCAGGCAAGAAACCAAACAACACCCCAATCAGTGAGGAGCAAACCACGGCCGCCACAATGGCAGTAACGGAAAATAACATTTGCATATCCGGAACCAACAGTGAGAACAAAGCACTCACACCAAAAGACAGCAAAATGCCAATACCACCGCCGATTAGGCAAACCATCACCGCTTCAATCAAGAACTGCTGCAATATGTCACTTTGCCGTGCACCAACGGCCATACGGATACCAATTTCCCGGGTGCGCTCAGTGACCGACACCAGCATAATATTCATGACGCCTATGCCGCCGACGATCAAAGAAATAACCGCAATAGAGGACACCAATAACGTCAAGGTGGTGGTAGTTTTTTCAACCGCCTTCAAAATACTATCAGTGCTGAATGTGAAAAAATCCTTTATACCGTGCCGTGTAGTCAACAAGCGAACGATGCTTTGTTCTGCCACCATGCTGGTCATCCCATCTGGCGTGCGGACAATGATAGAACTGAAATTCTTTCTGCCTACCAGGCGTGTCGTGACAGAACTGTGTGGCATCCACACCGACAGGTTGCCACCGCTATCAAAGGGGTTACTTTTATCCTCCGCTACACCAATAACTGTCCAAGGTGAGTCCCCGATTAAAAGCACTTTACCAATAGGATCTTCACCACTAGTGAACAGTTTTTTGCGGGTATTACTGTCAATCACCACCACCTGCGCCTGAGTACGAATATCTTCTCGCAGCAACGGCCGACCTTCTGCAACAATTAGCCCTTTCACTCTGAAATACTGCTCACCGACTGCATTAACACTCACATTGACAGCAACATTGTAATAACGCAGCTGTTGCCCACTAGTTATGCTGGGCGTCACGCTGTCTACAAAGGGTTGAGCCTGCAAAGCTTCCACATCCGCCGCCACCAGGGTATCGATGGAAGCAGCTCTTTCGTCCCCCCAATCCTTACCAGGAAAAATCTCAATGGTGTTAACGCCAATGGCATTAATGTCACTGATGACTTGTTGCTTTGCGCCCTCACCAATGGCGACAATGCTCACCACCGCTGTGATGCCAATAATGATGCCAAGCATGGTCAAAAGCGTTCGCAATCGATTCGAGGTCATGGCGATCCAGGCCATTTTAAAAGCTTCGGTGAAACGTCCCAGCCAAGCACCCCGCAATTCCTTGTGACTTGTCGCTGAACTAGAGTCCGCCGCAGATGATGCTAGTTGCTCTGACTCCAAAGCAACGTTCACACGGTCAGCGATAATTTCACCATCCTGAATTTCGATGATCCGCTCCGCTTTGGCTGCCACTTGAGGGTCATGTGTAACAATAATGACAGTGTGCCCCTGCTGATGCAGTTCCCGAAGCACTGTCATGACTTCCTGCCCACTTCGGGTATCCAGCGCACCAGTGGGCTCATCCGCCAAAATCACTTCACCACCGTTCATCAGGGCTCTGGCGATACTCACCCGCTGCTGTTGACCTCCAGATAGCTGACTGGGCTTATGCTCGCAACGCTCCTCCAACCCCAGGCGCGATAACAACATATGCGCTCGTTCACGGCGCGAATCTTTGGCAACACCAGCATAGACTGCTGCCAACTCCGTATTGCCCAAAGCATCCAGATGCGACAGTAAATGATAGCGCTGAAAGATAAACCCAAAGTGGTTACGCCGCAGTGTGGCCAGCTCGTCAGCATCCAGCTCCTTCGTTTCCCGGCCACTGATTTTATAGCTACCGCTGCTCGGGCGATCCAGGCACCCCAGGATATTCATCAGCGTCGACTTTCCAGAGCCAGACGTTCCCATAATAGCGACCATTTCACCTGGATAAATCTTCAGGTCAATGTCCTTCAGCACAGCAACTTGCTGCTCCCCAGCCAGGAAAAACCTGTTAAGGTCATTTATTTCAATCAATGGCTCCTTCATAAAACGACCTTACCCCCCAATAACGACGGATGTTTCAGCGTCCGTATTAACCGATAGACTGTCACCGAGAATTACACTGTCTCCATCATTCAGGCCAGTGAGCACCTGCACATAAACATTGTCACGAATGCCCGTTTTAATCGTCCTTTCTTCTGGAAAACCATTGACCAGCACGCGAACCTTATGTTGTGAACCACTGATTTTCTGACTAGGGTCCAAAGCAGAGATAGGAATACTCAGCACTTGCGACTGCCGATTAATAATGATGGATACTTGTGCCGTCATAGCCACTCGCAAAGAGTGATCAAGGTTTGGTACTTCTAACAAGCCACTGTAGTAAACAGCTTTATTTGAATCACCGGCAGACGCCTTATCGAAAATGTTGTCTGGCGCTAGCTTAATGATGCGCAACATGCCTTTGTAAAGACGGTCTTGATTCCCTAAAACCGTAAAGTTTGCTTCAAGGCCCGGCTTTACCTTAGAGACATCAGCCTCAGATATTTTCGCTTTCACCGTCATCGTATCCAGCTTTGCCAAAACCAACAGCGTCGGTGCTTCTTGACTCGATACCAGAGTTTGTCCTTCTTCAAACTTCGTGGCGATCACCACACCATCCATTGGCGCGACAATCTTGGTGAATCCGAGATTAGCCTTTTCAGTCTCCACCTGAATTTCCGCCTTAGTGATTTGAGCGTCCAGCGCTTCAATGTTTGCTCTTTCTTTTTCCATCTGGGCGCGAGCGTTTTCCAAATCAGCCACCGATGCCGCGTCCTCTGCACTCATTTCACGTTGGCGTTTGAAATTCAACTCGTTATAACGCAGCATGGCTTCACTGGCGCGACGCGAAGCCCTAATGTTTTTCAGCTCCGCCATCGCCCGCTTCAAATTGTTGCGTGGCAAAACTGGGTCGATTTCCGCCAGCAATTGACCTTTTGTCACCCTGTCACCGACAGATACGTTCATAGACTTCAACTGTCCAGTAACCTGAGCACCCACCGCAACCTGCTTGGCGCCTTCCAATACGCCAGTGGCTAAAACTTTTTCTTCTATATCCCGTTTTTCCACAGGAGCGGTGATATATTCAACAGGCTCAGGTTTGAACCAACTAAGAGCGTTCCAGCCCACAGTAGCTAAAACAACAGAAATGAGTACTCCCAGCACAGCAAGACGACGCGTTTTTTTAGTCATAGGAATTACACAAAATATAATTAATGAATACAGGTATGCTGAAGTTGTCGCACATCAAATGTACGACAGCAACTCACAAGTGAACTTCTCAGCCTGGACGTAACTATAAAAATTATTCACCTCTACCTTCGGGTCATCCCCTATTTGACGGTTCTGTACAGGTAATACCACTGGTCTTTCACTTTGATATAGGTTTCATCCATAAACCAGCTAAGACCAACAGGGACATTCCAGTCTTGCAGGAACTCTTCAATATCTCAGTAGCTCAGTGCAAACAGAAAGTAATAATACAGCGCTTGCAGTACAACACACTTGACACTTGGGTAAATGACAACTTTTGAAGCGTTCATCAAGACTCATAGTGACTACAAAACAACCAAAGCATTAGCAGAAGTGGAAAAGGCTATCACCATGGTTAAAACGTTACGACACACCCCAGTGGGGTTTTAACAGATTAAATTTATCCAAAATAAGTTTATTTTTAAGCTAAATAATTTTTACGAAAGCGCCAGCAAAATCACCTTATTATAAGGTGATTTATTTACTTCATATAAATAGTTAAGCGGTGAAGTCCTGAGTTACAGACTATCGGCCGTTTCACTTGTAATTAAAAGAAAAGGGCTTTTGTACAGACGACTAAGATGATTATAACTATCATGTATCTCAAGGGATAACTTGAGAGGTAAAAATTCTTTGCTACTAACTATTACTAGTTGAATCTTTTTTAGTACTATATAACTATCATTATGCTGTGTTTCTGTTTTAAAAATGGCCTACCGCTGTTGATTGCTAGAATAATCAACGGATATTAAAATACTAAGTTATTTCTTTGATAAAAACACATGATTATGTTAAAAATCATGTATATAAACAGTATTACTGCGCTACTTTTCAAGACATTTAAGTTGCAATAATTGTAACTGATATGATTAAGCACAAGCTATTACGTAGGTGTATTAAAATGTATCAATAAAAAACCAATTCAACTGTAGCGTATATACAATATTTTCATTTTAAAATCAGGTTATTCATTGAAAGTATTATGTCTTTAAGTTTTTTGACTACAGTTGCTTCTGGTGAAGTTAGTTAATTGATATATTAATATTTATACAAGTAAAATATATTTTATTTGTTTTATATGTATAGTTTGTTATTATTTGTTAAATAGATGGGAGATTCAAAGCGCTATGGAGGGTTGTGTCACAAAGTTTTACCCATCATGATAGCCTTTTCCACTTCTGCTAATGCTTTGGTTGTTTTGTAGTCACTATGAGTCTTGATGAACGCTTATTTTATGGCAAAATAATTTTTGTGATACAACTAAAGGGCCCAATATGTGTTTTCTTAGTAATAACACAACAAACCAATAATGATAAAAGAAAGATGGAGTCACCATGCAAACTGTTAACTTTACGCGCTTGAGCGATAGTACCAAAGAAGAGCTTGAGTATCTGGATAGCTTAGAAGAGAAGTTTCGAGCAGGTTTGCCTGATCGAATAATAAAGGCACTTAAACGACTAGAGCATACCTTGGGAGGATACCAGATTAATCGATTGGAGCACTCGTTGCAGTCAGCAACCCGAGCTTTTCGTAATGGTGAAACTGAAGAAATGGTTATAGCTGCACTGATTCATGATATTGGCGATGACCTTGCTCCTTGGTCTCATAGTGAAATGGCGGCTGCAATCCTTCGACCTTTTGTATCAGATAAAATCTATTGGATTATCAAACATCATGGTGTATTTCAGCTTTATTATTATGCTCATCACTGTGGTGGAGACCCCAATACTCGTGATGCGTTTCGTGACTCTCCCTGGTTTGAAGATTGTGTGCATTTCTGTGAGGAATATGATCAAAACTGCTTTGATCCCAACTACGACTGGGAGCCATTATCCTTTTTTGAGCCAATGATTCGACGTTTCTTTACCAATCCTAAAAAAGTTGATCATGAATATACTGCTCGTTATGGTAGCTAATTAGTCATCTAACCTAGATATTTTAGGTTATGTCGTAAAAATTATTATTTAGCTATAAAAATAAGTGTAAGCGATCATATATGGTTAACTAATTTTGCCAAAAATAATCCACAACCCCGTTTACCGCTAAAAAAACAACCAGTTATGACATAACCTAACACGCATTCTTTTTCCTTTCTCATACATAGTGTTTTCTAATTTTTCAGATTTTTTTCGTTAATATTTACCCATTATAAGGTCATCAAAATACTGATCATATGTACCATCCTCTTTAATTTTCATTAGTCCTTGATTGAACACCTTTAATAAGTGCAGTGATTCTTTTCGACTTTTAGGAAATAATAAGTGTGCAGTATTTTCTACAATAGGTTTACTATTAAATGTTATTGTGTTGGCAATTTTGTAGCCAAATTTTTGGTTAAGTATTAGAAGCCCTGTAATAGAGGATACGGCAACCGCATCTAAGCGGCCTTTAAGCAACATTTTAAAGCTAGTTTCATCGTCATTATTAACAATAATATCCAAGGTTTTATTTTTATAGGCCTGCCAAAATGCTTTAGTATAAGTATAGCCGCGGGTTGCACCTATTCTAAATGCTTTTAAATCAGATAGTTTCTTCCATTTAGGAAAATGGATGTTTTTTTCATGAAAAAATACATAGGACTCTGTGTGCATAGGATCACTACAATAGAATGTCTTTTGGGTTTTCTTTGAACAGGCCCAGTACGAAAGGGCAGAAAATTTTCCTCTTTCTGTGTCACCGTAACTTCTTGCCCATGGTAAAAAATGATAGTAGACCGTAAAGCCTCGGTGTGCAAAGGCTTCTGTAATGACATGATTAACAAAGCCCTGCCCTCTACTTACTTCAGACGTCCAGGGTGGATAGTCTCCTGTAGCAATTAATAAATTTTTTCTTTCAGCGCAGAAAGTCACTACTGAAACTAAGCTCAGAAATGTAATGCAAAAACAGGTGATCACTAAAGGCATTTTTTTACCTGATAGTTAACTAAAAATCATTCAGTAACACTTTTCTAAGCTGTACTCTAAACACGGTAAATTTCATTAATTATAGTATGCGCTCCATTTTATTTACACTGCAAAGAAAATATTAACAAAAAAGCTCATTCGTTAGATTTTTTTCAAAAGCCTAATATACTGCTAAAAGTAGTATCTATACTTATAGCTTAGTCTGGTTGCGCTTGCTTACGGAAGAGGTATAGATTTCTGAGAAGCCTTATCTGGCACTCTTAAAGAGTTGCTGCTTAGTCGTTCATTATGGGCTCGTGTTTTGTTGTGTTTTTTTAATTATCTTAACGAAATTATTTTTAAACGATATAAGGCCTGATAATAGTATGTATGTTCATTCATTAAACCACCTGATATAAGTCAGGCCTACGGCACAGATATCTACATACGCTACTAACGCATACGACTCCTTTTTTGAGTATTAACGATGAGGCATTTTGAGGGGTATGGATGTAATATACGTGGACTAGAGATGAATATTTTTATCCATTTCGTTAGCTTATTCCATGATATTTGTTTTTTCCCTAATCTTCGCAACACTCCAAGTCACTCGGTGTAGCAGACATTAGGGCAAATTGGTGATAAATAGGAGGCAAGATCATGATTTTAATCTGGGGAACTAAACCAACGGATCAAAAACTTGGATTTGTCGCTGAAATATGCCCTGAGTGCAACTCAGTTAATAAAGTATCAGTTCACCGGATTGGTTTAACAGGTCATTTTTTCTGGGTACCTGTTGGTAGAGGACAGTTTGTCGAAGCATACGGAACATGTACTTCCTGCAATAAGAAGTTTAGCATTGAAATCACTGATTACGAAACAATCGATAAGAAGGACAATGAACAGATAGAAGATCTTATACGAATAACTAATCCTAAGTTAGGGCATGCGGATGAAAGCTTAAAAAAAAATTCAAACGTTTCTCTTCAGTTAGGAAACCATTTTTAATACATGGTCAATACTTAAATGAAAATGCTTACCACGAAACAAAATTTGATAAAACGAGTGGGTTTGCCTTCTTGGCTACTTTTGCAGTACCTATTCTCTTAGGCATTGGATTATCTTATATCCCCAAACCTCCTGAGATCGAACTAGCAATAACAAAATATTTATTTCTTTTATTTGGTGTAGGATTCGTAGTATCTCTTGTCATTTTTTTTCAACACTCTCATAGAGTAT